>NZ_JBWKYR010000004.1:0-269352 GCF_059423865.1 Acidovorax sp. GW458-11-26-14-TSB4
TACGCTGCCGCTTGGGTCTGGCTGGCGCAGGCTCGCATGCTCCTTGCGCGGCTCAAATAGATTTCTTCTACACCCTCTTGGCGACGCAAAAGAAGGTAGGTGCGCCGCCGGGCGCACACCCCGGCCCCCGCCCTCAATCAAGGCATAGCCCAACCACCGCCAACAAGGCTCAAGGCTCAAGGTGCCGGCGTCTTCGGCTCAAAGTCGCAATACCGCGGCACCACACACTCCCAACACCGCGGCTTGCGCGCCTGGCACACATACCGCCCCAGCAGAATGAGCCAGTGGTGCGAATCCACCGCATACGCTTCGGGCACCCGCTTCATCAACTGCAACTCCACCGCCAACGGATCCTTTCCAGGCGCAAGCCCCGTGCGGTTGCTCACGCGAAAGATGTGCGTATCCACCGCCATCGTGGGCTGGCCGAAGGCCACGTTGAGGACCACGTTGGCCGTCTTGCGCCCCACGCCGGGCAGGGCTTCCAGTTCCTCGCGCGTGCGCGGCACCACGCTGCCATGCTGCTCGACCAGGATGCGGCAGGTCTCCAGCAGGTTCTTGGCCTTGGTGCGGTACAGGCCGATGGTCTTGATGTAGCCCTCCAGCCCCTCCAGCCCCAGGTCCAGGATGGCCTGCGGCGTGCCCGCCACCGGGAACAGCTTGCGCGTGGCCTTGTTCACACCCACGTCGGTGGCTTGGGCCGAAAGCAGCACGGCGGCCAGCAGTTCGAACGGGGTGGTGTACTCCAGCTCCGTGTTGGGCATGGGGTTGGCCGCCTTGAGGGCGGCGAAGAAGGGCTCGATCTGCTCGGTTTTCATGGTGGGGTGGGGGGATGTCTTCTTGTCGGATGCGGCATTGTCCTGCAGAGGGTTCTTGACGGCGATTTGATGGCTTCCCCCCGTCTTTTTACGGCGAATTGATGCGGTGTTGCCTAGACTGCATGGCTTGCCTGCTTGCTTGCAGCACGTCGGCGCTGTTTGCGGTGAACCCCTGAACAGCACCATTTTTGCAAAGGGGTCCATGCGCTACGGGGCGCAGGCTACGTGGCGCAACAGATCAGCAGAAAAATCGCTGCGGTGGAACATGAACGAGCTAGAGACTTCTTTTGCGCCTGAAGGGCGGGTGGTTGCGCAGATCTCCAAGGCGGTCATTGCCCATGACCGTGCATCCGTCGGTGCAGGAGAGCCTCAGCCGCTGGCCTGCCTGGTCCGCGAAAACGGTCACCTGATCGGTGGCGCGGTGGGTCGGATCGAGCTGGACCGGCTGTATGTGGAATACCTCTGGGTGGATGCCGGGCATCGGCGCAAAGGCCTTGGCAGCAGACTGCTGGCCGGCATCGAGGAGGCCGCCAGAGGAGCCGGATGCAGCGAAAGCCTCATCGAATCGCTGTCGCAAAAGACGGCCGCAATGTACGAGCGTGCCGGGTACCGGGGTCATGCCCAGATCGACAACTACATCCCGGGGCTCACCTTGTACGTGCTGATCAAGCCCTTGACCTGATTGATCACCCCCCTTCCCGCGCCACCAGCTGTGCGCTCAGGAATTCCAGGAACATGCGCGCCGCCGCGGGCAGGGTGCGGCCGCTCAGCGTCTGCAGTTCCACGGCGCGCTCGCTCATGCCCCGTTCGCGGATCTGGGCGGCATGCAGCTCGCCGCGGCGCACGCGGTCGCGCACCGTCACCTCGCCCGATATCGACAGCCCGCCGCCGTGCAGCACGAAGTGGGTCAGCGTCTCGAAGTGGTTGCACACCAGCACCGGCTCGAACACCAGGCCGCGCTGGCTGCAGCCGATGTCGAACAGCTGGCGCACGGTGTTGTCGCGCTCGGGCAGGGCGATGGGGTAGGGGTGCATCTGTGCCAGCGTGACCGACTTGAAGCGCGCCAGCGCATGGTCGGGCCGCATGATGGCGATGACGGGCGAGGCCTCGCGGTGCTGCACGCGGATGTCGCGCTCGGCGGAACGGCTGTAGGTCAGGCCGACGTCGGCATCGCCGTGGAGCACGGCCGTGGTCACTGCCGCCGGGCTGGCCACCCGGACATGGAACTGGATGCCCGGGTACTGCTGGCGGAACTGCGCCATCACGCGCGGCAGGAACTCGATGGCGAAGCCGGCCGAGCTGCACACCCGCACCAGGCCGGTGTGCAGGCCCTGCAGCGCCTGGATGTCGGCCACCACGCGGTCGGCCTCCATGGCGCCGCGGCGGGCGTGGGCGGCCAGCAATTCGCCCGCCGCGCTGGGCGCCATGCCGCGCGGTCGCCGCTCGAACAGCGGCAGGCCCAGCAAATCTTCGAGTGCGGCGACCTGCCGGCTCACGGCCGAGGGCGATACGTTCAGGCGCACAGCGGCTTCACTCACGGAGCCGCTGCGCACCACTTCCAGGAAGTAGCGCAGGGCCGTGTCTTGGAGGCGGCTGGAAAGCATGGAAGTCCCCTGGGGCGGCGGTTTGCGTAAAACGCAAAGGTAACTGAAGAAATCAGCGATTGTAGAAAAGCAGCCGCCTGCCTATGCTGACTTTGAAATGACACATTCATCCATCACCGCCATGCCTGACCTCTCCACCCTGCCGTCCACGGGCATCGCGCCCAGCGGCATCGTCGCCCATACGGCGGTGGGCCTGTCGCGCGCCATCCAGGCCCGCGAGGTCTCGTGTGTGGAGGTGCTCGATGCCTACCTGGCCCAGGTGGACCGCCTGAACCCCGTGGTCAACGCCCTGGTGGCCATGGCCGACCGCGATGCCCTGCGCGGCCAGGCCGCCGAGCGCGACGCGCAGCTGGCGCGAGGCCAGAGCCTGGGTCCGCTGCACGGCATGCCCCAGGCGCCCAAGGACATCGCGCCTGCTGCCGGCATGGTCACCACGCGTGGCTCCCCGCTCTTTGCGGGCCAGGTCACCAGCACCGATGCGGTGGCCTACGAGCGCATGCGCGCCAGCGGTGCGCTCTTCATCGGACGCACCAATTCGCCCGAGTTTGGCCTGGGCGGGCACACCTACAACCCGGTGTACGGCACCACGCGCAATGCCTTCGACCCGGCGCGCTCGGCCGGCGGCAGCAGCGGCGGGGCGGGGGTGGCCGTGGCCCTGCACATGCTGCCCGTGGCTGATGGTTCGGACATGATGGGATCGCTGCGCACGCCGGCTGCGTTCAACAACGTGTATGGCCTGCGCACCTCGCCCGGCCTGGTGCCGCACGGCCCGGCCGAGGAGGTGTTCTTCCAGCAGTTCAGCGTGACCGGGCCCATGGCGCGCAACATACCCGACCTGGCGCTGCTGCTGTCGGTGCAGGCCGGGTTCGACGCGCGCCTGCCGCTCACGCGCCGCAGCGACGACGTGGCCGCCTTCGGCCAGCCGCTGCAGCGCGACTTCAAGGGCATGCGCATCGGCTGGCTGGGCGACTTGGGCGGCTACCTGCCCACTGAAACCGGGGTCTACACCACCTGCGAAAAGGCCCTCGACCACTTCCGCACCGTGGGCTGCACGGTCGAGAAGGCGGTGGTCGATTTCGACCTGGCGCAGCTGTGGAATGCCTGGCTCGACCTGCGCAGCTTCAGCGTGGCCGGCGCCAATGCGGCCCTGTACCACGACGGCGCCAAGCGCGCCCAACTCAAGCCCGAGGCGGTGTGGGAGATACAGCGTGGCCTCACCCTCACCGCCATGCAGGTCTATGACGCGGCGCGCGTGCGCACGGCCTGGTACCAGGCCCTGCGCGGGCTGTTCACGCGCTTCGACTTCCTGGTGCTGCCCGCTGCCCAGGTGTTCCCCTTCGACGCCAGCCTGGACTGGCCGCACGAGGTGGCCGGCCGCCGCATGGACACCTACCACCGCTGGATGGAGGCCGTGGTGCCCGCCACCATGGCCGGCCTGCCTGCGCTGGCGGCCCCCGCGGGCTTCGGCCCCGAAGGCCTGCCCGCCGGTCTGCAGGTCATCGGCCCCGTGCAGTCCGATGCCGCCGTGCTGCAGATCGGCCACGCGTATGACCTGGCCAGCGGCTACTCCCGGGTGCCCAGCCCGCTGTTGCGCTGAGGCCTCGGGCGACCTTGCCCCTTCACCGTTCCTGTCGCCCCCTGTCTTCTTTCCGGAGAGCCTTTCCATGCCCGTCGCCATGCCGCGTTCCCGTTTTCTGTCGTGTCTCGTGGCCGCTGCGGCCCTGCTGGCGGCGCCGGCCGGGGCGTGGGCGCAACAAGGCTACCCCGACCGGCCAATCAAGCTCATCGTGCCCTTTGCACCCGGCGGCGCCACCGACATCCTGGGCCGGCTGCTGGCCACCGCCCTGGGGGAGCGCCTGGGCCAGCCCATGGTGGTCGAGAACCGGGCCGGTGCCGGCACGGTGGTGGGCGCCTCCATCGTCGCCAAGGCGCCTGCCGATGGCTACACCCTGCTGCTGGGCGCCAACACCACCTTCACGCTGAACCCTGCCATCCGCAGCAACCTGCCGTACGACCCGGTGCGCAGCTTCACGCCGCTGGGCCTGGTGGCCGACATGGGCCTGCTGCTGGTGGCCCACAACGACACTCCCGGCAGCACGTTCAAGGAGGTTATCGCCCAGACCAAGGCCGCGCCCGAGAAGTTCTCGTACGGCTCCTACGGCACCGGCTCGTCGGTGCATTTCGGCGGCGAGGTGCTCAAGTCCACCACCGGCGCGAAGATGCTGCATGTGCCCTTCAACGGCAGCGCGCCCAACCTCACGGCGCTGATGGGCGGGCAGGTGCAGTTCGCGGTCGATACGGTGGTGGCCTCCACTCCGCTCATCAAGGCCGGCAAGATCAAGCCCATCGTGGCCCTGGGCGCGCAGCGCCTGGCGCTGCTGCCCAACGTGCCCACCGTCGCGGAGAGCGATTACCCCGGCTTCGACATGGGCTCCTGGTTCGCCTTCGTCGGCCCGGCTGGGCTGCCCGCGCCGGTGCAAGGCAAGCTGGAGAAGGCCCTGGCCGACACCATGGCCTCGGCCGAGTTCAGGAAGAAGCTGGTGGACATCGGCATGACCCCTGCGTGGTCCAACGGCGGCGGCCTGCGTGCGCGCATCGAGCGTGAGTTGCCGGCCATGCGCGCGGTGGCTGCCCGGGCGGATATCCGGAGCGATTGAATTTGCCATGGCGGGCGTTGCCGCATGGACGTCGCCCGCGCCTGCATCCCGGCATTTGGCGACGCCTCCCGGCATTTCGTCGCAAGCCGGTATGCCGGGCCAGCCAGCCTGCCTACAGTGCCGTCCATGCCGCTGTTTTCGCGGTCCAACCACTGAGGCACACACCATGATGCACCTGCTGTTCCAGACGCTCGCCGCCGCAGCCCTGCTGGGCCTGGCTGGCCAGGCCGGCGCGCAAGCCACACAAGCGCAGCAACAAGGACAACAGGCGGGCTACCGCACGCTCACCGTTCCCGGCGACACCCCCATCCAGGTCGCGCTGTTCTACCCCACCGCTGCGCCGGCCCGTGCCCTGCCCATGGGCCCCTGGCAGCCGGTGGTGGCACCCGGTGCACCCGCTGCGCAGGCGCCGCTCAAGGGCCTGGTGCTGATCTCGCACGGCACGGGTGGCTCCGAAGTGGGCCACCACAACCTGGCCACGCGGCTGGCCAGGGATGGCTACCTCGTCGCTGCCCTGCGCCACCCGGGCGATAACTGGCAGGACCGCTCCATGGTCACCTCCGGCCACTACTTCGGCGAGCGCCCGCGCCAGGTCAGCCGCGTGCTCGATGCCTTGCTGGCCAGCCCCGATTGGGGCAGCCGCATTCCGGCCGGCCGCATCGGCGCGGTAGGCCATTCCGCCGGCGGCTACACCGTGCTGGCGCTGGCCGGGGCCGAGGCCGAACCCCAGCGCGCCGCCGAGCACTGCCGCAGCGTGCAGGACGACCCCATGTTCTGTTCCCTGGGCAAGCTGCCTGCCACCGGTCCGCTTCCGGCGGCCCTGGCGGCGCCTGCGGCCGCCCCGGGCCGTGACGCGCAGCGCGTCTCCGTGCCCGATCCGCGCATCCGGGCCATCGTCGCCCTCGCACCCTTGGCCGTGGTCTTCACCCCCGAGAGCTTGGCGGCCGTCGCCGTGCCCGTGCGTGTCATCGTGGCCGAGCGCGATACCGTGCTGGTCGGCAAGTACCACGGCGGCCGCGTTGCCGAACACATGCCCAAGGCACAGGCCAGCACGGCGGCGGGGGCAGGGCACTTCGCCTTCATGGCGCAACCCTCGATGCCGCTGCCTTCGGATGCCGGTGATGCCGCGGCCAACCCGCCGGGCTTCGACCGCGTGGCCTACCAGCCACAGCTGGAGAATGAGGTGGTGGAGTTCTTTGCGCGGCAGTGGCGCTGAAGTCGAACGAGCCCAGCGGCCGGGGGAGCGATGGGCACCGCGTTCGCGCAGGCGCTTTTCGGTGACGGGATGGTGGAGACGGGATGGCGGGTGGGGCGCATTCACTGCCCAGCCTTGTGGATGCGTTTGTATATTTTGTGTAAACGCCCATGTTTGTATTGACCCCTACATCGGATTCACTTATTTTCAATAAGTAACACCGTCCTGTGGGATGGGTCTCCCTGCGCGAGGTGAGAGGCATCGTGCGTCGGAAAACGCATGACAGCCTTCACAAATCGCATTCCTTTTGAGAGCCCTCTGTGCGCTTCGCACGAGGGCCGATCCCATCCCGAGAAGCCCCCTTCCATGAGCAATACCTCCCTTGTCCCATCCACTTCTGCCGGGCGCGAAGTGGCTTTCGTCGACAGCCGCGTCGAAGACATCGACATCCTGCTGCGGGACCTGGGGCACGATGTGGAAGTCGTGCGCATTGAAGCCACGCACGATGGTCTGGCGCAAATGGCCGCTGCATTGGGCGACAGGGGCGACGTGACCGCAGTGCATGTGCTGGCGCATGGCAGCGCGGGATCGCTGCTGCTGGGCAGTACCGTGCTGGACAGCAACCTGGCGGCACACAGCGCTCCACTGGCCGCCATCGGCCGTGCCATGGCACCCGGCGGCGACCTTCTGGTGTATGCCTGCAATCTGGCGGCGGGCGACGTGGGCGCGCAGTTCGTATCGACACTGGCCCGGCTGGCGGGTGCTGACGTGGCCGCCTCGACCGACCTCACGGGTTCCGCCCGCCTGGGCGGCAACTGGGCGTTGGAAAGCCACATGGGCAGCATCGAGGCCAGCCCGCTGGCGCTGGCGGAGTACGACGGCGTGCTCGATGTGCTGAGTTTTGTCAACGGCGTCGACGGCGGTGATGTAACGCCGGCCACCAGCATCGGCAAGACCGTATCGGGCCACGCCATCACCTTCAGCGGCCCGGAAATGTACATCTACGACGAATCTCCGAACGACGCTCTCTATCCGTATGTCTCGGCTGGCGGCGAAGGCGTCCTCATGACCATCGCCGTCGAGGCCGGCTACAGCTTCGACATCAACTCGTTTGAGGTGCTGGCCGAATCCGGCTCGATGGACTTCAGCATCACCTGGGCCGACGGCACCATCTCCGGCTATACCCAGACCGGTGTCAATGACAAGGGCTCCCGGTCCACCTTTTCCAGCTTTGATACTGCGCTCAACGACATGCGCAGCATCACGGTCACCTCGACCAAGTACACGAGCTTTCAAAACTTCAACATCAGCGACGTCAAGCTGCTGCCACCGGCCGCCAAGGTCAGCAGCGCCAGCCTGGGCACCGACACCGGCAGCAGCCAGACCGACTTCATCACCAACACAGCTTCGCAGCTCATCAGCGGTACGTTGTCGGCGAACCTGGGTACGGGTGAAAAAGTCCAGGTGTCCTACGACAACGGCAGTTCGTGGAGCGATGCCACCACGTACACGGAGGGCACCAAGGCCTGGAGCACAACGACCACCCTGGCCGGCAGCAACACCTTTCTTGCGCGGGTTGCCAACGCGGATGCTGCCAGCACCGCCTTCTCGCACACCTATGCGCTGGACATCGTGTCGCCGACCACCACCTTCAGCAGCATTGCGCTGTCGTCCGATACGGGCTTCAGCAATACCGATTTCATCACCAGGACTGCCAGCCAGACCATCAGTGCCACGCTCAGCGGTGCACCCGCGGGCTCTGACACGGTCTGGGGGTCGACCAACGGCGGCAGCAACTGGACCAACATCACGAGCAAGGTCAGCGGCACCTCGCTGACCTGGACCGGCGCCACCCTCAGCGCCGGCAACAACTCAGTCATGTTCAAGGTCACCGACTCCGCAGACAACGACAGCAGCCTGAGCTTTCAGAACTACACGCTGGACACCACTGCACCGGGAACTACCATTGCAACCGCCAGCTTCTCCAACGACAGCGGCACATCCGGTACAGACTTCATCACCAACACGGCGTCGCAGACCATCAGCGGCACCCTGTCGGCCAACATGGTGGTGGGAGACAGGGTATACGTCTCACGCGACAACGGGGCCAGTTGGTCTGCAGCCACGACGACAGTTGGCAACAACACCTGGTCGCTTGGCGGCGTCTCGCTCGTTGCCAGCAATACGCTCAAGGTCAAGGTGAGCGACACCGCTGGCAACGATGGTGACGTGCTTTCGCAGGTCTACACCTATGACACCACCGCGCCGACCATCACCTTCAGCAATCTGACGCTGTCGGCCGACACCGGTGCCAGCAGTACCGACTTCATCACGAAGACTGCCAGCCAGACCATCGGCGCCACACTGAGCAATTCGGTGATGGCCGGCGATATTCTGTACGGTTCGCTCGACAATGGCGCCCATTGGACCGACATCACCAGCAAGCTCAGCAGCACCACACTGAGCTGGAATGGCGTCACGCTCGCCGGCAGCAACACGCTGCAACTGAAGGTGGTCGACGCTGCAGGTAACGAGGGCACCCCGCACAGCAAGGCCTATACGCTGGACACCAGCACCCCGGCCACGCCCGGCACGCCAGACTTGGCCACGGCCAGTGACACCGGCACACCCAACAACGACAACATCACCCTCGACACCACTCCCACGTTCAGCGGCACGGCAGAAAACGGCAGCACGGTCACCCTGTACGAAGGTGCCACGGTGCTCGGCACCGTCATCGCTGGTGCCGGTGGCTGGACCTACACCACTGGCGTGCTGACCCAGGGCAGCCACACCATCACCGCCGTGTCCACCGACACCGCCGGCAATGTCTCGGCCACCTCCGCCGGTCTGACCATCACCGTGGATACCAGCGCACCCACCGTCACCTCGGTGACGGTGCCTCCCAATGGCACCTACTACGCCAACGGTGTGCTGGACTTCACGGTCAGCTTCAGCGAAGCGGTCATCGTCGACAGCTTCGGCGGAACGCCGCGCATCGCGCTCGTGGTCGGCAGCACCACACGCCATGCCGACTATGTATCCGGCTCCAGCACCAGCGCATTGCTGTTTCGCTACACCGTGCCCAGCGGCGACATCGACGCCAACGGCATCACCGTGGGCGCGCTGTCGGCGAACGGTGGCCTCCTGCAGGACGCTGCCGGCAACGATGCCGTGACCACCCTCAACAGCGTGGGCAGCACCGCCGCGGTGAACGTCGATGGCAACCAGGCCAGCGTCACCGGCGTCAGCGCCAGCACACCCGATGGCAGCTACGGCACCACCCAGACCATCACCATCACCGTGGCATTCTCCAGCGCCGTCGATGTCGATACCACCGGCGGCACGCCCACCCTGGCGCTGGCAAGCGGCGGCAGCGCCGTCTACGTCGGCGGCACCGGCACCAGCACGCTGACCTTCAGCTACGCCGTCGGAGCCGGCCAGAACAGCGCTGACCTGGACTACAGCTCCACCTCCGCACTGATGCTGAACGGCGCAACCATCATCGAGGCTGGTGGGGCGCATCAGAACGCTGCGCTCACGCTGGCCACGCCCGGCACGGCCGGTTCGCTGGGCGCCAACAAAGACATCGTCATCGACACGGCCGCGCCGACGAATACGGTGGACAGCGCTGCCTTCTTGGCTGACACAGGCACGTCCGACAGCGACTTCATTACCAAAACCGCGGCGCAGACCGTCAGCGGCACGTTGACTTCCAACCTGGCGGCAGGAGAGCGTGTTTACGTCTCGCTCGACGATGGCGGCACCTGGACTTTGGCGGCGAGTGCAGTGGGCACCGACACTTGGTCGCTGGTGGGCCAGACGCTGAGCGGCAGCAATACGCTCAAGGTGCGCGTGAGCGATGCCGCGGGCAACCATGGCACAGCCTACTCGCACACCTACGCGATCGACAATACGGCCCCCACACCCAATGGCGCCGCAGGCACGCCCGCAGACAATGCCGGAACGGCACCGACCACTGGCGCCATCGTGCTGCCCTTCAGCGAGGCCCTGGACGCCTTGAGCGATCTGAGCAAGGTCTACCTGCGCAAGGTGGGAACGCCAGGCAACATTGCCGCCACGGTCACCCTCAACAGCAGCGGCCACCTGGTCATCACGCCCGCGTCGGCCCTGGCCGAGGGTACGGCCTACCATGTGAACTGGGATGCCAACGCCCTCGTGGACACGGCGGGCAACTACGCCACGGCCGTCACCGACAACACCACCTACAATTTCACCACCGTAGCGGCTGAGGCCCCTGCGACCCCACCGGCGACCACCGTGGACGGCGTGCCCGTCACCACCGAGCCCGGCCCCGGCGGCTCCACCATCACCACCATCCCGGTGGTGGTGTCCACCCGCCCTGACGTGCCCGGAACCCCCTCGCCGCTGGCCGACATTCCGCTGGTCAAGGGCCCCGATGGACACCCCATCGTGCAGGTCAGCGTGCCCACTGGTGTGGGCCTGCAGGCCGAGGGTCTTGCGGGCACGAGCACCGGTTCCGCCGCGCTGGCCGAACTGGGTTTCCGCATCGAGCGCGTTGCCGGTACCAACCCCGAGCTGATCAATGCCGGCCAGGTGTTCTTTGCCAGCATGCCGCCCAACGAGCCCTTGAGCGTGCAGATCCTCAAGCCCACCGCAGGGGCCGGCTTCGATCCGAACGTGCCGTTGGTCATCACCGGCAGCACCAACCCCGCCGACGGAAAGCAGGCGGTCATCATCGACGCACGCAGCCTGCCTGCGGGCTCGGTGATTCAGGTGGACAACATCGAGTTCGTGGCGGTGGTGGGCAACGTGCGCCTGATCGGCGGCGCCGGCCAGAACGTGGCCAGCGGCGATGGCGGCGCCCAGTGGATCGTGCTCGGCCCCGATGACGACGTGATCCACGGCGGCGCCGGCAACGACACCGTGGGTAGCGAGGCTGGCGATGACCAGGTCTATGGCGATGCGGGCGACGACATCGTGTTTGGCGGCGCAGGCAATGACCTGTTGTCCGGAGGCACGGGCAGTGACCGCCTGAACGGCGGTACCGGGTTTGACGTGGCCATCCAGGAAGGCGCGCGCACCGACTACACCGTGACCCTGGAGGGCGCCGGCATCAAGCTCACGCACACCGCTTCGGGTGTCTCCGACTGGCTGGTCGATGTGGAGCAGGTGCGCTTTGCCACCGGGCCCAGCCTCACGGTGGCGCACAGTGCGGCCGAGGAGGCCGCTGCCTATCTGTTCCAGAAGTGGCTGGGCCGCGATCTGAACCAGAGTGAAGGCGCCGCCATCCAGACCCTCGCAGGCCAGAGTGCCGAGCAGGTGGCCACCCTGTTCGCCCAGGTGTTCCCGCAGCAAAGTGCCGGCAAGACCCCCGCGCAACTGCTCGAAGGCATGGCCGGCGGGGGGGCGATCCGCGTCGATGCCGTGCGCGATGTGATTGTCAGCGGTGACGCCGGCAACAACACCATCACCCCCACACTGGGCCTGGCACGCTATGTGGATGTCGGTGCCGGCATCGACACCGTGGTCATCCCGGCCACGCTGGGGCAGACCTTCGTGCAGCACAACACAAGCGGTAGCTACACGCTGCAGCGCCTGACCGATGGGGCCATGCTGAACGTGAGCAACGTGGAGCGCGTCACCCTCACGGACACCAAGCTGGCGCTGGACATCAACGGCAACGCGGGCGAGGCCGCCAAGCTGCTGGGCGCGCTGGGCGGCCCGGCCATCCTGGCCAACAAGGGCGTGGTGGGCGAGGTGATCCGGGCACTGGATGCCGGGGCCAGCAGCCAGACCATTGCGGGCCTGGGGCTGCAGCTGCTGGGGGTGAGCACGCCCACGCAGATTGCGCAAACCCTGTGGACCAATGTGGTGGGCCGGGCGGGCACGGCGCCGGAGCTCAAGATCCTGACGGACATCATGGCTGGCGGGGTCAGCGCGGCCGATCTGGTGGTGATGGCGGCGCACCTGGATGCCAATGCCACCCGGATTGACCTGGTCGGGCTGGCGGCCAAGGGAATCGAATTCGCCTGATGGCGAGCGTGTAGAGTTCGCCTGATGCGATGTGGGCTGCCGGCCAGCATGGCGCTGCCCACGCCCGTCGAACCCTGTTGACCATGCCTTCCTCTCCATCCGTTCCACCATCGCTCGCACCGCAGGTCCTGCTGACCAGCGCCGGGCGGGCATGGACCGGCCTGCGCGCCGACTTTTTGCACATCTCCCGCGGCCGGGTGCATGTGCCGGCAAGATGCACAGCCTGGGCATGCATTTCGGTCCGCCCGTTCACGCCGATTGCGAGTGCGGCGGCGAGCGCATGCGCCGTGTGCAGAAGCCCGGGGACATCGACGTGGTGCCTGCCGGCGTGGGCGGCTCCTGGGAGGACGATGCCGACTGCCACATCCTGCGCTTGGGCCTGCGCCCCCAGCTGCTCGACCAGGTGGCGCAGGATCTCGGCCTGCCGGCCACCAGGGCGCAGTTGGTGCCCCGGCTTCAGCTGCGCGACACGCGCATCGAGGCCATAGGCTGGGCCATCAAGGCCGACCTGGAGGCAGAGCTTCCCTCCGACCCGCTGTACATCGACCTGCTGGCCAACGCCCTGGCCGTGCGGCTGATCGAGACAGCAGGCGGCCACGCCCTGGCGCCACAGGGCCGCACCGCGCCGAAGATGCCGGCACGCCAGCTGCGCCGCCTCACTGACTTCATCGAATGCCACCTGGCCCACCCGCTGCGCCTGGCCGACCTGGCGCAGGTGGCCGGCCTCAGCGCCACGCGCCTGAAGACCCTGTTTCGCAACAGCACCGGCATGCCCGTGCACCAGTACGTCATCCGCCGCCGCGTCGAACATGCCCGGGCCCTGCTCAGCAGCACCGCCATGCCGGCCAGCGAGGTGGCGGCTGCGGCGGGCTTTGCCCACCAGAGCCACATGGCCTCCACCATGCGCAGGCTGCTGGGGCACACCCCCGGCGACATCGCCCGCCCGGCGCGCGAAATCGGCCCGAAGCTGCCATAGGCGGTCTGAATCTGCGCGACGGCGCTGGCCCGGACCGCCATCCTTGGGACTCTTTTTTGATCCAAGGACTTCAAGCATGTTTGCAATTGTCGGAGCCGCCGGAAAGGTCGGCTATTCCACCTCATTGGCGTTGCGCGAGGCCGGCGCGCCGGTTCGGGCGATCCTGCGGGACGCCACCCTGGCCAGCCGCCTGGCCGCCATCGGGTGCGAGGTCGTTTTGGCCGATCTGCAAGACCCCGAGGCCCTGGGACAGGCGCTCGCGGGTGCCCAGGCCGTGCAGCTCATCTGCCCGCCAACGCCCCAGGCGCCCGATGCGGTGGACGACATGCGCCGCTCCATCGACAGCATGGTGAGGGCGCTGGAGCAGGCGCGCCCAGGCTTGGTGCTGGCGATCTCCGACTACGGCGCGCATGTCGCCGAAGACATCGGCATGCCCAGCGTGTTCCACGGCTTTGAGGAAAGCCTGCGCCCGCTGCCGATGCCCAAGGTGTTCCTGCGGTCGGCCGAGCACATGGAAGGCTGGCACGGCCTGATTCCGGTGGCTGCAGCCACGGGCGTCCTGCCGACCTTCCACCTGCAGATCGACAGGCCTTTCCCCACGGTATCGGCGCAGGATGTGGGCCGCATCGCGGCGGACCTGTTGCTGCACCCGGGCCTGGCAAGCGGCGCACGGGCCGTCCACGCCGAAGGGCCGCGCCGCTACGCTGCGAGCGATGTGGCGGCCGCCCTGGGTGAACTGCTCGGGCGCACCGTCACCGCCCAGGCCATCCCCCGCGCGCAGTGGATGGAGCGTTTCGCCCGCATCGTGAGCGAGAGCACGGCCCGCTTGCTCGTAGGCATCTATGACGCCCACCAGCGTGGGGGACTGATCGACGTCGAGCCAGGTGGAGGCGAGGTGCGCCATGGCACGACCGGGCTGCTCGAGGCGCTGCGCCCGCTGGTGCCCGGGAGTTGACGGCCCGCCGGCAGCTCAGTCCTGCCGGCGCACCGCTGCATACAGCCAGCACGCAAAGGCCCCCGTCTCCGGGTCCATGGCAAAGTCCTCGTCATAGACCTCCACGGCCGGCCGCGCATCCAGCACCCAGCCCTCGGGGATTTGCCCCGGGGCGCCCATGCCGGCCCAGGCCGCGCCGAGCTGGGTGCCGGTGCCATGGAAGTGCTGGCAGATGTAGTCGCCGCCCGCAAAGTCCTGCACCTGTGCTTCGGTCCCCGTGCGCAGGCCCACGCCGACCTGCACGCAGGCGTCGTAGCGGCATTGCTCCGGCGGCGTGCAGGCCGGGTCGTCCAGGCTGATGCCATAGAACTTGGGGCGCGGCTCGCTCAGGCGGTGCTCGGCGCACCATTGGCCAAAGCGCTCCCACAGCGTACCCAGGGCCGGGCCGTAGGGTCCCGTGTGGCGCATGTAGGCAAGGCGCATCTTCGGTAGCTGGCGGATTTCCAGGGGCATGGCACAGGTCTCCAGGGGAATTCTGTCGAAGGGCAAGTCTACGCCGCAGGAAACCTGCGCGCCAATTGGCGACAATGGCGGATTAACCGTCCACCGGAATTCCACTCCATGCAATTCGCCGACCGCCTGAACAATGTAGAAACCTCTGCCATCCGCGAGCTCTTCAAGCTCCTGGGCAAGCCGGGCATCATCAGCTTTGCCGGCGGCTTTCCCGACAGCGCCATGTTCGACGTGGACGGCATCCGCGAGGCCAGCAACCAGGCCCTGACGGACGAACCCGGCGCCGCGCTGCAGTACGGTGCCACCGAAGGCTACCAGCCCCTGCGCGAACAGCTCGCCGCCTTCATGGCCAGCAAGGGAGCCACGGACCTGGCCCCCGAGAACCTGATCGTCACCACCGGCAGCCAGCAGGCGCTGGACCTGCTGGGCAAGACCCTCATCAGCCCCGGCGACAAGGTCATCGTCGAAGGCCCGACCTTCCTGGCCACCATCCAGTGCTTCCGCCTGTACGGCGCCGAACTGATCAGCGCGCCCATCGACGCCAACGGCGTGAAGACCGACGAGCTGGAAAAGCTCATTGCCGAGCACAAGCCCAAATTCGTCTACCTGATCCCCACCTTCGGCAACCCCAGCGGCGCCATGCTCAGCCTGGAACGCCGCAAGGCCGTGCTGGAGATGGCTGTGAAGCACCAGACCCTGATCGTCGAGGACGACCCCTACGGCGACCTGTACTTCGGCGAAGCCCCCCCGCCCAGCCTGCTCAACCTGTCGGCCACCGTGCCCGGCAGCCGGGAACTGCTGGCGCACTGCGGCTCCATGAGCAAGGTGCTCTCGCCCGGCCTGCGCGTGGGCTGGATGATCGCCCCCGCCGAGCTGCTGGGCAAGGCCACCATGTGCAAGCAGTTCAGCGATGCGCACACCAGTACCTTCGCCCAGGCCACGGCCGCCCAGTACCTCAAGGCCGGTCGCATGCCCGCCACGCTGGCCAAGGTGCGCAAGGTGTACGCCGAGCGTGCCCAGGCCATGGGCGACGCGCTGCGCAAGGAGCTGGGCGACGCCATCGAGTTCGTGCAGCCCCAGGGCGGCCTGTTCGTGTGGGCGCGCCTCACGGGTGCCGGCGGCAAGGTGGCCGACGGCAACGTGCTGGCCAAGCGCGCCATCGAGAAGGGCGTGGCCTTCGTGCCCGGCACGCCGTTCTTCTGCGCCAACCCGGACAACGCAACCCTGCGCCTGTCGTTCGCCACGGCCGATGTGGAGAAGATCCGCGAAGGCGTGGCGCGCCTCGGTCAGGCCCTCTGATGGAGCCGACCTCGGTTCCGGACGCGGACCAGCAGCGCATTGTCGAGCGGCTGGAGAGCCTGGAGATCAAGGCCAGCTTCACCGAGGACCTGCTGGACCAGCTCAACCTGACCATCTACCGCCAGCAGGAGCTGATCGACCGGCTCACGCAGGAGGTCATCCAACTGCGGCAGCAGGCGCCGGATGGTGGCGCGGGCGGGGCACCGCGCAACCTGCGGGACGAGTTGCCGCCGCACTATTGAGGCGAAGCACCGTGGAGGTCAGCTGACGCCGCAGGCCCTGACATACACCTGCGTCGTGTCGTAGCGATCGAGCTTCAGCAGGTGGATGGCGCGGACCATGGGCTCGCTGCGGTTGCGCACCTTGGAGATGAAGTACGCAACCCGCCAGCGCACCTCGTGGTCTGGGTGGCTGGCCAGCGCGAACAGCAGGTCTCCGCAGTCCTCGAACAGGGCAGGGGCGGTGCCCATGGTTTAGAGCACCGTCGGTAGAAAAGGGCAGTCTTTGTCGGCCAGCGCCGCCTGGATCATGGGCCGGACCTGCGCATCGGCGATCTGGGCATCGGCGACGAACTGCAGCACCCAATCGCGCGCACCGGGGACCGGGTTGTCATCCCACAGGGAGACCAGCCCGGCCAGATGCTGCCGCACCAGTTTGGCGGACAGGGGATGGTCCTCGAAGTGGCCCAACCCGCGCGCATTCAGGCGCTGCACCACCTGGGCCGTATGTTCGCGGCCACCGCTGGCGAATGCAATGAAGTCTTCCTTGTCCTGCTTGAGCATGGTCGGTCTTGGCGGGGTGGCGGTGGATCGGCGGTGGCGCAGCGTTCAAGGACTGCAAGCGACGCCACGCAGGCGAAGCGCCCGGCACAACTGGTCAAGGCGCACATCGTTGTCCTCCTCGGCAACGAAGTACTGCCCCTGGGCGAGGGCGGCCAGCGCTGCGGGGAACGCCTGCACCGGCGAGTCGTAGTTGCGTACGGATCCCTCCAGGTAGTAGTCGAATTCGTGGGGGCCGGATTTGCGGGAGAACACGCAGTCGTGCCCTGCGAGCCAGCGGGCAAAGTCCTTGCCCACCCGGTGCAACTCGGGGAACAGGCTGCGCAGGGGGCTGGCGAGAAAATGGACCTCGCCCACCGTCCAGAGCACGCCCCGTTTCACCTTTGGTGAAAACACCGTGACCACGGGCGAGCGGGTCGCGTCGATCTGGCCATCGGCCCGGTACGCCAGCGCCCCCAGGTGCGCAAAATGCAGCACCGTGGCGCGCGCGGTCGGCACCTCTACCGGGGGCGTAGCGAGGGCCCGGAACCATGCCAGGACCGGCGATGGGTCTGCGGGGTCTGCGATGAATCGGTAGGTACTTGCCATGCTGGCTATGTGCCCGCGTTCAATAGCTGGCCTGCGCCAGTACTGCCTGGAACCTTGCCGTCAGTTCGTTGTTCAGGCCCATCTTCTGTGCCAGAAAGAGGTATTCCTGCATCCTCTGGGGCGGAAGGTTCTTGCGTTGGCGCTGCAGCAGCTCCTGCCCGTCCTCCAGGCGCTGCAGCCAGTCGAGGTAGCACGCATGCGCGTTCTGCAGGTGACCAGCCCGCTCCCAGGCGTACCCGGCGATGGCTGCCGCAATGGGATCGGTCTGCTGCGCCAGCACCTGGGGGTCGCGCAGCGAGGCGAGCCAGGGTTCGCCCATCTGGGCGAGCGCGGTCACGACGCGTTCCAGGGACGAGAGCAGTTGTTCCTGGGTACGGCAGGGCCAGGTGTGCCTGCGTGGGCCCACTTTGCCAAGGCTGAGGTAGGGGCCGCAGATGAATCCGCTGCTGACAGGGTCGTAGGGTTGGCCCTGCAGCGCTTCCATGAAATCCGTGAGGTCCGAGGGCTGGTAGGAAATCAGCACGGCGAAGTTCTCGAAGCCACGGCCGGGGTCGAAGGCCAGTTTGTCGAAGCCGCCGACGTCGTTGCGGATAAAGCTGCCCGGACCCACCCCGGTCCATGCAGGGACAATGGATTGATGGAGCAGGTACGCGTCTGCGATACGGTCGAAGTCTTTGCCCAGCATGAACGGAAGTGCCTCAGGTACGCCATTTTGGAAAGCGCTTGCCGCGAAATCGTAAACGGGTTCAGCATCAGTCCAAGGCTTTTTGTAAGCCGCACAGTTCCTTGGGCTTTCTGCCACAACGGCGTGGCCGCACCCATGCGCTGCCGCCAGGCGTCCACACCGGACTATCATCGGGCGCGGCGGGCATCCGCGCGACGCCGCCATCAAGACCTCGAAGCCCTGCGGCCACGCCTGCCCAACTGCCCAAGACCGTCCTTTACCGGTGGAATGCCATGCCATCCTCCCACCCCGCGAAGACCACCGCCCTGACCCTGTGCAGCGCGGGCGTGGCGCTGCACCTCTACACCGCCCTTTTCAAGGCCGAGGGCGGCTCGGGCGCCATCGCTTTTCTCATCGGCCTGCTGCTCTGGTCGAGTGCCCCTTATGCCATTGCTGCGGTGCTGGCACGGGGGCGCCACGTGGTGTGGGCTCTGGGAGCCGCAGCGGCATGCCTTGTGGCGGACGGGTTCATGCACTACACCGTCTTCATCGCCCCCAAGGGATCGACGGCGGCGCTCGGCCTGCTGTTCATGCCGCTGTGGAACCTGCTGGTCATCGGGCCCGCAGGTGCCTTGCTCTGCTGGCTGGCGCACCGGATTCTCGCCCGCAAGCGCGGTGGGTCCGGCTGACGGGGCTTCAGGCCCGTACCGCCCGCCATGCCGCCGCCGCGAGTTCGCTGCGGTAGACGTCCGGCGAGGGCAGTGCCCCCTGGCCCGCACGCTCCGACAGCCAGGCGCGGCAATAGCTCTGCACCGGGCCCATCACCAGCGAAGGCATGAGCTCGCAGGGCAGGTTACGCAATGCGCCGCCTTGCCGATGTGGCTCGAACCATGCCACCAGGGCTTGGTTGCGGCCGCGCGCGGCCTCGGCCAGTTCGGCGCTGCGCGGGCCGGCGGCCACCAGGCCGCGTGCCTGGAACAGAAATCGCGCCTGTACCGGCTGCGCCACCACCCAGTCCAGGTAGCCGGTGACCAGGGCCTGCACACCGGCCTCCACACCGACGGACGCATCGAGCTGGGCCTGGATGCTGCGCGACTGCGTGTGGAAGATCTCGAAGAACAGCGCCGCGACGATGCCCTCCCTGCTGCCGAAGTGGTGGTAGATGCTGCCCACGCTGGCGCCGCAGCGCGCGCGCACGCCGTCGATGCTGACGGCCTCCACCCCCGCCTGCGCGGCGCAGGCGAGCGCTGCGTTCAGGATCTCCTGGCGGCGGTCGGTGACTTCTGCGGGCGGGGTGGAGGCGGGGGGCTTGGTGGAACTGCGGCTTGCCATGGAAGTGCATTCTAGAATAAAGTTCTAGAAAAGTATTCTAGAAGCGCCTGAGAAGGTGTTTCTGGCTGCATCTTCAACCATTTGCGTCCCCACGCGCCCATCCCCATGCAATCCATCGCCAGCGAGCTGCCGCCCGGCCACGCCCTATATCCCCGCCTGCTCGCCCCGTTGGACCTCGGGTTCACCCAGATCAAGAACCGCGTGCTCATGGGCTCCATGCACACGGGGCTCGAAGATGCGCGCGACCTCTCACGCATGGCGGCCTATTTCCGCGAGCGGGCCGAGGGCGGGGTGGGGCTGATCGTGACGGGGGGCTTCGCGCCCAACATCGCGGGATGGACCAAGCCGTTCGCGGGCACGCTGTCCACCGCGGGCGCGGCGCGCCGCCATAGGGTGGTGACCGAGGCCGTGCATGGCGCGGGCGGCAAGATCGCGCTGCAGATACTGCACACCGGCCGCTATGCCTACCACCCGCTGGCAGTGGCGCCCTCGCGGCTGCAGTCACCGATCACGCCGTTTACACCGTTTGCGCTGTCGGCCGGCGGGGTCGAGCGGCAAATCCGCGCCTTCGTCAACTGCGCCCAGCGGGCGCGCGAGGCGGGCTACGACGGTGTGGAAGTCATGGGCTCCGAGGGCTACCTGATCAACCAGTTCCTCTCCGCCGCCACCAACCGGCGCACCGATGCCTGGGGTGGCGACTACAGCCAGCGCATGCGCCTGCCGGTGGAGATCCTGGCGCGCATGCGCGAGGCCGTGGGACCGGACTTCATCATCATCTACCGCCTGTCCATGATCGACCTGGTGCCCGGCGGCAGCGCCTGGGACGAGATCGTCACCCTGGGCAAGGCCGTGGCTACGGGCGGCGCCAGCATCGTCAACACCGGCATCGGCTGGCACGAGGCGCGCATACCGACCATCGCCACCAGCGTGCCGCGCGCGGCGTTTGCCTGGGTCACGCAGAAGATGAAGGCCGAGTTCGCGGCCGCCGGCATCGCCACGCCGCTCGTCACCTCCAACCGCATCAACACGCCCGAGGTGGCCGAACAGGTGCTGGCCGATGGCTGTGCCGACATGGTCTCCATGGCGCGCCCGCTGCTGGCCGACCCGGCCTTTGTGAACAAGGCGGCAGCGGGCAAGGCCGACCGCATCAACACCTGCATCGCCTGCAACCAGGCCTGCCTGGACCATGTGTTCAAGGCCAAGACCAGCAGTTGCCTGGTGAACCCGCGCGCCTGCCACGAGACGCTGCTGGTCTACAAGCCCCTGGCGCCGCAGCAAAAGCCCAAGCGCATCGCGGTGGTGGGCGCGGGGCCAGCCGGCCTGACCGCCGCCACCGTGGCCGCCGAGCGCGGGCACGAGGTGCACCTGTTCGATGCCGCCGATGCCATCGGCGGCCAGCTCAACATGGCCAAGCAGGTGCCGGGCAAGGAAGAGTTCCACGAGATGCTGCGCTACCTGGCCACGCGGGTGGAGGACACCGGTGTGCAACTGCACCTCGGTACCGCCGTGCAGGCGGCCGACCTCACGGGCTACGACGAGGTGGTGATCGCCACGGGCGTGAGCCCGCGCGACCCGAAGATCCCTGGGCAGGAGCATCCCAAGGTGCTCAGCTACATCGACGTACTGCGCCATCGCAAGCCCGTGGGCGAGCGCGTGGCTGTGATCGGTGCCGGCGGCATCGGTTTCGACGTGGCGGAGTTCCTGGTCCATGAAGGCCACTCCACCACGCTGGACCTGCCCGCCTGGCAGGCGGAGTGGGGCATCACCGACCCCGCCGAGGCACGCGGCGGCCTGGCCCCCAAGGGCCCGCAGGTCACACCGCCAGCGCGCCAGGTCACGCTGCTGCAACGCAAGAAGGGCAAGCTCGGGGAGGGCCTGGGCAAGACCACGGGCTGGATCCACCGCACCACGCTGAAGATGAAGCAGGTGCAGATGGTGGGCGGCGTGAACTACGAGCGCATTGCCGACGAGGGCCTGCTGGTCTCCTACGGCGAGCAGCGCGAGGACCCGACCTGGATCCCCTGCGACACCGTGGTGCTGTGCGCCGGCCAGCTGCCGCTGCGCACCCTGGCCGACGAGCTGCTGGCCCTGGGCAGGAAGCCCCATGTGGTGGGCGGTGCGCTGGAGGCGGGCGAGCTCGACGCCAAGCGCGCCATCGACCAGGCGGCGCGACTGGCTGCCGTGCTGTAGTCAGGCGTTCATTGGCAGCCCCAGCGCGTGGTACACCCGCGCCGCTGCATAGGCATCGTTGGCGGCGTACACCAGCTGCGATTCGGTGAGTCGGGGGTTGGCCCAGTTGGAGGTGGCGGCCTTCTTGGACTTGATGAAGCGCTGGTTGAACAGCACGGCCACGGCGCCCTTGACGCCCATGTCCTTGCGGTAGCCCTGCTGGCGGAACACGTGGTTGAGTTCCAGCACGCCCTCGGGCACCACGCCCAGCTTGGCCTCGATGCGTTTCTTGTCGTCACCGAGGCCAAAACCCGCCTTGGTCACGCCGGGCCGGGCCAGCAACTCGGCCACCAGGTGGCGGCAATCCCGGTCGTGCAGCTGGAACACCCAGGCCTTGTCGAGGGTGGACAGCTGCACCACGTGCGGGCCGTCCGATGCTTCGCCCTGCACGAAGGTGGGCTTGGATTCGGTGTCGAAGCCCCAGACCGGGCTCGCGGCGAGTTCCTCCCCGGCTTGGCGGGCCTGCTCGGCCGTGGCCACCAGGGCAATGCGGTCGGGGGGAAGGCGCGCAAATGGTGCGAGCAGCGCGATCTCCTCCTTGCCGGGAACAGTGCGCTCGGTGAATGGTCGGGTCATGGGCTATTGTAGAAATGAATCCAGATGCAAGATCGATTGCAGCAGGCGTAGCCGCCTGCCATCATGCCCGGCGCGCGCGTCGCATGCCGGTGCCTGGGCTGGTGGACGATAAAGAAGCGCTTGTGGTGATGTAGGTCACGCCTGACGTGCGTTTGAGCGCTGCAGGCAATCGCCGCCGCGATCTCCCTGGCTAAGATGGTTCTCGCCAGCTGGGATGGTCGCTGTCTATTTTTTACTTGAACCCTGTTTCATTTGTTTTTGCACCCTGACCCTTCTGGCTGGCCTCGCTTTGTACCTGCCATTGTGCGGCGGGGCATGGGTGGCGTGCAAAGAGTCCGCCTGGCGTGGTTCGCGCTGGCGTTTGCGGTGGCCTGCGGCATGATGCAGCTGATTCCGGCCTTCCAGTCGCCCGATGAAATCGTGCACCTGCTGCGGGCCGACATGGTGGCCCACGGCCAGCCCTTGCTCCAGGGCGAGGAGCCTGGGGCGCGCGGCAGAACGGGGGGCTGGGTGGACACCCATTTCTTCATGTTCTCGCAGTGGATGCAGAAGATCGTGGGGCCGCACCGGGACCGGAGCCTGTCGCCCGCCTGGCTCATGGACCAGGCCACCCGGTACGACTGGCAGGATGGGGAGATCTTCGTCAATGCCTCGGCCACGGGGTACTACGCGCCCTTCATCTACCTGCCGCATGCACTGGGGCTCAAGCTGTCGCGGGAGTTCGATCTCTCCCTGGGCCACAGCTACCAGTTCACCCGCATGCTGGTCACCCTGCTGGTGTTCGGCCTGGTCTTCTGGGCCTGGCAGATAGCGCGGCCCGCGCTGTTGGTGCAGGCCCTGGTGCTCATGCCGATGGCGCTGTTCCAGATCATCTCGCCCACCATCGACGGGTTGTGCTTTGCGCTGGCATTGCTGGTGCTGTCCTTGTTTCTGCTGCAGTGGCACGAAGGCAAGGCCACGCGCTGGCAGTCGTTCGCTTTCTATTTCTCCATCTTCCTGCTGGTCACGTCGCGCACCAACCTGCTTCCCATGGTGCTGCTGCCCCTGGTGCTGCTGCTGCGGCACGGGTCCTGGCAACGCCTGGCGGCCTCGGCCACGTTGCTGGCGGCCAGCGCCGGCTGGACACTGTACGGCTTGCTGCACACCCAGGACCACCGCGTGGTGCGCGCGCACTCCACCGGGCAGATCATCAGTGCCTACCTGCGCGACCCGCTCGAATTCCTGCACCTGGTGGGGCGGACCATTGCCGACCCGTTCCAGGGCCAGCTCATCGCCTCGTCGTTCGTGGGCAACCTGGGCTGGGCCGATGCGCCCATTCCAGACTTCGCACTGGCCGCCATTGGCGGCGGCCTGCTGCTGGCGGCCCTGCTGACCGTGGCAGGGACCCGCTACGAGAGGGCCGATCTCGGCATCCGCGCCACGCTGCTGGTCGCCGCCTTGGGCAGTGCGCTGCTGGCCTTCTTTGCCCTGGCCGTGACCTGGAACGACTACCCCGCGCGCGTCGTCCAGGGCCTGCAGGGGCGCTACTTCATCATCCCTGCCATGCTGCTGGCGGCGGCCCTGGGGCCTGTGCGCCCGAGGGGTGCGCCAGCGCAATCGGCAACCGCCCAAAGGCTTTTCATCCTGCTGTATGCCGCGTTTTGCCTGGGCGTTCTCGCTACGACCTTGCACGGGCGCTATGGCATGGGCGCGGCGGTGTTCGACTTCTGAGCGCGCACGCGACGCGGACGCCACTCAATAGCCTTCGCTATCCAGGTCGGCATCGGCCAGCGCAATCCGGTCGCGCCCTTGGCGTTTGGCCTGGTAGAGCGCCTGGTCGGCCCGGTCCAGCAGGTCGCGCAGGCTGCGGTCGCTGCCCCTGAGCGTGCCCAGGCCCATGCTGGCCGTGATGCGGTAATGGTGGCTGCCAGCCGCATCCACTCCCGCCAGCTCCAGCGTGCGCACGCAGTTGAGCAGCCGCACGGCGACCTCATGGCCCTGGGCCAGCGTGGTGCCCTGCAGCAGCACGCCGAATTCCTCTCCGCCCAGGCGGCCCACCGCGTCGCCGGGGCGCAGCCCGTCCATCACGGCGCGGGCAAAGGCCACCAGGGCGCGGTCGCCCTCCAGGTGGCCGAAGCGGTCGTTGATGGATTTGAAATGGTCCACGTCCAGCATCAGCAGCGTGAGCGGCGTGCCGTGCTCGCGTGCGGTGCGGTAGGCAGCGTCGGCGGTCTCCAGAAAGGCGCGGCGGTTGGCCATGCCGGTCAGCATGTCGGTGGTGGCCAGGCGGTGCAGCTCGCGCTCCAGGTTCTTGCGCTGCGTCACGTCGCGGTAGATGCCCTCCACCCCGGCGAACTGGCCCTGGTGGTCGTACAGCGCATGGCTGCTGATGGAGATGTCGATCACCGTGCCATCGCGCCGCACCATCTGCCCGGGGAAGTCGGCCACCTCGCCGTTTTCCTGGATGGCCACCTTGAAGGCATCGCGGTCCTTGCTCTCGGGGTAGTAGGACTCGGCCGTGCGGCCTTCGATCTCGTGCGGCTCGTAGCCCAGCACGCGGCGCACCCCCGGCCCCACGTGCTGTACCACGCCCTGGGCGTTGGTGCGGTAGTACACGTCCTGCATGTTGTCGAACAGGCGGCGGAAGTTGTGCTCGCTCTCGCGCAACTGCTCCTGGATTTCACTCTGGTGCGTCATGTCCATGCCGCACATCAGCAGGGCCGGCGCGCCCTGCCATTGGATGGCCACGCTGGACACCAGCACCATGCGCAGCTGGCCTTTGTCGGTGCGCACGCGGAACTCGGAGGACTTGTTGGGCCGGCCCGCATGGTCGGGCTCCTTCACGCGCTCGATGCGCTGGCTGGAGCGCGCCTTGTCCATGGGATGCACGAAGTGGCCGAGAATGCGGCCCAGCAGGGCCTGCTCGCTGTCGGCCTCCAGCAGGGCCACGCCGGCCGCGTTGGCCCGCAGGATGGCGCCGGCAGGCGTGACCACCAAAGCGGCGGCAGGCAGCAGTTGCAACAGGTCCTGATCGTGGTGCATGCGCTGTTGTAACAATACGTAGTGGTGCATTGTGGCACCGGGCGCGCAAAACGCCGCCAACTGTTTGGCAATGGTTGTTGGCCGGTGCGGGGCTTCCTGGCGCCATCTTGGTTGGCGCACCACATCGGATGGTCGCCGAAGCGGCTCCCGGGGGGCGTAGGCCGGCGCCGCGTCTGCGCCCCGGGGCGGCTGGCTCAGGTGAACCGGGCGAACGGGTCCACCAGCGAAGCGATGGTCGGTTCCCCTGGCACTGCACCAGTGGCCGCGCTGCCGCGGCGCGCGGCCTCGGGCTCCACGGTCACCGGGGCGACAGCCACCGGCTGCATGGGCCGGCCATAGACACGGCGCACGCGGTCTTCGAGCGTGGGGTGGGTGTCGAGCCGGCGCTCCAGGCGGCTGCCGCCTTCCACGTCCACCAGCAGCATGTGCTGCACCGAGGGCAGGGCCAGGCCGGTGTGGCGGTGGTCCTGGGCATAGCCGGCAGGGGTGTCGCGGCGCTGTCCCATCACCTTGCGCAGCACGCCGCCCAGGCCGTCTTTGCTGCGCGTCCACTGCACGGCGCGGGCGTCTGCCAGGTACTCGCGCTGGCGCGACACGGCCGCCTTGAGCATGCGCCCGGTGAGCCAGCCGGCCAGGCCCGCGAGCATGATGGCCGAGCCGAACCACCACGACAGGCCGCGCCGCTCGCGCATCGTGTCGCCGAAGTTGTAGACCAGCTCCAGCCCGAACACCATGCCCGCCAGCTGCATCTTCAGGCGTGTGTCGCCCTCGTGCAGATGGCTCAGCTCATGCGCCACCAGGCCCTGCAGTTCCTCGCGGTTGAGGTAATCGAGCGCGCCCTGGGTGACGGCGAGCACGGCGTCCTTCTCGTCCCAGCCGGCGGCAAAGGCGTTGATGGCGTCGACGCGCGGCACCACCATCACCTGCGGGCGGCGCATGCTGGCGGCAATGCACAGCTCGTCGACGATGTTGGCCAGGCGCTGCTCGGCATGCGAGATCGAGGGCCGCAGCTCGCGCGCCCCGGCCCGCGTCGCCAGCTTGATGCCGCCACCGCGCAGGTTGGAGGTTTCCACCCACCAGCCCCCCAGCACCAGCAGCAGCGATACGCCGACGTTGGCGGCCAGAAAGCCCGCAGGGTAGGGCAGGTTGCCCGGCAGCACGGCCGCCATCAGCAGCCAGGCCACCACCAGCGCCCCGTGCACGGCCGCGACCAGCAGCACCACGGCGATGGCAAAGCCCAGCAGCAGGCGGCGCGTTGCGCTGCGCGCATCTTCCTGGTGGTTCCAGAACTTCATGGATCAGTCCTCGCGTTGGCGTGGACGGATCAGAACTGGACTTTGGGTGTGGCGCGTTCTTCCGCGCTTTGGGTCGATTCGAGCATGGGCGAGCTTACGAAGCCCAGCAGCCGTGCCACGATCAGGTCGGGGAACTGCTGGGCCAGGTCGTTGAACTCCAGCACCTGGTCGTTGTAGGCCTGGCGTGCGAACCCGAGGCGGTTTTCGGTGCTGGTGAGCTCCTCGCTCAGCGACTTCATGGTCGTGTCGGCCTTGAGCTCGGGGTAGGCCTCGGCCAGGGCCATCAGCCGGCCCAGGCTGCCGCCAAGCACGCCCTCGGCCGCGGCCAGCGCACCCAGGGCATTGGCGCTGGCGGGGGCTGCACGGGCGGCGCTGGCAGCGCTTTGCGCATTGCCGCGCGCCTTGACCACGGCTTCGAGCGTGGATGCCTCGTGCGCCATGTAGCCGCGCGCCACCTCCACCAGGTTGGGGATCAGGTCATGGCGCCTTTTGAGCTGCACATCGATCTGTGCGAACGCGTTGGCAATGCGGTTGCGCAATTGCACGAGGCGGTTGTAGATCGCGATGGCCCATACCAGCGCGACCACCAGCACCGCAGAAAGAATCCAGCCTCCAGTAGACATAGTGCACCTCCGTTGTTATGAATTGCGGCCTGTTCAAGGCCTTTGTTGCTGTCCATCTTATAGAGCGGGTTTTGCGCCAGGGCCGATAGCTGAAATCCGCAAGGGAATTGCGCCACGGCAGGCATGTATGCCAACATGGATGGTTACCCGATCTGTCCGCCTGGGCGGCAGGAGGTACCATCGCCCATGAGAAAAACTTTTCAACTCCATGTCGAAGGCAAGAATCCAGACCGCGTTCTGGAAGCCGTCAAGCACGACATCCGCAAGTACATCAAGCGCGAACGGCGCCGCGAAATCCCCGCAGGCGCTGACTTCTGGGACTTCGATTGCCAGTTCGGCGCCACCAAGGAAGCGGCTACGGCGGTGCATCTGTCGGCCCTCACCGGGCTGATCAACGGCGTGGTGGCCGAGGGCGGCAAGCAGTTCTACGTCGAGATCCTGGCCAAGCCGGGCAAGCGCACCGCGCGGCCTGCAGGCGAGCGCGACGATGCCAACGACGGCATGGGCGCTGAAGACGACGACAGCGAAGACTGAAGAACCCCGGGCTGCTGGGCCGTTCCCTCGGGGCGCCCTTGTTGCCTTCTGCACGCCAGCCGGCTTGCCCTTCACGGGGCAGCCGGTTTTTTTGTGGCCGCAGGCGGCAGTTATTCGGGTTTGGGCGGCTTCTTGCCCCGGGGGCGCGCGGCTTCGGCGGCTGCTTCGGCCTCGGCAACTGCCGCCGCGGCACGCAGCTTGTCCTTCTTGCTCGGGCGGCGGCCCTTGATGCCGCCCGTGCCCGGGGCTGCAGGCGTGGCAGGCGGCGCCACCTCGGTGGGCTCGAAGCCGGCGATCACCTCCAGCGGCAGGGCCAGGCCCTGGCGCTTTTCGATCAGCCTGAAATGTGCGGTCGCTTCAGGCATCACGAAGCTCACTGCCACGCCGCTCTCGCCCGCACGGCCGGTGCGGCCGATACGGTGAACATAGTCATCGGCCGAGCGCGGCAGGTCGTAGTTGACCACGGCGGGCAGCTGCGCGATGTCGATGCCTCGCGCGGCCAGGTCGGTGGTCACCACCACCTGCCAGCGCTCGTCCTTGAACTCCTGCAGCACCTGCTTGCGCGCGCCCTGGCTCAGTCCGCCGTGGAAAGGGCTGGCGTAGATGCCGGCCTTGTACAGCTTTTCGGCCACGTGCTCGGCCGCGTACTGCGTGGCCACGAAGACCAGCACGCGCGACCATGCATGCTCTTTCACCAGATGGCGCAGCAACTGGGTGCGGCGCTTGTCGTCCACCGCAATGGCGCGCTGCGCGATGTCGGGCGTGTGTTCCGGCGTGGCGGCGATCTCCACGCGCACCGGCTGGCGCAGCAGGCCGTCGGCCAGGGCCTGCACGGCCGTGGGGAAGGTGGCCGAAAAGAACAGGTTCTGCCGCTTGGCCGGCAGCAGGGCCAGCACGCGCTGCAGTTCCTCGGCAAAGCCCAGGTCGAGCAGGCGGTCGGCCTCGTCCAGCACCAGGTGGGCCACCTGGCCCAGGCGCACGGCGTTGTGCTCCACCAGGTCGAGCAGGCGGCCTGGGGTGGCCACGATGACGTCGGCCCCGCCGCGCAGCGCCATGAGCTGCGGGTTGATGGAGACACCGCCGAACACCACCGCCACCTTGGGCGGCTGCTGCACCAGGTGGCGCGCCAGGTCGCGCAGCACCTCGCCCACCTGGGCCGCCAGCTCGCGCGTGGGCACCAGCACCAGGGCCTGGATCGGGCGGGTCGACTGGCCGGTGGCGCCCATCTGCACCAGCTGCAGCAGGGGCAGGCCGAACGCCGCCGTCTTTCCCGAGCCGGTCTGCGCGATGCCCAGCAGGTCCCTGCCGTCCAGAATCGGGGGGATCGCCTCGGTCTGGATGGGCGTGGGCGCCGTGAAGCCTGCGGCCTGGGCGGCATGGGCAAGGGCAGGGGAGAGACCGAGGGCGGCAAAAGGCATGGGCTGGGCGCCGGTGCCATGGGCACGAGCGCAGAATGGATTGGGACAATCCCCCGATTGTCCTGCACTTGGCATGGGCCGTGCGCATAGATAATCGGACGGCATAATCCCACGCTGTCCCAGTCCATGGCCATTCCGACCGACCCTTCCGCCATCACCCACGGCATTCAATTGGCGGTGGCGCCCGTTTTCCTGCTCACCGCCGTCTCCGGCATGATCGGCGCCGTGGCCGGCCGGCTGGCCCGCATCATCGACCGCGCCCGCGTGGTGGAAGACCGCGCCCGCGCCAACAACGACCCCGAGTACACCGCCCGCGCCTACGTCGAGCTGGGTGAGCTGCGCCTGCGCGGCCGGCTGGCCAATGGCTGCATTGCGCTGCTGACCTTCTGCGCCTTTCTCATCGGCATCACCATCATCCTGCTGTTCCTGGGCGAAACGCTGGACTACCAGGCCAACCGCCTGGCCATCGCCGGCTTCCTGGCGGGCGTGGTGTCCTTTCTGCTCGCGCTGGTGTGCTTTCTCGCCGAAACCGTGATGGCCACGCGCCTGCTCAACTTCCACATGCTGCAAAACGAGCTCGGCGCCAACCCTGCCGACAAGCCCCGGGAGCAGCAATAAGCATGGCCCCCGCTCCCAAGAAATCCCTGGCCGACCTCGCCAGCCTGGGCGGTCTGGTCTACTCCACCGATGCGGGCCGCATGTGCCCCGACTGCCGCCAGCCCATCGCCCAGTGCGCCTGCAAGGAACTGGCCAAGGCGGCCGTGCCCGCAGGCGACGGCATCGTGCGCGTCTCGCGCGAAACCAAGGGCCGCGGCGGCAAGGCCGTCACCCTGGTCAAGGGCGTGCTGGCCGATGCCGCCGCGCTGGACCAACTGGGCAAGCAGCTCAAGGCCGCCTGCGGCAGTGGCGGCACGGTAAAGGACGGCGTGATCGAGGTCCAGGGCGACCATGTGGACCGCGTGATGGCCGCGCTGCAAAAGCTCGGCCACAAGGTCAAGCGCGCGGGCGGCTGAAAAAGAAAGCCTTGCCATGGACGCGGAGAAACTACAGAAACTGGTGACGATGGAGATGCCCTACGGCAAGCACAAGGGCACGCTGATCGCCGACCTGCCCGGCAACTACCTCAACTGGTTTGCGCGCGAGGGATTCCCCAAGGGGCAGCTGGGGCAGTTGCTGGCGCTGATGCATGAGATCGACCACAACGGGCTGTCGGATCTGCTGAGGCCGCTCAGGGGGAGGTGAGTTCCCTCATTTCGAACTGTGGGTGGCGTCCGTTGGCGCCGCTTTTGGGTAGGATGCATGGACCGGACTCAGGTGCACTCCATGCGTTCGGTTCATCAATAAAAAGGGGGAAGAAGAATGCGATTGCCGTTTGTCGTCATACCGCTGCTGGAAGAGACTGTCAGCCGAAAGCATCTGCCCAAAGATTATCCGATTGAATTCTGGAAGGCGGAGAACCATCGTGGCTGGATCGATGCTTTCATGGTGTTCGGCAGCCTCTTGTTCTATTCGGACATACCAGAAGAGTCTTTGCCCCGCGCCTACGCGCAGGTCGCGTATCTCTTTGATTGGGAAGCGCAATGCCAACGCAGCGGATGGTCTGCTTTTGACAATCGCCATGATGCGATGGATCGCATTCTGGAGAGCTACTGCGAGGTGGGCCTGGCTGGTGAGGCGGCTGCACTGAAGGCTGCGTACCAAGCTTGGCTGGGGACTTCGGGGTCGTTCGAGTCAACGTCACAGGCTTATGACGAGTTCAGCCATGGGTTTTCCATTGACCTAGACAGGCTGGAATACCTGGCCGCCTACTTTGTCGATCATGCAGACCGGTTGTTCTACGTGCCGGAGGCTTGAATGGCTGCGCAAGCCCAGGCCGCTTTTTCTCACGCGCCCGCACGCCACAGCACCGGAAACAAAGCATGCTCCATCGGCGCCCCCGCCGGCAACTCGTCCACCAGCCCCGGAAAATCCGGTGAGGTCTTCCAGCGCCGCGGCGCGTGCGTGACGTCGTCGCCGATCATGCGCACCGAGAACACGCGGCGCCGGCGGCCGGGCTCCAGGCCCGCCGAGGCGTGCAGGGTCAGCATGTTGAAGGCGATGGCGTCCCCCGGCTCCACGGCCCAGCCGCGGATGTCGTAGGCCGTGCGGTCGGCCTCGATGTCGGGCAGGTCGGCCAGGGCGCCCTCGGGGAACCATTTCGCCTCGTTGGTCATGAAGGTGCGCGGCATCAGCCAGGGGCCGCGGTGCGAGCCGGCCACCAGCTCCAGCGTGGCGGCGCGCGAGACCGGATCGACGGGGATCCAGAAGCTCACGTTCTGGCTGCCTTCGATGTTGTAGTAGGGCTGGTCCTGGTGCCAGGGCGTGCGCTGGCGCGTGCCCGACTCCTTGGTGAGCATGTGGTCGTGGTACAGGCGTATCTGGCGGCTGCCCGTGAGCTTGGCCGCGATTTCGGGCAGGGCCGATTGCGAGATCACGTCCCAGTACGCCGGTATCTCCTGCCAGTTGCAGAAGTCCTCGATGAAGAAGCCCGGGTCGTCGGGGCGGCTGGCCACCTTGGCGCGCGGGCTGGGCGCGGCCAGGTTGGCGTCGATGCCCTCGCGCAGCCGCTCGACTTCGGCCGGGCGCAGCACGCCGCGCAGGCAGACCACGCCATCGCGCGCGAACTTCTCGGCCATGGCGCGGGCGGGGGACTGGGGGTTGAATTCGCCGGGGTGGTTGGTGGGCATGGCGTGTGTCTCCTGGGTGGTGCGGGCGGTATCAGTTTAAATTGACGTGATTCGATGAAATATGCCTGTTCGGACAAGCGATCAATGGAGCCAGACAAGATGCACCGGCGCAAGCCCTCCGCACAGACCGCCATGCTGCTGTTCAAGGTGGTGCACCTGCAGCCCGGCGGTGCCGACCCGGCCGACAGCCATGCCGCAGGGCAGTTCGTGCATGCGCTGTCGGGCGTGATCGAGGTGGGCATGGGCGGCCAGGTGTTTCTGGCGCCGCCCCAATACGGTGTGTGGATACCGCCGCACCTGGAGCATGCCTCCCGCAACCGCCATGCGGCGAGCTATGCCACGGTCTACGTACCCGAGCCCTTGTGCGCGGCGCTGCCGGCGCAGGCCTGCACCATGGTCATCAGCCCGCTGATACAGGCCGTGCTGGAGACGCTGCGCGAGCGTGGCATCGAGGCCCCGCACAGCCCGCCCGAGCAGCGCCTGTTCGAGGTGCTGCTGGACGAACTGCGCGTGGCGCCCGGCCATGACAGCTATTTGCCGACCTCGCAGGACCCGCTGCTGAGCAGGGTGCTCGACGCCCTGCAGGCCAGCCCCTGGGACAACCGCCCGCTGGCCGAATGGGCCGCCACCGTGCACACCACCGAGCGCACCCTGGCGCGGCGCTGCGAGCGCGACCTGCACATGTCCCTGGGCGAATGGCGCCAGCGCCTGAAAGTGGTGCGCGGCATCGCGCTGCTGGAGGCCGGCCGTGCGGTCAAGGACGTGGCGCTGGAGCTGGGCTACAGCGCGCCCTCGGCCTTCATCGCCATGTTCCACAAGCAGCTGGGCGTGACGCCGCAGGCGTACCTGCGGAGCAAGGCCGGCTGATGGAACTCAGTCAGGTCTTTGCAGCGCGCTTCTTCGGCGCAATGAAGCCCGTGGACAGCCCCACGCCGCAGACGATGACGGCCGCGCAGACCAGCATCCACTGCGTGATGCGCTCGTCCAGAAAGACAACCCCATAGAAGGTTGCGAACACCGGCAGCAAGAAGGTGACGGTGAGCGCCCGCGCCGGGCCTGCGCGCTCGATCAGCCGGAAGAACAGGAAGTACGCCACGCCCGTGCACAGCACGCCCAGCGCCGCAATGGCCAGCCAGGCCCGCAGCGAGGGCATGTGCTGGGGCCAGTACAGGACGGCCGGCACGATGAGCAGCAGGGCCGCTCCGATCTGGCTACCGGTGGCCGTGGCCAGGGGCGGTACACCGGTCAGGTAGCGGCGCGTCGCACTCGCCGCAATCCCGTAGCACAAGCAGGCCAGCAGGCAGGCGCCGATGGCCCAGAGCGCTGCGTTGTGGTTGCCGCCCGCGCCATCGCCGTCGCGCAGCCCGGCACTGCCGCTGGCCAGCATGACCACGCCGATGAAGCCGATGGCCAGCCCCACCAGGCGCCAGCCGCTGGGCCGCTCGCGGAACCAGACCCACGCCACCAGGGCCCCGAACATCGGCGCCGTGGCGTTGAGCACTGCGGCCAGGCTGCTGTTGATGGTGAGCAGCGCAAAGCTGAACAGGGCGAACGGCAGGCCGGAGTTGAACACCCCGAGGGCCATGCTGGCGCGCCAGTGCTGCACCAGGGCCGGGCCTTGGCCGCGCAGCATCATCAGCGGGAACAGAAAGGCCGCGCCGATGCTGACCCGCGCCGCCGCTGTGGGCAGGGCCCCGAACTCGGCGGCGCCCATGCGCATGAAGAGGAAGGATGCGCCCCACAGCGCGGCCAGGAGGACCAGATCGACCACCCAGGCGCGGGTGTTGCTGGTTGTCTGTTGTGGGGCCTGGGGGGTTGTGGTGGTGGTCATTTAGGGGCGCCTGTTTTGTTTTGTCTTGTTGCTGGCATTGTCTGGGGCCGTCTGAACCTGTGATTGGGCGCCAGATTGGCCTGGGCATTGATGCTATTTGGTCACCAATGGGAGGGGTTCGTTCATCAATCGCAAATGGGTGAAGCGTGAACTACTTCACATGCTTTTTTGGAGGGGGCGGGCTATTATTTTTCTGTCGACCCACCCGTAGTCGATACCTCCCTTGTGAAAGCAAGTTGCCCGCCTTTGTGCGGGCTTTTTTTTTCTGGATGGCTGGTGGGGGGGCTTGGTTTTTGGCTTGTTGGCCTTGGGGGATTCTGCTCTTTTGCCGAGGGCGGGAGCCGGGATGTGCGCCCGGCGGCGCACCCACCTTCTTTCGCGTCGCCAAAAGAAGGTGGGCCAAGAAAAGGCGACCCCCAGGCTGCCCCCTCGCCTGCGGCGAGGGGGACACGGGCAGCGGGGTCGCCTTTCTTTGGGGTACGTTTCTTTGGCGACGCAAAGAAAGGTACCTCGGCCGCCGGGCCGAGACCCGGCTCCCGTCCTCGGCAGAGGCACGTCATCAAAACAGCAGCCTCGCCGGGCGCATAAACCGGCTCCCGCCCTCCATCAAGGCATGTAGTAACCACTCGCGTCGAGGACAAAGGAATCAAGGCACGTCATGCACGATCTGCCCCGCCGTCAAGGTATTGACAGTAGCCCCCGGTATCTCCATAAGTATCCGGCTCCGCTCTGCCGGCATATAGGCAGTGAGGTACATCACCGGCCGCTCATCCATGTCGTGCAGCAACCTTACCAACCGCAACATCGGCCCCCCCACCTCGGTCTTCAGCAGCCCCGCGCGCTGCGGGTCGGCCACCACGGCGCTGATCTCCTGCACCACGCGGCCGAACTGCACGCCCTGGGCCATCAGGATCTCGTAGAGCGCCTTCTTCTTCAGGGCCGCCGCCGTGGCGCGCTGGCCGATGTCCTGCGGCACCCAGGCGTCCGTGAGCAGCGCGGGCGCGCCGCCGATGTGGCTGCGCAGGCGCAGCGCGTGCATGGCCTTGGCCCCGGGGGGCAGCAGCAGCAGCGAGGCCACATCGCGCGGGGGCTCGGCCTGGGTCACCTCCAGCACCTGCACCTCGGTCTCCTGCGCGGTCTTGCGCAGGCTGTCGATCACGCTCAGGCTGGGCACGCGGCGCGGCAGCGGCAGGTTGGGCGCCACGAAGGTGCCCTTGCCATGCCGCCGCTCCACCAGGCCCTGCGCCGCCAAATCAGCCAGCGCGCGCCGCACCGTCACGCGCGACACGCCGAAGCGCTCGCACAGCGCCTCCTCGCCGGGCAGCGCGCCGTCGGCGAACAGGCCTTGCGAGATCTGGTCGCGCAGCACCAGGAACAGCTGGCGGTGCAGGGAGGTGCCCTTGGCGGTGGCGAAAGCGGGAGTCGGTGAATTCATGGTGCCCCGAGCATAGCGGGTTGACTTGTTGTTATGTTGTACTATACTGAATACAACTTGCGACGACGCAGTGCCCAACGCGCAAGACCACTACACCCTGGAGACAACACGATGACGATGGGCACTCCCGTTCCCACCCTGCGGCAACAGCTGGCCGCCCCCGGCATGGTCATCGCCCCCGGCGCCTATGACGGCATCGGTGCGCGGCTGATCGAGCAGGCCGGCTTCAGCGCCGTCTACATGACCGGCGCCGGCACTTCGGCCGCACGCGGCTACCCCGACTTCGGCCTGCTCAACATGGGCGAGATGGTGGACAACGCCGCCGTCATGGCGCGCGCCATCGGCGTGCCGCTGATCGCCGATGCCGACACCGGCTACGGCAACGAGCTCAACGTGACGCGCACCGTGCGCGAGTTCGAGGCGCGCGGAGTGGCCGCCATCCACATCGAGGACCAGGTGGCGCCCAAGCGCTGCGGCCACCTGGATGGCAAGGAGGTTGTCTCGCGCGAGGACTTCGTCTCCAAGATCCGAGCGGCCGTGCAGGCGCGGCGCACGCCGGAGTTCGTGCTCATCGCCCGCACCGATGCGCGCGCCATGCTGGGCTTTGAAGAAGCTCTGTGGCGCGCCAATGCGGCGCTGGAGGCCGGCGCCGACATGGCCTTTGTCGAGGCCACGCAGAGCTTGGAGGAAATGGCCGCCGTGCCCCGGCGCGTGAACGGGCCTTGCCTGCTCAACGTGGTGCCCGGTGGGCGCACACCCAACATCGACCTGCGCGAAGCCGAGGCCATGGGCTACAAGCTCGCCATCCTGCCCGGGCTGATGCTCAAGGCCGCCATCGAGGCGGGCGATGCCGCGCTGGCCGAGCTCAAGGCCACACACCTGCCGCCCGCCGTCACGGCCAGCGTGGCGCAGACCTTCCGGCGCTTTGGCGCAGACGAGTGGGACGCCCTGCGCACGCGCTTCAATGCCGGCGCCACCATGGGAAGCTGACATGGCACGCACATTGTTCGACAAGGTGTGGGACGCGCACGTGGTGCGCGAGCTCGGCGATGGCTGGGCGCTGCTGCACATCGACCGCCACCTGCTGCACGACCTCTCGGGCCCGCCCGCGCTGGCCGAGGTGGCCGCGCGCGGCCTGCCGCTGCACGACCGGGAGCTGGTGTTCGCCACGCCCGACCACGCCGTGTCGAGCCTGCCCGGCCGTGTGGCCACCACCTTCCCGCTGGGCGGGCGGCTGCACGGGGCGCTCAAGGCGCAGAGCGCTGCCATGGGTGTGCGCCTGTTCGACCTGGGCCAGCCCGGGCAGGGCATCGTGCACGTGATGGGGCCCGAGTTGGGCATCGTGCTGCCCGGCCTCACGGTGATCTGCGGCGACAGCCACACCTGCACCAATGGCGGCCTGGGGGCCATGGCCTTCGGCGTGGGCTCGTCGGAGAGCACGCACGCACTGGCCACGCAGACGCTGCGCCAGCAAAAGCCCAAACAGATGCGCGTGCGCTGCGAAGGGCGCCTGCGCCCCGGCGTCACCGCCAAGGACCTGGCGCTGCACACCATCGGCCTGCTCGGCGCGGCGGCGGGCGTGGGCCATGCCGTCGAATTTGCGGGCGAGGCCATCGAGGCCATGGACGTGGAAGGCCGCCTCACGCTGTGCAACCTGTCGGTGGAGCTGGGCGCGCGCTTTGGCATGGTGGCGCCCGATGAGCGCACTTTCGACTTCCTGCGCGGCAGGGCCTTTGCGCCGCAGGGCGCGGCCTTTGACGCTGCCGTAGCCCACTGGCGCACGCTGCCCAGCGATACCGGTGCCCTGTTCGACTGCGAAGTGCTGATCGACGCCGCCACCGTGCGCCCCACCATCACCTGGGGCACCAGCCCCGAGCATGCCATCGCCATCGACGGCCAAGTGCCCGACCCGCAGGCCGCAGAGCAAGAGGCCGAGCGTGACACCCTGGCCGCCGCGCTCGACTACATGGGCCTGGCCGCAGGGCAGGCGATTGCCGGCACGCCGGTGGACTGGGTGTTCATCGGCTCCTGCGCCAACTCGCGCCTGTCGGATCTGCGTGCCGCGGCCGAGGTGGCGCGCGGCCGGCATGTGGCAGCCGGCGTCACGGCCTGGGTGGTGCCCGGGTCCGAGAACGTCAAGCGCGCGGCCGAGGCCGAAGGCCTGCACACGCTGTTTGAGGCGGCGGGCTTTGCCTGGCGCGAGCCGGGCTGCAGCATGTGCGTGGCCGCCAATGGCGAGCAGGTGCCGCCGCAGCAGCGCTCGGTCTCCACCTCCAATCGCAACTTCGTGGGCCGCCAGGGGCCGGGGGCGCGCACCCACCTGGCCAGCCCGGCCATGGCGGCGGCAGCGGCCATTGCGGGCGCCATCACCGACCCTGCCCACCTGCTGCTGGAGACCGCACCATGAGCATCAGCACCGGCATGCAGCCCTTCACCACGCTCACCGGCCCGGCCGCCTGGCTGCCGCGCGCCAATGTGGACACCGACGTGATCATCCGCATCGAGCGGCTCACTACCATCGGCGACCGCAGCCGATTGGGCCCCTATGCGATGGAGGCGCTGCGCTACCGCGAGGACGGCAGCGACGACCCCAGCTTCGTCTTCAACCAGCCGGCCTTCCGCGGCGCGCCGATTCTGCTGGCGGGAGAAAACTTCGGCTGCGGCTCCTCGCGCGAGGGTGCGGTCTGGGCGCTGCAGGGCATGGGGGTGCGCTGCGTCATCGCGCCCAGCTTTGGCGACATCTTCTTCAACAACTGCTTCCAGAACGGCATGCTGCCGATTCGCCTGGCGCCCGACGCCATCGAGGCGCTGGCCCGGCAATGCGCCAACGGCGACGCGATGACGGTGGACCTCACGCAGTGCACGCTGGCAGCACCCGACGGCAGCGTGGCGCCCTTCGCCATCGATCCCCTGCGGCGTGAGGGCCTGCTGCACGGCCTGGACGACATCGGCCTGACCCTGAAGGACGACACCTTGATCTGCGCCTGGCAGGCGGCCGACCGGCAGCGGCGGCCATGGGCCTGGCCCGCGGAACACGCGGCCTGAGTGCGCACAAGCAATTCCCTAAAACGACAAAGTGAGACAAGACAGCATGACCCCTTCGACCTTCTTCAGGCCGCCCTGGCGCGCTGCCTCCGCGGCGCTGGCCGCAGCTGCCGCCGCGCTGGCCCCCGGCGCCCATGCCCAGGCGCAGCAGGTGGTATGGAAGCCCACCCACCCCGTCACCCTGGTCGTGCCCTACGCCGCAGGCGGCGGCACCGACGCCACGGCGCGCGCCGTGGCCAAACAGCTCGGCGTGCTCTGGGGCCAGCCCGTGGTGGTGGAGAACATGCCCGGGGCCGACGGCCTCATCGGCTCGCGCCGCGTGATGGAGGCCAAGGCCGATGGCCACACCCTGCTGCTGCAGGTACCGGCCATCGTGCTCACCAAATACATGCCGGGGCTCAAGGGCATCGACCCGCTGGCGCGGCTTACGCCGGTGACGGCGGTCTCGCAGTCGCCTGCCGCTATCGTGGCCAGCGCCAAGCTGCCGGTGAAGACGCTGGCCGAGCTGTTCCAGCACTGCAAGGCGGTTGCCACGCCCTGCTCGCTGGCCAGCGGCGAGAGCCTGGCGCGCATCAGCGGCAAGCAGCTGGCCGACGAGGCGGGCATTGCCAACCTCATCACCGTCAACTACCGCGGCACGGGCGCCATCGTCACCGACATGATCGCCAACAACGTCAATTTCTCGTTCACCGGCATCACCGCCGCGCTGCCGCACCACAAGGCCGGCACGCTGCGCATCCTGGCCACGCAGGGCACGAAGCGCGCAGCCGCGCTGCCCGATGTGCCCACCACGGCAGAGGCAGGCTTCCCGCAGTTCCAGTCCGTCACCTGGTTCGGCCTGTTCGCGCCCAAGGACACGCCTGCGGCCGCCACGCAGGGCATCGTCGCCGCGCTGCGCGAGGCGGTGAAGGATACCGACGTGCAAAAGACCATTGCCGCCGCCGGTGCCGAGCCGGTGGTCAACAGCCCCGCCGAATTCGCTGCGCAGGTGCAGCACGAGAGCGAGCGCCTGGGCGCCCTCGTCAAGCGCTACCCCCTGGAGTGAACGCACCATGTCCCATATCCATTCCGACGATGGCCGTGCCGAGCAGACCGAGGTGCGCTGCGTGCTGATGCGCGGCGGCACCAGCAAGGCCCTGTTCTTCCACGAGGCCGACGTACCCCCGCCCGGCCCCGCGCGCGATCGCCTGCTCAAGCGCGCCATGGGCACGCCCGACGTGCTGCAGATCGACGGCCTGGGCGGCTCCCGCCTGGTCACGTCCAAGGTGGCCATCATCCGCCGCTCCGAGCGTGCCGATGCCGACGTGGACTACACCTTCGCCCAGGTGGACGTGGACCGCGACCTCGTGGGCTACGACGCCAACTGCGGCAACATCTCCTCGGCCGTGGCGCCGTTTGCCATCGACGAGGGCCTGGTCACCGTGACCCAGCCTGTGACCACCGTGCGCATCCACAACACCAACACCGGCACCCTGCTCGTGTCCCGCGTGCAGGTGCAAGGCGGCAAGGCGCGTGTGCTGGGCGACTGCGCCATTGCCGGCGTGCCCGGCACGGGTGCCGAGATCTTGATGGACTACACCGACACCATCGGCGCCAAGACCGGCCAGCTGCTGCCCACGGGTAGCGTGGTGGACACGCTCACGTTGCGGGACGGCCGGTGCATCGACGTGTCCGTGGTCGATGCGGCCACGCCCTGCGTGTTCATCGCCGCTGCCTCGCTGGGCCTGACCGGCAGCGAGCTGCCGCCCGCCATCTCGGCCGACCGCGCGCTGATCGAAACCATCGGCGAGATCCAGGGCAGGGCGGGTGCGCAGATCGGCCTGTACAAATCCTGGGACCAGATGCACCTGCCTGGACTGCCGCTGGCCGTGATCGTGGCGCCGCCCGCGGACTATGTGGATGTGAACCAGGCCGCGGTGGCGGCCAGCGACTGCGACCTGCGCGCGCGCCTGGTGTTCCTGGGCCAGTGCCATGACAGCATGGCGGGCACGGGGTCGATGTGCACGGCCGCCGCCTCGCGCATCCCCGGCACGCTGGTGCACCAGGCCATCGGCGAGCGGGCTGCCGGCACCTCGACTCTGCGCATCGGCCACCCGCTGGGGGTGATGGAGGTCAAGGTGGTGGCGCGGGCCGGTGCCACACCCGCGCAGACCGCTTTCGAGGCCCTGGGCCTCACCCGCACCGCTCGGCGGCTGATGGCTGGCACCGTCTATGTGCCTGTCGAGTGAACCGCCCGCAACGAACAACGACGACTGAATACCGGAGACAAGACACCATGAAATCCAAGCTCGCACTCGGCGCCGCATTCGCGCTGGCTTTCTTCTCGACCGCGCAGGCCCAGGGACCGCTTCCCGCCAAGCCGCTGCGCATCGTCGTCGGCTACCCGGCGGGGCAGACGGTCGATATCGTGGCCCGCAACTTCGCCGCCGCACTGGGCAAGGAGATCGGCCAGCCCGTCATCGTGGACAACCGCCCCGGCGCCAACGGCAGCCTGGGCGCGCAAGAGGTGAAGAAGAGCACGCCCGATGGCAGCACCATCCTGCTCGGCACCCTGGGCCAGATGGCCGTGAACCCCACGCTGTACAAGAAGCTGCCCTACGACACGCTCAAGGACTTCGCGCCCATCACGCAGGTGAGCACGGGGGCGCTGCTGCTGGTGGCCACGCCGTCCTTCCCGGCCAATAACTTGCCCGAGCTGGTGGCGTATGCCAAGGCCCGCCCGGGCAAGGTGGACTTCGCCTCGGGCGGCAACGGCATCACCGCCCACCTGGCCATGGTGGTGCTGGAAAAGCAGGCCGGCCTGCAGCTCAACCACATTCCCTACAAGGGCTCGCCCGCTGCGCTCAACGATGTGATGGGCGGGCAGGTGCCCATCATGTTCGACGCCATGGCCTCCACGCTGCCCCAGGTCAAGTCGGGCAAGCTCAAGGCCCTGGCCGTCTCGGGCCTGCAGCGCAACAGCCAGGTGCCCAACGTAGGCACGGTGGACGAGCAGGGACTCAAGGGCTTCGACATCAGTTCCTGGGTAGGCTTCCTGGCCCCGGCCGGCACGCCGCCGGCCGTGGTGGATGCCCTGCACGCCGCCATTCGCCGCGCCGCGGCCACCCCCGAGATCCAGGAGTCCATCCGCGCCACCGGGGGGGATTTGGCGATCTCCGCTGCGCCTGCGGACTTCGGCCGATTCCTGCAAGGCGAGGTGAAGAAGTGGGGGCAGGCGGTGACGGATTCCGGGGTGCAGATCGACTGACCGGCGGGGCGGCGCAGCGGCTCACTCCGGTGTCGTGACGGATTCCCAGTACTCCATGATCTTGAGCGTGCTGCGCAAATGGCTTGTCGGCATGGTCTGCGTGCCCCAGGTGGCATGGCGCCCGGCGGTCTCGCCCATGATCCAGAAATGGCGCACGGCCAGGAAGGCGGCGATGGCATCGAAGTCCGCCTGCGCGAGCGGGCGCACGCTGCGGTAGCCTGCGAGGTAGCGGCGCCAGCGCGTGAGGCCTGCCTCGTCGAGCACACCGCCGGCCTTGCGCGGCAGGGTGTTCCACAGGTAGACGCACAGCTCATAGGCCAGCAGGCCAGGGCCGCAGTCGTCGAAGTCGAAGAACGAGGCCACGCGCGTGCCATTGGGCCCATCGGTCATGAAATTGTTGGCGCCGTGGCAGTCGCCATGGCAGGCCACGCGGGTGAGCGAGGGCAGCAGTGGGGATATGCGCGCGTCCAGGCGTCCGGCCAGCGCCGAGTAGGCGGCGCGCAGGCCGTCGTCCATGGCGGGTGCCGCACACAGTTGCTGCAGCGGGGTGCGCAGCAGGTCGGGCAGGTCCAGTTGGTACAGGCTGGGTGGCCCGGCATAGCCCTGCGCCTGCGCATGCAGCAGAGCCAGGCCACGGCCCGTGGCTTCGGTGTCCACCGCCGATTCGCCCGGCCATTCGCCCGGAAGGTGCTCGAACAGCACCAGCGGACGTGGTCCCTCGGGCAGCGCAAGGTCGATGCCGGCCGCGCCATCGCGCGTCGCCAGGGGGGCGGCCACCGGTGCACCGGCGGCCTTGAGGTGCCAGAGCATGGCCGTTTCATAGGCGGTGTTGGGCGCGCCACGCGGGCGGTCGGCGCACAGCCGTGCCACGGCCTGCCGGCCATCGGCAAAGCGCAGCGCATACACCTGGTTGAAGCCGCGCCGCATCAGCTCGCAGTGGGCTACCTCGCCCAGGGCGTAGTGCCGTTCCACGGTGCGGGCGATGCCTGCGCCCGTGGGGGTGGACTGGGCGATCTCGATAGGGGCAGCAGCGGTCATGGGCAGGGCCTGTGGCGTGGAGGGCCGGGGATTCTGCCTGAAACCAGGGGGCAGCCGCGCAGGGCGCGTTTCAGAACACGCTGCCCGCCACCGTAAAGTCCGCTTCCCGCGCCGCAAGCACCCGCAGCGCGCCCACCAGCGGTCGCAGGTCATCGCGCCGGTGGTGCAGCCCATAGCCCAGCTCGCCCAGGGGCACGGGGCTCTTGAGCTGCCGCAGCACGTCGCGCCGCTGCAGGGCCCGGGCCCAGCCCTGGGGCAGCAGGCCGATGCCGCCGCTGTGCGCCAGCAGGCCGGCGATGGCGCCCCAGTGGTTGCAGTGCAGGCGGCGCACGGGCTGGGCGCCGGCCTGGCGCAGCCAATCGTCGATGAGCTGGGTGACGCCCGAGCCCGGCGGCAGGGCCACCAGCGGGTGGGCCTGCAGGGTGGCCGCGTTCATGCTGCGCACGCTGGCCGCGACCTCGGGCCGGGCGCACCAGGTGAAGGCCGCCTGTGCAATCGGCACGGCGGTGAGGGCTGTTCGGCTGGCCGGGCCGGCGATCACGGCCACGTCCAGCGCACCCTTGTCCAGGCGCTCGGCCAGCGCAGCACCCACGTCCACGTGCACGCTCAGCTCCAGGTCGGGGTGGGCGCTGGCGATGGCGGCCACCAGGCGCGGCAGCCAGGTCATGGCCGTGAGTTCACCCACACCCAGGCGGCAGGGGCCGCGCAGGCTGGCGGTGGGGCTGCCCATCTGCTGCTGCAACTGGTCGGCCTGCTGCAGCAGCGCGCCCGCAAGGGGCAGCAGGCGCGCGCCGGCCTCGGTCAGCGCGGCGCGGTGGCCCGTGCGGTCAAACAGGGTCTGGCCCAGCGAAGCCTCCAGCTCGGCGATGCGCTTGGACAGGGATGACACCGACAGGTGCACGCGCTCGGCCGCCAGTGCAAAGCTGCTGCAGGTGGCGGCCCAGTAGAAGGCTTCGAGTTGCTTGAGCGTCATGGCATTTGTTTCGAATTGGCGAATGAACCAATGTCCTTAAATTCGCTTTCTTGATTTTCGCGGATTCCGGATACTGCCCTCCATACCCGAACGGAGCCCCCCATGCCTGCCCATTCCCCCGCCCCCGAGCCCACCAGCGCCTGGCAAGCCTTCAACGGTGCACGCCGCCGCGGGCGCACGCGCGACCTGCTCTCGCTCGACGACTTCGAGGCCGCAGCGCGCCGCGTGCTGCCGCGCCCCATCTTTGGCTATGTGTCCGGCGCGGCCGAGGACAACCGTGCCCTGGCCGACAACCGCCAGGCCTTCGATGAGCTGGCCCTGGTGCCGCGCGTGCTGTGCAACGTGGCCCAGCGCGAGCAGGGGGTCACGCTGTTCGGCACGCGCTATGCCAGCCCTTTCGGCATTGCACCCATGGGCATCACGGCGCTGTCGGCCTACCGGGGCGACCTGGTGTTGGCGCGCGCGGCCGCGGCGGCGGGCATACCCGCGGTGCAGAGCGGCAGCTCGCTGATCCGGCTGGAGGAGGTGATGGCCGCTGCGCCGGGTACCTGGTTCCAGGCCTACCTGCCGGGCGCCATCGAGCGCATCGACGGACTGCTGCAGCGCGTGGAGGCAGCGGGCGTGCAGACCCTGGTGGTGACGGTGGACATCCCCGTCGCCGGCAACCGCGAGAACAACCTGCGCGCGGGCTTTTCCACCCCGTTGCGCCCCAGCCCACGACTGGCGTGGGACGGCCTGGTGCGCCCGCGCTGGCTGCTGGGCAACCTGCTGCGCACCCTGGTGCGCCATGGCATGCCGCATTTCGAGAACTCGTTCGCCGAGCGCGGCGCACCCATCCTGTCCTCGCGCGTGCAGCGTGACTTTTCCGGGCGCGAGCACCTGGACTGGAGCCACATCGCCCACATAAGGCGCCAGTGGCGTGGCGCCCTGGTGGTCAAGGGCATCTTGAGTCCGCACGACGCGGCCCTGGCGCGCCAGCATGGGGCAGATGGCATCATCGTCAGCAACCACGGCGGCCGCCAGCTCGACGGGGCCGTGGCCCCGCTGCGCGTGCTGCCCGCCATTGCCGATCAGGCGGGCGGCGCCATGGTGGTGATGCTGGACGGCGGCATCCGCCGCGGCACCGACGTGGCCAAGGCCCTGGCGCTGGGCGCGCAGGCGGTGTTCGTGGGCCGGCCCTTCAACTACGCTGCCGCCGTGGATGGCGAAGCCGGCGTGGCCGCCGCCATCGGCCTGCTGCGCGCGGAGGTGGACCGCAACCTGGCCCTGTTGGGTGTCTGCTCCTGCGCCGAGCTGGGCCCGCAGCACCTGGTGGACCGGCGCACGCCCTGGCCGCTGGCGCTGCAGCCTGCCGGATCGAATCACCCCCTCTGACCGCCGACGGCCACACCCTCGCCATGGCCACCGTGTCCACCACGGCGCCGGCCATGGCTGAGCGCCTGCGCCATAGTGGTGAGCACAAACCCACTCCGCATAGCCATCCCATGCACCTGCAGCAATGTCTCGTCAAAGCCACCCTGCTGGCCAGCCGGGGGCGGCTGGACGAGGCCATTGACACCGTGCGTCAGGGGTTGGGGCCTGTTCCCCCAGGCGGGTCGCAGGATGGGGTGCGTGACCGGCTCCAGCGCCTGTAGCTCGAGGTGCTGCTGGCGGACCTGCTGGGTGCCAGCGGCCGCACCGAAGAGTCCGCCGCGGTCGCCAGGCAGGCCCGGGACCAACTGCTGGCCAGCGGCCTGGATGCGGACCTCACGCAGCCGCTGCTGGAGCTGGCCAACGGCATTCTCGACGGCCGCTCCTCCGCATAGAACTTCCAGGCGCAGATCGCTGGCCGTGCCGATGCGCGCCACGCAGCAGTGAAAAAAAGCGGGCTCGCGCCAGCCAGCTTGCTTGGCGCGGCTGGATGCCCGTGATCCCCGAGCACGGCAGGGTCTGCAAGAAGTCGCTCGCGGCCTTCCTGCGCTTCGCGCCGGGGATGTCCATCACCCACCGGGGCGAAAGGTTCGTGTCCATGCAGCACCGTTTCCTGCGCCACGGCAAGGGGGTCGCCAAGCGCGCAGTGGTGTCCAGGTCCGGTGTGGTGCATTGAGGCCCTGGCGGCAGCGCCGGGGCCGGGGTGCGAGGGCCGGACCATGTCCCAGGACACAGCGGCCTTTTGGCATGCGTGCTGTAATGGCTGCCTCGTATCCCTTGCCCAGGCCCCGTGTGGACGACAGCCCCGCCTCCATAGCCCGCGACATTGCCGCCGTCTCCCGCATCAGCGCCGTGCCGTCGCTGCTGCGCATCGTCTGCGACAACACCGGCATGCGCTTTGCCGCCGTGGCGCGGGTGACCGACGGCACCTGGACCGCCTGCGCGGTGGAAGACCAGATCAACTTCGGCCTGCTGCCCGGCGGCCAGCTCGACGTGCACACCACCCTGTGCAAGGAGTCGCGCGCCGCGCGCCAGCCCGTGGTCTTCGACCACGCCAGCACCGACCCGACCTACGCCACGCACCACACACCGCGGCTGTACAACATCGAGAGCTACATCTCCGTGCCCATCGTGCGGCCCAATGGGGATTACTTCGGCAACCTGTGCGCCATCGACCCCAGCCCCAACCAGCTGGCCAACCCCAAGACGGTGTCCATGTTCCAGAGCTTCGCCGAGCTGATCGGGCGCCAGCTCGATGTGGAGCAGCGCCAGGAGGCCACCGAAACCGCGCTGCTCGATGCACAGGCCACGGCCGAGCTGCGCGACCAGTTCATCGCCGTGCTGGGGCATGACCTGCGCAACCCGCTGGCCTCGGTGGGGGCCATCGGCGAGATCCTGGCGCGCCGCGAGGACGACGCCGCCGTGGCCCGCTATGGCCAGCGGCTGCGCGCCACCACGCAGCGCATGTCGCACCTGATCGACGACGTGCTCGACTTCGCACGCGCGCGGCTGGGCGCCGGCATGGGGGTGCGCATCGAGGCGGTGCCCGACCTGCAGGCCGCGTTGCGCCAGGTGGTGGGCGAGTTGCGCGACGCGCACCCCGACTCGCAGATCGTGGAGCAGTACCGGCTGTCCGGGGTGGTGGATTGCGATATGGGCCGCGTGCAGCAACTGCTGTCCAACCTGCTCGGCAATGCACTCGCCTACGGTGGCAACGAACAGCCCGTGGGCGTGGACGTCTCGCTCGACCAGGGCTGGCTCACCATCGCAGTCGCCAATGGCGGCGAGCCCATCGCGGCCGCCAACCTCGACCGGATCTTCGAGCCCTTCTGGCGCCCGGTGGAGAGTGCGCCCGGGGGCGGCCTGGGCCTGGGCCTGCACATCTGCGCGCAGATCGTGCGTGCGCATGGCGGCACGCTGCAGGTGCGCTCTTCGCGCGAAAGCGGCACCTGCTTCACGGCACGCCTGCCGGCCACCCAGGGGCCTGCTGCAAGCACGGTGGCATAAGCCCGTGCCCCGGCGCGGGCGATGGTGCCATGCGCGGGCCGGGCGGGTACCATCGCGCAACCAACCTCCTCCCTGCACCCAAGGAAGCCATTCGTGCACCGATTCAGTTTCAAAGCCATCCTTGCCGGCGTCGTGTTGATGCTGCTGCTCCTGCCCGCCATTGCCTATGGCCTGTGGTACCTGGCCTCGTGGTGGTTCCAGGCCCAGGGGGCGGGCGACGCGCAGATGGCCCAGATGGTGACCGAGTTCCTGGACGGCAACCTGGGCACGCTGGCGCTGCTGCTGGCGGGCGGGGCCATGTGCATACCGGGCGGCTACGTCACGGCGCGGCTGGCGCCGGCGCACCCGTATGCCAACAACCTGGTGGTGGCGCTTTTGCTCACCGCCATCTCCATCGGCCTGGCCATCGGCACCGGTTCGGGCTGGGACTGGTGGTTCGACCTGGCCAATGCCTTCTTCACCGTGGCGGGCTGCTGGTTCGGGGGCTGGCTGGTGGCGCGGCGCAGCCGCTGAGCGCATGCCCCAACGCGAAGCCCTGGTGATAGCCCCCGACGACGGGGCCCTGGTGCTGCAGCCCTCGGGCCGATCCTGGCACCAGGGGCTGGCCAAGGCGCAGGCCGAAGCGCGGATGGCGGAGTTCTTCAAGGGCACGCACGACCATGGCAATGGCTACGCGTGGTCGTCCTTCAGCGGTTTCGACTTCGGCGGCATGCCGTGCTGGTTGTCGGTGGGCTTCCACGAGGGCCTGCTGAACATGGTGCTCATGGGCGTGGGCCTGCCCGGCGCCCAGGAGGAGGACGGCTGGCCCACGCAGAAGGCCATCGACAACGAAATCGCCTTCGTACGCCGCGTGCTGCACCAGCAACTGGGCCGCAATTTCGGAAACCATTCGGTGTCCTTTCCCTGGGGTGAGGCCTGGAGCCGTTTCGACCCCAAGGGCTTCATGGCCAGCGCGGGCCTGAGCTACGCTAGCGGCCCAGCAGCTTGAGCTGGGCCGCCTTGCCCTTGCCGCCCAGCTTCATGGCGGCCAGGGCGGCCGTGGTGCTGGCCGGCAGGGCCAGGCCCTGCGCCAGGTGCAGCTCGAGCAACAGCTCCAGCAGGGGCGCCTGGTCCTTGCGCCAGGTGGTCATGGGCTCTTCCAGCATCGCGCAGAGCAGGGTGAATACGGCCACCCGCATGGCCGCATGCGCCTGGGCCGCGGCGGCCAGGCTCTTGGCATAGCGCGGGCCCTTGACCAGGGGTGTGGCCCATAGGCTTGCCAGCGTGCGCCCCAGGGCATGGACATCGAGCCGCCCGTCCTGCACGCCCTGCACCAGCGCATCCACGGCCAGAGCCGCCTGCCCGGGCTCCTTGCCGGCCAGGGCCACGGCCAGCAGCAGCACGGCCATGGGTGTGAGCGGGGTGGTGGGCTCCAGCAGCAGGTCGAGGTAGGCGCGGTTCTGCCACTGTGCCTCGTTCCAATCCACATTGTTGCCCATGGTGCGTGCGGCCTCGGCAAACAGCGGCTCCAGGCCCGAGGGCAGCAGGCTGGCGGCAAAGCGGATGTGGGCCGCCTCGTGCTCGGTGCTCCAGCGCGTATCGGCCAGGTGCTTGGCGCACAGGGCCAGGGCGGTGTGGTGGGGCTGCGCGTGCTCCTGCGGCTGCAGCGCGGGTTGGTGTCTGAGGTACAGGTGGTGGAAGGTGTACCCGTACTCGGTGCTGCGGCTCAGGACATGCCAGCCCAGGCGAGGGTGCAGTGGGCCGTCCGGGCCCAGGTCGCCATAGGCAGCGAGCGTGGGGGCATCGTCCGCGTGGGGTGAGCGCACGCGTGCGGCGGCGAGGAACAGAGGGCGTGCTGCAGCGTCCGCCGGCACCTTGACCGTGCCATCGCCCAGTGCGTAGCGCAGTGCCTGTACCAGCGGGGCGGGGGCTGTGAGGCCTTGCGCCTCTGCGAGCGCGGTGCGCGCCGCCGTCTCGTCCATGGGGGCCGGCACCAGCCGCATCAGCGCCAGTACCTGTTCGGACAGGGGGGCCATGACCCCGGCGCGCAGTTGTGCCTGGATGCGCTGCACCAGTTGCCGCGGATCGATGAAGCCACCCCGGTGCGTGGGCGTGGACAGAGGCGTGAGGCCCTGGCCTGCGAGCGCCTGGGCGATGAGGCCCTGCACGCGCGGACCGATGAAGTGCTCCGCGCGGGTGGGTGCATCGCCAGGCACCCGCATCACGTCCTCGGCCGTGCCCTCGCCATCCACCGCAGCGGCCATCACGCGGGCCAGCGCGAAGGGCAGGGGTTTGGCAGGCCACTCCAGCTTGCGGCTGCGCTTTTGCAGCGCCAGAAAGGCCGCCTTGTCCGCGGCGGTGATGGGCGCCAGCCGCACCAGGGCCCCTGCAACGCGCTCCCACTCGTCCACATCGGCCGGGTTCTCAAGTACATAGGCCATGCGCTCGACCACGTCGGCGACCCACTCCAGCGGGGCCAGCGCGCGGCTGGCATCCAGTGGCGAGATCCTGCGTGGTGCCTGTGCGGGCCCGGGGGTGGCCGCAGCCATGGCCGTCGGCGCTGCATCGGCCTCGCCCACCAGCGCGGCCAGCGCCGGCCGGTTGACGGCCGAGACAAAGGACAGGTAGCCGCGTGCCAGCTCTCGGCCCGCATCGTCCAGGCCCCATTTTGCGAGGAAGGCGATGGCCTTCTTGTGCACATCGGCCGCGGTGTGGCCCAGGGCCAGCGCGGCAATGCCGCTGGCCTGGTGGGCCAGGGCCGCATCGTTCTTCGCCACCTGGCCCAGCAGCCCCAGCGCTGCCAGCACCTGGCCCTTGGCCGTGGCTGAAACCAAGGGCGTGGCGGCCTCGGCCTTGGGCAGCAGGTTTTCGAGCACACGCAGCCGGCTGCTGTCGGTGAAGCGCACGCCGCCGCCATCGTTCTGCGCCGTGGTGCGCAGGCCTTGCGGGCCGGCCACCACCCACAGCGGCGTCTTGCTGGTCGAGGCCCGGGGCAGGCCCCGCACAAAGCGCAGTGCCGGTATGGCATCCACCTCGAACACCTTGCGCATGGCCGACTGGTAGGTCTGCACCGCCACCATGCTGCGCAGCCAGCGCAGGGGCAGCTCCACCTTCTTCTCCACCACCTGCGCGCCACCGCTGTGCAGCGTGAAGGCGGCACTGCCCACCGACAGGGCCAGCCCGTCGGCATCGCGCACCTGGGCCAGCGCGGCGCGCATGGGCGCGTTGAAGTCGATATTGGTCGTGCCCTTGCCGACGATGTCGCCAGCATAGGCGGCCGGCTCCAGGTCCACGCGGATGTAGGTGCTGCAGCAGGCCGAAAAACCCTCGAGCCGCAGCATGCCGCTGCCCGCCGTGACGACCGGGTCGGCCAGCGCAACGGCCTTGGCCACGCTGTTGGCCGGCGTGAAAAAGCGCGAGCCCACGAGCAGGTGCACGGCGCTCAGCAGCTGCGCGGCCAGTTGCGGCTGGTGCAGCCGGCCCTCGAAGAAATGCGGGTGCGCGACCTCGCCGGGCGACGAGGTGGCCAGGCGCAGGTGCGGTGCGGCGCCGCTCCCCACATCCACGGACGAGCGCTCGGCATAGCGGTAGGTGTGGGCGAACTGGAGCATGGGCGGTCGATTCTGGCTCACTTGCCCAGGCGGGCATCGAGGATGCGCTGCAGAAGCTGCCCTAACAGCACATCGCTCATCACATTGCCGGGAATGTCGGTGTCCACGCGGTGCACCACCACCAGGTCATGGGACGGCACCACAACCACCATGTGCCCGCCGAAGCCCTGGGCCGAAAACGTGCCCTCCGGCACCCGGACGCCCGGCAGGTGGCGCCCGTCCACCGCAACCCACCACAGGTGGCCGTAGCCGCCGTCCTCCCCGGCATCGGAATAGGGCTGCAGGCTTTGCTGGATCCATGCGGCCGGGATCAGTTGCTTGCCACCCCATTGGCCGCCGCGCAGGTACAGCAGCCCGAAGCGCGCCAGGTCGCGGGCCGACATGTGCATGGGGTAGGCGGCGTGTACAGACGCCTCACCCGTGAAGTACGCGCCGTCCTGCATGCGCCAGTCCTGCATCTGCAGCGGCTGGGCCAGGCGCTCGGTGAAGGCGGCGTAGAAGCGGGTCTTGGCCTGCGCTTCGTAGATGGTGTTGAGCGCATTGAAGTCCCAATTGTTGTAGTACCAAAAACTCCCTGGCGGGTGGCTGCCGCGTGCCGGGCGGGCCTGTGCCATGGCCGGAGTCTCGTACAGGGTGGGGTGGTACACACCGGAGCGGGCTTTGAGCAGGTCGCCCACAGTGGCGCGTTTTTCAGCCTCGGTCAGCGAAGGCGCGTTGTCGTCGATGCTCAGCTCGGCCAGGGTGGCGTCCAGGCGCAGCTTGCCTTCGCCGACGGCCATGCCCACCAGCCCGTTCAGGATGCTCTTGCGGATGGACCGGATGTCCGAGCGGTCCCGCGTACGGCCCCACTCATCGAGCACCTGGCCGTTGACCACCAACACCATGGCCGACGTGCCGATGCCTTTGGAGTACTCGCGCACCTGCGCCAGTTTCGGGGCGGACCAGCCCACCGCTTCTGGGGATGCGATGCTGTCCCACTCGGCACCGGGCACCGGGGCCGTGGCTGGCGCGGCCGCTGCTTGGCCTGCCAGGAGCACCAAGGCGATGCCCACGAACCGCCGCCACGGTGCACTGATTCTTGCCATTGCCTGCATCGGATGCCCTCCTTCCAATGGACTGGTTGTGTTGCCGATACTATCCAAACGCTTGGCCGGGCACGCCGCGTGCTTGCAAAAAAGCCGGCGCCTGTGCGCAGTACATTACGCCCACTACCCACCCTGAAAGCGTTTACGGTGAACCGAATCAACTTCAAGGCCCTTGTCGTGGGCACCTCGCTGTTGCTGGCCCTGTCCATCCTTGCCGGCGTGCTGCTGGTGTCGCTGCAAGGCATGCTGCTGGCCATGGAAGGGCAGAGCGAGGAACAGATCATCCAGGCGCTGGCCGATCTGGCCGATGACGACGGCTACCTGGTCTGGAGCATGGTGCTGGGCGCGCTGGTCAGCGTGCTGGGGGGCCATGTCGCGGCGCGCATCGCGGTCATCTACCCCTATTTCAACGGACTGGCCGTGGGCCTGCTGAGCACGCTGGTGGGCTTTGCCTTCTGGAGCGAGCTGCCGCTGTGGTTCAACCTGGCGGGCATCTTCGTCACGCCGGCCTGCTGCGTGCTGGGCGCGCACCTGGCAGTGCTGCGCTCGGCAGCCTCCGTAGCCCCATAATGGCTGGCAGAGTCCGCATCCAGCGGTCCGCCACAATTTTGGAGGAACTGCCATGAAGGGGAATGTCGCTGCAATCGTTCTGGTCGTGCTGGGGGTGTTCTTCCTGCTGACCAACCTGGGGCTCATCAGCATCAGCCTCAAGGAGCTGCTGCTGACCTGGTGGCCGGTGGCGCTGATCGCCATCGGCGTGGCCTTGTTCTTCACCCCGGGCACCAAGGGCAAGTAGCCTGGCATCCGCTACCATGGCCGCTTTTTTTCCAGGGGATGCGGTGATGGGCAAGAGGATGGCTGCGGCGCTGGTGGCGGCACTGGCGCTGGCTGCAGGGGCGGGCGCGGCAGAGAAGCTGGCGCCGGGCAGGCTGGTGGAGGCGGTCAGCGCTCAGGTGCAGGGCGCCAGCGGGCGTGCGGGCCGCAGCGTGGAGCTGCTGGCGGATTTCCAGGCCCCGGCCGCAACCGGCCTGTTCCAGCAGGCGGACGAGGCCGCTGCCGCTGTGGGTGCCGCCGCCGCGGCGCTGCAGCGCATCGACGCATCGGCCCGGCCTGAACTGGCCACGGCGTCACTGAACTACCTCAAGGCAGCGCAGAGCCTGGTGAAAGACTTGCAGGACGCGCGCCGCAAGGCCACGCATGCCGAGGCGCTGGACCGCGAGGGCGCGCGCATTGCGGCCGAGCTCAAGGATGCCCGCGACAGCGACCGGCCCGCGCTGCTGGAGCGCATGGAAAAGGCCTTTGGCCAGAGCGACGACGCCGAGGCCGCGATGAAGGAATCCGTCACCCGCGCCAGCGCTACCCTGGCCGAATTGGAACTGCGCCGCTCCCTGTTGGCGGCCCAGCTGGGTTCTGCGGATGCACTGCTGCCCGAGGCGAGTCTGGCCGTAGTCCGGCGCGGCCTGCAGGCCGTGCAGCCGGCGGAGTAGCCCGCCTGCCACGGGGGGCGGTCACCCGTGGGGTGCCGTATCCCTCTCGCGTGCCTCCGCGAAAGCGGGCTCTGCCCCGAAGTACCCACGGAACAGATTGCGCGCAATGCCATGCGCCGCAATCTGCAGCTCCTGCGCAAAGTCGGGCGCGAACAGGCGGCTGGTGTGCTGTTGCCACAGCCCCACCCAGGCGGCAAAGTGCGCGGGCGTGACGCCCGAAAGCGCCATGTGCTTGCCGAACACGTCGCCGCCCTTGAAGCGCCGCTGCCCCAGCGCCACCGTGCACCAGAAGTCCACCAGCCGCGCCAGGTGCTCGTCCCAGCGGCCATGCAGCGCGGCTTCGAACACCGGGCCCAGCAGCGGGTGTGCGCGCACATCGGCGTAGAAAGCATGCACCAGCGTGGCCATGCTGTCGGCGCTGGGCTCCAGGTGAATCGTCGTCGCTTCGGGGCCTGGGTGGAAGGCGGCGGGATCACGGGCGTTCATGGCGGTCCTTTAAAGATGCATTTTATATGTTTATTTTAAGAGGTATTCAAATGAATCTCTATTTTGACCATGGTGCTGGTGGTCTCTTTGACCTGGCGCAAGGGAGGCCTAGGGTACAGCCCTGGGCGCACCCTCAGCTGTAGCGCCGCTCCAGCGCGTCCCAGGCCGGCTTGCCCACGAGTCGCTGGCGTTCGGCGAACGGCGCCACCAGGGCCGGGTCTTCCTGCAACTGCCGGTTGTCGCGCAGCGCCGTCAGCGCCTTCTGCATGCCGGCGACGGCGCCCTGCAGGGCGGCGTTGGCATAGAGCACCAGCCCATAGCCCAGGCCGGCCAGTTCGTCGGCGCTGAAGATGGGGGTCTTGCCGCCCACCACCATGTTCATGAGCTGGGGGCGGGCCAGCCGCTGGGGCAGGGTGCGGATCTCGTCGGCCGTGGTGACGGCTTCGACGAAGAGGATGTCGGCGCCCGCTTCGGCAAAACGCTGCGCGCGCTCGACAGCCGCCTCGAAGCCGTGCACGGCGCAGGCATCGGTGCGCGCCAGGATCAAGAGGTCGCTGTCCTGCCGTGCATCGGCGGCGGCCTTGATCTTGCTGACGGCCTCTTCGGTGCTGATCACGTCCTTGCCCGCAAAGTGCCCGCAGCGCTTGGGTGCGACCTGGTCCTCGAACTGGATGCAGTCGGCACCCGCGCGCTCCAGCGTGCGCACGGTGTGGCGCACGTTGAGTGCGTTGCCGAAGCCGGTGTCGGCATCGACGATGAGCGGCAGGCCCACCGCGTCGCGGATGCGGGCCGTGTGCTCGGCCATCTCGGAAAGACCCACGAAGCCCTGGTCCGGCATGCCGAACCACATGTTGGTGACGCCCGCACCGGTGATGTACAGGGCCTCGTAGCCCAGGTCTTCGATGACCCGGGCCGAGAGGGCGTTGAAGGCCCCCGGCACGAGGGTGCCGCGACGCGCCTCGACCAGGGCGCGCAGTTGCTGCTTGGTATTCATGGTTCTAAGGGAAGAGGAACGATAGGCGGAGGGAGCGCGGCTCACTTCTCCTGCATCTGCGCGGCCTTGACGATCTCGCCCAGGCGCTTGCGTTCGGCATCGACGAACTTCACGAACTCCGCGCGCGTGCCGCCAATGGGCTCGATCCCCATGCCCTTGAGCTTGGCGGCGGCGGCGGGGTCCTGCATGGCCTTGTCCACGGCGGCGGCCACCTTGTCCAGGATCTCGGCGGGCGTGCCGCGCGGTGCGTGCAGGCCGGCCCAATGGGCGATCTGCAGCTCAGGAAAGCCTTGCTCCACTGCAGTAGACAGTTGCGGATAGGCCGAGATGCGCTGCGTCCAGGTGGTGGCCAGGGCCTTGAACTTGCCGTCGCCGCGGATGTGCGGCAGCGCGATGATGCTGGCCTCGGACGTGCCGTCCACCTGCCCGCCCAGCACGGCGGTGGTGCTCTCTGAGCCGCTCTTGTAGGGCACGGGCTGCAGCTTGGCGCCGTATTTCACGTTGAGCATCTCGGCCACGAAGTGGGGCGTGCTGCCGGTGCCGGCCGTGGCGAAGTTGAAGCCCACGCCCTTCTTCGATGCCTCGACGAAGTCACGCAGGTTCTCGTACGGCGCCGACTTGGGCACCACCACCACCGAGGGCGCCAGGCCGATCATGGCCACGGGCACCAGGTCCTCGTCCTTGAAGGGCAGGGACTTTTTGATCATGCTGTTGGAGATGACGCCGGCCGCGCTGATCAGGAAGGTGTAGCCGTCGGGCGCGCTCTTGGCCACCAGGTCTGCCCCCAGCGAGCCGCCCGCGCCGGGGCGGTTGTCGATGATGACCGGCTGGCCCAGCGCCTTGGCGGCGCCTTCGGCCGCGGCACGCGCCATCAGGTCGTTGGCCCCGCCGGACGAGAACGGCACGACGAAGCGGATGGTCTTGGCCGGCCAGGCCTGGGCCTGTGCCGCCATGGGCAGGGCGCAGGCGGCGGCGGCAGCTGCGCAGGCCAGCAGGGTGCGGCGGCGGAAGTGGTTCATGGATGTCTCCTGTTGTTGGATGAAGGGGTCGCGGATTCGCTCCACCATTTCTGCAATCAGTGTGCCACCGGCTGCTGTTCCGTAGATGAGACTTCAAGCTATTGATTCATAAGCACTTTTTTCGAATTTCTACGGGGCATTCGGATGCCGTTGATTCATTTTCATTTCAATAGTGAGACAATGAAATGAATTGACATGAACACTCCAAGCCTCGCCCCGACCCACTTAGTGCCGCCGGCCACCCGGCCCCTGCGCATCGTCGCCGTGGCCCGGCATCGCCTGGGCCGGGTGCTGGCACGCCTGGTGCCCGAGGTGGCGGCGCAGGCGCAGATCGAACTCGTGGGCCAGGCCTTCGACGAGGCCGTGGCGGCGGTGCGGGCCCTGCATGCCGAAAGCCCCGTGGATGCCGTGGTGGCCGCGGGTGCCAGCGGCGAGTGGCTGCGCCAGCACCTGGACATTCCGGTGGCCATGGTGGAGGTGCGGGGCTTTGACCTGATGCGTGCGCTGGCCGCGGCGCGGGCCCTGTCGCCCCGGGTGGGGCTGGTGTCGTTCGACGGGCCGTCGCAGCACCTGGCCCAGCTCGATGCGCTGTTCGGCATGGGCATTGCCCAGTTCAGCTACCGCAACCCGGAGGACGCGCCCGCCTGCGTGGAGGCCCTATGCGCGGCCGGGGTGGGGGCGGTGGTGGCGCCGGGCCTGGTGTCCGACCTGGCGGAGCAGGCCGGCATCGCCAGCGTGCTCATGTACTCGGACGAGGCCGTGCGCCAGGCGCTGCACGATGCCGTGCACCTGGCCCGCCACAGCCGTGCGGAGCGCGCGCGCCACGAACGCCTGGGCACCATCCTCGGCCAGTTGCAGGACGGCGTGGTCGCAGTGGACACGCGCCAGCGCATCGAGGCCCTGAACCCCACCATGGCCCAACTGCTGGGTGCCCCCGCTGCGCAGCTGGCCGGCCGCGTGCTCAGTGAGGTGGACCCCGTGCTCGACCTGGGCGCCACGCTGCGGCTGCAAGACGAAGCCCCGGCCGAAGAGGTGCTGCAGATCGGCGCGCGCACCCTGGTCGTGCGGCGCGCGCCCATCATCGAGGGCGGCGAGGTCACCGGCGCCCTGCTGGTGTGCCGCGACCCGGCCGTCATCCAGCGCGCCGACCGCCACCTGCGCGCCAACCAGCGCCAGCGCGGCGCGCCCGCGCGCTACCGCATCGAGGCCTTTGCCGGCACCAGCCCCGCCGCCCGGCGCGTGCGCGAACTGGCGCTGCAGTGCGCGGCCAGCGATGCCACAGTGCTCGTCACCGGCGAAAGCGGCACGGGCAAGGAACTGGTGGCCCAGGGCATCCACGCCGCCAGCCGGCGCGCGAGCCAGCCCTTTCTGGCGGTGAACTGCGCCGCGCTCAGCGAAAGCCTGCTCGAGAGCGAGTTGTTCGGCTATGAAGAAGGCGCCTTCACCGGCGCGCGGCGCGGCGGCAAGACCGGGCTGATCGAGGCCGCCCACACGGGCACCCTGTTCCTCGACGAGATCGGCGACATGCCGCTGGCCCTGCAGACCCGGTTGCTGCGCGTGCTGCAGGAGCGCGAGGTGCTGCGCCTGGGGGCCACCGCGGCGGTGCCGGTGGACCTGCGCGTGATCGCGGCCACCCATGCCGACCTGGCGGCCCAGGTGGAGCGCGGCCTGTTCCGGCGCGACCTGTACTACCGCCTGGCGGTGCTGCGCATCGCCACCCCGCCCCTGCGCGAGCGCGCGGGCGACATCGCCGCACTGGCCACCAGCCTGCTGGCGCGCCGCACGGCCGCAGCGGGCGTGCCGCAGGCGCAGGCCACGGCCTGGCTGGCCGCGCTGCTGGACCTGGCCGCAGGCTACGGCTGGCCCGGCAATGTGCGCGAGCTGGAGAACCTGGTCGAGCGCCTGCTGGCCTGCCACGCTTGGCTGGCCCCGGGCGGGCGGCTGGACCGCGCGCGGCTGCTGGAGGTGTTTCCCGAATGCACGCAACAGCGCCCGGCACCCGTGCGCGAGCGCCTGCTCAAGGGCGCGCGCATGGCAGCAGAGCGCCAGCGGGTGCGCGAGGTGCTGCAGTCGGTGCAGGGAGATCAGGACGAGGCCTGCGCCCTGCTGGGCATCAGCCGGTCGACGCTGTGGCGGAGGTTGCGGGAGGAAGAGGCCAAGGCGTAAGAGTGTGCTGCGCAGGGAGCAGACTCAAGACCCCTTGGTTCGTAGCCAAGTACTCTATCCAATTGGGGGTTGGGACCTCATCGTATCTGGCTTTCGCGTGGCGATCTCTTACAGGTCCAGCTCCAGCACCGCACTTTTGGCGCGCGAAACGCACAGCAATATGGTCTTCTGCGCCGCCCGCTCCGCATCGCTCAGCACCATATCCCGGTGGTCGGCCTCACCGCTGCACAGACCCGTCTCGCAGGTGCGGCACAGGCCTTCGCGGCAGGCAAAGGGCACGGCCATGCCGTGCTGTTCCAGCGTATCGAGGATGCTCTGGTCGGGCGGCACATGGAGCCGCTGGCCGCTTTGCGCCAGGACAATGTCGAAGCCTCGCTCGGTGTCCGCTGGCGCAGTAGGCGCGTCGGGCGCGGGCTCGCCTGCCGAGAACCACTCGAAGTGCACGGTGCCGGGCGGGCGCTCTGCGCTCGCGGTCTGCACGGCGCGCATCAGCGGGGCGGGGCCGCAGCAGTAGATGTGCTCACCATCGGCCGCGGGGGAGAGTATCTGCGCCAGGTCCACATGCCGGCCTTCTGCCTCGTCATCGAAGTGGAACTGCACGCGCGTGCCGTAGGCGCGCAGCTCCTCGTAGAAGGCGGTGCGCACGCGGCTGCGGGTGCAGTACAGCAGCGACCAGGGCTGGCCATGGGCTTCGCACCAGCGCAGCATGGACACAATGGGCGTGATGCCGATGCCGCCTGCGATGAAACGGTAGTGCGCGGCCCCCTCGGCCAGCGCGAAGTGGTTGCGCGGCGGGCGCACCTGCAGCACCTGGCCCACGCGCAGCTGCTCGTGCACGGCCAGCGATCCGCCGCGGCTGGCGGGCGCCAGGCCTACGGCGACGACGTAGCGGTGCGTTTCTGCCGCGCTGTTGCACAGCGAGTAGTGGCGCACCAGGGCCGGCCGGCCATCGGTGCCAGCGGGCAGCGTGATTTCCAGGTGCGCGCCGGGCCTGAAGGGCGGCAGCGCGGCGCCGTCCGTGCTGCGCAGTTCGATGGAGAGCACGTCGCGCGCCTCGGCGCGCACGGCATGCACGCGCAGGGCCAGCAAGGGGGCGGGGGCCAGCGGGTTCACTGCGCCTCCACGCCGAAGTCGCGCATGCGTTTGGTGATGACCCCGAACTCGGCCCGGTAGCTGGCGGCGAACTGCTCGGGCGTGGTGTTCATCACCTCAAAGCCGCGTTCGGTGTACTGCGCTGCCAGCTCGGGCGTGGCGACGATGGCGCGTATCTCGTCGGCCAGGCGCCTGACGATGGGCGCGGGTGTGCGGGCCGGGGCCAGCACGGCGATCCACACATTGGTGTCGAACAGCGGGTCGGCAAAGCCCAGCTCGCGCAAGGTGGGCACCTGCGGCAGCGCGGTGGAGCGCTCGCGGCCCAGCACGGCCAGGGGCGTGAGCTTGCCGGCCTGCACATGCTGCTTGGCGCTGGCCACGCTCGATAGGCCGATGTCCACTGTCTTGGACAGCAGGTCCGTCACCACCGGCCCCTCGCCGCGCTGGGGCGAGTGCACCATGTCGGCCTGCAGTTCGCGGTTGAGGCTTTCGCCCGCCAGGTGCCCCAGGCCACCGATGCCCCAGGAGGCATAGCTGAGTTTGCCCTTCCTGCCGGCCACCAACTGCTTGAGGTCCTGCATGCTCTTGACCGGTGTCTCGGCATTCACCGAGACCAGGGCCGGGCTGCGCACCACCTGGGTGATGAAGGCGAAGTCCTTTTGCGGGTCGTAGGGCAGCGACTTGAACAGCGCCGTGTTGTTGATCTGTGTGTCGGTGATGGTGAGCAGCAGGGTGTAGCCGTCGGCCTTGGCGCGCGCCACTTCCCCGGCGCCCAGCCCGCCTGCGGCGCCGGGCTTGTTGTCCACCACGATGGCCTGGCCCAGCGATTTGGACAGGCGCTCGCCGATGCTGCGGGCAATGAAGTCGGTGGCGCCGCCCGCCGGGTAGGGCACGACCACGCGCACGGGCTTGGCAGGGTAGGGGGCGTCCTGGGCCAGAGCGGCGGCAGGCAGCAGGGCGGCGAGCGCCAGGGTGCGCACGAGGTGGGTGGTCAGCATTGGGTTTGTCTCCTGGGGTTGTTGTGGGGGATCAGGTCGTCTGGGGCGCCGGGCGCACGATGTGCACCGGCTGCGCGCCGGCCTGCGCGGCCTTGAGCGCTTCCTCGGCCGCCTCCTGCTGCAGGCGCTGCTGCACCACCCAGCGGAACTGCGATAGCGCAGCGTCCATGGCAAAGGGCACCATCTTGAAATCGGGCGCGAGGGCGAGGCTCTTTTGCTGCGCGGTGATGATGTCGCGGTCCTCGTCGAAGGCGGTCACCACGGCCTGGTGGATGGAGGCCGTCACCTCGGGCTGGTCGATGGCGAAGTTGTGCGGGTGGGCAAAGAAATAGTGCGTGGAGTTCGCCGTCTCGGGCGTGATGGCCTGGCAGCCGCGGAACTCGGCCGCGTCCACGCGCGCGCCCTCCTGCGCGCCGGTGCCGGTGGGCGCCATGCCCGAGTCCATGAGCAGCACGGCGGGGATGGTGAAGTTGTAGATGTTCCAGCGGTCCACCTTGCCGGGCCAGGTCTTCACCGCCTTGGCAAAGGCCGGTGCCTCGGTGGCGATGGCCCAGCGCGTGATGCGCACGCCGCCCTCGATGCGCTCCACCTGCGGCCTAGCGGCGGCGTAGTCGGCGCTGCCGCCCAGCGTGCCCGGGTGCACGAAGGGCAGGTGCGAGAAGTCCAGCAGGTTGTCGCAGATCAGCAGGTAGTTCACGTCGTAGTGGATGTAGCCGTCCTGGCTGCGCCAGTCGGGGTGGTCCAGCCACTGGGTATCGGGGATCAGCGCTGGGTCGGCGCGGCCGGCATCGCCCATCCAGATCCACACCCAGCGGTGGCGCTCCACCACCGGGAACTTGCGCACCCGCGCCTGGTGAGGGATGCGGTCCTGCGCGGGCGCCTCCACGCACTGGCCGCTGCTGTCGAACTTGAGGCCGTGGTACATGCAGCGCACGCAGTCGCCTTCGCGCCGGCCCGCCGACAGCGGGGCGCCGCGATGGCAGCAGCGGTCCTCCAGCGCGACGATGGCGCCCGTGCTGTCGCGGTACAACAGGATGGGGATGCCGGTGATGGTGCGGGCGAACATGCCTTCGTGCGGGACTTCGTGGTCCCAGGCGCAGACGTACCAGGTGTTCTTGATGAACATGGGTTGGGGGCTCCGTTGTGTGTGCAGGTCGGGCCTCGGCGTTTTCAGGGCGAGGCATGCCACGGGCGCACCGCAGGGCGGTGGCCGCAAAGGCGTTGATCGGCAAGGGTGCGGTGCTGCAGGGTGCAGCGGGTGAGCGCGTTACGCGCTGGAAGGGGTCGGCGGGGTCATGGCTGCCATGGGCTTGTCTCCGGGTGGGATGCGTTCCTCTTGGTGAACGCTTGACGCAAGCATAGGCAGCAGGCCATTATTCGTAAACAACATGCAGTGCATGCAAGGAATGAACACGGTGCATATCGGAGACCTTGACCTCAACCTGCTGACCGTGTTCGATGCCCTGGTGCGCGAGCGCAGCGTCACGCGCGCCGCCCAGGGCCTGAATTTGAGCCAGAGCGCCATGAGCCACGCGCTCAACCGGCTGCGCGCGTTCTTCGACGACCCGCTGTTCGTGAGCACGGCCACGGGCATGGTGCCCACGCGCAAGGCCCAGGGCCTGGTGGACCCGGTGCTCGGCATGATGGCCATCCTGCGCCAGCAGGTGCTGTCCGAGGCGCGCTTTGACCCCGCCACGGCGCACCGCGCCTTCACCCTGTGCATGACGGACATGGGCGAGCTGGTCTTTCTGCCCCCGCTCATCAGCCGCCTGCGCCGCGAGGCGCCGCACTGCACGCTGCACACGCTGCAGGTGCCGCCCGCGCAGGTCGAGGCGGTGCTGGCCTCGGGCGAGGCCGACCTGGCCGTGGGCTCCATGCGCAGCGCGCCCGAGGGGCTGTTCCAGCAGCGGCTGTTCATGCACTCCTTCGTCACCATCGTGAGCGCGCGCAACACCGCGGTGGGCGACACGCTCACGCTGGCGCAGTTTGAGAAGATGCCGCAGATCGCCGTGACGCTGTCGGGCAGCGTGAGCGGCGCCTACGACAGCGAGCTGGAGCGCCAGGGCGTCAAGCGCAACCTGTTCCTCACCACGCCGCACTTCCTGGTGGTGCCGCTGCTCATGGACGCGCACCCCGAACTCATCGCCACCGTGCCGCTGCAACTGGCCGAGGTCTTCAAGGGCTACGGCAGCGTGCGCATGGTGCCGCCGCCGGTGACCCTGCCGCCGTTCGCGCTCAACCAGCACTGGCACTCGCGCTTTCACCACGACCCGGCCATCATCTGGCTGCGCGAGCTGATGAAGCAGACCTTCGAGCACTACCCCGATGTGTGGCTGGGCGACCGGGCGGCCCATGCCGCACCCGCCCCTGCGCGCAAACCGAAGCGTGCGCGCAAGGCGTAGCTGCTTTCATCCAGCGGTGAACGCCTGTCGGTAGCGTGCCGGTGTCATGCCCACCTGGCGCGCAAACTCGCGCGTGAAGTGGGGCTGGTCGGCAAAGCCGCAGGCGAAACCGATCTCGGCGATGCCATGGGGCGTGTCCAGCAACCACTGCGCGGCGCTGCGCGTGCGCGCTTCGGTGGCAATGGTGCGGCAGCTCAGGCCGTGCGCGGCCAAGTGGCGCTGCAGGGTGCGGCTGGCCTGGCCTTGCGAGCGGGCCAGTGCCTGGACGGAGTGCTCGCCAGCGGGGTCGTGCAGCACGCGCCGGGCAATTTGGTGGGCCAGGGCCGGCCAGGGCAGGGCGTCGCACAGGGTGGACTGCGGGCCGGGCGTCGGTGCGGCTTCGGGCATGGCGGCCACGGCGGTAGGCTGCCAGTGCAAGGCCCAGTGGCTGGCATGGCCCTGGGCGATGGCAGTGGCCAGTGCTGCCGCGAGGTCGGGTCCCGCTGATAGCGGCAGTGCGGTGCCGCCGCCCAGGTGCACCGCCAGGCCGGGCACGCCCAATGCCTCGCAGCAGCCGAGCAGCACCCCCAGAACGGCCAGGCTCTCCGGCGGCAACGGTGCACCCCCTTTGCCGGGGCGTGCATGGTGGTGCAGGCTGACGCGGCCCGGGTCCTGCGCCAGCAGGCCGGGCACATCGCTGGCGCCCAGTAGCGCACGGTGCAGCGGGTCGCCCTGCAACCCGTGCACCTGGCGTGCCAGGTTCAGCAGCAGGGCCGGGCCGCCCTGGGCCAGCACCGCCTGCACCACGGCGCGCTTGCAGTCCAGCGGCACATGGCTGCCGGCCAGGGCCGCGGGTGCGGGCAGGCCGGGTGGCAGCGCCAGGCCCTGCGCTGCCATGGCGCGCACCAGCAGGCGGACCATGGCGGCGCTGGCGAAGTCGTTGTGATCGTCGTCCTGCATGGCGGGCATTGTGCGTGCTTCACGCCTTCAGGGCGTGCAAGACATGCTCGCTGCGCACCGGGAAACGCGTGAACCGGTGGCCCGTGGCGTCGCGCAGCGCGTTGGCAATGGCGCCCGCGCCGGCCACCATGGCCGTCTCGCCCGCGCCGGTCGGCGGCGCGCTGCTGTTCTCGATCAGGTGCACATGCAGGGGCGGTACATCGCCCATGCGTGGCAGCGCATAGTCGGCAAAGGTGGCGGCCGCCACGCGCGATGCGGCCATGGGCAGTTCTTCGTGCAGCACCAGCCCCAGGCACCAGACCAGGTTGCCCTCGGTCTGGGCGCGCACGCCGTCGGGCTGCAGCACCAGGCCGCAATCGTGGGCGCACCACATCGCCGTTACGCGCGCCTGGCCGCTGGCGCGGTCCACCGCCACGTCGGCCACGGCAGCGGCGTAGCTCACGCCCTTGTAGATGCCACCGGCAATGCCGCGCCCGCGCAGGGTGGTGGCGTCGCTGGCGGGGCGCTCCGGCCAGCGCGCCTCGCGCGCCACGCGCTCGAACGCGGCGGCCAGGCGCTTGTCGGTGGTATGGGCCAGGCGCCAGGCCAGCGGGTCGGCGCCGGCCTGGCGCGCGCATTCGTCCATGGCGCTTTCCACCACCAGGGTGTTGGGGCCCGCGCCCAGGCCGCGCCAGGGGCCCGTGTGCACCGGCAGGCGCTGGGCGGTGAACTCGGTGCGCTGCTGCGGCACGGCGTAGGCCAGCTGCGAGCCACGTGCCACGCCGCTGTCGCCCGCGAAGTCGGCCAGGGCCTGCATCCACGGTGGCATGGCTGCGGGCGTGAAGAGGATGTGGCTGCTGGCGAACGCATGCCACCAGTGCGTGACCTGGCCTTGGCGCACGCGGGCCCGCACCCGGTGGCTCGACGGCGGGCGCTGGAAGCCCTGGGCGAACTCCTGGGCCCGGCTCCAGTGCACCTTGACCGGCGCGCCCACGGCCTGCGCGAGCACGGCGGCTTCGAGCTCCACCGTGCACAGCGTGCGCCCGCCAAAGCCGCCGCCCACGCGGCAGGCCTGCACCGCGATGCGCTCGGCATCGAGCGCGAGGTGGCGCGCCAGCACGTCGCGGACATAGAACAGGTCCTGCGTGCCGGCCCAGACGCGCAGCACGGGATGACCGTTCTGTGCCTTGGGGCTCCAGACTGCGGTGGCGCTGCGTGGCTCGATGGGAGCGTGCGCGGCCAGCGGGATGTCCATGCGCAGGTCGATGCTCCAGGCCTCGCCCTCGGGCATGGTGTCGCCGCGCGGTACATGGCGCAGGGAACCGTGCGCCAGGTGCTGGTCGATGTCGATGCGTTCTGCGATCTCGGCGGGCTCAAAGCCCCCTTGCACCTCCCACTGCACGGCCAGCGCGGCCTCGATGCGGTCCAGCGCGGCCGGGCTGCGCGCCACGATGCCCACGCCCAGGCTGCTCATCTGCCGCAGCAGCGGGCTGCGCACCACGGCCACGCAGGCCGGGTCGGCGCGGGCGGCGGCCTCGTCCATGGCGCCGGGGTGCGAATCCAGCTCGGCCGATGCCGGCGCGCGCAGCACCCGGCCATAGAGCATGCCGGGCAGGCGCGCATCGCCTGCGAACAGGGGCTGGCCGGTGACGATGGCGTGCAGTTGCCCGGGCGCAGGTGCCACAGGCCCAGACTCCGGCGCCACGGGCGGCGCGGACGCCAGGGCCTGGAAGCTGCGCAACGCGCTGGCCGGCAGCGGCTGGGCTTGCACAGTGGTGCTGCTGCCTGCCTGGGCAACGCCACTGGCCAGCGCCTCGCGCAGGGTGGCGCAGGCCTGGGCCAGGGGCAGGGCAAAGTCCTGCACGCTGGCGCTGCCCACGGTGGCGCGCACGCGGGCGATGTCGCCCGTGCCCGGCAGGCGCAGCTGCACGGCCTGCGGCTCCACGCCCAGTTCGGCCGCGGCCAGGGACTGCAGCGCGGTGCTGATCTGCTGGCCCATCTCGGTGCAGGGCACCCACAGGGTGTAGCGGCCGTCGGCACCATGGCGTATCCAGCCCTGGGCGTTCTCGGGCGTCGGGGCGGGGCGCTTGGGGATCACGGGCACCAGCGAGCAGCCGGCACCGAACACCACGGTGATGGCGGCCAGGCCTGTGCCGGCCAGCAGGTGGCGGCGCTTCATGGCGCTGCCTTGGCGGTGGGTGATGGGCCCGGGCCCGCTGCTGCATGGTGGATCGCGGCACGGATGCGCCGCTGGGTGCCGCAGCGGCACAGGTGGCCGGCCATGGCAGCGTCGATCTGCGCATCGTCGGGCCGGGGCGTGGCGCGCAGCAGGGCCACGGCGCCCATGATCTGGCCGCTCTGGCAGTAGCCGCACTGGGGGACCTTGTGCTCCATCCAGGCCTGCTGCACGGGGTGCAGGGTGCCGTCTGCCGCGGCCAGCCCTTCGATGGTGGTGATGGCTCGGCCCTGCAGCGCCTGGGCCGTGAGCAGGCAGGCGCGGGCGGCCTCGCCGTCCACCAGCACCGTGCAGGCGCCGCACAGGCCTGCGCCGCAGCCGAAACGGGTGCCGACGAGGCCGGCGGTTTCGCGCAGGAGCCAGAGGAGGGGTTCGTGTTCCCAGCCCTCGGGTACGGGGTGGGTTTGTCCGTTGATGGTGAGGTGCATGTTGCGTCTCCGGCCTGTGCTATGGGGATGGGCGCAGTGTCTGGGTCGAGGGGGTTGTGTGTCTTGAAGAATTGCGCCATCTGGGGTTGTGGTGGGCGCATGCCTTGGTTGAGGGCGGAGGCCGGGATGTGCGCCCGGCGGCGCAGTAACTTTCTCTTGGGCCGCCAAGAGAAAGTCACCAAAGAGAAGGCGGCCCCCAGTCTGCGTCCCTCCGCTTCGCTGCGGGCGACCTGCGATGCTCGGTCCTGGGGTGGCGTCGCGGAACTCGCTGCGTTCTTCGAACTCCGCTCAAACATCCGCGACGAGCCAGATCACGAAGTGCGTGTGTCCTTCGGCACACGAACCCACCCCAGGCCCTGCGCTTCTCGGCGCAGCCAGCAGGGGTGGGGAGCGGGTACCACCCGGCTGCTGCTGCGCAGCCGCGCCGGGTGTCGGTTACGCGCTGCGCGCTGCCGACGCAACTGGCGCGGCGGCCCTGCCCAGGCCAAGCGCAGCGAGGCAACTGGGGCCGAGCGAAGCAATGGCCCTTGTGGAGCCCGTTCCCACCCCCTTCTGACCGTGCCGAGAAGCGCAGGGCCTGGGATCGCAGGCTGCCCCCTCGCCACCGGCGAGGGGGACACGGGCAGCGGGGTCGCCTTTCTTTGGGGTACGTTTCTGGCGACGCAAAGAAAGGTACCTCGGCCGCCGGGCCGAGACCCGGCCTCCGCTCTCAACAAAGGCATGCAGCCAAACAAGCGCTGAACAGCCGGTCACACATCCCGGCAACCTCAGGAGACAGCCCGCCGTTGCCATGCCGACTTCTGCAGCCAGAACTGTCTTCCAACTGGAGCATGTGCCAAGGACAGCGACGCCGCTGGGGACCGGCGCAGTCAGCCTGCACAGGTCCCGGGCCACACATTGCGTTGCAGTTGGCACCCCCCGTAAAGGGAATCTGCCGTGGCGAACTGTCACACAGGCTTATCATTCCGGTGGCAGGCGGGCCGCAAACCGCCCCCCACCCCCCGCGCCTTCCCGACCGCCGCCTTTGTTTGTAGTTGATGACCACCGCCACACCCTCTTCGGATTCCGCTTCTGCGTCCCCCGCCCTGCAAAAGCCCAACCTCTTCGTGCGCGTGCTGCGCGTGCTCATGTCGCGGGTGGCCCGGGTCACGGTGATCGGGGCCGAGCATCTGGACACGCCGGGCGGCAAGATCGTGGTGTGCAACCACGTGGGCTGGGCCGATCCGCTGTGGGTGGGCTATGCCGCGCTGCCGCGCAAGCTGCACCAGATGGCCAAGAAGGAGCTGTTCGAAACCAAACTCGGCGCCTGGTTCGTGAGTTCGGGCGGCGGCTTTCCGGTGGACCGGGGCAGCCCCTCGACCGCCACCATCCGGCAGGTGGTCTCGCTGGTGCAGGCGGGCCAGCTGGTGCTGATCTTCCCCGGGGGCACGCGCAATGCCGAGAACCCCGAGGCCAAGCGCGGCGCTGCCACCATCTGCCTGCGCGCCAAGGGCCAGATCGTGCCGGCGCACTTCGACGGGCCGGGCGAGATCCGCGCCAGCCACTTCTTCACCCGCCCGCGCATCCGCATCACCTTCGGGCCGCCCATCGTGCTGCCGCCCGATGCCACGGCCAACAAGGAATCGGCCCTGGCACTCACGGTGGCGATGGATGAGGCGATGAAGCGCGTTGCGGAGCAGCGCCCCGACTGAGGCGCTTCGCGCAGTGCCGGCTCAGAAGGTATGGATGAATCCGGCGTGTCCGAGCAGGCGGCCAGAACGCGTGCGACCTAGGCGCAAAGCGCAGCCATTTGCCGTGTACGCACCGCAGGTGGCGCCACGCCTCAAGCGCCCGGTCGGGCAAGCCGAAGGGAAGGGCCTTCGCGACCCCGAAATCAGTGTTGACAGGCCCTGCACCAACTTTCCCGACAACTGGGCGCGCTGGGCCAACGCCGCCGGCCTGCAGCGCGAGCTCAAACCGTGCCCCGTCTATGACCTGAGCATGAACCTGATCTTCGCGGCCAAGGAAGGTGTGGGCATCGCCATCAACCAGCCCTGCCTGATCGAGCGCGAACTGCGCAGCGGTGAACTGGTGATGCCTTTTGCGCTGCCGGTCTCCACGGGGCGCGGCTACTTCGTGTGCATCGACCGGGACCGGCCTGCAGCACCGGGGCAACTGGCCTTCATGGAATGGGTGCAGGACGGGGCGAAGCGGATGACCGATCCGGCGTGGGCCTTGCTCAGCCCGTCAAGGCGCGCAGGCTGGGCACCGCCTGCGCCCACCACAGCCGCCAGCGCATGCCCCAGCCCGGGGTGTAGCCGCTGGTCGCAAAGCGCACATCGCCATGCGCATCCACCACCACCAGGGCGGGCACCACGCGCACGCCCCAGGCGCGCGACAGCTCGGCCTGCGGGTCCACCGCCGTGGGCCAGGGCATGCCGCGCTGGCGCTGTACCTGGGAGACGCGCTGGGCGTTACCGGACTGCATGGCAACGCCCAGCACGGGCCAGTCCGCGGACAGGCTGGCGACCGATGGCTCTTCGAATTTGCACACCGGGCACCACTCGGCCCAGAAATGCAGGGCCACGGCGCGGCCCGGGTGCTGGGCGCGCCATTGGTCCAGCGTGGTGGTGGTGCCATCGGCCAGGGCGATGGCCGCGTCGGGCGCGGGGCCTGTGGGCAGGTCGCGCGTGCGCCAGGCATCCACGCCGGCCACCACCAGCACGGCCAGCAGTAAGGTGGCGAGGTGCTGGCGCCAGCCTCGGCGCAGCGATTGCCAGGCGCGGTGGGGCAGGGCAGAGATAGTCAGCGCAGCACTTCCAGCAAGCGGTCGAGACCGCCTTCATTGATCGCCACCTTGGCCTGCGCACGCACCGTGGGCTTGGCGTGGTAGGCCACCGACAGGCCGGCTGCGCCCATCATGGGCAGGTCGTTGGCGCCGTCGCCCACGGCAATCGCCTGCGAGGGCGCAATGCCCATGAGCGAGGCCACTTCGAGCAGGGTGCGGCGCTTCTCTGCGCCGTCGCAGATGTCGCCCCAGGCCTGGTCCAGCATGCGGCCGGTGAGCAGGCCGTTCTCCACTTCGAGCATGTTGGAGCGGGCAAAGTCGATCCCCAGGCCCGCCTTCACGCGGTCGGCAAAGAAGGTGAAGCCGCCCGAAACCAGCAGCGTGGTCAGGCCCGCAGCCTTGGCGGCGCTGACCAGTTCCTTGGCGCCGGGGTTGAAGCGCAGGCGCTCGCTGAACACCTGCTCCATATGGGCCACGGTCACGCCCTTGAGCAGGGCTACACGCTGGCGCAGGCTTTCCTTGTAGTCGGTGATGAGGCCCTGCATGGCCGCCTCGGTGATGGCGGCCACCTCGGCCTTGCGGCCGGCGGCGTCGGCGATCTCGTCCACGCACTCGATGTTGATCAGGGTGGAGTCCATGTCGAAGGCGATCAGCTTGTAGCTCGACAGGGACAGCGGGGCGTCGATGCCCTGGACGACGAGGCCGGGGGCGAATTCGGTGGCGTTTTTCATGGAAAGAGGCAGGTTCGGAGATCGGAACCCCCCAATGGTATCGCCCACCAGGGTGCCCCCCTCCTACGGCCCGGGTACCTATGCCGATGGGGCATAGCTCTCAGTGCCTGTGCCTTGTGGTAGCACAATCCCGTTTTTGTCATAGTACAAAGCATGACTTTTCCTTTGAACCCTGAGCGCCGGGCCCTGTTGCTGCTGCTGGCCGCCGCCGTTTGCACGGGCGTATCGGCACAGTCCGCCGACAAGCGCCCCATCCGCCTGGTCGTGCCGTTTGGCCCCGGCGGCGTGGCCGACCTCACGGCGCGCACGGTGGCGCAGAAGATGACCGAGGCCACGGGCCAGCCCATCGTGGTGGACAACAAGCCCGGCGCTGGCGGCATCGTCGCGGCCGACGCGGTGGCCAAGGCAGCGCCCGATGGCCGCACGCTGCTGCTCATGTCCAATGGCAATGCAGTGAGCGCCGGCCTGTTCAAGAGCCTGCCGTTCGACCCGGTGAAGAGCTTCGCCCCGGTGTCCCTGCTCGGCACCTTCGACATCGCCCTCGTCGCCAGCAGCAAGTCGCGCTTCAAGGACATCGCTGCGTTGCTGGCCTATGCCAAGGCCAACCCCGGCAAGCTCAACATCGGCACCATCAACATCGGCAGCACCCAGCACCTTGCGGCCGAGCTGTTCAAGCACAGCCTGGGCATCGACGTGGCCATCGTGCCGTTCAACAGCACATCGGCCGTGGTCAGCGCCCTGCTGGGCGAGCAGGTGGATGCGGCCGTGGAGATCCTGGCGCCGGTGCTGGCGCAGATTTCGGGCAACACGCTCCACGCCCTGGCCGTGATGGGTGAGAAGCGCTCGCCCGCGCTGCCCCAGGTGCCCACCGTGGCCGAGAGCGGTGCGCCGCAGTTCAACGTGGCCTCGTGGAACGCCTTTGCCGCGCCGGCGGGCACGCCGCCCGACATCATTGCGCGGCTGAACAGGGATACCAATGCCGCGCTCAACGCGCCCGATGTCAAGGCCCGGCTGCTGCAACTGGGCGTGCAGGCCAGCGGTGGCACGCCCCAGGCGCAGGCCGACTTCTTTGCGCGCGAGATCAAGCGCTGGGGCGATGTGATCCAGCAGGCAGGCATCCAGAAGCAGTAGGCACAAGGGCGCTGGCCGCCCAGGCCACGAGCGCATCGGCAATGCGCCCGGGCTGGTCCTCGGGCGCCAGGTGGCCTGCAGCGCCGCAGTCCCGCACCGTAAGGCTTGCGATGTTGGCGCGGCACCAGGCCTCCATGGCCGGGCCAATCATCAGCGTGGGCGATCCAGTGAAGGTGAGCAGCAGCTTCGGTACATCACCGGACCTGCCCAGCCAGTCGCCATAGGCCTCGACGCGCGCCACCACGTCGGCGGGCGACGCTTCGATGGGCATGGCACGCGGCCAGGCCAGCAGCGGACGCCGGCTTTCAGGCGTGGCATACGGTGCCTCGTACACCGCACGGTCGGCCGCCGCCAACGGCGTGAGCACCGTGGCGGTGAGCGAGCCTGCGAGGAACTGGTTCTCTTCGATGACCAGCCGCTCGCCCAGCCCCGGCGTGCGAAACGCCTCGAAGCGTGGCCGTGCCGCTGCGGGGAAGTCCGCCCAGGCCATGGGCTTGACGATGGTCTCCATGAACGCGATGCCGCGCACCCGGTGCGCATGCGTGCGCGCCCAGTCGAAGGCGAGGGACGCACCCCAGTCGATGCCCACGAGCACGACATCCTGCAGGTCCATCGCATCGAACCAGGCCGCGAGGTAGCGCGCATGGTCGTCGTAGCTGTAGGCGATGTCGGGCTTGCCCGAGCGCCCCATGCCGATCAGGTCCGGTGCAAGGCCGCGGCCCAGCCCCTGCACACGGGGCAGCACCTTGCGCCACAGGTAAGACGAGACGGGGTTGCCATGCAGAAACACCCAGGCCGGCCCGGCCCCTGGGGTGCCGGTGTCTTCGTAGTGGATCTGCGAGTCGAGAACGGAAATGGCGGGCATGAGGCGACTTTCAAAAATGGTAAGGTACCTGTCTAGTTTAGTGAAATGGACAGGTACCTGTCAAATTAGCCATGAACCCATCGACCACTTCCACCACGGCCGCCGCCAGCACACCCGGCTCCCTGGGCGTGCTGCTGCGCCTGCTGCACCAGCAGTTCTCCGGCGCGGTGGACGATGCCCTGGCCGAGGCCGGCTTTGGCGACGTGCGCGCGGCGCATGCCAGCGTGTTCACCTTTGTCCCGCCCGAAGGCATGCCCGTGAGCGAGCTCACGCAGTTGGCGCGCGTGCGCAAGCAGTCGATGGCGCAGACGGTGGACGAGCTGGAAAAGCTCGGCTATGTGGAGCGCCGCCCCAGCCCCACGGACAAGCGCTCGCGCCTGGTGTTCCTCACCGCGCGGGGCCAGCAGATCCGGCCGCTGGCCATGGCCGCGGGCAGCCGCACCGAGGCGCAGTGGGCGGCCCTGGTAGGGCCGGGAGAGCTCGATGCGGTCAAGGAAGCGCTGGCGCGGTTGCTGGGGCGCTTGCAGTCGGGGGCCGAGTGAGCTGAAGCCGCTGGATGGCAAGCAGCTGGGCGCCCAGCCCCGGCTCTTTGGTCTCAAACGTCCCATCGAGCGCCGCCGTGCCCACCGTGAACCCCGCAGCACCGCCCGCGGCCACAACCGCGACACGCTCGGCGCGGTCGATGGAGCCGGCGACCACCACGGGCTTGCCAACCGCTGCGCAGACCTGCTGGATAAGCGCCGGCACCTGGCCCGCATCGCCCGCAAACCGGTAGGCCAGCAAGTCCAGCCCATGCACCCCGGGCATCGCCGCAATGCGGCGCGCGCTGGCCACGATGTCCTGCACGCTGCCCTGCAGTACGCTCGGGTGGCCCGTGACCTGCCCGGCAAACGGGTAGTAGCGGATGGGGCGGCCGTGCAGCAGCGGCAGCACCGCCTCGGGCCGCGTGCCGCCCATCAGCACGTCCACCCCCAGCGCCACGGCGGCGCGGGCCGATGCGAGCTCGCTGGCCACGTCCTGGCTCACCACCTCCAGGTAGCTTTGCGCGCCGCCCGCGTGGATGGCATCGGCCAGGTGCTGCAGCTCGGGCCAGGGCAGGCCGATGTCCTTGAATCCGATGTGCCGCACCCCCGCAGCCAGAACGGCGGGCAGTTGCTCCAGCGCGTCGGCAATGGTGCGGTCGTGCCGGGTCAGCATGAAGATGAAGTCCGGTAGCGCGGGCGGCACCTGCGCCGCCGCCATGGCGGCCGCCTGCTCTACCGCATGTGCCAGGCTTGACGCATCGGCCCGGCCCGTGCCCGCGATGTCGAAGGCCGTGCCATGGTCCACCGAGGTGCGCACGAACGGCAGGCCCACGGTGATGTTCACGCCCTGGTCCACACCCAGGTACTTCACGGGGATCAGGCCCTGGTCGTGGTATTGCGCCACCACGATGTCGAACGCACCCTGGCGCGCGCGCATGAACACCGTGTCCCCCGGCCAGGGGCCCGTGGCGTCGATGCCTTCGGCGTGCGCCGCGGCGATGGCCGGGGCGATGATGTCCCGGTCTTCATGGCCGAACAGCCCGCCCTCGCCCGCATGCGGGTTGAGCCCTGCCACCGCCACGCGCGGCTGTGCAATGCCAAAGCCCAGGCAGGCACGGTGCGCCAGGCGGATGGCGCGCAGCTCGCTCTCCGGCGTCACCGCGGCAACCGCGTCGCGCAGCGCCAGATGGATGGAGACCAGCAGCACCCGCAGCTCGCCATTGGCCAGCACCATCGCGAAGTCGGTGGTACCCGCGCGCTCGGCCAGCATCTCGGTATGGCCGGGGTGCAGCACACCGGCGGCGCGCAGCGCCTCCTTGTGCAACGGCGCGGTCACGATGCCGGCCACCCGGCCCGCCAGTGCCAGGTCAATGGCGCGCTGCACGCAGGCGTGGGCGGCGGCCCCGGCGCGCGCATCCACCCGGCCCATGGGCAGATCGTCAGGCAGTGGCGCGCAGGCCTGCAGCAGGGGCAGGGCGCCTTGCTGCAAGGCTTCGTTCAGGTCCTCCAATCGGTCGCCCATGGGCCGCACCTGCAAGGGCGCGCCCACCAGTGCCAGCGCCCGTTGCAGCGCGCCGGCGTCGCCTAGCACCACATACGGCGCAGCCCCCTTGGGGCGTGCCGCCGCCCACTTGGCAATGATCTCGGGGCCTATGCCGGCCGGGTCGCCCATGGTGATGGCCAGGGGGAGGGCACCATTCGCTGCAGTTCTCATCATCGTTTGCATACCAGTCAATCAGAAGCAGTGACTGTGCTCTTTTCGTGGGATGAAGAAAACCGATTTGATCTCAGGCATGATTGAGCAGAACTCAATCAAGCCTTCAACCATGCCGCCAGACACCCGCCTGCCCCCGCTGTCCGCCCTGCGCGCTTTCGAGGCCACGGTGCGCCATGGCAGCGTCTGGCGCGCTGCGCGCGAATTGCATGTGACCGATGGCGCCGTGAGCCGCGCCGTGCGCGAGCTGGAAGGTGAGCTCGGCTTTGCGCTGTTCCAGCGCAGCAGCCGCGCGGTAGTGGCCACGCCCACGGCCCAGGTGCTGGCCGATGACGTGGCCGCGACGCTCGACCGCCTGCGCGCCGCCCTGGCGCGGGCACGCCGCACGGCGGGGCCGGGCCGGCCGCTGGTGCTGTCGTGCGAGCCCACCTTGCTGATCCGGTGGCTCATCCCACGTTTGGCTCATTTGCAGGCGGCCATTGGCGGCGAGCGCGAGCTGCGCCTGGTCTCGGCCGGCGGCGTGGTGCACTTCGAGCGCGACGGCATCGACCTGGCCATTCGCCGCAACGACTTTGCACTGGACGATGGCGTGCTGGCCGAGCCCTTTGTGCACGAGCACATCGGCCCTGTGTGCCGCCCCGATGTGGCCGCCGCCCTCGGGCCGCAGCAAGGCGCTGCCCTGCAGGGCGTGCTGCTGCACACCGCCACCCGGCCGGACGCATGGGAGAGCTGGTCCGCGCTGGCCGGCACACCGCTGCAGCCCACGCGCGCCATCCGCTTCGAGCATTTCTACCAAAGCCTGCAGGCCGCCGTGGCCGGTGCCGGCGTGGCCATCGGCCCCCTGGCCCTGGTGGCCGACGACCTTGCCAGCGGTGTGCTGTGCGCGCCGCGCGGCTTTGTGGCCGATGGCAGCTGCTACCAGCTCATGGCGCCGCGCGCGGCCGTGGACGATGGCGATGTCTTCCACACCGTGCTGGTGTGGCTGCGCGCAGCGTGCGAAGGCCTGGTGCCACCACCGCTGCCCGCCGTGGGCAAACGCCAACAGTCCCCCAAAAGGGGGCCCAGGCAAGCGTAGCCGCCCGCATATGATTCCAGCACAACATGCGCAAAGGGAGGCTGGCGATGGCAATGCACAGGCACGACAAGGCGACGGGTAAATCGGCAGCAGCCGCAGCGATCAACCGCCGGCAGGCCACGGCCGTGCTGCTGGCCAGCGCCGCCGCACCGTTCACGGCAGGGGCGCAGCAGGACGCCGCGGCGCCCACCGCATCGGCTGCATCATCGGCGACCGCGCCGTCCACCACCCTCTGGCCCGGTGACGACTGGGCCGAGAGCACGCCCGAGGCGCAGGGCATGGACTCTGCGGCGCTGGCCAAGCTCGTCGACTTTGGCGCCGCGCAGGGCATGGACAGCCTGCTCGTCACCCGCCACGGCAGCCTGGTCGCCGAGGCCTTCTACGCCCCTTACCGCGAAGGGCTCAAGCACGCCGTCAACTCCACCACCAAGGGAGTCGTCGCCACGCTCACCGGCATGGCCATCCAGGACGGGCTGATCGCCTCGCGCGATGCACCCGTGCTCGAATTCTTTGCCGACCGCAAGGTCGCCAATGTGGACGCAGCCAAGAAGGCCATGGCCTTGGGCCATCTGCTCGACATGACCTCGGGTCTGCACTGGATCGAGCCGCTCAGCGACGCCGTGCCCGAGACCATGCTGCAGTTGGGCCGCGCGCGCGACTGGCAGGGCTTTGTGCTCGACCGCCCCATGGCCCAGGCGCCCGGCGCGGGCTTCAACTACAACAGCGGCAACACCCACCTGCTCTCGGCCATCGTGGCGCAAAAGACCGGCGGCAGCACCCTGTCCTATGCGCAAAAGCGCCTGTTCGGCCCCCTGGGCATCACCGACGTGCGCTGGAAGAAGGACCCGCAGGGCCTGGAAGTCGGCGGCTGGGGCCTGTACCTGCACCCGCGCGACATGGCGCGCATCGGCTACCTGTACCTGCGCCGGGGCCAGTGGAACGGCCGCCAACTGCTGCCCGCCGCCTGGGTGGAGCAAGTGTTCAATCCGGTGGTGGACATGGGCTTTGGCAGCGCTGCACCCGCCTTCAAATACGCCAACGGCTGGTGGAGCATTCCGTCCAAACGCGCCTACTTCACGGCCGGCTTCAACCGCCAGCTCATCGTGGTGCTGCCCGACATCGACGTGGTGGTCGCCGTCACGGGCCGGCGCAACTACCCGCTGCCCGCGTTCATCGACCACGTCACCGCCGCCGTGCGCTCCCGCGAGCCCTTGCCGGCCGATGCCGCCGCGCAAGACCAGCTCGCCGCCCGCATCCGCGACGCCGGGGTGGACAAGCCCAGCCCCAACCCCGTGGGCCCCACGCCCGAGCTGGCCGCCACCGTGTCGCGCAAGGCCTGGCTGCTGGAGCGCAACGCCCTGGGCCTGCAGCGCCTGGTGCTGGACTTCACCCCCGCGAGCCCGCGCTACGAGGCCAGCTTTGACCCCAGCCGCCCCGATGTGCCGCGCGAGCCGGTCACCGGCCCGCTGGGGCTGGATGGCAAGTACCGCACCGCCCCGCAAGGCCCCAACGCCGTCATCGCCGTCAAGGGCCACTGGCTCGATGCGCAGACGTTTCAGTTGATCTCGCGCTCGGTGGCGGATGGGGAGGTCACGGTGGTCACGCTCAAGTTCGAGGACGGCGGCAAGGCGGTGAATTTGGGGTTGGAGAACAACTGGGGGTTCAAGGGGCAGGTGCGGGGGCGGGCGGAGTGACAACCTCTGTGACGACTTCCAGCCTCCAACACGAACGCGTGGCGACGGCATGGCCAGCCTACATGGCCTCGCTCGAACCGGAGCCGTCCGAGAGCACGGTGCCTGCCATCGTGCCGCCTGATGTGTGCATCGAGTCTCCACCGCCCGGTCTGCCGGTCTCCATCACCGCATGGTGCGGTGCCTGGTCGGGATGGGCTGACCAGGGGCGCACAAGCGACGTGAAGCTGATCGTCGAGAAGGTGTCTGCAGATGGCGCGATCGTCGTGTGCGCACGCGCCTCGGCGCGCAGAGGTCCGCAGAGCGAACGGGTAGTGGCTGACTGGTATGAAGGCGAACTCCAGGCGAACCTCCAAGATGGCGCATTCGTCCGCTTCAGGATGCGGAACCCGGATGTGGTGGAGCTTCTCTGGCGCGATGCAGTAGGCCGCATGGCCGGGGTACTCACGCAGCAGTACGCAGGTGGGCACAGAGTGAGCGAGTACCTGCCCACCGGGGCGCTGGACCAGGAAGGGCGAGCCATCTGCCTGGAGATGGTGACCTACAAGCCCCCGGGGCACGGACCTTTCCCTACGCTGCTCTTTCACCACGGCTCCACAGGCATGGGTAATGATTCGGTTGTGTTCACCAGCACGGTGACCAGCCCGGCCCTCGCCAGGTTCTTCAACGACCGGGGCTGGATGGTGGTGTTTCCCCAGCGCCGGGGACGTGGCAAGTCCGGCGGAGTGTATGCCGAGGGCCTTGAGCCCGATGGCTCGGGATATTCCCATCGGCCAGAGTGCGCATTGGAAGGCTTCGAGCACGCCCTGCACGACGTGGAATGTGCCGTGGCGCACCTTCTGGAGCGGCCCGATGTGGACCATGATCGGTTGCTGACCGGCGGCCACTCCCGCGGCGGTTTTCTGGCGCTGGCCGCTGCGGGCGCCCGGCCTGGTATGTTCCAAGGCGTCCTCAACTTCGTCGGTGGCTGGGTGGATGAGCAGGCCACGGCCGACGAGATCAACGGCGGGCTTGCCATGAGGGGCGCTGGTTTCACGGGACCCACGCTCTGGCTGTACGCGGACAATGACCCGTTTTATGGCCTGGTCCACAGCCGCAAGAATTTTGGGGCCTTCTTGGCTGCGGGCGGCCAAGGAAGTTTTCGTGTGCTTGCCACAGAGGCAGGGCAGGACGGCCACAACATCCTTGGGTTCAGTGGTCTGTGGGGCCCTTTTGTGCAGCCTCTTCTCGGCGTTCAAGGCCGGCATCTGTCAAACCAGTCCGGTTAAATTTCACTGCGGCCTTCGCTGGGGTTGACCCATGATGGACGCATAAAACCAGTTCAACCAGTGCCCATGATGCTCTCCAGCCAGACCGCATCCCCGATGCAGTCCCTCCCCATGACCCGCCTGCGCGGCCTCCAATCCACCGCCCGCGAGCTCCCCGACACCCCGGTCGAGGTGCGAGGCCAGGTCCCCTCCTGGATGCTCGGCGGCAGCCTGCTGCTCAATGGCCCGGCGCTGTGGGATCTGCCGCATGGCAGCTACGCGCACTGGTTCGATGGCCTGGCCATGCTGCACCGGGTGCGGCTGGCGCCGGGGGAGGTAGGCGGGGCCAGCGCCAGCTACCGCAGCCGCTACCTGCAGACCGATGACCTGCGCGAGAGCCTGGCGGCGCGCAAGCCGGCGCGGGCGGCCTTCGGCACGGCAGATCCGGCGGGCTTCTTCACGCGCATGCGCCACCTGCGCCATCCGAATGTGACGGACAACGGGGCGGTGGTGATGGCGCGCATCGGCTCGCAGTGGGTGGCGCAGACCGAGACGCCGCTGCTCACCAGCTTCGACCCCGACACGCTGGCCACCACGGGGCGCATCGTGTACGACGACCGCGAGGTCATCCACGTGATGTCGGCCCATGGCATGACCGATGCGCAGGGCACCTACTGGAACGTGGGCCTGGAGCTCGGGCCCAAGTGCACCTACAAGCTGTTCAAGATCGTGGCGGGCAGCCGCACGCGCGAGGTGGTGGCGCGCTGGTCCGTGCGCCAGGCCGGGTATCTGCATGCGTTTGCGATGACGCCCACGCACGCCATCGTGTGGCAGCCGGCGATGCGGCTCAATGCGCTCAAGCTGGCATTCTCGGGCAAGGGCTTCATCGACAGCTTTGCCTGGAAGGGCGAGGCGGGATCGCGCATCGATGCCATCTCGCTCACCGATGGCAGCGTGCGCAGCTGGGCCGTGCCGGCCATGACTGGCTTCCATGCCGTGCAGGCCTGGGACGAGCCCAGCCCCGATGGCCGTACCCCGGCCACGCTGGTGCTGGACCTGTGCACCACCGATGGCCCCGAGATTTTTGCCGCGCTGCGGATGGAGCGTCTGCGCGCGGGCCAGCCCGTGGGCGTGCAGCACCGCGTGCAGCGCTACCGGCTGGAGCCCGGCCGCAGCGACGCACAGCCGCGGCCCCTGGTGGACGGTGCCAGCGTGGAGCTGCCTTCGGTGCATGGCGCCTACTGGGGCAAGAAGCAGTCGCGCCATGCCTGGTTTGCGGGCTTCGACCCCGCAGGCCAGGCCCCCATGTTCGACCGCACGGTGAAGCTGGACCTGGACGGCGGGCGCATTGCCGGCACCTGGCAGCGCGAAGCTGCCGTGCAGATGGAGCCGCTGTTCGTGGACCGCCCAGGCTCCACCGCCGAGGACGACGGCGTGCTGCTGGTGCCCACGCTGGCCGAGGGCGACGCGGGCACGGTGGTCGGTGTGATCGACCCGGCCAGCATGCGCTGCCTGGCCACGCTGCACCTGCCGCAGGTGGTGCCCTTCGGTTTCCATGCGGCGTGGAAGCCGGCATGGATGGCGGGATGAGCCGCTGGCCGCCCCCGGCGGTTGCAAAGCACCTGCTGTGGATCGACTGCACCGCTGCGGCCCTGGCTGGTGGCGCGGTGATGCTGCTGTGGCCCTGGCTGGCGCGTCTTTACGGATTGCCGCCGGATTGGCTCGTGTTCATCGCCATCGCCAACCTGGCCTACGGCAGCTACTCCTTCTCGCTGGCATTGCGCCGGCGCAGGCCGCTTGCGCTCATCATCCTGCTGGTGGTGGCCAACGGGGCATGGGCGCTGGCCTGCGTGGCCATGGCCGTGCACTTTGCAGGCAGCGCTAACTGGCTCGGGCTGGGGCACCTGGTGCTGGAGGCGGCTTTCGTGGGCGGCTTGGCGGCACGCGAATGGCGGTGGCGTTTGCAGTTGGCCCAGGCGGGCCAGCATGTGAACGCGTCGGCCTAGAAAAGGTCCTGCTGGGCCGAGGTCAGGCTGGCAAAACTCTCGCCCAGCGGCTGCAAAATGGCATCCGCAATCGGCTGCAACTGCTTGTCCAGGTAGTGCCCGTAGTCGATGGGGGACTGGCGTGTCTCCAGCGGTTCGGGCCCGTTCAGCGCCATCACGTAGCGGATCCAGCCGCCATTCTGGTACTGCTGGGGGCGGCCCACGCGGGTGTTGTAGTCGTCGGCCATGCGGGCGGCTCGCACCTGCGGCGGTACGTTGGCCACGTAGGCGTCCAGGCGGTGGCGCAGGCGCTTGCGGTAGACGAGCAGCTCGTCCTTGTGCCCGGCCAGCGTGGCCTGGGCGTAGTCGGCCACGAAGTCCCGGTAGGGCGCGCCCTGGAAGACGCGCGAGAGCAGCCCCTCCTGGAACTGCCGGGCCAGGGGCGTCCAGTCGCTGCGCGCCATCTCCAGGCCGCGGTAGACCATTTCCTCCTTGCCCTCCACGTCCACGCTCAGGCCGGCGTAGCGCTTCTTGCTGCCCACGTCCGAGCCGCGGATGGTGGGCATGAAGAACTTCTTGTAGTGCGTGTCGAACTCGATCTCGAGGTGGTTGTCGAGGTCTTGCTCCTCGCGCAGGGTGCGTGTCCACCAGGCATTGATGTCCCGGACCAGCCCGGCGGCCACGGCGTGGGCCTCTTCGTTGGTGTGGGTGCGCTTGAGCCAGATGAAGATCGAATCGGTGTCGCCGTAGATGGCTTCATAGCCGCGCTCCTCCACGAACTCGCGCGTGGCTTTCACCATGGCATGGCCGCGCAGGGTGATCGCGGAAATCACCTGCGGGTTGAAGAAGCGGCATTCCGTCGCACCCAGCACCCCGGCAAAGGAGTTCATCACCAGCTTGAGCGCCTGCGACAGGGGCTCGTTCTTCGCGCGCTTGGCCTCGTCGCGTGCGCGCCAGAGGGTGGTGACGATCTCGGGCAGGCAATGCCGCTCGCGCGAGAAGCGCGTGCCCAGCGGGCCCTTGATGAGCGGCGCCGCGTCGCTGGCGTGCAGGCCTTCCACGTAGCCCACCGGGTCGACCAGGAAGGTGCGGATGATCGAGGGGTACAGGCTCTTGTAGTCGAGCACCACCACCGAGTCGTAGAAGCCGGGCTTCGAATCCATGACATAGCCGCCGGGGGATGACCGGCCCTGGACCTCGCCCACATTCGGGGCCACGTAGCCCAGGCGGTGCATGCGCGGCAGGTAGTGGTGGCTGAACGCGGCGATGGAGCCGCCGAAGTGGTCCATCTGCAGGCCGGTGGTGTGCGCGCGCTCCATCGCGAACTGCAGCAGCCGGGCCTTGTCGAAGATGCGCAACACCAGTTCGCAGTCGCGGATGTTGTAGGTGGCCAGCGCGGGCTTGTCGTGCTGGTAGCGCCGCTCGATCTCGGCCATCTTGTCGTACTCGTCGCCGATCTCCTTGCCCTCGCCAAGCAACTGCTGCGAAACGTTCTCCAGGCTGAATGAAGCAAAGCTCCACACCGCGGCCCGCAGCGCCTCGATGCCGTCGATTACCACCCGCCCGGGCATGGGCGCGAAGAGGTAGCCCTGCTTGCCAGGGTGCGTGCGCCAGGCAATGGGCCGGCCCTCGCGGCCCAGCAGCAGGGGCGTGGCGCAGTCGTCCGCCGTCTTTTGCAGCACGCGCAGGTCGAACTGGATCACGTTCCAGCCGATGACCACGTCCGGGTCATTGCGCGCGAACCAGCCGTTGAGCTGCTCGATCATGGCCTGGCGTGTGGCGCAGTAGACCAGTGCAAAGCCCGGGGGCTCCTGCGGCTCGGCCGGGGCATCGCCCAGCATGTACACCACGCGCTCGGGCATGCCGTCGAGCGCAATCGAGTACAGGTCCTGGTGCTGGCTGGTCTCGATGTCCAGCGAAACTACTTTCAGCGCCGGCCGGTAGTCGGGCGCGGGCAGCAGCCGGCAGTCCACGCGGGCGCCGTTGCCCTCGCTGCGCCCGCCTTCCACCAGCACGCCGGCGGTGATGAAGCGCTCCATCAGGTAGCGCTCGTGCGGGCGCACATCGGCTTCAAGCAGCGAGATGCCCAACTGCTGCAGCGAGTGGGCCAGCCGCCCCAGCTGGCGATAGTGCCTGGCGTAGACCCCGATCACGGGCTGCTGCTGAAAGCTCTTGAGGTCGAGCGGGCGCAGTTCCACACCGGGCAGGGCCACGAGCTGCGCGTCCACCGTGCCCTGGTGCCGCGCTTCGACGAAGGCCACCGAGGTCTGGCCGGTCAGCAGCACCTTCAACGGGCCGGCGTCCGTCGCCAGCCAGTATTCGATTTCGGTGCCCGCCGGTGTGTCCCGCCAGTGGCGTGTGAGGATGAAACCCTTCATTTGGATGGACGGCACACGACGAGGCAGGCAGGGGCAGAGGGGCGGGCAGACTTGGGTGCTGATTCTCGCCGAAGGATGGGTGGGGATGCACAGGCTGCCTCAGCTTGTTCTGGCCGTGGCCACAGCGTTGCGCTTATCCTGCTGGCTTTGCGAGATCCATTGCGGGGGAAAACAGCATGCGGGTGCTTCAGCGGGGAATCCCGGCGCTCATTCTTGGCCTGGCCGTCGTCGCGCCATCGGTTGCCGGTGAGGCCAAGGAAAGCCACAGCGCGCGCCCCGGCCTTTTCTTCGCGTGGCTGTCGCCCGATGATGGACCGGTGGTGGTGCAGTTCGACGACCCCGCCCATGTCCGAACGCTGGCGCGCCACTGCAATGCGGGCCGTGGTGTCTTTTCCATCCAGACCGGCGTGAAGTACCAGTGCAAGATGGATGTGCCCAAGAACGCTTCGGGGCAGGAGCAATGGGATTCGGCCGAAGCCACGGTGCAGGGCGAATCGCCCCAATCGGATACGCGGCAGTTCGGGCTGTTTTCCATGGCGCCTGTGCGCACCACCCGGTGGGCCACGCGCCGTATCTCTGCGCCGGAGGTGCAGGCCATTGCGGCGCTGCTGCGCTCAGACTCCAAGCGGTTTGGCGCGGTGCAGCGGCAACTGAAGCTCGCCACGGCATCGGTGGTGAGCCAGCCTGGCAGCCCAACCCTGGCCATCATCGTGCCCGGGCGGGTGGTGGAGGATCGCACCGCTTTCTACCATGCGCGCAGGCACCATGTGTTCGCGAAGAAGGGCAATGGCGTGTCGTACCTTGGCGAAGTACCCGGCAAGCCCGTCAGCTTTGCCGATATCGACCAAGCCACCGACCTGCCAGGGCTGGTGGTCAGCGAGGGCTGCGACGGGTGGTGCATCACCCTGTGGAGCCTTGCGGGCGGGCTTGCGCAGGTGGGGCGGTTCGGGGGGCATTGAGGGCGTCTCCCTCACCGGCTTCAAGCGCCCGCAGCAGGGCGTGGCGCTTCAGGTGATCGATGTCTCCACATCGCCCAGGGCAAGCACTTCGCGTGCCGGCGCGAGCCCGTTGAGCGCTTCCGCGCCGCCTGCAGGGCACCTTGAGCTGCGGTGTGGCTTGCCCAGCGCTGTGAGCACACCCCAAGTCAAGCCGACATACAAATGAAGCTATCGACTACCTTGGGCTGCGCCGCAAACCAGGGGCTCGCTCCCGGGGCCGCTGGCAGCCGCTGATACGATGGCAGCCATCCACCCACTTCGTGCCTCGCAGAGGCCACAGCGTATGGAATCCATCGGGAGCCAATATCTGGCCGACAGGGCTGCACGGGAGCGTGCCTGCGGGCATGCCGGGGCCGTGTTGATGTGCAGCCGGTGCAACGCCGGGCAGGGGACGCCATGGATCTGGTGAAGTTGCTGCGCAGCCTGGAGGAGTTCGTCTTCGAGGCGATCGCGCTGCTGTTCTTCTACCCCCGAACGCTGCTGCGGATTGTCTTCCAGCCACTGCAGGCCATGGCCTATGCCGAGCAGGAAGAGGCCGCAGACAAGCCCCTTGCCTACGATGACGCGGTGAGCCCGCCACTGTTGCTGCTGATCACCCTTTTTCTTGCCAATGCAGTGGGGCTGGCACTGCATGTTCCGCAGGCGCAGGGTGCGGCGCCCCTGGCCAAGGCCATTCTCGATTCGCCGCAGAACCTGCTCATCTTTCGCAGCCTGCTGTTCAGCCTGATCCCCCTGACGGCGGCCGTGCTGCTGTTGCGCAAGCGCCGCCAGGCGGCATCCCGCAGCGCGTTGCGGCAGCCCTTTTTTGCCCTGTGCTACCTGACATCGCCGTTCGCGCTGGTGGTGTCACTGGGCCTCATTGCCACACAGATGCCTGGCCCGGCCCACGCGATGGCTGGTGCCATCGCCTGCGCACTGGCATTCGTGTGGTTGGTGGGCGTGCAGGCAGCCTGGTTCCGGGCCCGGCTCGGCATCGGCCGGCTGGCCGCGCTGGCCATGGCGCTCGGTGTGCTGGTGTGGGCCTGCACCTGTGTGCTGGTGGTCGTGGCTTTGGTCGCCAACTTCTGAAACGAGGGCGTCATGCGCATTCAACCCCGTTGGTGGATCGGTCTGGGCGTGTACCTTGCCTACATGGGCTGGGTCTTCGCTGCATGGACTTACCTGAACATCGACTACGCGGCGCTGGGTGCGCAGGCGAACCTGCTGCGCGGCATCATCGTGCCGCTGGGTATTGCGGCCATGGTGCTGTGCGCTTTCAATGCGCTGGCGGGGTGGTGGTCGCTGGCGACCCGCGAACCAGCGCTGCGCCAGCCCCTGTACCTGGCCGCAGTGCTGGTGCCCATGCTCGGGTTCATCGGCATGAACCTGTACAGCACCGTCTGGGCCGCCATCGGCATCGAACACGTGCTGGTGCTGGCCGCCGCCATGCTGCTGGTGGGGTTCTGCGAAGAGATGGTCCACCGCGGCATCCTGCTGGTGGGCCTGCGCCATTCACTGCGGTCCGAGGCCTGGGTGTGGTTCTGGTCGAGCGCGCTGTTTGGCCTGCTGCACGCCACCAACGCCTTCTTCGGTGTGGGTGCGGCAGCCCTGGTGCAGGTCGTTCTGGCCTTCTGCGCGGGCACGGGGCTGTACCTCGTGCGCCGGCTCACCGGCAACCTGTGGGTGGCGATGGCGTTGCACGCCCTGTGGGATTTTTCGAGCATCGCGCATGGTCTGGGGAAGGGCCCGCAGAGCCTTGGCGCGCTCGTCTTTCTGGGCGGCACCTATGTGGCTTCCATCGCCGTGGTGGTGCTGGTGCTTCGCCGTGGGGCTGGAGCTGAGGCGTGCGCGAAACCCGGGGATGGCGCTACTGCGGCGCCAGCCCCGCCGCCTTCACCAGCTCCGCATGGACCTTGATTTCCTGCGTGATCGCGTCCTTGAGCTGCTGGCTGGTGCCGGGCGCCACCTCCATGCCGCTGGCCGCCAGCTTGGCCTTGGTCTCGGGGTCGGCCAGGGCGGCATGCGCGGCGCGCTGCAGCCGGTCGATGATGGGCTGGGGTGTCTTGGCCGGGGCGAGCAGGCCGACCCAGGCCGACAGGTTCATCTCGGGCGCGCCGGCTTCCACCATGGTGGGGGTCTGGGCCAGGGTGGAAACGCGCTGGGGCGCCATCAGCCCCAGTGCGTGCAGCTTGCCCGACTGGATGTGCGGCAACGCCTCGGGCAGCACGGCGAACAGCATGTCCACCGTGCCGGCCAGGGCGTCGTTGATGGCCGGGGCGCCGCCCTTGTAGGGCACGTGCAGCAGCTCGGTCCTGGTGCGGGTGGTGAACATCAGCCCCGCCAGGTGCTGCGGGCTGCCGTCGCCCGATGAGGCATAGGTCAGCTTGCCGGGCGCGGCCTTGGCGGCGGCCAGTACGGCCGCCACGGTGGGAAACTTCTGCTTGTCCTTGACCACCAGCACCATGGGCTGGTTCACGAACTTGGTGACGGGAACGAAGTCGGCCTCGGGGTCGTAGGGCAGGGTCTTGAAGATGCTCTTGTTGGTGGTGAGGAACGAGGCCGGCGAAACCATCAGCGTATAGCCATCGGGCGCGGCGCGCGACACCAGGGGCGTGCCGATCTGGCCCGAAGCCCCGGCCTTGTTGTCCACCACGAAAGGCTGGCCCAGCTCGGCTGCCATCTTTTGCGTGACCACGCGCGCGATCATGTCGGCGCTGCCGCCGGCGGGCAGGGCCACGATGACCTTGACGGGGCGGTCGGGGTAGCTTGCGGCTTGCGCAAGGGCGGTGCTGGCAAGGCCCGGTGCGAGCAGGGCGCAGGCGAAGGTGGAAATCAAGTTGCGGCGTTGCATGGTGCTTGGCTCCTCAGAGGCTTGGCGAATGAAGGGGGCGTGTGCCATGCGCATCTTCATGCAAGTCCTGTACCAGCGCACATTGCCTGCTGGGGTGCTGCGCCCCGTCAATTGGGCTTGGAGGCCGCTCGGCGCCGTCCTGTTGTTGACCCGCGGGCCGCCAGATCAGCCTGCCTGCCCCGGTGTTGCGGATGCCGGTACCAGGCGTTCAAGCACAGTCCTGGCGCTGGCAAAATCGAGCTCCTCCATGTGGCGCCGCAAGGCGGCCATGTGGTCGGCCCCCAAATGCGCGGCGAGTGCCGGTTCGAGCTGGCGGGCCCAGTCGAGTGCATCAAGGTCCTGGGTGGCCAGAAGGTGCTTGAGTTGCGTGATCTGTTCCCAGGTATCTTGTGCCAAAGGCTCGGCAGTTGCGGGCGCTGCCGCAGGTTGGGGCGCTGGAACGCCATCGGGCTTCAGCGCCCAGCGTTTTGCAATCTTCTGCATCGCTGCCGCCAGCGCAGCGATGTCCGCGGTCTGGCCGCCGCGTGCCGATGCTTCCGCCTGCGCGGACAGGGCGTGCATCTGTTCGGCCCCGACGGTGCCGGACATGCCCTTGATGTCGTGCAGCAACGCCACCAATTGCGGTGCGGCGGGCGGCTGCGTGCCTGAAGCGGGCACTGGTGTCTCCGCATCCAGCAGCGTGCCGACGGCGTCCAGTGTGTCCGATATCCGGCGCAGCATCTGCCACAGCAGGGGGACGGAGCCCTGGAGCCGCGAGAACGCCAGCCGGGCAGACACGCCCTCGATGCTCGGCCAATCGGCGGGGGGCTCTGCGGCCGGCGCTTGCGGGTGCTGGCTGGCGATATCGCCCTGGCCCCGCAGATTGCGGCGGATGGTTTTGACGAGCATCGGCGGATCGAATGGCTTGCCGACAATGGCATTCATCCCGGCCACCAGGGCCTCTTCGCGTTCTGCAGACGAGACCCCTGCCGTCAGGCCGATGATGGGCAATTGCGCCAGGCCGAGGGCGGTGCGTATCTGGCGGGTGGCGTCCAGGCCATCGAGCACTGGCATGTGCACGTCCATCAGCACGGCATCGAAGCGGTGCGGGTCCTGGGTGAGAAGATCCAGCGCGGCCTGCCCATGCCTTGCCACGCTGACGTGTGCGCCCTCGCTGGTCAGGATGCGGGCGGCCACTTCCTGGTTCACCTCGTTGTCGTCCACCACCAGCAGCGAGACCCCGCTCAGCCCCTGCCCCTCGGGAAGAGGCGCGTCGGGTGCAGCAGCTGGCTGGCCGCCCATGGACCGGTGCAGGGGCACGGTCACCAAAAACTGGCTGCCCCGGCCGATTTCACTGCGCAACTCTACGCGCCCTGCCATCAGCTCCACCAGCTGTTTGACGATGGACAGGCCCAGCCCGGTGCCCCCGAAGCGGCGGGTGGTGGACGTGTCTGCCTGCACGAAGGGCGCGAACAGGCGTTGCCTGGATTCCTCGGAGATGCCGATGCCGGTGTCGCTCACCAGGAAGCGTATCTCCATCGTGCTGCCCGCCCGCTCCTCAAAGCGCACCGTGAGCCGTACTTCCCCCTGGTCGGTGAACTTCACCGCGTTGCTCAGCAGGTTGGTCAGGACCTGGCGCAGCCGCGTGATGTCACCCTCCAGTGTGAAAGCTGGCGGCGCCTGGACGTCCACTGTGTAGGCGATGCCCTTGGCCTGGGCCTGTGGCTCCACCAGCGCGGACACCTCGCGCACCATCTGGTCGATATCCAGCGGCAGGCTTTCCAGGACCACTTCGCCGGCTTCGATCTTGGACAGGTCGAGCACATCGTTGATGACGGCCAGCAAGGCCTTGCCGGCAACCTGCAGCTGCCGCAGCATGCCTTGCTGTTCGCTGTCGAGCGCGGTGCGCGCCAGCAGATAGGACAGACCGATCACCGCATTCATCGGCGTTCGGATCTCGTGGCTCATGTTGGCCAGAAAGCGGCTTTTTGCGTCGCTGGCCTCCCGCGCCTGCTGCATCGCGTTGCGCAGCGACTTCTCCTGCGCAAGCCGAGTGCCTATGTCATGGGCGATGCCCAGGTACCCGATGAATGTGCCGGACGCATCGGCCATGCGCGTCATCGCCAGCGACACGGGCACCCGGCCTCCGTCGGAACGCGCCAGGCGCCACTGGCGCAAGGGGTCCTGGCTGGCGGTATGGATCAGGGCCATCCGAACCTCGGGTGAAAGGTCATCCCCGGGAGCCAACTCTGCTCCTGCCTGGCCGCCCTCCGGCGAAAGTTCGCCGGCTTCCACGAAGTCTGCAGCGTTTCCCCTGCCGACGACCTGGTCGGCCGAAACCCCCAGCAGCAGTTCGGCCCCGCGGTTGAACACGGTCACCACACCCTCTTCATCGGTGGCCACGATGGCGACCTGTGTGGAGGCTTCCAGAACCGTGCGCAGCAGCGTGAGCGTGCTTTGCAGTTGCATCTCGGTGCGTTTGCGGTCGGTGATGTCTGTCCGTATCGAGACATATTTTTCCACCCGCCCCTGGGCATCAATGAACGGCGCCACAACGCTGTCCACCCAGTACAGCGCACCGCTCTTGGAGCGGTTGCACACTTCGGCACGCCAGCTGCGCCCCGCGCTGATGGTGCGCCACATGTCGACCCAGAATGCCGCGCCATGCGTGCCCGAGTTCACGATGCGGTGGTTCTGCCCTAAGAGCTCATGGCGTTCAAATCCGGAGATGCGGCAAAACGCATCGTTGACGTCCACGATGCGGCCCTGGCGGTCGGCCACGGACACGATGCTGTGCTGGTTCAGCGTTTCCAGCAGCGCCGCGTTGTCCCGCTGAACCGCTGCCAACTGCAGGCGGCTTTCGGTGAGCTCCGTCACGTCGTGCACGAAGGCGTAGAAGCCCTTGACCTGCCCATCGGCAGTATCCGGCAGGTAGTGCACCAGGGAATGGCGTTGCGCAGCTCCCTCGCTGCCGTGCCGGCTCTGCTCGAACATGCGCGCCTCGCCCCGCAGCGCTGCCTGCACGTGGGGGGCGGAGACTTCGTACAGGTCATCGCCGATCAGGTCGCGCAGGTGCATGCCCGGCACTGCGGCGGGGTCCATGTGGAACCATTCGCCATACGCCCGATTGGCAACCCGGTTGCGCTGGTCCGTGCCCCAGTAGCCGATCTGTGAGGGCATGGCATCCAGCACCGTCTGCAGCGCGTGCCGTGCGGACTCCAGGTCGCGCGTGCGCTCGCGCACCTGGTCTTCCAGGCTGGCATTCAACTCGATGACCCGCAGCGCGGCGGCGCGCATTTCGCGCACATCGCGCAGGGTCTTGGCCAAGCCGACGATGCGGCCATGGCTGTCCTTGATGGGGCTGGCGGACACCGAGACATCGATCAGCGTGCCATCGCGGTGGCGCCGCGACGTCTCGTAGGCCTTGACCCGCTGGCCCCGGGCCACCATCGCCAGCATGGACTCATCCTCGCCCTCGCGCCCGGCAGGCACCAGGAGTTCCTGCGCGGTGTGGCCCAGCACCTCCCCTGCCTCGTAGCCGAAGAGGCGCATGGCTCCGTCGTTCCAGTCGGTGATCACGCCATGCAGGGTCTGCACGATGATGGCGTCGTCCGATCCCTGCACGATCGCCGCCCGCCGGGCCTGTTCCAGCGACTGGCTGCGCGACCGGTGCATCAGGTGCTGCACGGCAATGGCCAGCGCCGCCGCTGCCATGCCCAGCAGGATCACCATGACCACCTCGCGGTTCTCCGGCGGAAGGTCGAGGGACGCCACGAAGGCGGGTGTGGGCTGCATGTCCACCTCCCACTCGCGGCCGAACAATGGCAGGGTGGTGAGCGCGTCGGACTCTGGCCATGCCGGCGTATCTGCCTGGCTGCCATAGAGCCAGTGGTTTTGGGGTGCCTGCCGGTCGCGAATGCGCAGCCGGAAATACCCCGACTCCACATCCAGCCCGCGCAGGACTTCGTCCATCTGCAGCGGTGCGTACACCCAGCCGCGCAGCACCCGCTCGCGGACTTCCGGGGTGTCGGTCGAGGCCCCGGAGCGGTAGACCGGCAGCATGAGCAGTAAGCCGCTAGAGGGGGTGCCCGCGTCCTGGATCAGGGTGATGGGACCGCTCAGGGCGGCCTGGCCGGTGCGCATGGCTGTCAAAGCCGTGGCGCGGCGCGAAGGCTCGGAAGCGATGTCCAGTCCCACGACCGGGCTGTTGCGGCCCAGGGGTTCGATGTACTGGATGATGTAGCGGTCGCCGTCATGCGGTTCGAACTGGCGGATGCTGAAATCGGTCCAGCCTTCGGCACCCACCCTGCGAACGAAGTCTGCCTCGTCTTCTTTTGCAACCCTGTGGATGTACCCGAAGCCCCGAGCGCCCGGGAACTCGCGATCAAAGTCACGGCTTTGGCTGTAGCGCAGAAAGGCATCATGGTCCAGGTCATCCCCCGCCGCCACCACCGCCCCTCGGGTGCCGCGCAGCCCGTACTCGTACTGGCGCATGCGCACGGATATCTCCTCCATGACACGCCCCTTGAGCCGCTCAAAACGCTGGCTCAGCGTGGCCTGGTTTTGCTGCAGTCGTTTGTCGTAGGCCACCACGGCCGCGACCAGGGTCAGGCACGCCACCAGGAGCGCCAGCAGTACCGAGTGCCTTGCCAGGCGGGTCCCGCTGTGGTTGGCGTGGCGCGAGGCGGGAGCCACGGTTGTCAGGCCTCTGGGTCGAAACCGCGCCAGCAATCTCGGCCGCCGTTCTTGGCAGCGTAAAGCGCCTTGTCGGCCTGGCCGATGAGCTTTTGCGGTGCGCCATCGCCCAGGGGCCCATCTTGCGCCTGGTATGTCGCCACCCCCACGCTGATGGTCACATGGTCTGCGTGGATTGACTGCGCATGGGGCATGCGCAGCGCACGCACGGCCTGCAGTGCGCGTTCGGCCAGATCCATGGCACCTGCCGCATCGGTGTCCGGCAGCAGGATGGCGAACTCCTCCCCGCCCAGCCTTCCGACGCGGTCACCGGGGCGTTGCGCCACGGACAGCAGGGCCCGCGCCACGGCCTTCAGGCAGCTGTCGCCGGCAGGGTGGCCATAGTGGTCGTTGTAGCGTTTGAAATGGTCCACATCGACCATCAACAGGGAAAGGGGCACAGCGCTGCGAGCGCAGCGTTGCCACTCGCGCTGCAGCAGTTCGTCGAAATGGCGGCGGTTGCTCACGCCGGTCAGCCCGTCGGTGGTTGCGAGATTGCGCAGCTCATCCGTCAAGGTTTTTATCCTCAACTGTGTGCGCACGCGTGCGAGCAGCAATGCAGCGTTCACGGGCTTGGTGATGAAGTCGACGGCACCCGCCTCCAGCGCCCGGACCTCGGCTTCGGTTTCGCCGTGGCTGGTGACAAAAATCACGGGAATATCGGCAAGACGGGGGTCCGCTTTCATGGCGGCGCATACCTCATAGCCTCCCATGCCGGGCATTTCGGTGTCCAACAGCACCAGATCCGGTATGGAGCGTGCCATCAGATCCAGCGCATCCTGGCCGCGTGTCGCAAACCGCAGTTGTGCCACGCCCTTCAGCATCCCGGACAGGACCTGGATCATGGCGGCATTGTCATCAACGATGAGGATGCTCGGGTTCATGCGTTTCTCATTCTGGATTTCGCCGGCGACCCAGGCAAGCACATTTTGCGCAGTGCCTTCTCAGGGAGCGTGGAAGCTCGTCATGCGCAAGCTGGCGGCGTAGGGCTTCTTCATTGATACGGCTCTTACGCCAATGCTCGATTTTCACGGGCAGTTTGCAGCTTGCAGCTTGCCTTGCCGTGCAGGCTTGATCTGCGTCAATTCCAGACGCCGAAATCTCCCGCCGCGCAACAAAGCGCTTATCAATCCCGCCGTTGCCCGCCAGAATCTGCCCTGTGGAGGGGCTTCATGATCAACAGGTTGCTGAACCGGATTTCACCGTTCCGCAGTGTGCGGGCGCGCTTCTCGGCCGTCATGGGCGGCTCGGGCATCGTGGTGGGGCTGGCGCTGACGATGTTCATGGAGTGGCATCTGGAAGACGGCCTGCGCAGCTCGGCGCGCGAAGCCCTGAACGCCGTGGCCGACGAAATCGCCCACGAGCTCAACGAGGACATGAACAACCGGCAGCGCGAGATGGCCCTGATGGCGGACATGATCGCCGGCCGCAGTGCCATCGATGTGGATTCGGTCCGCAAGTCCATGGACGAGCTCCATGCCCGCGAGCCCACCTACGCCTGGATCGGCCTGGCCGATGCGCGGGGGCAGGTGATCGCTGCTTCTGGAGGGCTGCTGCAGGGCGCTGATGTCTCGCTGCGTCCCTGGTTTGCAGCCGGCCTGCGCGGAGGCTTCGTCGGCGACCCGCACGATGCCGTGCTGCTGGCGCGCTACCTGGCACCGCGCCCCGACGGGGAGCCGCTGCGCTTTCTCGATGTGGCGGCCCCGCTGCTGGACCCGCGGGGCACCGCCCAGGGTGTGCTGGCTGGGCACCTGCACTGGGATTGGGTGAAGAAGGTGGTCTCCGACACCGTGACCAAGCGCCGAAAGAAGAACACCGTCGAAGTGCTGATCGCCAATCGCAAGGGAGAATGGCTGCTGAGTTCCAATCGTCTCAAAAGGCTGCCAAGCGCCTCCCTGCGGGCCATGGAGTCCGACACGGCCTATCTGGTGGCGACCCAGAAGGTGGTGGCATCCGTTCCCGCCGATGGCCTGGGCTGGACGGTGGTGGTGCGCGAAGGCATCGACACCGCACATGCGCCAATCTACCAGCTGCGCAAGCTGATGCTGACAACCACGGCGCTGCTGGCCGCGTTGTTTGCACTGCTGTCCTGGCTGGTGGCGGGGCGCGTGGTGCGACCCATTGTAGAGCTGGCCGACGCGGCCAGAGGCCATGCACGCGATGCGATCCAGAGGCCGGAGCCGCTGCGCCGCAAGGCGGTGGACGAGACCCTGGTGCTGGGCGCTGCCATGGACCAACTGGCCCACCATGACCGGCTTACGGGCCTGCTCAACCGCAGTGAGCTGCTGGCCCGGTTGCAGGATGCCATTGGGCACGCACGCGAGCGCCATTCCTTTGGGGCGTTGCTGTTGGCCAATCTGGACAATTTCACGGTGCTCAACAACACCCGAGGGCACGAGGTGGGCGACCAACTGCTGGTTGCCGTGGCCGACCGCCTGCGCCAACTGGAGGGCGCAGGCGCCGTTCTGGCGCGCATCGGTGGGGACGAATTCCTGGTGCTGCTGCAAGGCCTGGGCCACAGCACCGGCTTGGCGCAGGGGCGCGCCGCAGCGATGGCGACCGCCGCACTGTCGCAGTTCGACGTGCCGTTCCTCCTCGATGACGGTGCCTGCATGGCGCAGGCCTCGATCGGGGTGGCCATGGTGGGAGACCACGCTGCCTCGGCGGACGAGGTACTGCAGGGCGCCGAACTGGCCATGCTGGAGGCCAAGAAGCGCGGCAAGGGCCAGGTGGCGATATTTGACCGGAGCATGCGCGAAGCACTGCACGAACGGGTGCAGTTCGAGCAGGATCTCAGGGCTGCCATCCCGGGTCAGTTGGTGGTTTTCTACCAGCCCCAGGTTCATCTGCCATCGAACCTGCAGGGGGCGGAGCTGTTGGTGCGCTGGAATCATCCTGTGCAGGGCATGGTTTCTCCCGCCCGTTTCATACCGCTGGCGGAAGAGACGGGCCTTGTCCTGCCCATTGGCCGATGGGTGCTGGAGACTGCCTGCCGCACCCTGTGCCAGTGGGCTGCACATCCAAAGCGCAACCACCTGGTGCTGGCTGTGAATGTGAGCGCCCGGGAGTTCAGCGACCCGGGCTACCTGCAAAGCGTGCGCAGCGTGCTGGACGCTACGGGGGCCAATCCCCATCGCCTGAAGCTGGAGCTGACAGAGAGCGTTCTGGCCACGGACGTGGATAAAGTGGTGGACAAGATGCAGGCGCTCAGGGCCTTGGGTATCAGCTTTTCGCTGGATGACTTCGGCACGGGGTTCTCGTCGCTCAGCTACCTGCAGCGCATGCCGCTGGACCAGCTCAAGATTGACCAGTCGTTCGTGCGCGACATTGCCACGAACGCCAACGATGCCTCCATCGTGCGTGCCGTGGTGGCGCTTGGACAGGGGCTGGGCCTGCAGGTGATCGCCGAAGGCGTGGAAACCGTGGAGCAGCGCGACCTGCTGGCGCGCCATGGCTGCGCCCGCTACCAGGGCTATTTGTATGGCCGGCCGGCCCCGCTGCAGGAGTTCGAGGCCGCAGTCGATCAGCCCTGGGAGCGCTGATTGCATGCGCTCCCTGCCCGGCAGTTGCTTTGCGCATGTGGCTCGGCACACTCAGGTGCGCCATCCACGGTACCGGAGATGGGCCTTCTTCTGCCCAGGGCCTTCGCGACCTCGAAAATAGTGTGAACAGGCCCTGCATGCGACCATGATGTCTAGCCGCTGGTCGCAGGTGAGAGCAGTGCATCAAGCTCCAGCTCCACCCACACCCCATCGGGCAGGCTGGCCACGCCCACGACGCTGCGTGCCGGCAGCGCATGCTGCGGAAACGCGATGGCCAGCACGTCGGAGGCGGCATCGAGCACGAGGGGGTGCGCGCCAAAGCCGGCGCCCGAGCGCACAAAGCCGCGCAGGCGCATGACATGCTGCACCCGGGCCAGCCCACCACCGCAGGCCGTGCGCAGGGCCGCCAGGGCGTTGAGCATGGCCACGCGTGCAGCGTGGCGCGCTGGCTCCAGGTCGGCGTCGGCCTCGCAGATGCCCGAGAGGGGCTTGCCATCGACGCGGCTGGTCTGGCCGCTCACGGCCACCCAGCGCTGGCCTGGCGCCACTTCGTGCACATGGCAGGGTGCATAGCTGCCACGCGGCTGGGGCGCCGGTGGCAGCACCAGGCCGGCGGCGGCCAGGCGCTGCTCGGGTGATGTCGAGGCGCCGGGGCTCATGCCATGCCCTCCACCACTTCGCCGCTGAGCCAGCAGCCTGCCACGTTGCCCTGTGCATCGAAGCGCGGCCGCACGGCGATGGCCGAGGGGCTGCCCATGGCATCGCCCTGGCGCACGGTGCAGACCACGGGCTGGGCGGGGCTGCCCACGGCGATAGTGCCGGCGGCGGCCAGGTGGCCCCACAGGGCGGCAGCGGCGATGCCGGTGGCGGCGTCTTCGGGGTAGCCGGACTTGCGCGGGAACTGGCGCGCGAACACGGTGGGCTCTGCCGCCACCTGCCCGCCGGTGGCCAGCGCATAGGGGTACAGGCCGGTGGAGGCAATGGCGTCGCAGGTGGATTCCATGGCCGCGAAGTCCGGCGCCAGGGCCTGCAGCGCGGCCACATCGGGCAGGGGCACCAGGGTCTTCACGCGGCTGGTGGCGGCGTTGGTTGTGGGCCGGGGCATGGCGTCGTCAAGGTGCAGCGTGCGGGCCACCAGGGCGGCTGCGCTGGCGTCCAGCACCTCTTCGCGCACGGCGGGCTGCGATATCCACACGCGCTGGCGTGCCGCGTCCCACTCCACGTCCACCAGGCCGCTCAGGGTCTGCACGCGGGCCGTGGGCGAGGTCCACAGGCCCCAGCGGCGCAGCGCCCACAGCGTGCCCACGGTGGCGTGGCCGCACATCTCCATCTCGTGGTGCGGCACGAAAAAGCGCAGGCGCCAGTCGGCCCCGGGCGCATCGGCCGGCAGCACGAAGGCCGACTCGTGCCCGTGGGCGCGGGCGATGTCCTGCATCTGAGCGGCGTCCATGCCGCGTGCATCGGCCACCAGAGGCACAGGGTTGCCGCCGCCCGGGCCGTTGACGAACACGCGGATCAGGACGACCTGGCCGGCGGCAGGCAGCGAGGCGGGAAAGGGGAGGGTGTGCTCAGTCAACGCGGGCTCCTACCGTCTTGGCGATGCGGCCCCAATAGGCCGTGTCGCGCACCACGGCGGCTTGCAGCGCATCGGGCGTGCCGGGTGCGGCGTTCACGCCCAGCGCGGCCAACTCGGCGGCCACGGCGCGGTCGGAGAGCACGCTGTTGAGTGCTTGGTTGAAGCGCTCCACCACGGCCTTGGGTGTCTGCGCGGGAAAGACGATGCCGTACCACAGCGACTGGTCGAACCCCGGCATACCCTGCTGCTGGAAGGTGGGCACGCCAGTGAGCAGTGCGTTGGGCGCCGTGGTGGCCACGGCGTGGATGCGGCCCGCGCGGATGTAGGGCACCAGGCCGGCGGGGTTGTCGAACATCAGCTGCACCTGGCCCGAGATCAGGTCGGTGTAGGCCGGCGCCGCCCCGCGGTAGGGGATGTGCACCAGCGGCACCTTGGCCACGGTTTTGAACTGCTCGCCCAGCAGGTGCGAGACCGTGCCCGCGCCCACCGACGCGAAGCTGAAGCCCTCGGGCCTGGCCTTGAGCGCGGCCAGCAGGGCCTTGGTGTCGGGCTTGCCCAGGGCGACCGTGGTGGCCAGCACATAGGGGGAGGTGCCGATGAAGCCGGCGTAGGCGAAGTCCTTGGCCAGGTCGAACGGCAGCTTGGGGTACACGCTCACGCTGACCGCATGGGTGCTGGTGGTGGCCACGCCGGCGGTGTAGCCGTCCGCCGGGGCGCGGGCCACCAGGGCCGAACCCAGGGTGCCGCCGGCGCCTGCGCGGTTGTCGATCACCAGGGGCTGGCCCAGCTCCTTCTGCAGCCGCGGCTGCAGCGCGCGCGCCACCAGGTCGGTGCCGCCACCGGCCCGGAAGGGCACGACCAGGGTGATGGGTTTGGCGGGCCAGGCGGGTGTCTGCGCGAGCAAGGGCGCGCAGGTGCTGGCCAGGGCGAGCAGGGCGGCCCTGCGGAGGTGGGAAACGGGGGGCGAGGCGGGCATGGCGAACTCCATCACGAAGGAGGTCCCATGCTAGGAACCGGCGGGCGATCCGGACAACCAGGATGCGACAGGTCGCGATCCGATTTGCGACAGGCGCCGCAAGCGCGTCAGTGCGCTACGGCTTTCAGCAGGCGCGTGAGGTGGCCGCTGGTGGCAAAGCCCAATTGCACGCTCACCTGCGCCAGCGGCAGGCCGGTGGTCAGCAGCCGGCGCGCATGCGCGGCCAGCATCTGCCGGCGCAGCGCCACGGGGCTCTGGCCGAACTCGTCCTGGCAGGCGCGCTGCAACTGGCGGGTGGAGGTGCCCAGCTCGCAGGCGATGGCGTCGATGCCGGGCAGGGGCTCGTTCCAGTCCAGCGCCTGGGCAAAGCGTGCCGCCATCTGCCGTGCCGGTGAGCGGGGCCTCGCCAGTTCCAGCGGGCGGGCGCGGGTGATCTGCCGCACCACGGCCTGCACCAGGGGCTCGGCGGCGCGTGGGTGGAGGGCGGGGGCCAGCAGCGCGTCCAGCATGGACAGGGCCGCCGCATCGAGCCGCAGGGCGCCGCGCCCGTTCAGCGTGCACGCGATCTCGGGTGCCAGGTACAGCTCTCCATGCTCCTGTTGCTGCGTGGTGGACTGGGTGCGGTGCGCCGTGGCCACGGGCAGCAGGATGGCCTGGCTGCGGGTGAGCAGCATCTGCTCGAAACCGGTGCCGTCGCCAGACCCTCCCTCGTGCTGCCAGGCGCTGCGCGGCGCGCCCTTGCGCGGCCACAGCAGCATGGCGCAGTCGTGCACATGCCAGTCGAACTCGTAATGCGGCTGCCGGCTGTGGCGCAGCGCGAAGCCCTGGGCCGCCAACTGGGGCAGCTTGGGCGAGAGCTGGGGTGGGCGCGGGGCAGCGGGGCTTGTCATGTCAACAACACCTTTGCAGGGAATCGTGCCAGATGGGCCCGCCACACGCAAATTCAGGCGGTTGCCGCCTGCGGCTGCCCCAGCGACCGCAGTATGTCCCGCACCATCTGCGCGCGGTCCTTGGGGTCCTTCAGTTCGCGCTCGATGCGCAGCTTCTCGTTGCCTGCCAGCTTGATGTGCTTGTTCTTCTGGATCAGCTCGATGATGCGCATCGGGTCGATGGGCGGCTGGGGCTTGAAGGTGATGTGGATGACGCCCGGGGCGGCATCGACCTTTACCACGCCGTAGGGCTGGCTCAGCACGCGCAGGCGGTGCACGTCGATGAGGGTCTGGGCCTGCGGCGGCAGCTTGCCGAAGCGGTCCACGATCTCTTCGAGCAGGCCGTCGATCTGGTCGGGGTTCTTGGCCGTGGCCAGCTTCTTGTAGAACGACAGGCGCAGGTGCACGTCGCCGCAGTAGTCGTCAGGCAGCAGGGCAGGGGCATGCAGGTTGATGTCGGTGGTGACCGACAGGGGCGACAGCAGGTCGGGCTCCTTGCCGGCCTTGAGCGACTTGACGGCCTCGGCCAGCATCTCGTTGTAGAGCTGGAAGCCCACCTCCAGCATGTTGCCGCTCTGGTTCTCGCCCAGCACCTCGCCCGCGCCGCGGATCTCCAGGTCGTGCATGGCCAGGTAGAAGCCGCTGCCCAGTTCCTCCATCTGCTGGATGGCATCCAGGCGCTGCGCGGCCTGCTTGGTCAGGCCCTCGGTGTCGGGCACCATGAGGTAGGCATACGCCTGGTGGTGGCTGCGGCCCACGCGCCCGCGCAGCTGGTGCAGCTGCGCCAGGCCGAACTTGTCGGCGCGGCTCATGATGATGGTGTTGGCCGTGGGCACGTCGATGCCGGTCTCGATGATGGTCGAGCACAAGAGGATGTTGTAGCGCTGGGCCACGAAGTCGCGCATCACGCGTTCGAGCTCGCGCTCGGGCATCTGGCCGTGGGCCACGGCGATGCGGGCCTCGGGCAGTATCTCTTCGAGCTTCTGGCGGCGGTTCTCGATGGTCTCCACCTCGTTGTGCAGGAAGTACACCTGCCCGCCGCGCTTCAGTTCGCGCAGCACGGCTTCGCGGATCACGCCCGTGCCCTCGTTGCGCACGAAGGTCTTGATCGCCAGGCGCCGCTGTGGCGCGGTGGCGATGACCGACAGGTCGCGCAGCCCTTCGAGCGCCATGCCCAGCGTGCGCGGGATGGGGGTGGCGGTGAGCGTGAGCACGTCCACCTCGGCGCGCAGGGCCTTCATCTGCTCCTTGTGGCGCACGCCGAAGCGGTGCTCCTCGTCGATGATGAGCAGGCCCAGGTTGTGGAACTTGGTGGATTCGGAGAGCAGCTTGTGCGTGCCCACCACGATGTCCACCGTGCCGTCGCCGATGCCCTTGATGGCAGCGGTGATCTCCTTGCCCGAGCGAAAGCGCGAGACCTCGGCCACCTTCACGGGCCACTTGCTGAAGCGGTCCACCAGGGTCTGGTAGTGCTGCTCGGCCAGCAGCGTGGTGGGGGCGAGGAAGGCCACTTGCTTACCGCCGGTGACGGCGACGAAGGCCGCGCGCAGCGCCACCTCGGTCTTGCCGAAGCCCACGTCGCCGCAGACCAGGCGGTCCATGGGGCGGGGGCTGATCATGTCCTGGATCACCGCGTGGATGGCGGCGTTCTGGTCGGCGGTTTCCTCGAAGCCGAAGTCGTTGGCAAAGGTCTCGTAGTCCTGCGGGCTGTAGCGGAAGGCGTGGCCCTCGCGCGCGGCGCGGCGGGCGTAGATGTTGAGCAGCTCGGCCGCGCTGTCGCGCACCTGCTCGGCGGCCTTGCGCTTGGCCTTTTCCCACTGGCCGCTGCCCAGCTTGTGCAGCGGCGCTTCGTCAGCGCTCACGCCGGTGTAGCGGCTGATGAGCTGCAGCTGGCTCACGGGCACGTAGAGCACGGCCTTGTCGGCGTACTCCAGGTGCAGGAACTCCTGCATGGCGGGCGTGCCGTCGGGGTTCTTGTTGCCCACGTCCATGTTGACCAGGCCGCGGTAGCGGCCGATGCCGTGGGCGCTGTGCACCACGGGGTCGCCCACGTTGAGCTCGGCCAGGTCCTTGATGAGCGCCTCGACGTCGCTCACCTGCTCCTGCTTCTTGCGCCGCCGCGTGGTGGGGCCGGCGGCAAACAGCTCGGTCTCGGTCACGAAGTCGATGCCGTCCTCGACCCAGCTGAAGCCCACGGTGAGGCCGGCGGTGGCGATGCCCACCTTTTCGTCGGCCGTGCCCTGGAACTCGGCCAGCGAGTCGAAGGCCGGCGGGTTCACCCCGCTGGCGCGCAGAAAGTCGAGCAGGCTCTCGCGCCGGCCATCGCTTTCGGCCAGCAGCAGCACGCGGTGCTGGGTGTTGCGGATGTGGGCGTGCAGCCGGGCCAGCGGGTCCTCGGCCCCGCGCACCACCGACAGGTCGCCGAGCTTGTGGAAGTGCGGGTTGTCGTCCACGTCCTCCACGCCGGGGCGGATGGACAGCTGGGCATGCTCCTTGGCGCGCGTGTAGAACTGGTCGGCCGAGAGGAACAACGATTCAGGCGGCAGCGCCGGGCGCTCGGGATCGCCCTGAACCAGGCGAAAGCGGTCTTTCGTGTCCTGCCAGAAGCGCTGGAAGGCCGGCTCCAGGTCGCCGTGCAGCACCACGGTGGCCTCGCCGCCCAGGTAGTCGAACACGGTGGCCGTGTCGTCGAAGAACAGCGGCAGGTAGTACTCGATGCCGGCCGTGGCCACGCCGTTGCCCATGTCCTTGTAGATGCGGCTCTTGGTGGGGTCGCCCTCCAGCATCTCGCGCCAGCGGCTGCGGAATTTGGCCCGGGCATCATCGTCCATGGGGAATTCGCGCCCGGGCAGCAGGCGCACCTCGGGCACGGGGTACAGGCTGCGCTGGCTGTCGGGGTCGAAGGTGCGGATGCTGTCGATCTCGTTGTCGAACAGGTCCACCCGGTAGGGCACCAGCGAGCCCATGGGGAACAGGTCGATCAGCCCGCCGCGCACCGCGTACTCGCCCGGGCTCACCACCTGGGATACATGGCTGTAGCCGGCCAGCGTGAGCTGGGCCTTGAATTTGGCTTCGTCGAGCTTTTGCTTGACCTTGAAGTGGAAGGTGTAGCCCGCCAGGAAGGACGGCGGCGCGAGCCGGTACAGCGCCGTGGTGGCGGGCACCAGCACCACGTCGGCCCCGGTGTCCTTGTCCTTTTGGCTGATGCGCCAGAGGGTGGCCAGGCGCTCGCTGATCAGGTCCTGGTGCGGGGAGAAGGTGTCGTAGGGCAGCGTCTCCCAGTCGGGGAACAGGGCGCAGCGCAGGCTGGGCGCGAAAAACGCCATTTCCTCGATGAGGCGCTGTGCATCGGTGGCCTCGGCCGTGACGATGGCGGTGGTGCGGCCTGCCGCCTTGTCACGTTCGGCCAGGCGGGCCAGCAGCAGCGAATCGGCGCTGCCCACGGGGCGGGGCAGGGTGAAGCGTTTTCCGGGGGAGAGTTTGGGCAGTTCCATGCGGACGGAGTCGGTCGTCTGGGCCACCGCATCCCCTGGGCGCAGGGCGCGCACGGGGCAAAATGGGGGCCAACAGACCATTTTAGGACCTGTGCATGTTTCATGCCGAAGGCGGTGCACCAAGATGACATGGGAGGCTCTTACACTCCCGCAAAAGGGGGAGTTCATGACCGCACTGACCACGCACCATTTGCACGACAAACGCCTCGATGGCGCCCTGGAAGAACTGCTGGACAGCGCACGCCTGGCCGCCGTGGCCGGCCACGCGCCAACAGCCCTGGCCGCCCTGGCGCTGATGCTGGTGCCCCAGGGCGCCTGGCGGTTGCCCGCACACGGCGCCCTGGTCACGCAGGTGCAGCGGCTACTGCCCCCGGTGGCGCTGCTGGCGGGCCGGGCTTGCCCGGCCGTGGGTGGGCAGGAGGCCATGGACCCGGCCCTGCTGGCCGACTGGGCCAGCCAGCAAGCGCAGGCATTGCTGCAGTCGCTGGCCCAACCGGGCCGGCTGCAGCTGGCACCCGCGGGCGAGGGCTGGTCGCCCGACTTCCTGGCCACGCTGGTGCAGCGCCAGGGCGCCGCTGGCGACCCGCGCCCGCATGCGGCCTTTGGCGCCTTCTGCATGGATGCCGAACTGGTGCTTAAGGCGCGCGTGGCGCAGCTGCCTGGCGTGCAGGATGCCCTGGGCGGTGATGTTCCCACGGCCGACGATTTGGCCGCCCTGGGCCTGCCCGAGGAGGAGGTGGCCGCCATGCTGGCGCAGCTGCAATCTGCCGGACACATCGACGTGGCGCCCGCGGCCGAGGCCACCGGCACGCTGGCCATTGCGCGCGCCATGGCCGCGTACCTGCGCGCCACGGGCTTTGCCGGTGGCTACCTGGTGCACAACATCTGGCAGGCCGCCTGGCTGCTGCTGGCACACGAGGGGCGGGACGGCGACGCGGTGGAAGTGGCCGCCGCCTGGCTGGCCCACGATGCGCGGGCCGCCGCGACCGGGCTGCTCGACCTGGCCGTGGTGCCCGCCGCTGCGCGCCTGCTGCGCGCGGGCCAACTGGCACAGGCTGTGGGCCTGGACGAAACGGCCGTGGCCGGCTGGCTCGCGGCCCTGGGCACACGCTCCGTGCCTGCGCCTGCGGATTCCGCGCCGCCCGCAGAGGTCGCAGGCACCCCTGCGGAGCCGCGCGAAGCCTGGCTGGCCCGCCTGCAGGGCACGCCCCTGGCGGGGCTGGACTGGCTGGCGCTGCCGGTGCCCGGCCATGCTGGCGCGGACAGCGGCCAGATCGCCTGGGCCGCGCAGGTGCCTGTGGGCGAGCGCCAGGCCCTGTGGCAGGCGGCGCGGGCACTGGTGGAGCAGGGCAGCGGCCGCTGGCCCGTGGTGACCACCCTCTGGACCGGGGGTTCCGAGGCGCCTGGCGCCGAGGCCCTGGCCGACGATCTGTTCATGCGCTTCCCCTACGAGCAGGGCGCGGCGCGCGACGATGTGTCGCCGCGCTCCCTGGTCTCGACCGCGCGCGGCCTCGACCCGCAGGACCTGCTGGCTGAACTGGCAGAGTCCTCCTATCCGCTGGACGAAGAAGACCAGGTGGAAGCCTGGCGCAGCGAACTCGATGCCGCGGGTGTGGCCGCCGACGAGGCTGGTTTTGACGCCGTCTGGGCCGACTGTGCGGGCGACCGCCTGCGCTTTGAGCGCTGGCTGGCAGCGCTGGAAGAAGCCCAGGGCGTGGCCGACCCCGAGCGTGGCCGCCAGGAGCGCTTCGACCCCGACAACGCCTGGCTGGTGCTGCTGCCCACGCCGCACAGCGAAGAAGCCCTGGCCTACCTGCACTGGTACGGCATGGAGCGGGGCCCCGCCGACGGCTTCATTGCACTGCTGCGCCGCTGGCGCGAGCGGCATGGCGCAGAGCTGTGGGCACACTACGGCACCATGCTGGAATTCGAGGTGCGCCAACCGCCGGGGGACTTCGATACGGCCTTGGAGCTGGCGCGTGAGCACGATCTGGCGGCGCCCTGCACCCTGACACTGCCCGGCATTCCCTTGCGCCACCATGCCTTGGGCCTGATGGGGCATGGCACCTGGTTCCTGCACGAAAGGCCGTGACCCATCGGCGGTGGCGAGGGGCCAAGCCTCCTAAAATGGCGGCCTCATGACCATCGACCCGCTGCTGCAACCCTCGCTTGCCGCCCCGCATGCCCCCACGCCGGGGCGTTTCTGGGCGCTGGTGCCCTGTGCGGGCACGGGCTCGCGCGCCGTGGCGGCGCCGCCAGCGGCTCCGGCGGGTTCCACCATCTCTGCCTTTGGCGCCCTGGCCGGGGCCGCGGGCGAGCCACTGGCCCCCACGCTGCCCAAGCAGTACCACCTGGTGGCCGGCCACCCCATGGTGATGCACACCCTGGCCGCGTTTGCGGGGGTGGCCCGCCTGGCGGGCACGCTGGTGGCCGTGGCGCCGGGCGACCGGTACCTGGACCAGCATCCGCACCCCTCGTACTTCGTGGTGGACTGCGGCGGCCCCACGCGCGCGGCCACGGTACAGGGCGGCATCAGGGCGCTGCAGGAGCGCGGCGCCCAGCGCGATGACTGGGTGCTGGTTCACGACGCCGCGCGCTGCCTGGTGACGGCCGAGCAGATCGACCGGCTCATCGACGCCTGCGCCGGTGATTCCGTGGGCGGCCTGCTGGCGCACCAGCTGGCCGACACGCTCAAGACCTCCATCGACGGGCCGGGCGGCGTGCGTGTGGCCTCCACCGTGGACCGCAGCAACAAATGGCTGGCGCAGACGCCGCAGATGTTCCGCATCGGCCCGCTGCTCGATGCGCTGGCCAAGGTGGGCACCAATGTCACCGACGAGGCCAGCGCCATGGAGGCCATGGGCCTGCACCCGCGCCTGGTGCCCGGCGGTGCGCAGAACTTCAAGGTCACATACCCCGACGACTTCGCGCTGGCCGAGGCCGTGCTGGCGCAGCGCGGCCACGGCACCACGCTGTCGCGCTTTGGCGGCGATCGCGGGCTGGGCGCCAGCGAAACTGGGCGCAAGACTATTTTTTAATCCGCCCCGCAGGGGTGAGACCGAAGGAACACATGAATTTCAGGATTGGTGAAGGGTGGGATGTGCATGCCCTGGTCCCAGGGCGCCCGCTGGTCATTGGCGGTGTCACGATTCCCCACACCATGGGCCTGCTCGGGCATTCCGATGCCGACGTGCTGCTGCACGCCATCACCGACGCCATCCTCGGCGCGGCGGGCCTGGGCGACATCGGCCGGCATTTCCCCGACACCGATGCCCAGTTCCGCGGTGCCGATTCGGCCGTGCTGCTGGCCGAGGCCGCGCGCCGCGTGCGTGCCGCTGGCTACGCCATCGGCAACGTCGACAGCACCGTGGTGGCCCAGGCCCCGCGCCTGGCCGCGCACATTCCGGGCATGCGCGAGTGCATCGCCAAAGCCCTGCAGGTGCAGCCCGATCAGGTCAACGTGAAGGCCAAGACGGCCGAGCGCCTGGGGCCCGTGGGCCAGGGGCTTGCCATGGAGGCGCGGGCTGCGGCCTTGATCTACAAGGCCTGAGCTTCCGCAGCCCAGGCTGCCACATAGCCCGGCGTGGTCACCGCGTTCAGCGGGTCAGCCACGGGTGCGCCGCGCACTTGCACCAGCGGCAGCACGCCAGCCCACACCGGGTGCTGCATGTCCTCTTCATCGTCCACCGGCGGGCCGCTGCGCACCTTGCAGGCGGCTTCAGTCAGCGCAATGCGCATCACCGTGGTGGCCGCAAACTCCTTGTCGTTGCCGGCGCGGACCTCGCCCTGACGGCCCACGGCCAGGTGGTCCATCAGCGCCGCCAGCGATGCGTGCTTGTCGGCCACGGGTTCGAAGCGGCCATAGACCATGGCCGAGCGGTAGTTCATCGAGTGGTTGAAGGCCGAGCGCGCCAGCACCAGGCCGTCGAGGTGGGTGATGGTGACGCAAGCCTGTATGCCCTTGCCCAGCCACTTGACCAGGCGCCCGCCGTTGGAGCCATGTATGTACAAGTGCTCGCCCTCACGCCAGCAGGCCGTGGGGATGCAGTGCGTGCCCTTGTCGTCGGCAAAGGCCACATGGCACAGGTAGGCCGCGTCGATGATGGCGTGCAGCGTGGCGCGCTCGTAGCGGGCGTTCTCGGCCACGCGGCGCACGCGGGTGCGGTCGGAGGGGGGCAGGGCGGTGGCGGCGGTGTCGTTCACGGGTCGTGGTTCCGGTGGGATGTTGCTGAGGGATCGGAATGTAGGACCTTCGTGGTGCCAGAATAAGACCCACAGAACCACTATTTTCTAGGGCCACAGAAACGCGATGGAGTTCCAGCTTCTGTTCGATGCCTTCAAGGCACAGGCCGCGCACCTGCGCTGGCCGCAGCAGCGCCAGTTGCACGAGTGCCTGCGCCAGGGCATCCGCAGCGGCACGCTGGCCAGCGGCGCGCGCCTGCCCGCCAGCCGCACGCTGGCGGCCGAGCTGGGCGTGGCGCGCAACAGCGTGCTCTATGCCTATGAGCAATTGGCGAGTGAAGGATTCATAGCGGCCAGCCGGCGCGGCAGCGTGGTCGCGCCCCTGGCCGGCCGGCTGCTGGGGGCTGCGCCCCGGGGCGAACCAGCGCCGCGCGCCAGCCTGTCGCGGCGCGCGCAGCACATGCCGCTGCTGCCCGGCTCGGAGACCGCAGCCGCTTTCGCGCCCGGCGTGCCCGCGCTCGGCGATTTCCCTGTGCAGCGCTGGCGGCGCCTGCTGGACCGGGCCTGGTCCTCGCTCACGCCCGCAGAACTCAACTACGCCGACCCGGCCGGCGAGCCCGCGCTACGCGAGGCCATTGCCGGCCACCTGCGCGTGGCGCGCGGCGCGCTGGTCGATGCCGCGCAGGTGTTCATCACCGACGGCACGCAAGGCAGCCTGGACCTGGCCGCCCGCGCGTTTGCCGATGCCGGCGACAAGGTGTGGATGGAGAACCCCGGCTATCAGAGCCTGTTCAAGATCTTTTTGGAGCCGCGCAAGTGCCTATTCGGGATGGGATGCAAGGCGCGGTGCGCAGCCAATAGCTCGGCTATTGGCAAGCGCCGCAACGCCGCAGACCGCCCGAAAAGGCACTTGCCCTTCGGGTTGGAGTGAAATCGGGCGATTGCACGCCCCGGCTGCTTGCATGGGCATGAGCCCATGCGGCGCATCCGAAGCATCCACTCATCCCGATTGCACTCCAACGCGGCTGCAAAAAGATCTTGAACAGGCTCTCGGGGCGCGGTGGCGGCCTTCCGCGCGGCGCAGCTCAAGACCGTGGGCATCGTGGTGGATGCCGAAGGCATGGCCCCCTCGGCCAGCGACTGGCTGCGCCAGCGGCCGCGGCTGGTCTACACCACACCCTCGCACCAGTACCCGGTGGGCAGCGTGCTGAGCCTGGCGCGGCGCCTGGCGCTGATCGACGGGGCGCGCCAGGCCGGCTCCCTGGTGATCGAAGACGACTACGACAGCGAGTTCCGCCACGACGGCCCGCCCCTGGCCTGCATGCAGGGCCTGGCGCCCGATGCGCCCGTGCTCTACCTGGGCACCTTCAGCAAGACCATGTTCCCGGGCCTGCGCATCGGCTTCATGGTGGTGCCCACGGCCCTGGCCCCCGCGCTGGCGCTGCTGCTGGACCGCGCCGCACCGCGCGGGCGCACGGCAGAGCAGCGCGCACTGGCCGAATTCATCGTGAGCGGCCAGTTCGCCCTGCACCTGCGGCGCATGCGCCGCCTGTACCGCCAGCGCCGCGATGCGCTGGTGGCGGCGCTGGCGCAGCACCTGGGCGGCGTGGCCAGCGTGCACGGCGGCACGGCCGGCATGCACCTGGCGCTGCGCCTGCACGATGGTGCCGCCGACGACGTGGCGCTGAGCGCGCGCCTCATGGCGCAGCACGGCATCATGGCCCCGGCCCTGAGCCTGCACGCCGTGGGCCTGCGCGCCCAGCCCTGGCGCGGCTTTCTGCTCGGCTATGCGCAAGTGCCGGTAGAGGCCATGGAGCCGCTGGTGAAAAAGCTGGCGGGCGTGGTGCGGGGCTGAACCGCCGCCTTGAGCGGATTCAGCGTTGCTGGATCAGCGGAGATATCGGCAGGAGCCGGAAGGCCAGCGAAGCCAGCGCCAGCCACGCCGCAATCGCCAGGCACACCATCCGGTATGGCTCGATGCCCCACGCCCCGGCCCAGGCCGCCACCACGCCGGTCACCGATTGCATCAGGGCCACGCCCAGGAACATGGACATGGTGTACAGCGACAGTGCGCGCCCGGTCATCTCGGCCGGGTAGGAGGCGCGTGCGTCGCTGTACTGCAGCACGCCATAGCCGGACAGCAGCCCCATCAGAAAAATAAGCGCCACGGTGCCGGCACCGTGGTGCAGGAAGGCCAGCACCGCGAACAGGCTGGCCATCAGCAGCGAGGCGTTGCCGATCCAGGCGCGGCGCCGGTGGGTGCCCGGGTCCATGCGCCCGAATGCAGCCGGGGTGAAGACCGCGATCAACGACAGCGCCAGCGCCACATTGCCGCTGTCCAGCAGCGAGAAGCCAAAACGCTCGGTCAGCAAGGGCCCCAGCCACAGGCCGCGCAGCGTCAGGAACGCCGCATAGCACGACATGCCCAGCACCACGATGCCCCAGGTGTGCGGCACGGTGAGCAGCTCGGCAAAGCGCGCCAGCGACTGGCCCCAGCTTTCCTGCGGGGTCGGCGGTGCATCAGGGACCGCTGGTTCATGCACCAGCACTAGGATCAGCAGCCACGACAGCGCGCTCAGCACGGCGAGCAGGCCGAAACCCGTGCGCCATCCCCAGTGCTGCACCACCCAGGCCAGCGGCGTGCCGGTGAAGATCAGGCCCAGGCTGCCGACCCCCATGCTCATGCCCGAGTAGAAGGCAAACCGCTCGACCGAAAAATACCGTGCAATGAACAGCGTGCACGCCACGAACGCCGGTGAGTAACCGACCCCGATCAGCACCTGCCCGGCCATCAGCCAGCCATAACTGGGCGCCATCGCCGACAAGGCGGCGCCCGCGATGCCCAGCGGCGCCGCCGCCAGCACCGTGCGGCGCAGGCCATAGCGGTCCAGGCCAATGCCCATGAGCAACTGCGCGATGCCGAACGACAGGCCGAACAACCCGGCAAACGCGCCCAGCGACGAGGCCCCCAGGCCAAAGTCCGCCTGCAGCCCCTGGGCCACGATGGAGGCGGTGGTGCGGTACGCCTGGCTGAGCGCAAAGCCTGACAGCAGGACCAGGAGCATCAGCCAGAGGGGTCGTGTGCGTGATGATGAAGGGGGCGTGGAAGAGGAATGCTGCGGTGGCATGCAGGGGATTGTGCAGTGCGCGGGCTTGGGGCGCAGGCACACAGGCCGACACCCAGATAGCCCGTTGGTGATTCCTGGTCTGCTTCGTTGGCCGCAGGCTGTCCGGTCGAGCGGATGGTTGGGCCTCGCGCGACGAAGCCGGCAGATTCCATGCGGACGTACCAACTCCGCTCCAAAGCTCGCGCAGTTCGAGCGGCAGTGCGTCCAACGCACGAGCGAAGGCATTCGAAGGAAGCACGGCGAATAGTGCGAAGCCAACGGATTCAATGGCGTTGTCCGGGGAGAAGTCGTGTTCGCGTCGCAGCGATCGGACTTCGCTCAGCATCTCGGTCCGAGCGCCGACGGTGCAAACTTGATTGCCAGGTCTCCAGCCTTCGATGGAAGAGGCCTCGTACCGCACGCAGGCGGCAATTGATCCGCAAAGCGAAGAGCTTGCTCAAGAGCAAGCCTGCGGCGGAAGGCATGGAGAACGCCTTCTACCATGTTCTACGCCATGTTCGTGAAAAACGCCAACCGGCGACCAGCCGGCGCCGGGCATGCTCGTGCGCCTCTGTCAGGCTAGCCGCTTTGCGGCCACCGCTTCAGGACGAGCGCGTCTTGCCGATAATTAGAAGGTTACGATGAAAAGCCTCCTCGCTCTGCTGCTGGCCGGCGCCTGCTTCCAGGCGCAGTCCGCCAACCTGCCTCCCTGCGACAGGGCGGTGCGTTTCAGTGCGGCTTGGTTCGCCGACCCGGAGGTGGACAACACCAAACCCGCCGCCGAACTGACGAAGATCGGCGCGGGCGCCGGCCGCAGCGGTACGCAACTCGGCCACGTCGTTGTCGAGACCAAGCTGGCGGTGATGCCGCAAACCAGTTGCCAGGGCGTCGTCGTGCGGCTGGATTACATCAAACCGGTGCTGCGCGTGGCCAGCGAGCTCCCGCCGGGCAGCTGTGCGTATGCGCACGTGATGAAACACGAGCAGACGCATGTGCGCATTCACCGCGACATCGCGCGCCAGTTCCGCGAGCTGGACTATCCCTGGGCCTCGGGCGGCAACAGCGCGGGCATCCTGGTCTACGCGAAACAGGAACTCGACCGCCTGATGCAAGCCCAGGTGATGTTCGACAACCCCGAGGAATATGCCAGCAACTTCAGCGCGTGCGGTGGTGAGATCGCGCGGCTGGTGAAGTCCGCTGCGTCTACCAAGTCGGGGCAGACACCGGGTTGAGGCAACCGCCTTCCGCGAAGGCTGATTGATCGCGCCTTGGGCTGGACCAGACGGATGCCGACGGTCAGGCTTGCTGCCGCCGAGACCGGAGTGAGCCGCCGCGCCGACCTTCGACTGCGCCACTTGTTCCGCCCCCGCACCCAACAGGCGTGTGGGTAAAGAGCCACTCGCGTGGTTCACGGGGTCGTCGGCACATGGGTCAGCAATGGCTTACTTCTACATCGGCGCCAACAGGCGGTGCCTTGCGCAAACGGTCCTCGGCCTTGCCGCGCCGCGGTCACTCCATCGTGATCTTCGATGTGGTCAAGATGTCCCGGTACAGCGCCGCCTGCGGCTTGATGAAGGCCTTGAACTCGGGGCCGCCCAGGGGCGCCACGGTGATGCCGGCGTCCAGCAGCTTCTGGCGCAGCTCGGGCTGGGCCAGCGTCTCCTTCAGGGCCTTGTCGTACGCCGCCACGGTGGCGGCGGGCGTGCCGGCCTTGAGAAACAGGCCTTGCCACAGCGGCAGGGACATGCCGTTGAAGCCGTCTTCCTCGCCGATGCGCTTGACGTCGGGCAACTGGGGCACACGCACCGTGTCGGAGACCGACAGGGCCTTGATTTTGCCGTCCTTGAGGAAGGGCATGGCCGTGGAAAGCACCAGCATGGCGCTGTCCACCTGGCCACCCACCAGGTCGTTGGTGATGTGCGTGCCGCCGCGGTAGGGCACGTGCAGCATCGATACCCTTGCCTGCTTGTTGATGAGCGCGCCGTACAGGTGCTGCATGGTGCCGATGCCCGGCGTGGCGAAGTTGATGCTGTCCTTGCCGCCCTTGCGCAGCGCCCCGATCAGGTCGGCCAGGCTGGTGTACGGCGCAGCCTTGGGCACGGCGAAGACCATGGGCACGGTGCTCATGCGGCCCACGGGCACCAGGTCGTTCTCCCAGTCGAGCTTGACCTTGGGGTTGACCATGGGCACCACCACCGTGTCGGTGCCGCCCATGTAGAGCAGGCTGCCGTCGGTGGGGCCGCCCAGCACGCGCTGCGCGGCCAGCATGCCGCTGGCGCCCGCCACGTTCTCGATGATCACGGTGCGCGACAGGCGTTTGCCCAGCTCTGCCCCCACGATGCGCGCCACCAGGTCGGCGCTGCCGCCGGCCGAGTAGCCCACGATCAGGGAGATAGGCTTGTCGCCCTGGGCGTGCACCAGGCCTGGGGCCGCCGCGCACGCCGCGGCTGCGGTCATCTGGGTCAGGAGGTGTCTGCGTTGCATGGCATGCCTCCTGGTCAGAACGTGTGCTTCACGCCGAAATCGATCGCCGTGGTGCGGGTGAGCCCGTCGCGCTTGGCGGTGCCCAGGTTGGTGTAGAGCAAAGTGCGCTTGCTCAGGTCGTATTGCAGGCCCAGGCCGATCATCTGCGAATCGAGCTTGGTTGCGGGCTTGAGGCTGCCATACATGATGTAGGTGCGGCCAAAGCTCAGGGGCACCAGGGCCGAGACGCTGTAGGCCGTGGCATCGCCGTTGAGCCCGCCCTTGGCGCGGCTGATGCTGGCCTTGGCCTGCACCACGCCGAAATCGTAGCCGCCCGCCACCAGCTCCATGTGGGTGCTGGAATCGAGCCGGTCGAACGCCGCACCCACCCATACCGGCCCGTTCTTGTACTGCAGGTTGCCCGAGGTGGCGTTGCTGCGCGTGCCCTCGCCCAGGGCGCTGGCGATCTCGGCGCTCACGCCCGCGATGGTGGGCGACTTGTAGCCGACCGTGTTGGCCCAGCGGATATTGGAGGCTTCCACCGTGGCGGCCACCGGCGTGTAGTTGGCGTAGGTGTAGGCCGAGCCGAGCTGGCTCACATAGCTCCAGTAGGTCGGGTCGGCGTTCAGCGCCACGGTGTAGGCGGCCGAGTATTCGCGGCCGGCATACACCTCGCCCCAGTCCTTGCTGCCCACGGCCACCACCGAGCGGCCCAGCCAGTACACGCTGGCGTTGCTGGGTGCGCCGGTGTCGGCGGCGAAGCGGTGCTCCAGCTGAAAGCGCGAGTACAGGCCGCCGCCCATGTCCTCGCGCGCCGCAAATCCCAAGCGCGAGGTGTTGCCGGCCTTGAGGGTCCACACCAGCGGCGTCACGCCGCGGCCGGGCAGCAGCGCGCCCGGCGTGGTGCCGCCGTTGGCGCGTGCCAGGCCCTGGTCGACGATGCCGTAGATGGTGAGCGAGGACTGCGCCTGCGCCGGGGCGCTGGCGCCCAGGCCGGCCAGGGCCAGCAGCAGGGCAAGGGAGATGGGGGTGCAGGCGAGGGTGCCTGCCGGGAAATGCCGCGTCATGTTTCTGTCTCCAATTGGATGGGGTTTGTGGCTGACGGGCAAATTGTATGTATTGAATTTGAATTGTGCAATACAATGCAATTCAATCGGTGCTGAGGGGCGCCCAAGATGGCATATGCGTCCGAGTCGCTTCACAGGCAAACCAATGCAATACAAATGCAATCCCGGGACATACCCTAGGTTGTATGAACGGAGCACACATGGCGGTCGGAATGTTCGAATCCTTCATCACGGGCCACTGGTTCAATGCCGAGGCCAAGGCCCTGTGGAGCGATGCAGCCACCCTGCAGGCCTGGCTGGATGTGGAGGCCGCGCTGGCCCGCGCGCAGGCCGAGCTGGGCGTGATACCGGCCGAGGCGGCGCCGGTGATCTCCGCCCACGCACGCGCCGAGCTGTTCGACCTGCCGCAGCTGGCCGAGGCGATTGCCTTTGCCCAGCACCCGCTGGTGCCGGTGCTGCACCGCTTCGAGGCGCTGTGCGGCGAGCCGGCGGCCGGCTACATCCACTGGGGGGCGACCACGCAGAACATCTTCGACACCGCCAGCGCGCTGCAGATGCAGCGCACGCACGCGCTGCTGGCGGGCCACCTGGATGGCGCCATCGACGCGCTGGCCGCGCTGGCCCTGGCGCACCGGGCCACGCCCATGGCCGGGCGCACGCATGGCCAGCATGCGCTGCCGATGACGCTGGGCTTCAAGCTCGCGGGCTGGGTGGATGAGCTCGGCCGCAGCCGCCAGCGCCTGGCAGAGCGGCTGGCCACCTCCTTCCCGGCCAGCATGGGCGGCGCCATCGGCACCTTTGCGGCCACCGGGCCGCTGGGGCCAGCGGTGCAGGCACGGTTGGCCGCGCAACTGGGCCTGCTGCCGGCGGACATGCCGCTGCGCTCGTCCTACGACCGGGTGGGCGACTATGTGGCGGCGCTGGGCCTGCTGGCCGGCACGGCGCAGAAGATCGCGCAGGACGTGGTCTTCTTGCAGCGCACCGAGATCGGCGAGGTGGCCGAAGCCTTCCACCTGGGCAAGGTGGGCAGCTCCACCATGGCGCAAAAGCGCAACCCCTCCACCGCCTTGCAACTGGTGAGCCTGGCGCGCATGCTGCGCACGCGCACCCAGGCCGCGCAGGACACCATGGTGCGCATGGACGAGGGCGACTCATCGGCCACCAATGTGGCCGATACGCTGCTGCCCGAGATCGCCATCATCGCCACCTCGGTCGCCGAAACACTGGCGCGCCTGGCGCGCGGGCTGGTGGTGGACCAGGAGGCCATGGCGCGCAACCTGGGGCTCACGCAGGGGCTGATCGCGTCTGAGGCGGTGATGATGCGGCTGACCCAGCGCATGGGCCGGCACGAGGCGCACCGTTTGCTCTACGCGGCGGCGCAGCGCGCGCAGTCCGAAGGAGTGCCCTTTGTGGACGCGATCCGTGCGCTGCCGCCGTTCGAGGGCAGTGCGTTGCCGGCCGACCTGCTGCAGGCGCTGGATGCGGCGGCCTATGTGGGCGAGTCGGTTGCGCTCACGGTGCAGACCGTGGAGCGCGTGGCGCCCGGCTGCTCAGGCTAGCGCGGCGACCGATGCACCCGCGCGCCGCACCACGGGTGTGAGGTGCACGCCATAGGGCCTGCCGGCATCGGCCCAGCGCGCGGCAATGGCGCCGTGCAGGGCCTGCACCTGGTCGGCCACGCTGCAGCCCACCACGTCGAAGAAGTCCGCATGCTCGTTGGCCAGGTCGGTGCGGCCCAGCAGCACCACGCTCAGCCGTGCGGGCACGGCGATGCCGGCCTGGGTCAACTGGCGCTGGAACAGGGCCCCGTCCTCGATGCCCCAGGCCACCAGCGCGGTGAAGGGCAGGGCGCCGGCGGCATCGGCGCTGGATTGCAGCTGCTGCACCAGGCGCGCGGTGTAGTCCTCGTGCGGCAGCGTGTCCTGCGTGATCTCGGTGAGTTCCACCCCGGGCAGGGTGTGCTGCAGATGGGCAAAGCGCCGCCGCCCGAGCTGGGTGGCCAGAAAGGGGTGGGCCGTGGTGGCATAGGCGATGCGACGGTGCCCTTGCTGCACCAGCTGTTCGATGGCGGCGGCCAGCGGCTCGCCCCATTCGGTGCCCACGGCCTCCACGTCGGCGCCCACCAGCGCTGCTCCATCGACGGCCAGCACCTCACACTTGTCGCGCAGCGCGGCCAGCAAAGCGATGGGAATGGCCTTGAAGGTGGACTGCACCACGCAGGCATCGAAGCGTGGCAGGCCCTTGAGCACCGTGAGCGCATGGTCGGGGTCGGTGTACGACAGCTCCAGCACCCGATGCCCCTCGGCCGCCAGGCGGCGCTGCAGCCCCTCCACCAGAACCCGCCCGCGGGCGATGCTGATGGAGCGGCGCAGCAGCAGCACGGATTTCACGGTGGACTGCACCGTTCCGGTGGGGACGGTCTTGGGCCGTTGTGGTTCGCCCTCGGCCGGTACGGTTGCGGGCGGGCGCGCGCCCGCGCCGCGGAAGTAGGTGCCCCGGCCCACCTGTGAATCGATCAGGCCCCGGTCCTTGAGGCCCTGGAAGGCGCGCTGCACCAGCATCTGCGAGGCGCCAAAGCGCTTCATCAGCTCGCGGATGGTGGGTAGCCGGTCCCCTGGGCTGGCCTCGTGGGCAAGCTGGTCGAGGAAATGTTCGAGGTCGGGTGGGGAGCTGGCGGTGCTGCGCATGGTGTCAATACAATACACCACAAATTGCATGGCAAGGCGGCCCGGGGCTCCTGCGGCTTTGGCCCGTCCTTCAGGCCTGCTCCGGCCGTGCCACCACGACGCGGTTGCGCCCTTGCGCCTTGGCTTCGTAGAGCGCCCTGTCCGCCAACTCCACCAGGACCTGTGGAGATTGGCCCGCCTGTGGGGTGATCGCGACCACGCCGACGCTTGCGGTGACCACTCCAAAGCCGGATGTGGGATGGGCAATCGACATTTCCTGCAGCGCCTCGCAGAAGCTGCGCGCCAATGCCGCCGCTGCTTCTGCACTGGTGGCAGCGCAGATCAGCACGAATTCTTCGCCGCCATAGCGCGCCACGAGATCGCTGCCTCGCCGTACGGTGCCCTGGAGTGCCTTTGCTACCTGGCGCAGGCATTCGTCCCCCGCCTGGTGGCCGTGGTGGTCGTTGAATTTCTTGAAGTGATCCACATCCACCAGGCCCAGCGCCAGCGGCTGGCCGGCACGGTAGGCCCGTTGCCACTCTCCATCCAGCACCTCGTCAAAGCGGCGGCGATTGGCCACGCCCGTCAGGGCATCGGTGACGCTGAGCTGGGCCAGCTTCTCGTTGGTCTGCTGAAGCTCCACAGTGCGCTCGGAGACTCGCCGTTCCAGCGTCTCCCGCTCCAAGGCGAGAGCACGCATCGCGTGCTTGCGCTGGCGCAGGTTGCGGACCAGTGCGGCAATCAGAATCGTCTGCAGCACGATGGCCAGCATCGCTGCTGCAATGTGCCAGCGGTAGGTCACCCAGACCGGCACGGTTCGGTTCAGGATGACACTCTCCGGTGGCAGGTTCTGGTCACCTATCCCCCAGCGCTGCAATGCGCGGTCGTCGAAAAAGTGCCCCTTGGTACGCGCATGCAAAGCCGCGTCACCAGCAGAGGATGCCGACCCCAGCAGCACCTGGGCGATCAGGTCACCGCTCTGTTTGGCGCTGAGCATGTAGCCGCCAACAACACCCAGGCCCAGGTTGACATCGTGGTGGCTGAACACGGGCGCGCTGGCCTTGGCCAGCAATGCGCGCAGGGTGTCCACCGGGAGCTTGCGTGCTCCCGTCTTGTCTGCGAACACAGGAAACCAGAGAATGGCCGATTTGGGAGGCAACTGGCCTGCCCGCTGCAGCAACTCGTCGAAGGTGAAGTCATCCCATATGTCCAGCATCGTGTGCGCCGGGAGGGTGCCGGCGGCGGCCCGAACCTTTGCCGCGATGGCTTCGCCGTAGGGGGTGCGGCCCACGATGACCACGAGTTTGCGTGTGTCGGGGAGTACCCCCGAGAGCGATTGCAATGCCCCCACCGGGTCTTCTTCCAGCCGTACAACGTCGGCGTCTCCAACCGCATCCACCTTGACGGAGGTTCCCACCAGGTAGCGCTTGGCGCCTGGAAACAGTTCGGGATGCCGGTTGAGCAGATTGATGGCCGCTTCGCTTTCGGCCGCCACGGCATCGAGCTTGACGCCCGCGTAGCGGCCCGCCAGCAAGGCGAGGAACGCGGCTTCGGCCTGCGGACCCGGCAGGCGCGACGCGTCCAGCCATTCTTCGTAGACCACAGGCCGGGTGGCCTGGGGTATTTGCTCGATGCGGGCATGCAGCCCGGCACGGATCCCCGCCTGCCAGGGGGCACGGTCGTGCAGGGTGTAGATCACAAGAACGTTGCGCTTGGCGCCCGAGGACGGCGTGGGCGTTGCGGCAGGTCGTGCGGCAGCGGCTTCGGGAGGCGAGGAAGAGCTGTTGCTTGCGGATGCTGTTGCGTATACGTTAAAGACCAGGACAGCCACTGCCGCAACTGCAGATCGCAGCAATATGGATCCAGCATGAAGGCGCGGGGGCATATGCATTGGTCGAATGTAACAGCCTGATTGACCGCGTCAACGGAGGTTTCCGGCAGTCTCTGCTGTGCCGCTGCGGCATTTGGCGGCTTTGGTTTTCGCGTTCCAGCAGCGGCGATCGGAGTGCGCTGCAACGCCCGCGCAGAGCCGAGGCTGTGTGAAGAAGCGCGTTGCGCCCTTGACTTGCCAGCCGACTCAGAAATGGGCGACTCAGATTGGCCGGCAGCGCACGATCTCGATGCGAGCAATGGTTGAAGTACCCCCACCAAACTCAGCCATCGACGTTTTGACACAGCCTCGGCGGACAGCAGTCATCCCAGCAACAGCCTGACGCCTCCAAAGTTCACCTTCAGCGCTCGGTATCGTTGCAGTGCCCCTCAGGAATGCACCTCCCACTGGGTTGCCAGCTCCTGCAGGTGTTCCAGAAATGCGCTGGCCACCGGCGACAGGCGTTTGCCTTGGAGCCAGAGCACCGACCAGGACGAGGGCACAGGGAAGCGGTTTGCCTTCAGCACGGCAAGCCCTTCTGTCGACGGCTGGCCGGCCAGGGCGTGCCGGGACACCAGGCCCAGCCCCATGCCCGCAGCGACCGCTTGCTTGACGGCCTCATTGCTGCCGAGCTCCAGCCGCACGCGAGGGCGCAGCCCGAGGCGCGCGAAATGCGCGTCGCCAGCCAGTCGCGTGCCCGATCCCCGCTCGCGCAGGATGAAGGGCTCTTGCTGCAGCCGCGCGGCACGCACGCGGGAGGCGCCCGCCAAGGGATGGCCCAGCGCGGCGATCGGGACCAGCGGGTTGTCCAGCAATGCCAGCCGCTCATGCGGCAGGTCGTCTGGAGGCAGGGACAGGATGTAGAGATCGTCCTGGTTGGCGCGCATGCGCTGTACCACGCCATCGCGGTTCAGCACCTGCAGCTCGATGTCCACCTCAGGGTGCCTGGCGCAAAAGGGGCCCAGCATGCGCGGAATGAAGTACTTGGCCGTGCTGGCCAGCGCAACCCGCAAACGCCCCTGCCGCAGGCCCTTCAGGCCCGCGATGCGCTGCTCCAGCGCCTCCCACTCCGCCACCATGGCGCGCGCGCTTTCCGCAACAGCCTCGCCGGCAGGTGTCAGGTACAGGGCCCGGCCAATTTGCTCATGCAATGGCATGCCCACGGCATCGGCCAGCTCCTTGATCTGCATGGACACGGTGGGCTGGGTCACATGGCATGCGCGTGCCGCGCCGGTGATGGACCCTGTGTCGGCCAAGGCCACCAGAAGGCGCAGTTGTCGAAAGGTGGCATGCATAGGGTTTGATCTATGGGTCGTATCGATACTATTGATTTTCCTCGATTGCCCATTGTCCATACCATTCGCCGCCATGGACATTCTTTTGGACCCCGCCATCCTGTTCTTCGTGCTCGGCGTTGCCGCCGGGCTGCTGCGCTCCAATCTGGAGGTGCCGCCACCCCTGTCCCGATTTCTCTCGCTGTACCTGTTGATGGCCCTGGGCCTGAAGGGCGGCTTCGCGCTGGGCCAGACCGGGGTGACGGCGGCTGTCGTGGCGGCCCTCGGGTGCGCCGTGCTGCTGGCCATCCTCATCCCTTTGCTGGACTGGCAGTTTCTCAAGCGTGCGCTGCCTCCGCTGGACGCCATCAGCGTGGCGGCAACCTACGGCAGCGTGAGTGCCGTGACCTTCGTGACCGCCGCGCACATCCTGGAGTCCCAGGGCAATCCCGGTGGCGGGTACATGGCTGCAGCCATGGCCTTGATGGAGTCGCCGGCCATCGTGCTGGCATTGGTGGGGGCGCAGTGGGCCCGCACCCAGGGCATGGCGTCTGGGGGCTCTGGCGCCGCGGCGATGGCGATCGGCCATGCGCAGCCGCGCCTGGCGGGCGTGCTGCGCGAAGCCCTCACGGACGGCGGCACGGTGCTGCTGGTGGGCGCCCTGCTGGTGGGCCTGGTATCGGGCCCCGCCGGGGCGAAGGCGATGCAGCCGTTCACCGGCGACCTGTTCAAAGGCTTGCTGGCCTTTTTTCTGCTGGACATGGGCCTGCTGACTGCGCGCCAGATGGCGGGCTTGCGCTCGCTGGCCCCGTCTCTCTTTGCCTACGCGGTGCTGGGGCCGGTGGTGCATGCCATTTTGGCGCTGGCACTCGCGCGGGTGGCAGGGGTGGGGGCCGATGACGCCACCCTGCTCGCCGTGCTGGCGGCCAGCGCTTCCTACATCGCCGTGCCCGCCGTGCTTCGACATGCCGTCCCGGAAGCGCGCCCCGCCGTCTACATCGGGCTGTCGCTGGGCATCACGTTCCCTTTCAACCTGCTGGTGGGCATTCCGCTGTACCAATGGATGGCCCGGCTCATGCTGTAATGTGCTTTTTCACCGTCAAGAGCTGATCACGCATCCGAGCCGAAATGAGGGAGGCACAAGAGGCTGCGGTGTCAAAGCTTCAAGCCGCCGACAGCCTGTCCTCCGACAGTTGTTTCGGGTCAGAAGTGGCTGTGTTTCAGACAGCGCAGCGGGGTCATCGATGCGTAAACATGATGTGTGCAGTCGCTCCCATTTGATCAGTTGGCCATAGGCAGGTGCGTCTCCTGTGACGACGGTCCTGCCTTGGCGCCCCAAGAACTACTTGGCCAGCTTCTGTTGCACGAGGCCGTAGACGCTGTAGCTCACCAGTTCGGGCATCGCATAGCCGGGGAACGTCTTCTCCAGTTCGGCCTCAATGGCCTTGAAATGGGCACCCTGCTTGGCGGGATCCGACAGCTCTCCCACCTTGGCGCCCAGGTTGGCGATGTAGGCGTCGACGATGGCGTCGGCTTTGTCCAGGTAAGCAATTTGCTCGGTCACCGCCTGCAGCACCGGAGCGAACTGGCCGCGGCCGCCGTACACCCGACCTGTGCCCAACTTCAAAAGGTCCTTGAGGCCGGCCTTCCATCCGGACAGCGTGGGCACCGGCTTGCCCTGAACGATCCCGCCTTCAAGCCAAGCATGGTTGCGTGTGTGCACCAGATCTCCGACGGCAAGGTCGCCGGTCGCGTCGAAGCGAACCACGGTCTGGTTGCTGGAGATGCCGGGCTGGTTCAGTTCGAACAGGGTGATGGTTTCCCCCGATTTGAGGTCAATGCGGCGGCGTCCCGAGTAGGTGGTCTTTACCGGCTCCATGCGTGGATATGTCACGTCGGTGAATGCCTTGGCGATGTTCACCCAGAAATAGCGTTTGTAGGAGTCGGTCCCGGCCATGGCCTGGGCTGTTTTATCGGACGCGACGCTCTCGATGCCTTCCTGGTGGAAGACCGAGAGGCCGTTGAACTTGTCAGGGTTGGGATGGGTGACGATGACGCGCGTCACCGGCGACTTCGACTTGATGCGGATATCCGCAAGCAACGCGCGAGCATGCGCCGGTGTGAATTGGGCATCAACTACCGTGATTTCCCGGCCGTCGTCGTACCAAACTGAATGGGTGTTGAAACCTGCCGGGTCGGACGTGAAGACGTTGACGGTGCCTGCATTGACATCAGGACTGGAGACGGATAGCGACAGGGCGAGCGCTGCGCATTGAAAGCAGATGGCGGTACGAAATTGCATGATGAAAAACAGATGAAGTGGAAGAACCCATAAGGTAAATTCGACCTCTGTGGCTGTCTCGGCGCATACTGACAAAAAATATGGTGAAAACGACAATCCTGGGTCCACTGAATCCGATCGACCCAGACGCATCCTCGCGAGGCGTGTTCGTAGTTTCCGACCGGTACCCGGCGTTTGACGGGCATTGGCACTCGCATCGATGCGCGCAGTTCATCTACGCCCGTGAGGGCATGCTGACCAGCCGCACGGTGCAAGGTCTATGGATCGCGCCGGCCCACCGTGGTGTCTGGATACCGGCGGGAATGCTCCACAAGGCTTCAGCGCCAAAACCCGTCTCGTTGCGCACGCTTTACGTTTTTCCTGGCGAGGCCTTTGCGCCCGCATCGCCTAGCGTGGTGACCGTTGATCGTCTGCTCGATGCGCTACTGGCCGAGGCCGCCGAGTACGGCACCAACTATCCCCTGGACGGACCAGAGCAACGACTGATGAACGTCGTGCTTGACCGACTTCCGCATATGGCCGCTGTACCCTCTTACTTGCCGACCCCTTCGGATCCACGTCTGGCACGGCTCACGGAGCACCTGGAGGCACACACAGCCGACCGCACTACTCTTGAAGAGCTCGCCTCAGCATGTGGTATGTCGTCACGCACGGCCGCACGCTTGTTCGTCAAGGAAACGGGACTCGCATTTGCTCAATGGCGCCAGCAATTGCGCCTGCTCAAGGCGATGCAACAGTTGAGTCAGGGTGAAAGCGTGACCAAGGTGGCAGTAGATGTCGGCTACCAAGATGTATCGGCATTCATCACAGCTTTCAAACAGGCGTTCGGCGACACGCCAGCGCGGTATTTTCGGCCATATTATCGGGCCGCACGTGACTAGAATTTCAACATAAAAGAGCAGGCGACAGCCGAAGGAGATAACAGGCCCGCACAGAGTACTTATTTCGAGCTATGTCTGCGCGGTGCCTTAAGGGTAATAAAAGACGCCTCTCTTAGTGCTCCCGGGCTCCCACGTCAAGCGCTGTACCATTTCGACGGTCAAACCCAGCGAAATCTTTGTCGAATGGATTAATAAAGTTGAGAGTGGACGAGTGCCACAACGCTACTCCACCGACGGGCACTCCAGCATCTATCGCACCCCTTCCTAGCGTCAGATACAGGTTTTCGTTTCCGTCTTTTTTCAGCACCGGATTGGCCAAGGAGTTTTTTCCGCCATTGAAATCAATAACGCTGGTGAGATTCGTCTCTCTGACAGAAGCCGCAGCGCTATCTTCACCAAAAAATGCATTTCCTTTAGCTTCGACAGTTTCTTGGTCTTTATTTTTTAGGGTAGTGTTACCGAAATTAATTAAATACGGCGCGCTCCCTTGAGATGTCTCCACCAAGTTGTTATACATCCCAACTTGGCTCGACATGACGGAAGTAAGATCTCCCTCCGCTATATCGATGGTGTTGGAGTCCAGCTTTTCAGTGATTGCATTGATGTAGCTAGCTGGATAAATCCATCCTTTTTGAGTTCCATTTTTAAAGATGGTATTGTTTATAACGTCAGTTTTTGAGGACTGAAAGACATGAACGCCTCTTGCGCCATTGGATCCAATAACATTATTGACAATCAGTGTTCTGCCGCGATAGGCCGGAAGAAAATAATCATCGATAGGAATCACGTAGTTTCCCAAGACGCCCCCTGGCCTCAGCTCATTTTTTACACGATAAGGCCCGTTGTCCCTGGCTAGCTGATCAAGGATAAGACCGTTTCCATCCGTCGCCTTCTTGTAGCTAGCACACTCGCATGGGAAAAGATTGCCAGTGTTGAGTGCAATATTTCCATTGATGACCATTTTGTAAATATCGGTCCGTACTTTCGATCCATCGTACCTGGACGCAGGAACGGGAACCGTCTGGGAAATCACCGGCTCAACGTCCTTTGATCGAAACATATTCAATGCTGATGCACCGTATGGAGACAGCCAAGAGACATTGTTGACACTATTATTCTCGAAAACTACATAATCCGAGAAGAGAGAATTTATACCTCCACCAGGGTGGTCGTGTATTACGTTGTTTCGTACAATAACATGATGAGTGAGTTCCATACTGTATTCGGGGCCTTGATCGCCCTTACCGACGGTAATCCCGCTCGAGTCGAGAATAGCTGTGATTGGGTGATTCCTCAGTGCGGGAAGTGGAGGAGTTGCAGCCGCACGCACCAAGTTCTCTCTAAACTCATTTCTGAAATTTGCATTTAGCTGAGACGCCTCACTTGTAGAAATCTGCCCCAAATGCCCAGCGATCTGAAAACCATCGATGACAATATAAGAGGCATTTCGAATCGAAATACCATGGTAGTTGCCCGCAGAGGCTGAAGTACTTCCACCCTTCGCCGTTTCGATCAGAGGAGTTTCTCCCGGATAGTTACGATAGGTGATCCATGACGTTGGTGTGCCAGATCTTGGCCCCCCCGTGGCAAGATCATTCAAGGACTTCCCAGAGTTTGAGATTTCCAGAACCGCGAACCTGTGTCTTCCATTGGCATTCGGTGCTGTCTTGTACACAGTAGGCGCAGAGCAATCTTTACGATTTCTCACTAGCACTGTGTCTCCAGCCGTTAGGTTGTTGGCTGCACTCTGAAGCGTTTTCCATGGGTTGGCTTTACTCCCGTTGCCTGCATCGGCATTGCCAGGGATAAAGTTGCAGGCATCCACGTAATAAAGCGTTGGGCGCCCAGTTTTGCGCGGGATATTTGCTCGAATTTCCTTAGTAATTTTACTTGAGGCGTTGCCGTTAATTTCAATGCGATAGTCATATGACTGGCCCGGCTCCACATCTGCATCTATGCAAAAGTTGCTCCCTCCTGCAACAGCAAAAGGTTGCGTCCAAGCCCCGGTTGTTGCGATTTTGCGGCTAATTTTGACCGAGTCGGTTGTTCGAAAGGGCATTTTCCACGTGATAGCCAGCTCCTCACTGCTAACTGCATGCGCGTCTATGCGCCCAGCTGGCAGCGCAATCGGTCCTTTCGGACGGACAGCCGCACCATTAACTGATGGCCCAGCGCCCGCAATAGACTCGTCGATTTGTCGACATTGAACTTTGAGCGCCTGGGATGTGTTGGGACTAGAAGGATTGATTGGCGGCAGCTGGGTATCTATAGGGTCGCTAGGAGGGGGGGGTGTAGGTACGCTTGGTCTAATCGGAGCGAGACTAACTACACTCACGAATGAACCATTAAATGCGTAACTTCTCACCTCTCCAGAAACTTCCTTCTGTTGAAAGACGGTAGCATGGGACAGAGCACAGCTATCCGAAATCACTTCCTTTCCCGTGACCTGCCCCAGCACTCCGAACTGACCACGCGATAGAAGATTTTGAAAACTGTCAGCGCCCGAATCACCGAAACCAGCAATGAACTGAAGTCCCGGTAGAATCGAAGGCAGCATAATTCCCGTCCTGGAAACGCTATGATTGATGACGCTTGCTATGGTCATACCTTGGGAAAGGTCGATGGCTATATGCGCCTTTGGTGGAATAGCATTACTAGATGGGTCGTACATTGACCAATTACCGTTCCTATCCAAGAACGCCCATAGACCAAAATAATGCGCACCGACATACACATCAATATTTTTGCCTGGACTTTGTTCGGCGAGGTTTAGCTGATAATGTACGTTCAAGCCACTTGTTCTGTCAAAACAGGGGCCGGCTCCTCTTACGTAGGGAGCCGCAGCCTCAACTTGGGGCACTAATGCAAACGCCAGAATTAGGGCGCACGTGCATTTTACGGCGGTTGATTTTTTGAGCATAGGAATATAGTCGTTATCGCGATACCCAGATTAGGGTGCGTTTTACGTACTGCTGACGGCATCTTGTAAATGCAGCCAGCCGCGAGCGTTGGTTATTGGCATGGATGCCGTGGATATGAATTTTAAGGTAGCCATGCTCCCTCGTATAACACTGAGGGATAGCCGACAGGCGCACAAGAATACACGCCGGTAAAATGAAACCTGTAAAATCTTCAGAATAGTCTCTAGCGTTGAGTCGCTATTTCACAGGGTTGTGAAATATAGTACTAATTTGATAAATGCTTGAACCCATACTCCTTTCATTTTCAGTTGCATCAAGTGAGATGCTTCACAAGTCAGGTGACAGAGCGATTGACTGGGATTGCCCGATAACGGCTACTGGTACCGAAACCTCAGCAACGAGTCTTGGTAAAGCACTTGCGAGATCGAAGATCGACACACTGTCTGGTGGGCCAGCTGGGACGACCACCACGGAAACGTTTCGAATTTCACCTTTTGTTCTCGTTTGCGGTAATAGCAATTGCTTCGGCTCTGCGATGGCATACGTAGCCAACAGCGCACCCCATGTCGCGGTGGCGAGCAGGGTGATGTCATAGTCATGGCGTCTTCCATGCGCTTGAAAATTTCAGGCAATTCCTTGTTCGCGAGCGGCAGCGTAACGACGAAGTGTTTCTTCGCTCGGCGGATATACGCCATTGATCGAACTACCCTCCTCGATCTGAGCGAAAAGAAAACGTTCTCGGCGCTCCATTTCAGCGGCGTCGGCCGCGATCTCTGCCGCAAGATGACGCGGAATGACCACCACTGCCTCGCAGTCTCCGAAGACGATATCTCCCGGATAGACAGCAACTCCGCCGCACGACACGACAACATTCATGTCAGCCGCATGGTGCCCCGCATAGTTGGGCGGAACAGATGGCCCGGCGCAATACACAGGCATTTGCGTTTGAGCGAGCGCGTTGGTATCGCGCACGCCCCCGTCAAGAACGATGCCGGTAAGCCCGCGCTCGAGCAGGCGCCTTCCAAGGATTGAGCCGATTCCCGCGATGTCCGATATGCCTCTGCAGTCCACCACGAATACATGGCCAGAAGGAGCGACCTCGATTGCTTGTCGTTGAACATTTTCCGGATCGCCACCAGAACCATATGCATCCAAGTCCTCCCGCGCAGGTACATAGCGCAAGGTAAATGCAGGCCCCACCATCGGTGGTAATTCTGGATTCAGCGGGCGCACGCCTCGAATGGCTACGTTGCGCAGACCGCGGCGTATCAGCTGCGTGCTGATGCTTGCTGCGGATGTCTTCATGAGTGTCGTGCGCAATTCGGAATCGATGTCTAGAGAGTTCATGGTTTTGGTCTAGTTAGTGATGATGTCTTACGCGCTTCGCGAGAATGTCGCTGCTCGATCGGGGCAGCCAAGATACTGAGCGTCCGCGAATGGACCACCCTGATATCGCCAGTTGGATTTCGCCGCAGCCTCAGTGTTGGCTTGGATTTCTTGCAGATAGTCATCGGCGCTATGGACTGGGATGTATCCCAATTGAACTGCACCATCGTTGCTCCACCAGCTCATTGAGTTGCGCGAAACTCCATAGATGACATCTGATTTGACCGGCCCCTCTATGCCTCTCACGACGAGCTGCACCAGGTCATCTGGATGAATCCACGTGGACAGCATTCGCGAGTCCGTGGGCCGATCCTCACATCGGCCTATGCGTAGACCGAGCGATTCGAGACCGAATTTTTCGTAGTAAAACCTTGCCACTGTCTCAGTGAAGGCCTTTGACACGCCATATCGTGAGTCCGGCTTGAGCTCTGCGTCTACGCCAATCAAACGCTCAACGGGGTGAAATCCGATAACGTGATTGGAGCTGGCATAGATGATCCGGCGAACTCCGGCATTTAAAGCAGCCTCCCATAAATTGGTCGTGGAAATGATGTTGGCGGGAATGATCGTGTCCCAGTCCGCTTCCCGTGGATAGCCACCGAAATGGACTATTGCATCAACTCCCTCGACAAGATGTCGAACACTGGTTGCGTCGGAGAGGTCGCAGTGAACATGCTCTTCGTTGGGCGCACTTGCGAAGAGCTCTTGGATATCCGATGAGCGCAGCTTGGGGTAACGGGCCGCCAAGGGCGCACGCAGCCGTCTACCCAGCTTTCCTGCTGCGCCGGTCAGTAAAATTCTTTTGGTCATGTGTGTCCTTTGAAGTGTTTTCGCTCCGTCATTGCGCGGTGATGTGATGCTTTTTGATGAAAGCTCCCCACCTCTCCAATTCGGCAAGGTAGAAGCGCTGAAACTCTTCAGTCGATTTGGCGGTGTCCAGATCTAGACCGAGCTGATCTGCCTTGGCTTTGATCGCCGATGTGTTGACCGCCGAAAGGAAGGCGGTGCGTAGTTTTTGCACCGTGGCTGGTGGGGTGCCTGAGCGCACCGCAATCCCTTGCCAGCCTTGCAGCGGCGACTCCAAAGGGATACCGAACTCGGCTGCGGTTTTTACGTTGGGCAAAGACGCTACCCGCTTGTTCTGCATGACCGCAACGATGCGTACTTTTCCCGCTTGGATAAGGCCTTGCATTGAGCCTGACATCTGATCAAACATCAGGTCTACCTCGCCAGATGCGAGGGCTTGCAGGCCAGGCGCGCCGCCCTTGAACGGAACATGGAGGGTCTGGGTCCTCAAGCTATTGGCGAGGAGAATGCTCCCGAAATGTCCCGTTGTGCCCATGCCGCCTGAAGCGACGGTGATACCGTCAGGTGTCTTTTTGGCAACCACGGAAATATCTGCAGCCGACTGGATGGGACTGTCGCCTTTTACAAGCAGCAAAACGGGGACGTTTGCCAGTTGCCCGACCATTGTGAGATCACTCGTCGGGTTGTAAGGTACTTTGTTGAGGTGAGGTCCTGTTGCTAGTTGCAGGCCTGCGGTCAGCAACGTATAGCCGTCTGCTGGTGCCCCCACCACATACCTTGTTGCAATCGACCCTCCCGCACCAGCGCGGTTGTCCACAGTGACGGGTTGTCCCAGCGCTTTCGACATTTCATCAGCCACGGCCCGCATTGCCGAATCTGTTGAGCCTCCTGCGGGGAACCCGACCACAAGCGCCAAGGGACGCTCCGGGAAACTCTGTGCGAGGGCAGGCAGGGATGCGGTGTTGGTCAGGATTCCGGCAGCGGCGAACAGGACCGCCTTGCTCAAGGCAATCCGTACAGATCTTTTCATTTTTGTCTCCTGATGGCATTGGATAAGGAGCTCCAATGCTAGGAGTCAAGCGTCAAGTACTGTTAGGACAGTGCAGCGTCTGGCTGGTACTATTTGAAGGACGAGGGAGATTTCATCCACGAACTTCGTGTGTGCGGCGGAATTCCGCAGGTGTCATCCCTGCGTTTTTTCGAAAGAACCGTGCGAAGTAGGCGGGATCATCAAATCCCAGTTCAACGCCAACGTCACCGACTGGGGCTCCCGAAAAAATCAAGCGGCGCTTGGCTTCCAGGGTCAGCCGCTCGGTTATGAGTTGCGACGCCGTGCGGCCCCTCGTTCGACGGAGTGTGTCGTTCAAGGCCCCCGTCGATATCTCTAGCATTTGAGCGTAATCGTCCGTTTTGCGCGTTGTCGTGAAGTGCGCCTCTACCAGTTCAGAGAACTTGCGGGCAATCGCCGCATGGCGCGATGGAACTTCACTGGTCACTTTTACGCTATCGAGCCGAATCAGGGCGATCAGCAGAGTCTGCATTTGGGCCAGGAGCATGGCCTCGCGCCATCGATGTTCTAGCAGACTCTCTACCAGCACTGCCTCAAGTTGAGGGACGAGTTGGCGAGCAGGCTCTGCACCTAGATACACGACAGGGGCTCTGTCGGAAGCTCCAAACGGAAGCTGCTTGAACGCCTCGCTGCTCTCTGCGATGCGCTGCATGAATGCAGCGTTGAATTTGATTGAGTAGCCTGAAGGTGTCGTGTCGGAGGTCCAAAAGTGCACTTGGTGAGGTGCAACAAAGAAGACTGATGGCGGACTGAGTGCGAAACCTTCAAAGTCGATGACGTGCACGCCAGCTCCTCCGGTCAGCCACAGCAAATGGAAATAGCTATGACGGTGCGCGAACCTGCGCGGGCCTGCGCTCGGAGTCCCCAAGCGAGACATCTCAAAAACGAACGGGACTTTTTTGAAATCTTCTGGCTTGTACCCGAAGCTGGGAATCTCTCTAGCGGTCATCTCTGAATGCCTGGAGTAGTGAGAGAACAACGCAGTGCACGGCCTCCCATTTTCGATACACATTAACATGTGCAACAACGGAACTCATGAATTCTGCCTTGTTTGTCGGCAGCGTGATGTCGGCAACGAGCCTCCTGTGACGGTTCCAGCAGCAAATGCGGTGGGATTCATCCGGCGACCATACCAGCCTTGGCAGGCTAAGCCACTTTCCAGCCACTGAAGAGAGCTCTCCTACAGCTCTTACTGAGGCCGGCCCAGTAGTAGAAAAAGAACTATGGACTCTTTGGGAAAACCGTGACACGAATGAAGTTGAACAGTTGCAACCGAGGGCTCACTACACCAGCTTTGCGCTCTCATGTCCTGCATCCTGTTGTAAATTCAGAGCACGAAGCTTTCGGGTCGACGATTGATCCAGATCTCGAAGTCATCCAAGTAGACGTCCATAGTCTTGCCCTTTGCCTGGAAACAATCCACCACTCTACCCTCGGTGTAAAGCTTCATGCCGCTCCAGGAGTGTTGCCCGTCGGGCACTGCACCGGGCTCCTCGCAGGTGGTTATGCCCACCTGGTCGATGACGACGGTCTTGACGTTGCCCTGTGATGGCCATGTGGAAGCGCTCCGGGCTTAAGGTACCCGCAGAGACGGTCGTATTTCCAGGGCCAAGTTTGAGTAACTGATACTCCCGCCTTCAACACCGCGGAACTCAGATTCAGAAGTGCGGGTCACCCGGAAGTCAAAGTCCGTTCCATTTGCTCCATTAAGACTTTTGGTGGTACCCAGCGCACTGGTCGCACCGGTGCTTCCCATTGCCCTTGTCATGCGAAGGAAGTTGGCCGAACCGTAGTCCTGTATTGAGTGGCGCAGAACTACAGGTGAGGAAGCATTCTCGGCAAGTAGCGGTTTGGTGACCGAGAGTTGGACGCAGAGGTGGCCTGTTGCATCGATAAGAATGCGGTCCCCCGCGGTAACGTAGTGGATGCGCACCCCACTGATCTGGAAAGGGCCATCGCGCGTGGCTTCGTTATCCGTATCACGCACGTCAACAATAAAAACGCCGCCCTCGCCCAGCACTGTCATGGTGCTGTGTCCTTGGGAGCCGGGTCCACTCACGACAAGTGCAGTGTTCTCATCCACTCCAAAGCCGTAATCCATACCGCTGTCCTTGACAAGCCGTATCAGGCGACCTTCGCGTGCACGGATTGAAAAATGCGAGTCAAGCGGGCCAAAGTTGAAGAATCCCAACCCGCCTGCTGGATAGAAGCTTCCTGTGCGCTCAGATCCTTCTGCCACAGGACCATGGCCTGCCGCAAAACCATTGGCCAAGGCTGCCAGGGATTCTCCCCCGCCGATCATGGGCACGGGCTTGCCTCTCCAACTGCCACCACTTTGGATTGAGTCGCCAGCACTGGTACCGGCGACCACCATGCGTCCCGCCTGGAAGCGTTCCCGCAACACCTGAAGCTGCGGGCTGGGCCGAGCATGGAATCCACTGCCGTCGCGCGAAATGAAGCTCTCCAGATGGCGGGACTGGTCACCGCCGGAGAAAAAGATGCCATTGAGTCGCTGCAGTTGCGCGTTGAGCGCTGTACCACCGTTGGCGCAGTAGTCTCGCTGCTGTTCCGCCAAGTCGGGAAACAGCATGTCCATGTGGAAGTGGCCTCCCGCCGATCCAGTGTTGGCGAAAGCCGTGTAGTGAATGTGCACGTTGCTGCAGTCCCCACTGTCAATTGCGTGGCGCAGGCCGCCGCTGAAAGGGAGCCACACCACATCTGCCCCAGCCGACTTGAGCGCGTAGTAGTGAACATCGCGGTCATTGAACGGGTTGTCTGCCGAGGCAGTGACCAAGCCAACTCGAGGAACTCGGCCGCCCGCGGCATTGGTCGCGCAACGAACGAACTCACGGTATATGTCCACGGAGTCCATGTCTGCAAGAAAAGCGACGCTGCGAACTTCCATCTTGCGCTTCGTACCGGAAGTGGGCAACCGATCCACGAACGTCTCTCGTACTGCCGCCACTTCGGCAATGTTGAGCCCGGCAGTGATGGGCGCCTGCAGATGCGCACCTTCGTCGGAGCCCTGCAGTTGAATCGGTGCTCGGGGTGCACCGTCGAACTCATCGAAAAGCAGCCGCGAGACACCTTCAGGGCTGCTGCGCAAGCGCTCCTGAAGTCTGTTCGCTATGGTTTCTTGGACATCAGGTCGCACCAGCGATGGGGGAAGCCCAGTCCAGGCAGCTATTCGCTGTGCGTCGATGCTGTAAGTGAAGCTGGGCCTATGGCGCTCAAGGCCGAATTGAATTTGGTCCGCACTCAGGCCCGAAAACGCCGGATCTTGGGCAAGGATGTCACCCCAGGGCTCTGTGCAATGGGCCTCTCCATTGCAACTTGAGCAGGTCTTCAAATTCCCGCCAATAGCAATGTTCCTGACCTGAGGCATGCCGTCGATGATGCGTCGTGACTCCAGGGCTGCAAGCACCTTTGCGAACCGCGCCAGTGCTACCTCCGGCAAGACCAGCGCGGGCCGTGGAGCTTCACAAGCTATGCCCAGGATGTCTGTCTCAATGTTGGCAACTTCACTCAGAAACAGGGTGTCGGGCAATTGAAGCAAGCGGCTATGAGCGAGCTCTGGAATTTGCACCCTATCGAACGGATCGTGGTCTACGCTGAGTGCATGAAGCACCTGCAACAACTTCACAACCCGCTGATCTGACAGATCCATGGCGCCTGGCACGATGTCTAGCAGAGTGATACTCGCAGCAGCTTGGCTCTCCCCCAGCAGGAGCTTGCCGATTTTGAAACGGATGGAGTCACCGGCGCGGTAGTAGAACCCGCCTTGCACGTCAGTGCGTCCACGGAATCCAGAGGACGTCTGATATTCCAAGTTGGCGACTACCCAATGCGCAACGCTTCCCCATAGCGGGTCTTCATCCCCGGAAGCCGGTGACAACGGTACATGCTCTCGCAAAGCCATGGATTCATCTCGGTTGTCCTGCTGGCGATGGTCGGCACAGCAGCTTGAAGGGATGGGCCGGATGGGCGATCCTTGTGCAACTGATCACTTGATGCTGTTGGAGAGAAACGCCTGCAGTCTCGGTGTCTGGGGACGCAGAAGCACCTCGTCGGGAGCGCCTTGTTCCTCTATGACCCCCTTGTGCAGGAAAACAACGTGGTTACTGACTTCCCGTGCAAAGTCCATCTCATGGGTGACCACGATCATCGTGCGACCTTCCTCGGCCACCGAACGCATGACACGCAGAACTTCTCCCACGAGCTCCGGGTCGAGCGCTGAAGTCGGTTCGTCGAACAAGATGACGCGCGGCTCCATCGCCAGTGCGCGGGCAATTGCCACACGTTGCTGCTCGCCCCCGGACAAATGGGCCGGAAACGCATCTTTGCGGTGGTACACCCCCACTTTCTGAAGACACGACTGCGCGCGCTCGCGGGCCTCCGTCTCGCTCAAGCGAAGCACGCGCAGCGGTGCTTCCATCACGTTCTGCATTGCCGTCATATGAGCCCATAGGTTGAAGTGCTGGAACACCATGGCCACTTTGCTGCGGTAGCGCTGCAACTGATCCGGATCGGCTGCGCGCAGTTGCCCGCCTGCATCGGGCACCAGTTGCAGCGTTTCGCCATCCAACGCGATGTGGCCGCCATTGGGTTGCTCAAGTAGGTTCAGGCAACGTAGGAAGGTGCTCTTGCCTGATCCGCTGGAGCCAATCATCGAGATGACATCGCCGGCATGAGCGTGGAGGCCAACGCCCCTGAGTACCTCGTTGTTGCCATAGCGCTTGTGGATGCCATCGGCCAGTAGCTGAATGTGTGCAGTCATTGTGGATGCTTGAATGAAATGATGTACTTGGCTCAAGGGCTCAGCAGCTTGCCGGTTCGAACCAGCGACACGCCGGCAATCTTCGCCAAACGCTTTCCGGCATAGGCCCAACGGCTGCCACAGGCGGCATAGATGCGTCCTGCTGATTGGCAATGAACTCCCGTGACATGTCCGGTGTGCGGATCGACCAGATCAGCAATCAGATCGCCTGCCTCAACCTGCTGTCCCAGACTCGCGCGGAAAACAACCACGCCCGCATGGGGAGCACTGATGGGCTCCGAGCCAGAAAGCGGCGTAGCCACGCATTGCGCGTCGGGGATGGGTGGTTTCGAGCCTGATAGCACACCCCGCACGCGCAAAAAATTCATGAGCGCTTCAGCGTCCTTGCCCGCCATTTCGTGCGATGTATCGGTCTGGCCGCGCAGCTCAACAGTGGCTCCAAAGCAAGCCACATCGATTGGGTGCGATGCAAAGCGTTCCTTCACCACCAGCCATGGACGACAGCACGCTTCGTCGAAGGGGGTTCCCCCTGCCTCGTTGGCCAGGAGCACGGCTTCTGCCCCCAAAAAAGCCGCTAGCTCCATGGCGATATCTGCCTGCGCCTGTAATGCATAAAGGTGCAGGCGTGCCTCGGAGTCGCAATGCAGGTCGAGCACCAGGTTTGCATCCGCAGCCAACGCTTGCAGCTGGTTCTTCAGATCGCGCGTGGTCGAACACGCGGTAAGCGCCAGAGCCGCTTCGCGCAGGGCCGCTTGGATCGAGCGCGTGTTCTCCTCAACGTCGCCACCCAGCCGGCCCTCTAGCTTCGCTGCAGCCAGCTCGCCAAGTTCGACGTAGTCCCTGTTGAAGTTGCCGCCATCGTGCAGATCGAATCTGCCATGGTGCTGTCCATGGAGATGCTGGGCCAGGCCGATGGGATTGGCCGATGGCACAAGGACAACTTCTCCTATCAGTTCACCTTTTGATTCCGCGGCTCGGAGCAGACTCTTGAGCGCCTGGGCCACCAGGATGGCTGGCACCTCATCCGCGTGCAATGCGGCCTGGATGTAAGCCTTGGGACGCGCGCCCGGCGAGCCGAAGCGAATTACTGGAAAGCTGATCTGGGTGCCCGGAGCCAGCGGCATCAGCTTGACGTTGTCAGTGTGCATGAGAAGAGGAAGGCTGTGTTTGAGGACGCAGGTGGGCAAGGAAGTGCCGCTCAAGCAGCTTGAACAAGCCTGCGATAGCAAAGGTCAACACGAAGTAGATCAGCGCGGCAACCCCGAACGATTCAACAACCACGAGATGGTTTGCGTAGACGTCACGCGCCACGCGGGTGATATCAACGAGGGTGACAGTACTTGCGATGGCGGTCGCATGCATGAGCCCTACCACTTCGTTGCTGTACTGTGGGAGCGCTCGGCGCAGCGCACCTGGCAAAAGAACCCGGCGGTACAGAGTGAAGCCCGACATCCCGTAGGCCCGGGCAGCCTCTACCTCACCCACCGGCGTGGCCCGGAGTGCCCCAGCAAAGATCTCCGTGGTGTATGCCGTGGTGTTGATCACGTAGGCGAGCCAAGCGCAGAACCATGCGCTTTTGAGAAACACCCACGCAGCACTTTCGCGGACGATCTCAAACTGTGCCAGACCGTGGTAGAGCAAAAAGAGCTGCACCAGCAGCGGCGTGCCGCGAATCACATACGTGAAGAGCCAAACTGGTCTGGAGAGCCAGACACGATTCGAAACGCGGGCGATAGCCAGTGGGATGGAGAGAGCGAAACCCGCTATCAAACTCAGGACCAAAAGCAAAAGCGTCGTCCGCAGACCCAACATGAATTGAGGAACACTGTCCCAGATGACTTGAAGATCCATACCTCAAAACTCCGTTTTGCGTACACCCAAGCTGTAGCGCGCTTCAAGTCGAGAAAGCAGCCAGATCGACACACTCGTGATGGCCAGGTAAATGCCCGCAATTGCAAGGTAGAAGGTAAAAGGCTCCCTTGTCGCTGCTGCGGCGAGACTCGCTCGGTGAACCATGTCGTCCAGGCCTATGATCGAAACCAGCGCGGATGCTTTGACCATCACCAGCCAGGTGTTGCTGAACCCCGGAATCGCATGGCGCACCATTTGCGGAACCACGATGCGCCTGACAGTCTGCGAGCGAGTGAGGCCAAAGGCTGTTGCTGCCTCGGATTGCCCGCGAGGGATCGCGAGAATCGCTCCTCGAAAGGTCTCGGTCAGGTACGCGCCGAAAATGAAGCCGATCGTGAGGACTCCCGCCGAAAACGGGTCGACGTCGATGTAACCCCAGCCCTGAGCCTCTGCGATTTGATTCAAGAGAAGTTGCCCGCCATAAAAGATCAGCAACATCAACACCAGTTCAGGAAGGCCGCGGATGAGCGTGGTGTAGACCTGTGCAATGCCTCGGGCCACGCAAGAGCCTGACAGTTTTGCGATCGCACCGGCCATGCCGAATACGCACGCAATCGCAAGCGACACGCCAGCGACCCGAAGTGTCAGGCCGGCGCCTTCTACGATTGCTGGGAGGTAACCGTGAAAAAGCATGGGGCGTATCGCTCAGCTGCCGCTGACGTCGAAATCGAAGTATTTGTCGTTGAGCTTTTTGTAGGTGCCATCGGCTTTGATGCCCTTGAGTGCCGTATTGAGCTTGTCTCGAAGTCCCGAGTCGCCTTTGCGCACGGCGATGCCCACGCCCCCATCGCCACCGATTCGGATCAGCTCACCGACTTGCTCGAAACCTTTTCCTTCGGGCTTTTTGAGGAAGGCCTCTGCAGAAACCACAGAGGATCCAAGTCCCACATCGGCGCGTCCATTGGCGAGCTCAAGATAGACGTCGCTTTCCTTTGCAACCAACAGAATCTCGTTGTCTTTGTACTGGTCTGCCACCAGTTTTGCGCGAGGACTGTTGCGCAGGACTACGATCTTCTTGCCCTTCAGCGCGGCGGGGGAAGTTCCTGAGACGGTCCCGCTTTTTGCGATCCATCGGGAGGGCACATCGTAGTAAGGATCGGTGAAGTCAGCAGCCTTCTTGCGCTCCTCGCTAATCGTCATGCTGGCCACGATCATGTCGAATTTTTTGGCGTTCAGGGCCGGCATCATGCCGTCCCATTCCTGCTGTACCAACGTGCATTCTGCTTGCAACTTGGCGCACAGAGCCATTGCTATGTCGATGTCGAATCCAGAGAGTTTGCCGTCTACGCCAAGCTTGGAAAATGGCGGGTAGTTGCCCTCCACACCAATGCGGATTTTTTTCCATTCGGGCGACTGGGCCATCGCTGCGGGCGCGACCAGGCTGGCAATGAGTAGTGTGACTAGGGCGACTCTGCGCATGGGACTCTCCTGTTGAGGGTTTGCTGTTAGGAACCAAGGGGATGAGTGAAAAGGGACTCAGAAACGGTGACGGACTCCGACTTGCACGCCGGAAGCGTTTTGTCCGGCACGCACGGGCACCGCCAGGTCGAAGATGCCGCGATCGTTGTTGCGGATGAACGAAACAGCACCGTGCAAGGCCGTTCGTTTGGACAGGTCGTACTGATAGCCCAGCGCAAACATCGTGGCCGCAGAATCCTCGCCCATCGCACGTTGAATGACTGAGCGGGTGATCTCTACCTTGAACTGGCTCACGCCCTGCACATAGATTGCACCGATGGAGGCCGCGTCGTTGACATGTCGCTGCCCGTCAATCCGGGTTCGCTCCCTGCTCATCTGTCCGAAGAGCTGAAGTGGTGATATCCGGTACCAGGCGCCCACGTGGATGTTGTCCAAGTTGCTTTGCGCCGCCAGCTTTGTTTTACCGTAGGCAACAGCCACGTTCAACCCGCCGTTTTCGTAGCCGATCCGGGCACCTGTGTGTGCACCGTCGCCCTTTTTGTAGCCCTCGGGTGACCCGTTTGCCGTTTCGCTGACCGCATGCATCGCATAGCCGAAAATACCTCCCAGGTTACCTGGGAGAAAGTACCCTATGCTGTTGGATGCACGCACGTCCGTCTTTACGCCGCCGCCGGCAACCAGCCCAATGGCCAAGGCCTGGGTGAGCAAACTGGAATCTCCAATCCCGGAGTTGCCGAACACGTCATAGTCGGTGTGGTTGTCTGCAACTGGCGTGTAGTCCCGCCCCAGCCGGACTTCACCGAATCCTCCTTTGAGGCCTACGGTTGAGCGCCTGTTGAAGGTGATTGCCTGGCCCGCCGTATTCGTCACGTTGTCAGTGCTTGTGCGTCGTCCAGAACCTGAGTCGGTGTTCAGTCCAGCCTCTAGGTGAAATGCAGCGCTCAGTCCCCCGCCCAGGTCTTCGACCCCCTTGAACCCCAACCGGCTTCCGTTGAGCGCGCCCGATGACAGACGCGTTACATGGGCGTCACCGCCCTTAATATGTTGAATGGCGGTATCGACCACGCCGAACATCGTCAGCGTCGACTGGGCGACGGCAGAGCCCGAGGATGCGGCCGCTGCAAAAGATACGAGCGTCAGGATGAGGCGTCTCATGGTGTCTGGAAACCTATGTAAGGGTTAAAAAGCTTTCTTTTGTCGGGCTTGCATGCCCTGGGTCGTAGTGTAAGAAAATTTTCATAAACTGCAATGGTGAAAAAATCCGAACAAACCCTTAATTTGTCTTCTGTCCAGTCGCCCGAAGAGGGCTTCGGGCGCTCTGAAATTGGACTGCGACTGCGCGAGCTTATGGAGCACGGCAGTTCGTCACAAAAGGGCATTGCGGAATTTCTGCTTCGCAATCCAGTGCGTGTATCGGCGTGGGGCATTGAGGAGCTGTCGAGTCAAGCTGAAACATCCACTGCCACACTGACCCGGTTTGCCAAGGCGCTGGGATTTTCAGGTTTTGCCAGCATGAGAGCAGCTATTGCCGAGGCACTTCAAGGCGTCCTGCAGCCCGTATTTCGACCAGTAGAAAAACTGCGCGGCGCCGTACAGAGAAGCAGTGTCGATAGCTCAGGTCACAACCCTGTGGTGGCCGAAAGCATCGAGTCGACGCTGCTCAACCTTCGGTCTGCTGCGGCGAGCACTGAAGTCGGTCGGTTGGGCGAGCTGGTTTCCGCGATGTCGAACGCGCGGACTGTCTACACGCTGGGTTTTGGGGTTAGCGCCCACTTGGCTGCCATCCTCGCTCTAGGCCTGCAACCGTTTTGCCCTCAGCTCATCAACGTGGTCGAGTACGGCGGTACCGAAGTTGCTGCTGGGAGGCTGATGAACATCCAAAGCGGCGATGTGCTCATCGCCATTTCATTTCCACGCTATGCAGCCGATGCAGTTCTGCAGTCGCGCTACGCGCGCGAGCGTGGTGCCCGGATTGTGGCCATCACGGATTCGATGGCATCCCCGCTGGTTGCCATCGCTACCGACACGCTGTTGGCTCCCGCCGTCCATCCGGTGATGTCGAGCAGCTCGGTTGCAGCGCTGCTTGTTATCGAAGCATTGGTGACCTCGATGATGGTCAGCCGTCAGAACCATGTGGAGCAGGCGCAAAAATTGACCGATGCGATTGCTGACTACTTGGTGAAAGATGCTCGTTCGTCGTCACCCAACCCGCTGCAACTGTAGAAAGTAGGCGAGTGATACACGGGAGTATCGATATGCGCAACACACGCACCTAGCGGCCCCATATCAGTGACGAGCACGTGGGCGAATCGAAAATCAATGCACGTTCGCTTCATCAACTAGTGGTATCTGATCGGTGGCCCGAGATGTTGAATCCCCAGGTGCGATTCACTTGCATGGTCTGCGTTGGTGTCTTGCCGTCCAGCGCATCGGCTCCGCTGAACAGGCCCTGGTCAGTACAAACACCTCATTCCGCCGGGCGTCTCTATCTCTGCCCGGTAGCGCCAGTCATCTCCCTTGTGTACATGAGGCGCGCGCGCTATGCCGAGCAATTCGTACAGCGCCTCAACGCTGCCGGGGTCGGGGTGCTCGATGGTGAAGCGGTGCAGCCGCGCGCCCAGGTCCGGCATTGGCGCGACCGGGGGAGGGCGCTGGCCCCGGTCGATCAACGATGGTGCCAGGCCTGCGAGTGGCAAACCGCCGCCCGGGGGGATCGCAAAGAAGTAGGGCGGCGCAGCCCCGGCAGACAGCTGGGTCTTGCGGCCCAGCAGGTGCCCGTGCTGCGCCAGCACCGCGTCGATCTGCTGCGTGCGTTCCACCCAGCCGCGCAGGCGGCGGCCGCTGTCCCAGGCTGCCCGCACTGCATCCCTGTCATCGAGCCCGAACCAGCGCGCCTGCGCCGGGGCAGGGGCGGTGGGGTCGATGGCGATGACTTCGAGGTACACATCGTCGCCCAGCCGCAGCACGTGGTTGTGCGTGCCCATGTCGGGGTGCTTGCGGCCAGAGGGCATGTCGATGTCCAGGCAATCGCGCACATGGGCCACGCCTTCTTCGAGCGAGGGCGCGATGAGGGTCAGATGGTCGAGGGTGAGCATGGGCTTTGTCGGCTGGTGTGGCCGATGGAGCGCGTCAGGCGTTCGCATGGGCTCGATCGAATGACAAGCCAAGATTGAACATTTTCCGGGCCTTGTCCACATAGCTGTGGCATTGCGCACGGGTGAGCGCATCGATGGCACTGTTGAAAGCCAGCTGCCGTTCGCGTGGAGACAGCCGAGGGTCTCCCATGAGGTCGTCCACCGGATGGGCGAGCGTGACCGCCGCAAAAGTGTGGATGGCGTCGTGTCGGCCAACACCTTGGTCTTGCAGCCGTTGCAGGGCGCGGGACATTGGGCTGCGTGCAGGCAGGAGCATGTTCTCGATGTTGACATGCATCAGCGCGTGCCACTCGAGGTGTGGCACTGCGATGCCGCGTTGCACGTGAAAATGCACCACGGCGCGTATACGTTCTTTGCCGTCCAGTGCGCGCCACTGCAGCGCGTGGGGCTGGCTGTCGGCGTTGTAGATGGTGGGGCCGTTCACTGCAATCCTCGGATATTCGTCGCGTCCGTCAAGGCGCAGAACCACTCATCCCTCAACCCATGCGCCTGCCGCAGCTCGGCGTCTGACTGCGGATCGAACGGAGCCGCACCTGCCTGCCGGAGCCTTGCACCGTGCTCGCTTGCATAGCGGTGTGCATAGTCTTCCTTTTCCGGGGATGGGCGACTGTCCCACTCGTCCGCGGAAAAGCGCCTGTAGTCCATATGGTGGCCCAGCTCGTGCAGCAGCGTGCGGTAAAGCACCGTGTTGCGCAGGGCGGCGGGCGTGGGCCGGATCTCTATCGTGCGCCGGGTCTTGTGGACCTTGTGGCCATCGGCCTGCAGCCGGTCGAGTTCGCGCCGGTCTTCGGGCGTTAGTGAATTGCGCCAGAGGGTGGGTGCGAGGGGCTGCGCTTCGAGCACGATGGCGCTGCCGGCATGGGGTGCCAGTTCGAACTGGAACACCGCGCGCCCCCACACGGGTCGCAGAATGCGTTGCTTGCGCGTGGGCTGGCGCATCACGATGAAGTCAAGGATCGCGAGGTCTGCTGCGGGGACCTGGGAAAGGATCTCCATCGCGTCCTCGACAGAGCAGGGGTGGAACCAGCCAGTCCGGGTAGGCTCCACAAAAAATCGGAGGTAGTGGCCGTTGACCTGCTGCGTGAAGGTGGCGCACGCACCCAGGCGCTCGTAGAAGACGCTGCGGTCGTGCAACGACTCCGGGATAGTCAGCCGGTTGTCCTCCCCGTGGCCCTGGGCAGGCGTGCCGATGTTCCGGTTTCTTCGGATAGGGTTCCAGCCAGGGCGCATGGGTTTCTGGATTGAGGGTCATCTCGGAGCGACATGCCCATTATCGCGATGCGTCCCCTCACCCCAGCTCCCGCAGATCCACCACATGCACCGCGCAGGCATTGCGCCCGCCATGCTTGGCCGCGTACAGGGCGCGGTCGGCGGCCAAAAGAAGGTCGGTGGGGCGCACGGGCTCGTCACCGGGGGCCAGGTAGGCCACGCCCACACTGGTGGTCATCTGCCGGGGCATGTTGTGTTGCTGCCGCATCGGCATGGGTTCGCGGATGGCCTGCAGCACCTTGTCGGCCACGGTCCGGGCCTCGTCGCACGACGACAGGTGGGGCAGCACGACGGCGAATTCGTCGCCGGCGATGCGCGCCGGGAAGTCCGTGCTGCGCACGGCCTCTTGCAGCCGCTTGGCCATGGTGACCAGGGCCGCGTCCCCGGCGGCGTGGCCCCAGGTGTCGTTGATGGCCTTGAAGTGGTCAATGTCCAGGAACATCAGCGCCATGCCGGTGCCTGAGACCTGGCTGGCCTGCAGGGCGGCGGCCAGGTGGATGTCGAACTGGCGCCGGTTGGCCAGGCCGGTCAGGGTGTCGGTCATGGCCAGCTCCTTCATGCGGCGCTCGGACTGGCGGATGGCGGTCACGTCGGTGGTCAGCGTATAGATGCCCAGCACCTCGCCCACGGCCTGCATGTCCGGGATGTAGTCGGTCTGCAGGATGCGGCGTTTGCCAAGGGTCTCGGATTCGACCTCGAACTGCACGCGCTGGCCCGACAGGGCGCGGCGCAGCGGGTCGGCGCGTTGGGCGTACAGGGCCGGGCCGATCACCTCGGGCAGGGGCTTGCCCAGGGCCTGTTCGATGGGAAGACCTGTCCACTCCTCGAAGGTGTGGTTCAGGAACTGCAGCCGGTGGGCGCGGTCGATGTAGGTGATCATCACCGGCAGGTTGTCGGCAATGGCGCGCAGCCGCCGCTCGGTGCGCTCGTGGCGCAGTTGCAGCTCCTTCACGGCGGTGACGTCGAAGGACATCAGGTAAAAGCCCACCACCGCCGGCCCGGTGCTGCCCTCGCCATCGCCGGCATCGAACTCGGGGATCAGGTGGCTTTGCAGGTGCCGGGGCGTGCCCTCGTGGTCCACGCAGCCCTCGAACTGCGTGCGCCGGCCGGCCAGCGCCTCCAGCAGGTAGGGCAGGTGCAGCGCGTACTGCACGTCGCCCAGCAGTTCCTGGGCGTACAGGCCGACTTGCGGGTGGGCGATGAGCCCGCGCGACTGCAGCGCGTAGTCGTTGGCGAAGAGGCAGCGCTGGCGGGCATCGAAATGGCAGACCACGGCCGGCAGGTTGCACAGCACGTCGCGCAGGCGTTGCTCGCTGCGGGCCAGGCGCTGCTCGGCCTCGCGGCGCGCGCGGATGTCGCGCAGGAAGGCGTTGGCCACGGGGCCGCTGGCGGTGGACTGCACCGCCATCATCATCTCCACCGGCACCTCGCTGCCATTGCGGTGGCGGCCCAGCAGCTCGGTGGGGCGCCCCGCTGCCAGGCTGCGGCCCAGGTCCAACAGATGGGTGTAGTCCGTGAGCGGCGCGTGCGGGGGGATGCGCGGCGCCAGCAACTGCACCAGATCCCGGCCGATGGCCTCGGCGGCGCTCCAGCCGAACATGCGCGCGGCCTCGGGGTTCCAGTCGGTCACGCGGCCATCGGCCCCGATGGCGATGAAGGCGTCGCCCGCGGTGTTCAGGATGTTGGCGGTGCGCTGCTGTTCCTGCACCAGTGTGGCCAGCAGGGGCCGCACGCGCCCGCGCAGCGCCCAGGTGCCGGCGGCCACCAGCCCCAGCACCGACAGCGCGATCAGGTGCAGTTGCCCGCGCAGCGGCGCGTACAGCGTGGTGACGTCGGTCTTGAGCACCAGGCCCAGGCCGTAGCTGCCGATAGGCCCGTAACCGGCCACCACCGGCACGCCGCGCAGGTCGCGGGCGTAGTTCACCCCGCTCTGGCCCAGCAGCGCCAGGCTGATGGGCAGGCTGGGCTTGCCCGCCGCCGTCCACAGCGGCACGGTGAAGGGCGCGGCGTAGAGCCGGCTCGGCGCGCAGGCGGCAAGCTCGGCGCGGCGGCGGCAGATCACCGCGTCGGCCGACTCGGTGGAGCGGCGCATCTGGTCCATCAGGCTGTCGAACAGCCGAAGCTTCTGCTCCAAGACCACCTGGCCCACCACCGTGCCGCCCTGGCGCATGGGTACCACGGTGCGCAGCACATGGCCTGCGTTCCAGCGCAGCTCGGCGTGCTGCAGTCCGTCCACATCCAGCGATTCGATGGAGCGCGCACTGTCGCCCAGGAACAGCCCGGCCGAACGCAGCAGGTGCCCGCGCGCATCGAGAAAACGCACCCCGTCCACACCACCCACGAGGAAGCCGGCCGTCTGCGCATCCAACTGCTCGCTGGCCTGGGTGTCGCGGGGCGAGGCGTTCAGCCGTGCCATGGCCTCGGCCAGCGCGGGGCGGTCGCCCACGGCGGCCGACAGTGCCAGGCTGCTGCGCAGCGCATCGTCGAGCGCCAGCGCATAGGTGCGGGCGGACTGCTCCATGGCCTGCAGCACCGACTTCTCGAAGGTCTCGCGCATCGCGACAAAGCCCGCGATGCCCCCGCCCACGGCCACCAGCGTGAGCGCGGTGATGGCGCGGAAGGTGATGCGCCGCTCCAGCCACTGCGGATCGCGTGTCCGGTCGATGGCAGCCCTGTCGCGCAGCTGCCAGATGCCCGCAGCCAGCACCAGCAGCGCCACGGCCGTGCTCAGCCGCACCTGGTTGTGCGAGGCCACGCGGTACAGCAGCTCCAGCCCCATCAGGTGGCCGGCCAGGCCCAGCGTGGCCACGGCCGCCAGCAGCGCCAGCGCCAGCAGGCCGGCGCGCCGCTGCCGGGTGCGGCGCAGGGGGGCGGCGCACCACAGGGCGGCGGCACCCGCGATGAAGGCCACGCCCCCATTGGGCGAGAGGCTGTGGGCGCCTGGGGCGCGCAAGCTGCTGCCGGTGATGAAGCCGGGCAGGTCGGCCGCCGCATCGTGTCCCGCCAGCGCGCGCCACAGGGCCAGCACGCTGTACAGGCCGGCCGCCAGCGCCAGCAGCGAGGCAGCCGCCTGGGCCGGCCGGTGGGTGTCGGGAAAAGCGCGCAGGCACAGGGCGGCGCCCAGGAGCAGCAGGATCAGCGCGGCGTGGATGCCGGGCTCCAGCGCGTCGGCGATGCCCTTGCCCAGGGCCAGGTGCGGGAAGGCTGAGCGCAGCACCAGAACGAAGGCAAAAGCGGTTCCCAACGCCCCCAGTGCCAGGGAGGTGGTTGCATGCCGGTCGCGCACCATGTGGGCCATTGGATTGCCCTCGTGTCTTGGTTGCCCTCGTGTCTTGTGACAACATGTTACGACTGGGGCCGCGATTGCGCCAGACAGGACAAACCCCCACATGTGCTTTGCGCGCGGGCCGCCGGCGGGGCACACGCCAGGCCTGCGGCCTGCATGCTGCGCTGCACGGTGGTAGGATGGAGGGGCTCGCGCGCCCTGCGCCAGCCAGGCCGTGGACGACTTCGGCCGTGTACCGACACCCGGGGGACGGCCCTTGTTTTCCTGCAGTGGGACGACATGCCCAAGCCGAACCTTCGCAAAACTCCCCATGGCGCTGTAGCGCATCCGGCTCACCCCGGCCAGCTGCGCCTGGTGGCGCCCGCCACCTGGGCATTACTGGCCGGCGCCTGGCTGGTGGCCGGGCTCTTCATTGCATTCGGCAGCGCCTGGCTCGCGGCGCCGCTGGGCCCGGGCGTGGCGGCCGGCGCCTTCGTGCTGCTGTTCGCCACCATCCTCGCGGCATCCTTCGGGGTGGTGCACGAGGCGGACCACCTCGCGCAGCAGCTCGGGGAGCCCTATGGCACGCTGGTGCTCACGTTGTCCATCGTCTCCATCGAGGTGATCCTGATCGCGTCGGTGCTGCTCGGCCCGGGCGATTCGTCGGCCATCGGCCGCGACTCCATCTTCGCGGTGATGATGATCATCATGAACCTGGTGATCGGCATCTGCCTGGTGGCCGGCGCGGCGCGCCACGGCGACCAGGAGTACAACGCCCAGGGTGCCACGGCCTACCTGGGCATGATCGCGCTGCTCACCGGCACGGCGCTGGTGCTGCCCAACCACCTGGGCGGGGCGGGCGCGTTTTCCACACCCCAGGCGCTGGGCATGGCGGCCATCACCGCCTGCCTCTACGCGGGCTTTCTGTGGCTGCAGATGCGCAGCCACCGGCGCTGCTTCATCCAGCCCGCTGCCGGTAGCATGGCCGTGCCGGCTTCGGCGCCGGTACCGCGCAAGCCCGAGGCCCAGCCGGGCGCCGGCCGGCGCGCCGTGCTTGTGCGCTCGCTGGTGCTGCTGGCGCTGGTCCTGCCCATCGTGCTGCTGGCGCATTACCTGGCCATCGTCACGGACTACGGCATCGCCGCCGCTGGCGCGCCTGCCGCCGTGGGCGGGGTGCTCATCGCCATCATCGTCTTCACGCCCGAATCCATCACTGCCGTGCGCGCCGCCATGGGCAACGAAATGCAGCGTGCCGTCAACCTCTGCCTGGGCGCCTTCGTCTCCACCGTGGGCCTCACGGTGCCCGCCGTGCTGCTCATCGGCGTGGCCACGGGCCAGCGCATGGCCATGGGCCTGTCAGGCACCGAGGTGGTGTTGCTGGTGCTGACGGTTGCACTGTCCATGCTCAGCTTCAACGGGCAGCGCACCTCGCCGATCCAGGGGCTGATGCACCTCACGCTGTTCGCCGTGTTCGGGCTGGTGCTTTTTCTTCCCTGAGGCAGCAGGGGCCGGGATTTCCCGGAATGTCATCGCATCGACAGTCATGCGCAGCCGCCATGCCTAGCATGCCGCCATGACCTGTTCACCCCTGCCCACGACCGTAACCGACCCCTCCATCCCGCACCCTGACCGCGCCCCCGGCGCCGCGCCCGTCGCCGCCCAGCCGCTGCGCCAGGCGGTGGACTGGGCCATCGTCTCGCGGCGCAGCATCCGCGCCTTTTTGCCCACGCCGGTGGGGCCGGGCGAGGTGCATGCCATCCTCGATGTGGCGCGCCATGCGGCCTCGGGCATGAACACCCAGCCCTGGCGTGTGCACGTGCTCACGGGCGGCGCCAAGGAGCGGCTGAGCGCCGCCATCGCCGCCGTCGACAACGACGGCGATGCGGCGGCGGCCCTCACCGAGCCCTACCACTACTACCCGCTAGACTGGGTTTCGCCCTATGTGGAGCGGCGCCGCAAGGTGGGCTGGGACCTGTATGGGCTGCTCGGCATTGCCAAGGGCGACAAGGCGCGCATGCACGCCCAGCACGGCCGCAACTACCGCTTCTTCGATGCGCCCGTAGGGCTGATCTTCACGGTGAACCGGGTGATGCAGGCCGGCAGCCTGATGGACTACGGCATGTTCCTGCAGAGCGTGATGGTGGCGGCCCGCGCGCGTGGGCTCGATACCTGCCCGCAGGTGGCGTTCACCAAATTCCACAGGGTCATTGCCGCCGAGCTGGGCATCCCCGATACCGAGATGGTGGTCTGCGGCATGAGCCTGGGCCACGCCGATCCCGATGGCATCGAGAACACGCTGGTGACGGAGCGCGAGAGCGTCGAGTCGTTCACCACCTACCACGCATGACCGCAGCAAAAAAATGGAGACAAGCATGAGCCACACCCCCCACCGCAGCCCTTACCAGCACGGCCTGGAGCGCACCCCCGCCAACCACCTGCCGCTCACGCCGCTGGGTTTTCTGGACCGCAGCGCGCAGGTGCATCCCGAAGGCATTGCCGTGGTGCATGCCGGCAGCACGCAGACCTGGGCGCAGACCCGCGAGCGCGCCTACCGCCTGGCCAGCGCCCTGGCCAGGCGCGGTGTGCAACGCGGCGACACCGTGGCCATTCTCGCGCCCAACACCCCGGCGATGCTGGAGGCGCACCTGGGCATCCCCCTGTGCGGTGCGGTCATCAATGCCATCAACTGCCGGCTCGATGCCGAAGGCATCGCCTTCATCCTGCGCCATGGCGAAGCGCGCGTGCTGCTGGTGGACAGCGAGTTCGCGGCGCTCGCGGCCCAGGCCGTCGCCGGCCTGGCGCAGCCGCCGCTGGTGGTCGCCATCCACGATGCGGGCCTGCCCGCGCAGCCGGCCTTCGGTGCAATCGACTACGAAGCCCTGCTGGCCGAGGGCGACCCGGCTTTCGAAGGCCGGTGGCCCGAGGACGAGTGGGACCCCATCGCGCTGAACTACACCTCGGGCACCACCGGCGACCCCAAGGGCGTGGTGCCCAGCCACCGCGGGGCGTACCTGATGAGCCTGCTGCAGCTGACCGACTGGGCCATGCCGCGCAAGCCCGTCTACCTGTGGACGCTGCCCATGTTCCACGCCAACGGCTGGTGCTTCACCTGGGCCATCACGGCGGCGGCGGGCACGCATGTGTGCCTGCGCAAGGTCACGGCCAAGGCCATCTTCGAGGCGATTGCCGAGCACGGCGTGGACCATTTCTGCGCCGCGCCCACGGTGCTGGCCATGCTGGCGAATGCGCCGGCGCACGAGCGCATCGCGCTGCCGCGTCCGGTGCGCGTGCTTACGGCCGGCTCGCCGCCGCCCGCCGCCATCCTGCAGGCGATTGCCGCCATGGGCTTCGACGTGGACCATGTATACGGCATCACCGAAGTCTCGGGCACGCCGGTGAGCTGCGTGCGCCAGCCCGGTTGGGCGACGCTGCCCGAAGCCGGGCGCGCACAGTTGCAGGCGCGCCAGGGCGTGCGCGCTGCTGCGCTGGAGCACCTGCGCGTGCTCGACCCCGACACGCTGCAGCCCGTGCCGGCCGATGGCGTGACAGCCGGCGAGATCATGGTCCGCGGCAACACGGTGATGAAGGGCTACCTCAAGAACCCCGGCGCCACGGCCCAAGCCTTTGCCGGCGGCTGGTTCCACACCGGCGACATCGCGGTGCTGCACCCCGACGGCTATGTGCAGATCACCGACCGCTCCAAGGACGTGATCATCTCGGGCGGAGAGAACATCTCCTCGGTGGAGGTGGAAGACGTGCTGCACCGCCACCCCGCCGTGCTGCTGGCCGCCGTGGTGGCCCAGCCCGACGAGCGCTGGGGCGAGGTGCCCTGCGCCTTCGTGGAGCTCAAGCCCGACGCGGTGGGCAGCGTGAGCGCCGAGGAACTGATCGATTTCTGCCGCAGCCATCTGGCGCGCTTCAAGTGCCCGCGCCAGGTTGTCTTCGAGGCCTTGCCAAAAACGGCCACCGGCAAGATCCAGAAGTTCCGCCTGCGCGAGATCGCCGGCAGCCGCGAGGCCATCACACGGCTGGCGCAGATTCAGACCGAGCCCGCAGGCTGAGGGTTCAGCCTTCGCGGGCAATCGCCTGCAGCACCTTGAGGTCGATCACCTCGATGGAGCCATAGCCCAGGCGGATCGCGCCCCGGTCCTGCAGCTCCTGCAGCGCCCGGTTGGCCACCTGGCGCGACACGCCCGACAGGCGCCCCAGCTCCTCCTGCGACAGCGTGATGCGCCGCGCGGTGTTGGGGAACAGCGCATCGTTGAACAGCCCTGACAGGCTGTAGGCCACCTGCGCCGTGGTGTCGCCCAGCCGGTCGGTCTGCACTTGAGCCACGTAGTGCGCCAGGCGCGCATTGAGCTGCCCGATCAGCCACAGCGCGAACGGGTGGCTCTCGTGCAGCAGCCGCAGGAACTCGCTGCGCGGCAGCAGGGCCACCACGCTGTCCGTCAACGCTGTCACGGCATAGGGCCGGGGCTCGTCCTTGAGCACCGAGCCCTCTCCGAACCAGGCGCCCGAGGGCACGCCCGCAAACGTGCTGGTGCGGCCCTCGGCCGTGATGTTGTCCAGCTTGAGCATGCCTTGCATCACCCCGGCCCAATGCGCCGTGGGCGTGCTGCGCGCGAACACCGCACCGCCCGCCGGGTAGCTGCGCACCGTGATCGCCTTGCGCACGCGCGCGGCCTCCTCGGCGGTGAGGCTGGACATCCAGGGCGACTGGGCGAGGAAGAGGTCGAGAGGGGCTGCGGTCATGGTGTGTTGCAGGAGGCGGACCGCAGAATTCTGCGGGAGATCGCGGCCTGCGCCAATGGGGAAAAGACCGGGAAGGCCGCGCCGCTGCAGGCGGTCTTCGGCCTGATCGTAAACAGGTGCTACCGCCCGGTTTTGTTCCTTTGGCGGTGCCAGAATGGGCCCATCACCAGACCATGGACGGAAGCCCCCTCATGCCCAGCCCGCGCACCCTGCCAATGACCCTGAAGTCCGTGCTCTGCGCCCCACTGTCCGCGCTGCTGTTGCTGCAGGGCTGTGCCACCCAGGCCGGCGACCCCACCCGGGTGCAGATGGTGTGCGCCGTGGAACCCACGGCCACCGAGTCCATCGCCGAGCCGCGCAGGCTGGCGGTGGTGGAGCAGAAAGTCGGCTTCAAGGACGGCACGGGGCCACAGGTGCGCAGCTACACCGGCGCTGCGGCATGGCCGCTGCTGCAGGCCTGCGCCCAGCAGGCAAAGGCGCCTGCAGACCCGCATGCGCAGCGCGTTGCACCCCTGGGCCGCTATGTGCTGGCCAGCGGTGCTGGTGGCTACAGCGCCGTGTTCTCGGTGGGCGAGCTGCACCCGGACTTCGGCAACAAGGGCAGCATCATTGCCTATGCCGAGCACGGGGCAGGGGAGGGCGATGCTGCGGCAGGGCTGCGCTTTACCGCGCCGGGCGACGTGCTGGGCAGCCGCTACGTGGCCGGGCTCACGCGGCTGGAGGTGCGATCCTCGGGCTCGGTGGGCGCGGGCAGCGGCGTGGCAGCCCCCCAGGCCGTGCAGGTGCTGGGCGCGGTGAAGAACACCTTGAATCTGGACGCGGCCGCCCTGCGCGCGCTGCCCGCCGTCACGCACGAGGTGGGCGGGCGCCGCTACACCGGTGTGGACCTGTGGAGCCTGCTGCACACCTCGGCCGCCCTGGAGGCCGATGGCGACAGCGGCGCCAACGTGCAGGCCATGTACCTGGTGGCTACGGGCGCCGATGGCTACCAGGCCCTGGTGTCGCTGGCCGAGATGAGCCCCGAACTGGGCAACCGGCGCGTGCTGATCGCCTACCTGCTCGACGGCCAGCCCCTGGCGCGCGGCCTTGCGCGGCTGGTGGTGGAAGGCGATGGCAAGGCCGGCCGTTCGGTGTCGGCGCTGGAGGCCATCGAAGTGTTCGCGGCGGCACCCGCGGCGCCCTGACCGGACTGCCCCAGGCCTGACCGGGGCGCATTCACCACCTGCAAAGATATCGCACAACTAAGTGTTTTCCCTATGGTTTGAGTGAATGTTAACGTTAACATTCACCCATTCGAGGCGTTCGCGATGGCTTTGAAACCGTAGGAAATCAGGATGGCGCTTCGCCAGGGGAGCCCGCAAGCCCTTCCATCGCAGCACTGCCAACTTGTACGACCTGTTCACCTGACTGCCGCACTTCCACCGTCCACCACCATGACCCCGCAAGACCTCAAATCCATCATGGGCTCCGGCCTGCTGTCCTTCCCCGTCACCGACTTCGACGAGCAGGGCAACTTCAACCCCAAGGGCTATGCGGCCCGCCTCGAATGGCTGGCCCCCTATGGCGCCAGCGCCCTGTTCGCCGCCGGCGGCACGGGTGAGTACTTCTCGCTCTCGGGCCCCGAGTACGGTGAGGTCATCAAGACCGCGGTGGACACCTGCCGCGGCAAGGTGCCCATAATTGCCGGTGCCGGCGGCCCCACGCGCACGGCCATCGCCCATGCCCAGGAGGCCGAGCGCCTGGGTGCCCATGGCATCCTGCTCTTGCCCCACTACCTGACCGAGGCCGGCCAGGAAGGGCTGATCGAGCATGTGGCCGCGGTCTGCAACAGCGTGAAGTTCGGTGTCATCGTCTACAACCGCGACCGCACCAAGCTCACGGCCAATTCCCTGGCCATCCTGGCCGAGCGCTGCCCCAACCTGATCGGTTTCAAGGACGGTGTGGGCAACATCGAGACCATGTCCTCGATCTTCATGAAGATGGGTGATCGCTTCTCGTACCTGGGTGGACTGCCCACGGCCGAGGTGTATGCCGCGGCGTACAAGGCCCTGGGCACGCCGGTGTACTCGTCGGCGGTGTTCAACTTCATCCCCAAGACGGCGATGGAGTTCTACAAGGCGGTGGCGGCCGATGACATGGCCACGCAGCACCGGCTGCTCAAGGACTTCTTCATGCCCTACCTCGATATCCGCAACAAGGTGGAAGGCTATGGGGTGAGCATCATCAAGGCCGGCGCCAAGCTGGTGGGCCATGGTGCGGGGCCGGTGCGCGCGCCGCTGACGGACCTCAAGCCCGCTGAGATGGAGCAGCTCAAGGCGCTGATCGACAAGCTCGGTGCCCAGTAAGCGGGGAGCACAAAGCTCTCCTGGCGTCGTTGTTGCGTCTTGGCGTGCTGCTTGTACTGCCTGCGCCGCAAGCGCCTGGCCAGGACCGCTGCGCCGAGCGTTGTGACCCGCTTGAGCCGCTGTAGAACTATTTCGCAACCCACGCAATTTGCCTGAAGAAGGCCCCGCAAGAGGGCCGTTGACCACCACACCACCACCCCGGAGACATTCACCATGTTCATGAAGAAACTGCTGCTGGTTGCCAGCGCCTGTAGCCTGGCTTTTGCCGCATCGGCCCAGACGGGCACGCCTGCCGCCTGGCCCGAGAAGCCCGTCACCATCGTCGTGCCGTTCCCGGCCGGCGGCTCCACCGACATGGTGGCCCGCGCCATGGCCCTGCACATGGGCGAGAAGCTGGGCCAGAATTTCGTGGTGGACAACCGCCCCGGTGCCACGGGCACGCTCGGGGCCGGCATGGTCAAGCGTGCGCCGGCCGATGGCTACACGCTGCTGGTGTCCTCGCTCGGTGCCTTCGTCGTGGCGCCGCACCTGCTCAAGAGCGTGCCCTATGACGCGCTCAAGGATTTCGACTACATCACCGTGCCCGTGCAGGCGCCCAATGTGCTGGTGGCCGCCCCCGGCCAGAAGGCCCGCACCGTGAAGGAAGTGATCGCCCAGCTCAAGGCCAACCCCGGCAAGGTGAGCTTTGCGAGTTCGGGCAACGGCTCGTCGGACCACCTTTCGGCCGAAGTCTTCTGGCAGCAGAGCGGCACCGAGGGCCTGCACATCCCCTACAAGGGCGGTGCGCCGGCCATCAACGACCTGCTGGGCGGGCAGGTGGAGTATTCCTTCCAGAACGTGAACGCCGTGCTGCAGCACATCCGCGCCGGCAAGCTGCATGCGATTGCCGTCACCGGCGACAAGCGCAGCCCCGTGCTGCCCGACGTGCCCACCCTGGCCGAGGCCGGCGTGGCCGGCGCCGAGGTGTACTCCTGGCAGGGCATGGCCGCGCCCAAGGGCCTGGCGCCCGCGCTCAAGAAGAAGCTTTCGGACGCCGCCATCGCCGCCATGAACGACCCCGCCGTAAAGAAGCGCATGGTGGACCAGGGCCTGGAGATCGTGGCCAGCACGCCCGAGGAATTCACCGCCTACCAGGCGCGCGAATTTGCGCGCTGGAAGACAGTGATCGAAACCCGCAAGATCACCGCTGATTGAGAGCGACTCAAAAACCTCTTCTGGCGTTGTTGCTCCGTCTTGTCGTGCTACTCGCACTGCCTGCGACGTAGCGCCTAGCCAGAACCGCTTCGCTGAGGTTTGTGAGCCGCTTCGAGGCAACAGACCGGGGCGCCTGCGCCCCATATTGCAGACCACCATGACCACCTCATCCATCCCCTCCGCCTCCAGCACCCCTGTCATCACCGAGCTGCGCGTGGTGCCCGTGGCGGGCCACGACAGCATGCTCATGAACCTGAGCGGCGCGCACGGCCCCTTTTTCACGCGCAACCTGATCATCCTGCGCGACAGCGCGGGCAACACCGGGGTGGGCGAGGTGCCCGGCGGCGAGAAGATCCGCCAGACCATCGAAGATGCGCGCGCCCTCATCGTGGGCCAGCCCATCGGCCGCCACAACGCCGTGCTCAACGCCATGCGGGCCCAGTTCGCCGACCGCGATGCGGGCGGGCGCGGCCTGCAGACCTTCGACCTGCGCATCACCATCCACGCCGTGACGGCGGTGGAGTCGGCCTTCCTGGACCTGCTGGGCCAGCACCTGAACGTGCCCGTGGCGGCGCTGCTGGGCGAGGGCGTGCAGCGCGAGGCGGTGCAGATGCTGGGCTACCTGTTCTATGTGGGTGATCGCGAAAAGACCGATCTGCCTTACCGCACCGAGCCGGGTGCCGACAACGGCTGGTTCCGCCTGCGCAACGAGAAGGCCATGACGGCCGAGGGCATCGTGCGCCTGGCCGAGGCCGCATACGAGCGTTATGGTTTCGCCGACTTCAAGCTCAAGGGCGGCGTGCTGCGCGGCGAGGAAGAGGTCGAGGCGATTCGCGCGCTGCACGAGCGCTTTCCCGAAGCGCGCGTGACGCTGGACCCCAATGGCGGGTGGCTGCTGAAGGACGCCATCCGCATCACGCGCGACCTGCACGGCGTGATGGCCTATGCCGAAGACCCCTGCGGCGCCGAAGGCGTGTTCTCGGGCCGCGAGGTGATGGCCGAGTTCCGCCGCGCCACCGGCCTGCCCACTGCCACCAACATGGTGGCCACCGACTGGCGCGAAATGGCGCACAGCCTGGCCCTGCAGTCGGTGGACATTCCGCTGGCCGACCCGCATTTCTGGACCATGGCCGGATCGGTGCGCGTGGCCCAGATGTGCCAGGCCTTCGGCCTGACCTGGGGCTCGCATTCCAACAACCACTTCGACGTGTCGTTGGCCATGTTCACCCACGTGGCCGCCGCCGCCCCCGGCCGCGTCACCGCCATCGACACGCACTGGATCTGGCAGGACGGCGAATGCCTGACCAAGGAGCCGTTCCAGATCAAGGGTGGCTTCATCGATCTGCCCCACAAGCCCGGCCTGGGCGTGGAGCTGGACATGGACGCCGTGGAACGGGCCCACCAGCTGTACCTGCAGCACGGCCTGGGCGCGCGCGACGACGCCATCGCCATGCAGTACCTGATCCCGGGGTGGCAGTTCAACAACAAATCGCCTTGCATGGTGCGGTGAGCGGCTGACGCGGGCTTTTTGAACCAGGCGGCCCGACGCGACTCCTGCTCGGGTTGCGGGCCGCGCGTCGTCGCTCAATGACCAGCGCGGCGCCTCTGCAGCCTGGCCACCAGCGCCGCGCCCAGCGAGCACAGCGCGAGATACACCAGCGCAACGAAAAGGTACACCTCGACAATGGTGCCGTCGCGCTGCGCCACCTTGGTGGCCGCACCCAGGAAGTCGTTGAGGCTGATGACGTAGACCAGGGACGTGTCCATCAGCAGCCCAATCGATTGGCTCACCAGCGATGGCATCATGTTGCGGAACGCCTGGGGCAACACGATCAGGCGCAGCGCGGTGAACTGGCCCATGCCAAGGGCGGTGGCGGCCTGCATCTGCCCCTTGGGCACGCTGCCCAGCCCGCCGCGGATGATCTCGCCGAAGTACGCGGCCTCTGCGAGCACGAATGCCGTCAGGGCTGCGTAGACAGGGCCCACGTCCAGGTTGGGATTGCCCGTGATGGTGCGCAGCACATAGGGTACGAGGAAGTACACCCAGAAGATCGTCAGGATCAGCGGAATGGAGCGAAAGGTATCGGTGTAGATCCGCGCAAGCCATGCCAGCCATGGCGGACCGAACAGCCGAGCGATGGCCAGACCAGTGCCCAGCAGGATTCCCAGCACCATGCCCACGGCTGTGAGCATGGCGGTGGTGTACATGCCATCAAGCAGGTAGGGCCAGGCGCGGTCCAGTGCGTTCCAGTTGAAATGGTCCATGGCTCAAGCCCCGCCCATTCCTGGAATGCGCAGGCGGCGCTCGATGTGGCGCATGAACATCACCACGCACCAGGTGATCGCCATGTAGATCAACGTCGCGGCGATGAAGGCCTCGAAGGGCTGGGCGCTGAACTCGCTGAATTGCCGTGAGCGGCCCGTCAGCTCCAGCAAGCCGATGGTCAAGGCCACCGCAGAGTTCTTGAACACGTTCATGAAATCCGATGTCAGCGGAGCGACCACGATGCGCAGGGCCTGCGGCAGGATGACGAACCGGTAGGAATCCACCATGCCAAAGCCCATCGCCTTGGCCGCATGCTTTTGCCCCCTGGGTACGGCCTCGATGCCCGCCCGCACCAGCTCTGCGGCTTTGGCTGCGGTGAAGAGGCTGAGGGCCAGCAGCATGGTGAGAAATTGACTGAGAGTCGGGGGCGCTTGCTTGATTGCCATGCCAATCGCCTGCGGGAGCAGCTCGGGCACCACATAGAACCAGAGGAACACCTGCACCAGCAGGGGCACATTGCGAAAGCAGTGCACGAACACCGCCGCTGGCCATCGAAGTGCACGATGCGGCAAAGTGCGAGCGATGCCGATGAACAGTGCCAGCGCCAGTGCCAGCACCCATGACAGCAGGGACAACAACAGCGTCCAGCCCAGCCCGCTTGCCAGCAGGTGCCAATAGACCCCCTCGCCGGTGACGGACGGCTTGAAATAGACGAGGAAGTCCCAGCTGTAGTTCACGGTTTACAGGGCCTTGTCCGAAGGGTTCTGGTACAGCTCCTGGATGGCGGGCTGCATGGGCATCTGCATGTTGAAGCCGTTGCGCACGTTCAGTGGCTTGGTGAAGTACTTGTCGTACAGCGCATTCATCTCTCCGCTTTTCATCATGCCCACGATCACCTCGTCCACCAGCTTCTTGAACTGGGCATCGCCCTTGCGCAGCATGCAGCCATAGGCCTCGCGTTCCAGTGGCTCGCCTACGACCTTCCATCGCGATGGATTGCGGGCGCGTGCTGCGCTGGAGAACAGCCCGGTATCGTCGGCGACAAACGCCTCTGCGCGCCCCGACTCCACGCTCATGGAGCCTTCGTTGATGTCCGGCGCCATGATGATGTTGATGTTCAGCTTCTCCCGCTCGTTGAGCTGCCTCAGCAATCGTTCGGTCGTGGTGCCCGCGCCCACAACCACGTTCTTGCCGGCAAGCCCCTTCCAGTCGTTGATCGGCGAGTCCGCCCGCGCCATGATGCGTGCACCCACGGCGAAATAGGTGACGGAGAAGTTGACCTGGTTCTCGCGCTCCAGGTTGTGCGTTGTCGAGCTGCACTCCAGGTCCACCGTCTGGTTGGCGACCAGGGGGATGCGTGTCTGTGGCGTGACCTCCATGTTGCGGATCTTGAGGTCACTGCGCCCAACCGCTTGCTTGGCCTTGTCGGCGACCTTCAGCGCGATCTCCCAGGCGAAGCCTGCCTGCTTGTTGCTGTCGTCCAGGTAGTTGAAGGGGACCGAGGCGCCGCGTGTGGCCAAGGTGATCTGCCCGGTGTCCTGGATCTTCTTGAGCGTACCGGTGAGTTCCTGCGCCTGCACGCCACCCATCAGCGCGAACAAGACCGCGCTGGCCACCATTGCCCGGGAAATCCCAACTGCTTTCATATCAACCGCCTTTTCTGATCACGACACACCACATGAAAGGACGGGGCCAGGAAGCTGGCCCGCCCAACGAAATCTTCGCCTGCAATAACGAGGCCAGTTCTAGCCCTGGCTGGCATTGAAGCGCTCGAACGCGCGAGCCAGATCACTGCGGATGCTCTCCACATCCTCCAGCCCGACAGACACGCGGATGAGCGGCTGGCGAACGGGTGGAAAGGCGCGGCCGTCCTGCAACTCCGCCGGGTAGTAGGCGATGAGGCTGTGTACGCTGCCCCAGCTCGCGCCGATGGACAGGGTCTCCAAGTCCGAGAAGAACGCCTGGTAGGCCGCAAAGGGCGCAGGCTTGAGCACCAGCGAGAACACACCGCCGCTACCGCTGAAATACTTGCGCCACAGCGCATGCGACGGCGACGACTCCAGCGCGGGATGCAGCACCTGCTGCACTTCATCCCGGGCCTCCAGCCAACGGGCGATGTCCAGCGCCGCCGCCGACTGGTGCGCCATGCGCACTGCCAGGGTTTCCAATCCGCGCTCCACCAGAAAGCAGTCGTCAGCGCTGCTGGCCAGCCCCATGTACGACTGCAGGTGGCGTACGCGCTTGTAGAGCTCCCGGTCGTTCGTGCTGATGGAGCCCATCAGCAGGTCGGAGTGGCCGCCCATGTACTTGGTGCACGCATGGATGCACAGGTCCACCCCGAGGGCCAGGGGCTGGAAGTACAGCGGGCTGCTCCAGGTGTTGTCGATGGCAGTGAGCACGCCGTGCTTCCTGGCTTGCTCGACCAGAGGCGCCACATCCTGCACCTCCATCGTGATGCTGCCCGGGGATTCAAGCCACAGCAATCGCGTGGTCGGGCGGATGAGCTTGCCCAGGCTTTCACCATCGATACTGGGGTTGTAGCGCTCGACCTGGACGCCCAACTGCGCCATCTGCTCCATCGCGAAGGTCTGGGCCGGGCCATACGAGGAGTCCGAGATCAGCAGGTGGTCGCCGGACTTGAGCAGCGTCATCATCACGAGAGCAATGGCTGCCTGGCCCGATGGCACCACTACGCAATGCGAGCCCTTGTCCATCTTGGCAATCCGGCGCTCCAGTTGACGGTGTGAGGGCGTGCCCGTGGTGCCGTAGCTGAATCCATCGGGCAGGCGGCTGCCCCGCGTGATGAAGTCGTCGAGCGAGTCGAACTTGACGGTGGAAGCGCGCAGGACTGCGGGCACGAGACTGGAAAACGCTTGCGTCATTTTTATACCTGGTTGGTCGTGAATCCTCGCGATTCACACGGCTGTCACAGGTAATCAGTCTAGAACTGCGGCCGTCCAGCGCACGCACAGCAATCTTTGATGCTATAAATTGCGGTTATATGCTGATGCGGGAAATAGAGATCTTCAGGACCGTCATGCAGACGGGTTCGGCAAGCAAGGCAGCGCGCCTGCTCAACGTCACCCAGCCCGCTGTGAGCCAGTCGCTGCGCAGGTTGGAGGAGTACGCCGGCATTCCCCTGTTCCAGCGCCTTCGAGGCAAGCTCCATCCCACACAGGAGGCGGCAGCATTGCTCAACGAGGTGAATCGCTGTTTTGTGGGGCTGGACGCCATCGAACACCGCCTGCGCAGCCTGCGCCAGTTTGGCGTGGGACGCATCCGCATTGCATGCTTGCCAGGTCTGGGCATCGGGTTTCTGCCTCGGGTGCTCAAAAGCATGGACCTGAGCGAGCGCAAGATGACCGTCTCCCTGCAGATCGTGGGCTCGCGCCAGGTCCGCGAGCGCCTGATCGCGTCCGAGTCGGACATCGGCCTGATGGCCGACGAGGTCACTCTGGCCGGGCTTGAGCATTCGGTCTTTGCGCGGTATGAGGGGGTGGTAGCGCTGCCAATGGGGCACCCTTTGGCGAGCAAATCGGTGCTTCACCCGCGAGACCTGGCAAGGTATCCGCTCATCGCGCTCAACCCGGAGGATGCAGCCAGCCAGCGGCTCGACGGCATTTTTCAGGACCACGGCGTGCGCCCGGACATCATCGTGGAGACTCCCTACACCATCTCCATCTGCGAAATGGTGCGCCAAGGGCTGGGCGTTGGTATCGTCAATGCCGTGACGGCCTATGACTATCTGGGCAGGGACGTGGTGCTCAGGCGATTTTCCGAGCGGCTGGAGTACCACTGCATTCTGGCCATGCCCTCTGGCCAGCCATTGACCAGCTTCGCGCAGCAGTTGCTTTCCGCCATGCGCGTGCGGCTCGAAGCGGACCTGACCGAGTTGCGGACCGCATTGGCTTGACGTGAACGGGTTGGGTCCGGTTGTGTGCCGAGCGAAACAAGTTGGGCTGGATTCCGTCGACGGACTGCCATCGAGTCGGGAATATTCGCCGCCGACAGGCATCCTCTTACAATTGGCAAACCCATGAAGCTTCTCCACGCTCGCCTGCGCCTCGCGATAGTCATCCTTGCATGGCTTGCGCAAGCGTTGCTGCCAGTGGTTCATGCGGTGGGGATGTCCGCGCCGAAAGCAGCCGGCTCCGTTTGGTGCGGCGAGCGGTCCTCGCAGGCTGCTGCGATTGCGATGCTGCCACCCGAAGTCCGTCAAGCGCTGTCTGACGAGGGTGCGCCCGCTGACCACCTTGAGAACTGCATGCTGCTGTGCGGGCTCGGCGCCATGCCAGGCACTCCCGTCAACGCGTCGACTACCGTCGTTCTTCGAGCAGCGGGACTTGAGCCGCCTGCCGCGCCTCTTGTCCGCCCAATCTCACGGGCCCAAGCTCCAACTCCTCCTGCCCAGGCGCCCCCGGCGCTCGGTTGATTCGCTACCCGTGTCCCACTTCGGGACCCAATCTGCCTGCTCGCCCCGGTTTGAACGGTGGTGTGCGGCAGCACAGCCATTCAATCCAGGAGAATTTCCATGCTTCGAAGCTCGTGCGCCATGGCGGCCGCACTCACCACCATTCCATGGGCGGCGGCCCATGCCCAATCAACGCCAACGGCCGTCTTGCCTTCCGTAGAGGTATCTGCGGAAAGAGAGGGCGACCAGTCGCGCAAGCAGGTCGAGGCCGAGCGCGCAGTCACCCCCGGCGCCGTCTCCGTGGTGGAAGGCGAGGCACTGCGGCTGCGCAATGTAACCAGCCTGACCGACATGCTGCGCTACACGCCAGGTGTCTGGGCGGCCAGCGGATCGACCGGTGACTCCACCTTCCTTTCCGTCCGTGGATCGAACCTGGATGCGACCAACTACGACGGGAATGGCGTGAAACTGCTGATGGACGGCCTCCCTGTGACGTCAGCCGACGGCAGCAATCACAACCGCGATGTAGACCCGCTTTCGATGCGCCGAGCCATCGTCGCCAGGGGCGCCAATGCGCTGACCTATGGCGCGAGTACTTTGGGTGGCGCCATCAATTTCATCTCGCCTACCGCGCGCGATGGCGCCCCCTGGGAGGTGATGGTCAACGGCGGCAGCCATGGCCAGAGACAGGGGCGCTTCACTGTGGGCGCCGTGGCTGGCGCATTCGACGCGCTCGTGACTGCCGAAGCCAAGCGGCTGGACGGATTCCGGGACCACCAGCGCCAGGAACGTCAGGCTGTGTACGCGAATGGTGGCCTTCAAATCAACGACGCACTGAGCACGCGTTTTTATGTCTCCAGCATCGACAACGACCAGCAGTTGCCGGGAGCGCTGACACGCGCGCAGTTCAACGCGAATCCGCGCGCAGCGGAGGCAGCGGCCGTGGCCGGCAACTACCGGCTCAACGTGCAAAGCACACGCATCGCGAATCGCACCGTGTGGGATATCGATGCCGACAGCAGCCTCGTCGCCGGCATCTCGTTCGAAGAGCAAAAGCTCTACCACCCCATTGTCTATTCACCACCGTTCTTCTCGTTGCTGATCAACACCACGCTCAGGAACGTGGGCTCCACCGTGCGCTATGAGCGCCGCGTGGGAAATCACGATTTCCTGGCCGGTTTGAACTACGGGCGAACGAGCGTTAAAGGTGGCAACTTCAGCTATGTGACCGGTGGCAGCGAGACCATCAACACGGGCGTGGACAACAGCGCAGACAACGCTGAATGGTTTCTGGTGGACCGCTGGAAGTTTGCGCCCTTGTGGACTGCCGTCTATGGTGCGCAAGTCGTCTCGGGCAACCGGGAGATCCGCAACACGAACCTGGCCACCAGCACGTTGCGCAATCCACAGTCCGACTACAACAGCGTCAATCCTCGCGTCGGCCTGATTCGGGAGTTGACGCCGACGTCGCAATTGTTTGCGAACCTGAGCCGTCTGTATGAAGCTCCGACACTGTACGAACTCGACGACGACGTCCGTGGCAACAACGCCACCTTGAGCGCAATGCGTGGCGCGGTACTGGAGGTTGGAACGCGAGGCTCGCACAACATCGAGCGGCACCGCATTCACTGGGACACCGCGCTGTACTACGGCAGGCTGAATGGCGAAATCCTCTCGCGCGACGATCCAAAGGCCCCGGGCACAAGCCTTTCCACCAACGTCGGCAAGACGATTCACGCGGGTATCGAAGCACTGGTCGGCGCCAGTGTTGCAGTCGACGGCGCGGGACACCACCGGATCGAGCCGCTGGTGAATCTCACGCTCAACCAGTTCAAGTTCCAGAACGACCCCACGTACGGCAACAACCGGCTGCCTGCCGCTCCGCGCTACGCCATCAAAGGCGAAGTGCTTTACCGCCACGTGAGCGGCTTCTTCGCAGGTCCGACGTTCGATTTCGTCGGCCGGCGCTTCGCAGACTTCTCCAACACATACGCTGTTGACCGCTACACGCTCTGGGGCCTGCGCGCCGGCTATTCGACAAAGCAATGGGAGGTCTACGGTGAGATGCGAAACGCTGGCGACAAGAAGTATGTCTCCTTCTTCAGTGTGCGTGACATCGCCGCAGCGAACTCGGCCATCCTGACGCCTGGCGAGCCACGCTCGCTGTATGTCGGGGCGCGGGTCAAATTCTGAGGTTCTGTCTGCTGAAGCGCTCGCCGAGAACCTTGGCGAGCGCATGGCGCAAACCACCATTGGACGATGACATGCAGCAGAACGCGAGCCCCTCTCTCCCCACCCCGCCCACCTTGCAGCCAGCAACTTCCGAATCGGCCCTGTACCGCCGTGTCTGGCGATGGCACTTCTACGCAGGCCTTGTCTGCCTTCCTTTCCTGGCGCTCCTGGCGATAACGGGCGCACTCTACCTGTACAAGGAGCCGATTGAATCGGTTCTGTACGCCAAGCTCAGAGCGGTCGACGACACCTCCGGCGCATCGCTGGATGCCCAGGCCCTGATCGCCAACGCGTTGAAAGCGCAGCCAGGCCAGCCCGTGCGATTCAACGGGCCTGCTGCGCCGGGCCGGAGTGCCGAAGTCGGAATCAGAGTGCCCGGTGGCGGCACCGTGGGCATCTACCTGGACCCTGTGAGTGGGCGGGTCCTCGGTCAGCTTCCCGACAGCCAACGCCTGTCGGAAGTCGTCAAGGGCTTGCACTCGCTCATGATCGTGGGCAGGTGGGCGAACTACTGGGTCGAGATTGTGGCGGGGTGGGCGATCGTGCTTGTGGTTTCCGGTGTATTCCTGTGGTGGCCACGCGGCCGCAAAGGTGGCGTGTACAGCCTTCGAGGCCACTCATCCCAAAGACTCTGGTGGCGAGATCTCCATGCGTTGACCGGCACGGTTGCCGCCGCAGCCATCTTGTTCCTGTCGGTCACGGGCATGCCATGGTCGGCATACTGGGGCCAGCATTTCGGACGCATCACCAGCGAACTCGGAATCGGACTTCCTCGGTATCTCTTTGGCCCAGGTCCCTCCTCGTCTGTGCCGCTGGCCAGCGTGGGCACGAGCGTGCCATGGATGCTCTCCCAAGCACCTACGCCGCTTTCCACTCCGCCTGCCCAGGACCACTCCCAGCATGCCGGGCATGCCAGCGTACAAGCGCCATTGGATTCCGACGATCAGCATGCATCCTCCATAGGTGTCAACCGGGCACTGCAGATCTTTGAAGGATTGGGCTTGCCGCCGGGTACTCCCGTCAGCCTGCCCAGCGGGCCGCAAGGAACCTACGCCGCAATGCGCTTTCCCGATGACGTGCGAGATCAGCGCGTGGTCCATCTGGACCGCTACAGCGGCAAGGTACTTTCCGACGTCGGCTATCGCAACTACGGTCCTGCCGGTCGCGCCATCGAGTGGGGTGTCAACATTCACACAGGCCTGCAGTTCGGATGGATCAACCGCCTGGTCATGCTTGCGGCGTGTGTGTCCATCGTCGTGCTGGCGGTGTCGGCGGTAGTGATGTGGTGGAAACGCCGTCCCAAAGGCCGACTGGCTGCCCCTCCGCGCCGTGCGGCGGATCGTGCCGCGGTCGGAGCAATCCTTGTCGCCGCAATTCTTGGCGCGATCTACCCGCTCCTGGGTGCTTCCATGCTTTTCGCACTGCTCGTCGATGCAGCGCTGCCAACGCGCTTGCGCCAGCAGTTTCGGCTCTAGGGCCTGGACAAGACGATTTTTTGAAAGGATCCATCATGAAATCCATCATTCACCTTGCGCTTGCCGCAACCGCATTTTGGGCTGCAGGTGCGCATGCCCAGGTCACTGTCAAGGATGCGTGGGTGCGGGCTACGGTGCCGCAGCAGCAGGCGACAGGCGCGTTCATGTCGCTCCTTGCGGCGAAGGACAGCAAGCTGGTGGCGGCCAGTTCAACGATCACCCCCCTTGTCGAGGTGCATGAAATGGCCATGGACAAGGATGTGATGAAGATGCGCCAGGTGCCCTCCATCGACTTGCCTGCGGGCAAGGCGGTGGAGCTCAAGCCTGGGGGCTACCACGTGATGTTGCTGGACCTCAAGCAACAGGTGAAGGAAGGAGATACCGTACCGTTGACCTTGGTGTTCCAGAGCAAGGATGGAACCCGTGAGTCTGTTCACGTGAAAGCGCAGGTTCGTCCGCTCAAATCCAGCGGCGCGCCAGCAAGTCACGGTGCGCACGGCGCTCACAAGCACTGAGGTCACGCGCTGAATCTGCCGCAGGCGAGTCGCCATTTTCGGGGTTCCGTCCGCCCCCAAGCGGCAGTGCAGTCTCCGCCACCACATCCAAGGCACTTCATGGTGCTGGCGATCAAGTTGCCGCACTGCCGGGCGGGCGGCTTCTTTTGGAAATGCGCCAAACCGTTGCTGAAAGCGAGGCGTTGGGGAAAGCCTACAGGTCAATGGACCGCAAACGCGAACAGATACTCCCAACTGATGCTGGTGGTGCGTGGATCGTTCGCCACCGGCACGCGGCGGATGGCCAGCAGTTGATTGGTACCGGCCGCTGGCGTGATGGTGGCTATGCCATCCGCACCCGTGTTGACCGCGGCGCCCTTCTCCCCGAGTGACAGCCGGATGCCGCCAATGGGCTTGCCATCGAACAGCACGCGCACGCGCATGGGCTTGCCGGCGTGGGGCGTGTCCGCCTCCAGCGCCACGATCTCGAACTGCTGGCCCAGCGGCTGCTTGGCGATCACGCCCCACTGGATGATGGTCTTGTGGTACTTGAGCGCATGCACGCCGCTGGTGGCGCCAGGGTTCTCGGTCATCGGCTTGTTGATCATCTGGCCGCCCTCGACCTTGCTGAAGAAGCCGTTGTCGAAATGCGCGGCCAGCATCGCGGCCTGGCGCTCAGGTTTCACGCGCACGCCATCGGGCTTGGGCTCGATGGTGACGTCGATCTTGCGGCCGCGCCGGTCGAAGGCCTGCACGCTCTTGAGCTTGTCGGCGGGGTAGGTCTCCAGTTGGCCCTCGTGACCGCCGAATTGCACGAGGTAGCCCCCGGCGGCATCGGGCTCCAGCCAGACGTTGTGGGCCTGGGCGGAGCCCAGGGTCAGGGTCAGTGCGGCGGCGCCCACCAGGCGGGCCAGTCGTTGTGAGGTCATCAGGGTCTCCAAAGGGTCAGAACTGCAGCTTGGCGCCGATCTTGAAGGTGCGCGGTGCACCCGGGGCGAACACCTGCGTGCCGCCGATCACCGATGCGGAAGTGGCGTAGGCCTTGTCGCTGACGTTCATCACGGCGGCATAGACCTCGTAGCGGCTGGTCGCCTTGTAGGCCACGCTCAGGTCCACGGTGGCATAGCCGCCGTAGCCCACGCTGTTGTCGGCGTTCACCGCATAGGCGCCCACGCGGCGCCAGGTGGCCGTGGTGGACCAGTCCGCCACAGGGCGCCATGTGGCGTTGACCGTGGCCATATAGCGCGGCACGCCGGCCACCTGCTTGCCGATGAGGGCGGGGTTGCCGTTCTCGGCCACGCGCGAATGCGCGCTGCCGTAGGTGAGGGACAGGTCCACGTCGCGGTGCGCGGCCCACAGGGCGCTGGCCTCCACGCCGCTGCGGCGCGTGGCGCCGTAGTTCTCGTATACCCCGGGGACTACGGTGCGGATCTCGTCGCTGGAGGTCAGGCGGTAGGCCGCCACATCCAGCACCAGCCCCTGCATGGGCTTGAACTGTGCGCCTACCTCGGTCTGGCGGAAGACGTTCGGGTCCAGCGTCGCCGCGCCCAGCGCGTACTTGGCGAAGGTGCTGGGCAGGGCGAAGCCCTCGGCCCAGCTGGCGCGCAGCTGCACGCCGGGCGCCACGTCGGAACGCACGCCGAGCTTGGGGCTTGCGTGCGACATGGTGTTCAGTGGGCCGCAGGGATCAGTAGCGGTCTCGGCGCCATCGCGCGCGCAGTTGCCGGTGAAGCGGTCCCAGCGCAGGCCAGCCGATGGCTTGAACAATGCATGGATCGGCGCCTCGATCTCGCCGAAGGCCGATACGCTGTTGAGCTTGGAGGTACGGTCGTTGATGGCGGGCGCCAGGCGAGCCCGGTTGTCCAGGCCATCGTAGTACTGGTACTGGGTGGACTCACGGAAGGTCTCCATACCGGCGACCCAGTTGAGTGGCGTACCGCCCATGGCGGTACGCCCGTTCAGGCTGGTGCCTGCGCCATAGACCTTGCGGTCATACGTCTCTTCGCGCTGGCGCCAGGTGGTCGCATTCACCGGACGGCTGAACCAGCGGGTGAAGTCCTGCTGCGTGGTGTAGGCAAAGGTGAGCAGCTTCACGCTGGGAGAAAGCGCGTAGTTCACGTCCGCCCGCAGCGTGGCGAAGTGCTTGTTGGCGCCGTCGTTCATGGCGCGCGGGTCTTTGCCATACGGGTCGCGGGCGAACTGCGCGGCCGTGACATAGCCGGGCGATTCACCATCGGCCTCATGCCAGCGGCCCGACAGGGCGACATCCAGATCGGCGCTGATGCGCTTGGTCCAGCGGCCCGCCAGCGTGGAGCGGTGGAAGTCCGACTGCGCGCGAAAGCCCTCGGTGCGGTAGTGCTGGGCGGCCAGGCTGAGGTACTCGCCATCACCGAGCTTCACACCCAGGGCCCCCTGCAGGTCCACCGTGCTGTTCGATCCCAGGCTGGCATCCACTTCCTTGTATTCGCCGCGCTTGCGTGTTTCCACGGCCATCAGGCCTGCGCGGTTGAAGTTGCCGTACAGCGCCGACACGGGGCCCTTGTAGAGGGTGAAGCGCTCGATCTCCAGCGGCACGATGACGTTGAGGTCCACATACCCGTCGGCATGGGACATGGCCTCGTTGAGCGGAATGCCGTCGAGCACCACGCCCACATCGCCGCCATGCCCGCCGCCGCCAAAGCCGCGCATCACGATGGTGTCGGCCACGCCCGAGAGCTGGTAGTTCTGCACGTTCATGCCCGGTACATGGCGCAGCAGCTCGGTCGGCTGGCTCACGTGCTTCTCGGCAATTTCGTCGCTCTCGAAACTGGTGCTGGAATAGGCCGACGCCGCACCCTGCAGCGCCTGGCCTTTGATCTCGATGGCAGAAAGGGTGGGCGGCGACTCCTGTGCGGAGACGCTGGTGGCGCCCAGCGCGAGTGCGATGGCCAGGGGCGATGGATGCAGGCGAGGGCGGTGGGTCATTTGAATTGTATGAAGTATGTGAAATTTGTCTTACAAAGGGGCGCAAGCCAAGTCCTGGTTGTGCAGATGCGCTGCGCAGCGGGGTATCAGTGCCTGTGCCGGGCAGGCTTGCCGGCCTTGCCGTAGGGAAGGTGCTGGTGTGCGGGCGACTGCCCGGCCTCGGCCATCACCAGATTCAACTGCCCATGGTGCACGCCGCGCTCTGCCATCAGGGTGTCGGCAAAGCGGCGCACGGCGCTGGCCGGGCCTTTGAGCAGCACGGTCTCGATGCAGTGTTCGTGGTCCAGGTGCGCATGGGTGCTGGCAATGGTCAGCTCGTGGTGATCGTGCTGGTGGCCGGCCAGCCGCTCGGAGAGTTCGCGCTCGTGGTGGTTGTAGACATACGAGAGGTTGGCCACGCAGGGCCCGTCCTGGTCCTGCGTCTCGCGCAGCCGCGCCAGGTGCACGCGCAGGATGTCGCGCACCGCTTCGCTGCGGTTGCCGTAGCCGCGATCGGCGATCAGGTGATCGAACTCGTGCGCGAGCTGGTCGTCGAGGGAGATGGTGAAGCGTTCCATGGAAAGAGAAAGGCCGCAGTGCGCCCCCATTGGCACGCTGCGGTCCCGAGTATGAGGAAACGCAATTTGATCTTAAATACGCCAGATGGCGTATCGGTGTCTGTTCACCCCAGCGCCGTGTCCAGCAGCATCATGATCACGAAGCCCAGCATCAGCCCGCACGTGGCGTAGGCCTCGTGCCCTTTGCGGTGCGATTCGGGGATGATTTCGTGGCTGATCACGAACAGCATGGCACCGGCCGCCACCGCCAGGCCCCAGGGCAGCAGGCTGGCCGACAGGCCGATGACCAGCACGCCGAACACGGCGGCCAGGGGCTCCACCAGCCCCGACAGCACGCCCAGCCCGGCCGAGAGCACGCGCCCGTAGCCCACGCTGCGCAGGGCCAGTGCCACCACCATGCCCTCGGGCACGTCCTGGATGGAGATGCCGGTGGCCAGCGCCTGCGCGCCCAGCGCATCGGGCCCGGCAAAGGCCACGCCGATGGCCAGGCCCTCGGGCAGGTTGTGCAGGCTGATGGCCAGCACGAACAGCCACACGCGCTTCATCGCCCGGGCCTGGGGTCCTTCGAGCCCCTTGACGAAATGCTCGTGTGGCACGGCCCGGTCGATGGCCAGCAGCAGCGCCGCGCCCACCAGGATGCCCATGCCCACGATGCCGCCCGCGCCCCAGCCGCCGGCACCCTGCGCCTTGGCCGCGTTCAGCGCGGGTATCACCAGCGAGAAGGAGCTGGCCGCGAGCATGACGCCCGCGCCAAAGCCCAGCATGGAGTCGTACGCACGCTGCGAGAACTGCTGCGACAGCAGCACCGGCACGGTACCCAGGGCCGTGGCCAGCGCCGCCATGGTGCCGCCCAGCAGGGCACCCTGCATGCGCGGGTCGCTGGCCGCCAGGCTGTGCCAGGCCGCGTGCAGCAGGATGAGCGCGCCTGCCGCCACGATGGCAAAACCCAGCATCTGTCGCCATCGCAGCGGGCCCGCCCGGGAGGTGTCAGTGAACGGTGCGGGGGTGTCGAGCTTGTTCATGGCGGTGTCCTGTCAAAGAGGGCGGGATATTCCTGGGCGTGCGCGCGCAACCCGCGCCCCTGCAAGGCACACGGGCGCGGGTTGCTGTGGCACTGCCTGGGTCAGGCGAAGGCGCTGCTCAGGTTGATATTGCCGTTGACGCCGGACGGGAAGAAGCCGCCGCGGTTCGCTGCCTCTTTGGTCAGGTAGACGATGTTGAGCACGTCGTCCGGCGTGCGGCTGTAGGCGATGCCGTTCTCGTCCAGCGGCACGATGTTGGACATGTCGGCCGAGCCCGTGATGCCCTGGTCCTGCGACTTGCTGTTGTCCAGCGAATCACGCGCCTTGGCGATGGAGTCGGCCGAGCTGCGCAGCGAGGGCGTGGCCAGGCCCTTGGAGTACAGCACCGTGCGCACCAGCCCGGCGTGGTAGGCCTCTGCGGCCAGGATGCCGGCGGCGGCCTCCAGGTAGGTCTTGTTCTCGATCAGCGGCGCGGCGCCCTTGTAGGCAGTGACACCCACGTCCTCGAAGATGAAGGCGCCGAGCAAAAAGGCCTCGTCGCTGGCATAGGGGTCGAACGCCTGGCCCGGCCCCACCAGGCCGGCCGCCCGCGCCGCCACCGAGAACGCGCCGTTGGGGTCGGTGCCGCCGATGTCGATGGCCGGCTGCGCCACCGCGGCCGAGCCCAGCGCCGCACGCAGAAAGCGCACATGGTCCTGCTCATCCTTGGCGATCTCGCGGGCGTACTGGGCCACCACCGGGTCCTTGAAGGCCACGGCGCGCCCGCCCGTCACGGCGCCCTGGGTGCCCGCGCCGCCCAGCATGGCGGCAGGCAGGCCGGTGCCGAACACGGCGTACTGGTAGAACTGTGATTCGAGGTATTCGAGGTTCAGCGCGAAGTTGAGGATCTCCACGTCGGTCGGCTTGAAGGCCTGGGCAATGGCATCGCCACCACCGCCGCCACAGGCGGTCAGCACGGCACCGCCGGCCATGCCGAGCGCGAAGCCGCCGCTCTTGCGAAAGAAGTGCCGACGGTCCGCGCGCTTGTCCGCGCGTTGCTGCAAGACGTCGATGATGTTCGAGGAATCAGACATGAAGCTTCTCCTGAAGACTGCGCAAACAGGGACAAAATGCCCTTTGCAGACCAGCCGGTGCCATTGGGATTCGAGGGCGTGCCCTCCGTGTGAGATCACCCATCCCGGGCGGCCCGTGCGGTGCTTGTATGTGGTCTCCCTTTGAGTACGAAGCCGGATGCGCGCTGGTTTGTAGGAGAAGATGCCGTCCGGGTTTTGTCCCGCATCCCTACAATGGCCTGTACGCCACCTGGTCGTGAGGCTGGGTGGTGGAGACAGCGCCGCCGCATTGGCGGCACAGCGCCATTCCATGGAATTTCTTGCCTATCTGAAGCGGCTTGCTGCAGACCCGTTGTTTCTCCGGGTCTGCACCGTGCTGTGGTGCGTGCCCATCATCGCCATGGGTGTTGGCGCTGCCATCGCATGGCATCCAGACGGCCCGGGCGAATGGCTGGGGTTTGCGTGCCTGGAACTGTTTTGCTGGTTCACGGCCTATCCCATGTCCATTGCGCTGTTCGGCAGTGACCGCAAGCTCTTTGAAACCAATGGGCTTCTGGCAGATGGAGGTGAGTTGCCCGGGATGGCCCTGGCCGTCTTCGTGATGCTCCTGGCGCTTCCCATTGCCGTTTGCTTGCGGGCGATGTTTGGCGGCAAGCGCTGAGGCTGCCCAACAGCATTCGTTCATTGTCAGCACCATCCGCAGCCGCGCCTGGCCTGGCTACAAGTCCACGACGGCGCCCGCGTCGGTCGTCATTTGCCATGTGCATGGTCAGCGCACGGTGCGCAGCCGTTTAGGGCCTGCTAACACTGATTTCGCGACCCCGAAATTCGTGTTGACAGGCGCTAGTTCCGTCCCGCCATCACGCCGCCGTCCACGTCCCAGACCGCACCGGTCACCCAGGCGGCCTTGTCCGAGAGCAGGAAGGCGATCACCTCGGCCACGTCCTCGGGCGCGCCCACGCGGCCGATGGGGTGGAAGCCGTTGAAGCCCTGCAGCGCGCTGTGCACCTCGGCCTTGGGGATGAAGCCTTCATAGATGGGGGTCTGCACCACGGCGGGCGATACGGCATTCACGCGGATACCCTTGGGCGCCAGCTCCATCGCCAGGTGCTGGGTCAGCGAGTGCAGACCTGCCTTGGCCATGGAGTAGGCCGACGACGGCGTGGCTGCAATCGCCTGGCGCGCCCACATGGAGCCGATGTTGACGATGGCGCCAGCGCGCCCCCGCGCCACCATGGCGGCGGCCACCTTCTGGGTGATGAAGAAGAAGGCCTTGTTCAGCTGCATGTACTGGTCGTAGTCCGCATCCTGGTGCTCCAGGAAGGGCTTGGGGAAGAACACGCCGGCTGCGTTGACCAGCAGGTCGATGTCGCCGTGCTGCTCGCCGAGCACCTTCAGCAAGCGGGCCAGGCCCTCGGCGCTGGTGAGGTCGGCGGTCAATGCCGTGGCCGGGCCCACGGCCGCGAGTTCGGCGCGTGCCTGCCCGGCCTTGTCTTCGCGGTGGCCGACGATGACCACGCTGGCGCCTTGGGCCAGCACGGTGCGGGCCGTCTGCAGGCCCATGCCGCTGGTGCCGCCGACGACCAGGAGCTTGCGGCCCTGGAAGGCCTTGTGCTGGATGGATGGTTGATTCATGCTGAAATCTTTCTGTGGGGAGTAAAAGAAGATCTGTTCGATGGAGCGTGATTGTTCCGGCCGCTGCATCTGGCGGCAAACGGGATAAAGTGTCGCGACCAGAAAGAAAAACTATCCCAACCGAGTATGAAGCTGCCCGTGCACCTGAACGCCCTGCGTGCCTTTGAAGCCAGCGCGCGCCACCAGAGCTTTTCGGCCGCGGCCGAGGAGCTGCACGTCACGCCCGCCGCGGTCGGCCAGCTCGTGCGTGCGTTGGAGGACTGGCTGGGCACGCCGCTGTTCCACCGCAGCAGCAGCGGCCGGGCCCGGTTGACCGCGACCGATGCGGCCGAGCGCGCGCTCACCGACATCCGTGCAGGCTTCGACCGCCTGTCTCTCGGGCTGGAGCGGCTCAAGGAAGGCTCGGCCAGCGGCGTGCTCACGGTGACCGTGAGCCCCTCGTTCGCGGCCAAATGGCTGCTGCCGCGCCTGGAGCGCTTCCATGCCGCCTGGCCCGATACCGACGTGCGCCTGGACACCAGCCTCAAGCCTGTGGACTTCGTGGCCCAGCGCATCGACGTGGGCGTGCGCTATGGCGCGGGCCACTGGCCCGGCCTGGTGGCGCAGCCGTTCATGGCCGAAGATGTGTACCCGGTGTGCGCGCCGGCCCTGGCGCGACAGCGCACCCGCCCGCGCAAGCCCGCCGACCTGCTGGAGCACACGCTGGTGCACGACCTGTCGATGGACGGGTCCTCGGGCTTCCCCACCTGGGACGGCTGGCTGCGCCACGCGGGCGTGGCCGGCCGGGCGCCCCGGCGGGGCCTCAAGATCAACAACTCCGCCGCGGTGCTGCAGGCGGCCATCGACAGCCAGGGTATTGCCCTGGCGCGCAGCGTGATGGCGCACGACGACGTGGCCGCCGGGCGCCTGGTGCGGCTGTTCCCGGGCATCGCCTTTGCATCGCCCCTGGCCTACTACGTGGTCTACCGGGCCGAATGCGCGAGCCTGCCGCGGCTCGTAGCGTTCCGGGACTGGCTGGACGAAGAGGCGCGGCGATGACTCCACCCCTCGATCCAACGCAACCATTCAGGAAACGGAGAGACCCTCATGGATATTTTCAAGAATGCACTGGACCTGCTGGGACAGTCCGAAAACGCCCCGGCCGTGGTGAGTTACCTGCAGTCTCTGGGCATTGGGCAACCCATCGCAAGGCCGCCCCGTGACGAGCGTGGCACGAACGTGGAGGTCATTGCGCAGCCGCAGATCGAGCTCTTCTTCACCCGGGCCAGCGAGCTGCCGCAGGCCGAGCGCTTTGCCAAAGGGGAGCTGGTGCTGGCCAGCTTTTTCATCCACCCTGCCGAACCGGGAGGCGCCATGGAGGGCATGCCCCTGGGCATCGACATGGCATGGACCCGCGCGCAGGCGAGGGCCCGCTTGGGCGAACCCGAATGGACCAGTAAGGGCAGCCTGAAGAACGACCGCTGGTTGCTGGAGGACAAGCGGGTGCTGCTGTGCTTCACCTCGGACGAGCAGCGTATCCGGCAGGTGGTGGTCTCACAGGTGTTTGCCTGAGCCGGGGGATAGTCCCTAGCGCGCGGCCTGCGCCGCGTGCTGCTCCACCGCCCGCTTGGCTTCAGCGACGCCCACGTTGTGCTTCTCGCGGTACAGCTTGATGGCGTCGGCCTTGCGGTCGGGCAACAGCGCGAGGGACTGCCAAGTCTCTGCTGGTTTCCATTCAGGCTTGCCGCTGGGCTGGCTCACCACGAAGTAGAGGATCTCAACGCCATCGTCCCCGTAGTGCGCACTGACCTGCAGGGGCGCGAAGTCCCAGCGGTCATGGTCGGGCTCGGGGTGGTCCACGGGAACGCGGCCTTCGCCGATGACCCAGGTGCGCTCGGGCGTGTGCTTGTGCAGCAGGCCCGGCCGGCCATCGGCAAAGTCAAAGCCCAGCGGCAGCGGACCCGGGTAGCGCTGGTGCTTGTCCACCCCGTCGTTGTAGAAGAAGATGCCCGAGAGCCTGCGGTCCTGCCGCTTGCTGGTGGAGGATGCTTGCACATGGCGGGTGTCGAACAGCAGGTCGAAGCCGCCTTGCTCGCACACCACATACTGGCTGCCATCGCTGGGCTTGTCGGCCTTGTGGGGTGGCTGTTTTGAGAGAAAGTCGGTGACCGCCTCATCGGTGTAGCACAGGCCAAAGAGATTCATCCATTCCATGTCGGGGTGGGGCATGGGCAATCGTGTCCTTTCATCTTTTGGTTGGTGGGGTGGTCGTGGCATCGCGGAGGATCTCCAGCGCCTCTTTCGCAATCGCCAGCGACAGCTCTTCCTGCAGGATGCCGGCCTTGAGCACCAGGTGCTGCAGGCGGCGCTCGCGGCTCGGTTCCTTGCCGATGAAGTCGCGCTGCTCGATGCGCTGGTAGACGGCCAGCTTGTCCTGGTGCATGGCCTGCAGGCGGGCGATTTCCTTCTCCAGCCCCGTGGGGCCGACGGCGGCCTCGGCGCGCAGGCGCACCATGAGCTCGTCGCGCAGGGGCGTGGGGTCGTTCTGCTCGGCGATCCAGCGGCGCAGCTCCTTGCGGCCCGCGGGCAGCAGGCGGAACTGGCGCTTGCGGCCGCGGCCGGTCTCGGCCGGCAGGGCCTCGATCCAGAGTGCTTCCTCCAGCCGCGCCAGCTCGCGGTAGATCTGCTGGTGCGTGGCGTGCCAGAAGTAGCCGATGGACTTGTCGAAGCGCTCGGCAAGCTCCGAGCCCGAGCAGGGGTGCTCGACCAGGGCGGTGAGAAGGGCATGGGGCAGGGACATCGGACAGCAGGAACGGCGGAAAGTGCGGAATCCGCCATCTTGCCTGAATCGGGAGCGCTCTCCATTGTTTCTGCAACCAGTTGCATAAAGGCAGGATGCTCGCTATATTTGTGCAACTGGTTGTATAAACACAAGGAGACCCACGATGAGCGCCGTCCTGAAACCTGCCCCGGCTCCCCTTGCCGGTGGCGGTAGCCCCTATCCGCATCTGCATGCCCCGCTGGACCTGGGCTTCACCACCCTCAAGAACCGCGTGCTCATGGGCTCCATGCACGTGGGGCTGGAGGAGGTGGAGCGCGGCTTCGAGCGCATGGCCGCGTTCTATGCCGAGCGGGCGCGCGGCGAGGTGGGGCTGATCGTGACCGGCGGCATTGCGCCCAACGAGCGCGGCCGGCCCATGCAGGGCGGGGCCATGCTGGTCAACGAGCACGAGGCCGAGCAGCACCGCAAGGTAACCGAGGCCGTGCATGCCGAGGGCGGCAAGATCGCGATGCAGATCCTGCACTTCGGCCGCTATGCCTACCACCGCGACCTGGTGGCCCCGAGCGCGCTGCGTGCGCCCATCAACCCCCATGTGCCGCACGCGCTCACGGCCGACGAGGTGGAGCAGACCATCGAGGACTTCGCGCGCTGCGCCGCGCTGGCCCAGCATGCGGGGTATGACGGCGTGGAGGTCATGGGCTCCGAGGGCTATTTGATCAACGAGTTCATCGCCGCGCGCAGCAACCAGCGCGACGATGCATGGGGCGGCAGCTATGCCAACCGCATGCGCTTTCCGGTGGAGATCGTGCGGCGCACGCGTGAGCGCGTGGGGCCGAACTTCATCATCATCTACCGCCTGTCCATGCTCGACCTGGTGGAGGGTGGTTCCACGCTGGCCGAGGTGATACAGCTGGCCCAGGCCATCGAGGCGGCGGGCGCCACCATCCTCAATACCGGCATCGGCTGGCACGAGGCGCGCATCCCCACAATAGCCACCAAGGTGCCGCGCGCGGCCTATGCGTGGGTGACGAAGCAGGTGATGGGGCAGGTGGGCATACCGCTGATCACCTCCAACCGCATCAACACGCCCGAGGTGGCCGAGCGCCTGCTGGCCGAGGGCGTGGCCGACATGGTCTCGATGGCGCGGCCGCTGCTGGCCGATGCCGACTTCGTCCGCAAGGCGCGCCAGGGCCGGGCCGACGAGATCAACACCTGCATCGCCTGCAACCAGGCCTGCCTGGACCACACCTTCGGCGGCAAGATCACGAGCTGCCTGGTCAACCCCCGTGCCTGCCATGAGACGGAACTGGTCATTGCCCCGGTGGTCGCCAAGAAGCGCATTGCCGTGGTCGGCGCCGGCCCGGCCGGGCTGAGCTTTGCCGTCACGGCCGCGCAGCGCGGCCATGCGGTGGTGCTGTTCGATGCGGCGGCCGAGATCGGCGGCCAGCTCAACATCGCCAAGCAGGTGCCGGGCAAGGAGGAGTTCTACGAAACCCTGCGCTACTACCGCCGCCAACTGGAGCTGCATGGCGTGGATGTGCGCCTTTCCACCCGCGTGGAGGCGAACGACCTGGCGGGCCAGGGCTATGACGAGGTGGTGGTGGCCACGGGCATACAGCCGCGCACGCCCGACATCGAGGGCATCGGCCACCCCAAGGTGCTGAGCTACCTGGACGTGCTGCGCGACAAGAAGCCCGTGGGCAGGCGAGTCGCCATCATCGGTGCCGGCGGCATCGGCTTCGACGTGGGCGAGTACCTTACGCACGAGGGCGAGAGCGGCGCGCTGGCACCCGCCAAGTTCAATGCGGAGTGGGGCATCGACCCCGCGTATGCGCAGGCCGGTGGCCTGCGCCCGGCCCAGGTGGAGGCACCCGCGCGCCAGGTGCACCTGCTGCAGCGCAAGAGCAGCAAGGTGGGCGACCAGCTGGGCAAGACCACGGGCTGGATCCACCGCACCTCATTGAAGGCGCGCAACGTGGGCATGAGCTCGGGCGTGGCCTATGAGCGCGTGGACGACGCGGGCCTGCACATCACCATCGATGGCGGCGCACCCCAGGTGCTCGATGTCGACCACATCGTGGTCTGCGCCGGCCAGGAGCCGCTGCGCGCGCTGTACGACGCGCTGGTGGCTGAGGGCCAGAGCGCCCACCTCATCGGCGGTGCCGACGTGGCCGCCGAGCTCGACGCCAAGCGCGCCATCCTGCAGGGCACGACGCTCGCCGCCCGCATCTGATTGATTCTCGACAACCCCCAGGAGACATGCCATGACCGAAGCCCCGAAGAACATCCACCCCGCCGCCGCCCGTTCGCTGGAGACCTGGCACCACATGGTGGCCAGCCGCGACCTGTCGAACCTGCTGTCCATCGTGCACCCCGACGCCGTGTTCCGCTCGCCCATGGCCAACACGGCCTACAGCTCGGCCCCGGCGCTGATGCTGGCCCTGTCCACCGTGATCCAGGTGTTCGAAGACTTCACCTACCACCGCCAACTGGCCACCGACGACGGCCTGAACATCGTGCTGGAGTTCAGCGCGCGCGTGGGCGACAAGCAACTCAAGGGGATCGATCTGGTGCGCTTCAACGAGCAGGGGCAGATCACGGAGTTCGAAGTCATGGTGCGCCCCCTGAGCGGGCTGCAGGCGCTCGGTGCCGAGATGGGTGCGCGTTTGGGCGACAAGCTGCCAGCGTTCAAAGCCAAGGCCTGAGCACAAGAACAAGAGACCGGAGACAAAACCCATGACCGCCACGACCGCGCCGCCAACGTCCACGCCCTGGGAGAGTACGTACCCGCCAGCCCTGCGCAACTACCAGCTCGACCTGGCGGCGTTGCCCGCCAATGCCGCGCAACTGGCCACGCAGGCCGCGGCCGCCCACGGGGACCAGCCCGCGTTCACCCTGGTGCTGCCCACGGGGGCGAATGTGGTGCGCAGCTTTAGGGAGATCGATGCCTTGTCGGACGCCTTTGCCGCCTGGCTGGTGCGCGAGCAGGGCCTGCAGGCGGGCGAGGTGCTCGCGCTGCAACTGCCCAACTGCCTGCACTATCCCATCGCAGTGTTCGGCGCGTGGAAGGCCGGTCTCATCGTGACCAATGTGAACCCGCTGTACACCGGCCGCGAGCTGCGCCTGCAGCTCGAAGACAGCGGCGCGCGCCTGCTGCTGGTGTGCGACCTGTTCCTGCCGGTGGCGCAGCCTGTGGCCCAGGCGCCGGGCCTGCCCGTGCTCACGGCCAGCCTGTGGGACTTTTTCGACGAACCCGTGGCGTCGGCCATCCGCGCCAAGATGGCCGGGCCTGCCGAACCCGCTGCGGCAACGCTGCCGCGCATGGTCGACGCGCTGGCACAGGGCCAGGCACTGGTACCCATCGAGCACCGCAGCCACTCCGTGGCGGTGTACCAGTACACGGGCGGCACCACCGGGCGCAGCAAGGGCGCGGTGATCACGCACAGCAATATTTTGGCAACCTTGCGCATCACGCGCGACTTTCTCGACGCCTACGATGGGCCCAAGCGCGGCGAGACCATGCTCACCATGCTGCCCATGTACCACGTGTTCGCCTTCATGGTGAACTTTCTGGTGTTCTTCCAGGTGGGGGCGCGCAATCTGCTGGTGCCCAACCCGCGCCCCATGGCCAACCTGCAAAAGACTTTCGAGCACTTCGAGGTGCACTGGACCGCCGGGGTGGACACGCTGTTCGCCGGCCTGCTGGCCGAGCCCTGGTTCCAGTCCAGGCCACCCAGGCTGCGCTATGCGTTCTCGGGCGGCACGGCCTTGCGCACGTCGACCGCGCAGGCCTGGCAGGCGCTGGTCTGTCCCATCATCGAAGGCTATGGCATGACGGAGACGTCTTGCATCGTCTCGTGCAACCCGCCCTCGGCCACGCCGCGCCTGGGCACCGTGGGGGTGCCCATGCCGGGCTGCCGGGTGCGCGTGGTCGATGACCTGGGGCGCGACGTGCCCCAGGGCCAGCGCGGCGAGCTGCTGGTGCAGGGACCGCAGGTCGTGGCCGGCTACCTGCATGCGCAGGAAGACAGCGCCAGCGCGATCCGGGATGGCTGGCTGCACACGGGCGACATCGCACAGCTGGAAGAGGGCGGCTTCATCCGCATCGTGGACCGCAAGAAGGACATGATCCTGGTCTCGGGCTTCAACGTCTACCCCAACGAGGTGGAAGACGTGCTGGCTGCACACCCCGACATCGCCGAGGCTGCCGTCATCGGCGTGCAGGACGCCGGCACCGGCGAGGCCGTGCGCGCCTTCGTCGTGCCGCGCAACCCGGCGCTGACGGCCGAAGACGTGGAGCGCCATTGCCGCACCCAGCTCACGGCCTACAAGGTGCCGCGGCAGATCATCTTCCGCGAGCAGTTGCCCAAGTCGCCGGTGGGCAAGATATTGCGGGCGTCGCTGCGCGAGGCGGCCTGACGGGCCTTGGCGCAGGTTGGCGCAGCCAAAAAAAGGACCGGGCCTGAACGGCGCGGTCCTCTTTTTCCAGTGCGCAAAAGCAGGCGTTCTATACCTTGTCTTCCGCCCGCCGGCGCGGCAGCTGCCGCTTGACGGCCGGGCGCTGCAGGCGCTGCTTGGGGTCCATGCCGTCGGGCAGTTCGCTGGCGCGCTGCAGCTGGATGTGGGCCACCAGGCCGCCAGTGCTGCTGTTGGCCAGCGCGAAGATGCCGCCCATGCGTTGCACCGTCTTGTCCACGATGGACAGGCCCAGCCCCGCGCCGGCGGCGGCGGTGCGTGCCGAGTCGCCGCGGAAGAAGGGCTTGGTCAGGTTGGACAGCTGCTCGGGCGGCACACCCACTCCGTGGTCGCGGATCTTCACCAGCACCCAGTTCTCGCGGCCCTTGGCGGCGATGTCCACGTTCGCCACGCCGGTGTCGTCGCCCTTGCCGTAGCGGCGTGCGTTCTCCAGCAGGTTGGAGATCACGCGCGCCAGTTCCACCTCGTCGGCCAGCACGTTCAGGTCCTCGGGGATGGTCATGCTGATCTGCAGTTCGCGGTGGTCCTGCACCGCGTACACGCAGGACGAGACCACGGCATGCAGGTTGACCGGCGTGAGCGTCACGTGGTCGGGCCGCGCATAGTCGAGGAACTTGTCGATGGTGGCGTCGAGCTGCACGATGTCGGCCACCATGTGCTCGCGCGCCACGTCGTCGTTCACGCTCATCTCGGTTTCCAGGCGCAGGCGCGCCAGCGGGGTGCGCAGGTCGTGCGAGATGCCGGCCAGCATCACCGCGCGGTCCTGCTCGAGCTTGGCCAGCTTTTGCGCCATGCGGTTGAAGCCGATGTTCACCTCGCGGATCTCGCTGGTGACCACCTCTTCATCGAGGTGGCTGGCGGCAAAATCGCCGTCGCGCACGCGGTTGGCGGCGTACGACAGCTGCTTGAGCGGCCGGTTGATCAGCCGTGCGATCGCCGCCGCCCCCGCCAGCGACAGCGCGCCCGCGGTGATGAGCCAGATCAGCCAGGTGCGCCCGCCCGCGGGGCTGAAGCGCGAACGGTCCATCAGCAGCCAGTTGGGGTCGCCGTTGATGTTGAAGCCCACCCACAGGCCGGGCTCGCCATTCACGCTCTGGGCCACGATGGTGTCGGGCCCCAGGCGCTGGGTGAGCTCGTCGGTGAGGCGGTTGCCCAGCGCCGTGCCGTCGAGCAGCGCGAACTGGTCCTTGGGCTCGCGCGGCAGGATGCGAACACCCTCCTGGTCGGCCATGGTCTTGATGAGCGAGACGCGCGCGATGGCATCCGAGTGCACCAGCGCCGCGCGGCTCAGGTTCACCAGCGAGGCGATCTGCTGCGCCGTGTGCAGCGTGCGCGGCTCGAACTCGAGCGCGCGCAGCGTCTGCAGCCACGCCAGGATGCTGCCCACCAGCAGCAGGGCCAGCAGGAAGAAGGTGCGCCAGAAGAGGTTGAGCCCCACGCGCGCCTTTTGCTCGCGCGCCAGCCGAACCGCCTCGAGCGGGGCGGGGCTGGTGGCGTCTGTCGGCGCGGGCTCGGGTGGGGAAGCGCGCGGTACAGGCCGCGCCTTTGCGCCGGAAATGGACATATCCCTCGATTATCAGCTCGTGCCGTCCGGCACGAACACATAGCCCACGCCCCACACGGTCTGGATGTAGCGCGGCGCGGCGGCGTCCACCTCGACCAGCTTGCGCAGGCGCGAGACCTGCACGTCCAGGCTGCGGTCGAAGGGCTCGAACTCGCGGCCCCGGGCCAGCAGGGCCAGTTTTTCGCGCGACAGCGGCTGGCGCGGGTGGCGCACGAGGGCCTTGAGCATGGCGAATTCGCCGGTGGTCAGGGGCAGTTCTTCGCCGTTGCGCTGCAGGGCGCGGGTGCCCAGGTCGAAGGTGAAGGGGCCGAAGTTGACCACCTCGTTGTCGCCCGAGGGGGCACCCGGCGCCTCCTGCGCAGGGCGGCGGCGCAGCACGGCGTGCACGCGGGCCAGCAGCTCGCGCGGGTTGAAGGGCTTGCCCAGGTAGTCGTCGGCACCCACTTCCAGGCCCACGATGCGGTCCACGTCCTCGCCCTTGGCGGTGAGCATGATGATGGGGGTGCGGTCGTTGGCGGCGCGCAGGCGGCGGCAGATGGACAGGCCGTCTTCGCCGGGCATCATCAGGTCGAGCACGATGAGGTCCACCGTTTCGCGCAGCAGCAGGCGGTTCAGCGCCTTGCCGTCTTCGGCGACCATCACCTCGAAGCCTTCCTGCGTGAGATAGCGGCGCAGCAGGTCACGGATGCGTGCGTCGTCGTCCACGACGAGAATCTTGTCGGTGCGGTTGGTTGTTGTGGCCATGTTGATCCCAAGTCCAATTTGTAACAGAGCCGATTCTGACCACTTGCAGCCGCAAAGTTCGGTTTTTGGGGGTATGTTTGACCAACTGTTACAAGTTTTGCGGAGCTTCGCACACTTGGCGCATGGGCTTCACCGCGGGGTGTGCGCCAGCGGTTATCGTGGCGCCACCAATGTTTGACGAAAGCTTTTCCCCTATGAAGATCTCCACCCGCCTGATTGCCACCGCCGCCTTGCTGGCCTGCTGCACTGGTGCCGCCCTGGCCCAGAACACCGCGCCGCCAGAGCTGCGCAACGTGGTGCAGCTGTCGGCCACGGGCACCGTGGAGGCGCAGCAGGACCTGCTGGTGGTCACCCTCTCCACCAGCAAGGAGGGCGCCGACGCCAGCGCCGTGCAGGCCCAGCTCAAGCAGGCGCTGGACGGTGCCTTGGCCGAGGCCAAGCGCAATGCCCAGCCTGGCCAGCTCGACGTGCGCACGGGCCCCTTCGGCCTGTACCCGCGCTATGCCAAGGACGGCAAGATCAACGGCTGGCAGGGCCGCGCCGAGCTGGTGCTGGAGGGGCGCGACTTCTCGCGCATCACCACCACGGCCGGCAAGGTGCAGACCATGGCCATCAGCCAGGTGGCGTTTGCCCTGTCGCGCGAGGCCCGTGCCAAGGTCGAGGGCGAGGCCCAGACCCAGGCCATCGAGCAGTTCAAGGCCCGCGCGGCCGAACTGGCCAAGGGCTTCGGCTTTGCCAACTACAGCCTGCGCGAAGTCGCGGTGAACAGCAATGAAATGTCGCCCGGCCCGCGCCCGCGCATGATGGCCATGGAGGCCAAGGCCTCGTCCTTCTCTGACTCGGCCGTGCCGGTGGAGGCGGGCAAGGCGCAGGTGGTCGTCACCGTGTCCGGGTCCGTGCAGATGCGCTGAGGCAGGGCAGGGCGGCTTGCTGCCGCCTTGTGTTCAGAGCGCCTGACCGCCAGATACCTCGATGCGCTGGGCCGTGACCCAGCGGTTGCTCGCGTCCAGCAGGCTGGCCACCATGGGCCCGATGTCGTCGGGCAGGCCCACGCGGCCCAGGGCCGTGACATCGGCCAGGTGCTTGTTCAGCGCGGGGTTGTCGCGCACCGCGCCACCGCCGAAGTCGGTTTCGATGGCGCCGGGCGCCACGGTATTCACCGCGATGCCGCGCGCGCCCAGTTCCTTGGCCAGGTAGCGGGTGAGCACCTCCACGGCGCCCTTGGCGGCTGCGTAGGCGGCGTAGCCCGGCAGCGTCATGCGCGTGAGCCCGGTGGAGAAGTTCACGATGCGCCCGCCGTCGGCCACCAGCGGCAGCAGGGCCTGCGTGAGGAAGAACACCCCTTTGAAGTGCACATCGACCAGGCGGTCGAACTGTGCCTCGGTGGTGTCGGCGAAGCTGGCGTAGTCGCCGTGGCCGGCATTGTTGACCAGGTGGTCGATGGTGGCGCGGCCCCAGGTGGCCTGCAGCGCGGCGCGCAGGCGCTCGGTGAAACCTGTGAAGCTGGGCACGTCGCCCGTGTCCAGCTGCAGGGCCACGGCCTTGCGGCCCAGGGCGGTGATTTCGGCAACCACGGCCTGGGCTTCGCCGGCCTTGCTGCGGTAAGTGACGACCACGTCGCCGCCGGTGCGGGCGATGCTCAGCGCGGTGTTGCGGCCCAGCCCCCGGCTGGCGCCGGTGATGAGGGTGATGGTGGAGGTTGCGGTGGTGGTGGATGTCATGGTTGGGCTCCTGTGGGTGACGGAATCCAGTGTCTGGCCAGAGCCCCTGGCGGTGTTGCCGAAACCCCCTCAATTCTTGCCTGATTCTCCAAAACCAGTGCCAAAGCTCCTACAAAGCGTTACGCTAGGCACATGACGTTTCCCTCTCCGCTGTTCCAGGCCGTGAGCCGCTACACCGACGCCCATGCCCGTCAGCCAGGTGTCACGCCCACCCCCATCCCGGGGATGACGGTGGTGCGTGCCACCGAGCCCAGCGGGCTGATGCATGCCATATCGCACCCGCTGGTCTGCCTGGTGCTGCAGGGCAGCAAGCAGGTGACCATGGGGGCGCAGGCCTTCGATTTCTCGGAAGGGGAATCGCTGCTGATCACTGCCGACGTGCCCACGGTGAGCCAGATCACGCGCGCCAGCGCGGCCGCGCCCTACCTGTCGATCGCGCTGGAGCTGAACCTGCCGGTGATCGCCGACCTCTCGGCCCAGATGGGTGCCGCGCCCCTGGGCGACCACGCCCCCGTGCGCGTGGACCCCACCGACGACGAGGTGGCAGACGTGGCCCTGCGCCTGATGCGCCTGCTGGAGCGGCCCGAGGCCGTGCCCCTGCTGCACGCCCCGCTGGTGCGCGAGCTGCACTACTGGCTGCTGGCCGGCCGCCACGGTGCCGCCATCCGCCGCCTGGGCTGGCCCGGCAGCCATGCCCAGCGCGTGGCGCGCGCCGTGGCCGTGCTGCGCAAGGATTTCGCCCAGCCCCTGCCCGTGGAAAGCCTCGCCGCGCTGGCGGACATGAGCCCCTCGTCCTTCCACCAGCACTTTCGGGCCGTCACATCCCTCTCGCCCCTGCAGTTCCAGAAACAGCTGCGCCTGATCGAGGCGCGCCGGCTCATGCTGTCCGAGGGTGCGAGCGCCAGCACGGCCGCTTTTGCGGTGGGCTATGAAAGCGTGCCGCAGTTCACGCGTGAGTATGGGCGCCTGTTCGGCCTGCCGCCGGTGCGCGACACCCAGGCGGCGCGGGGCAGGGCGCGCGAGGCGGCGTGAAAGAGCTGCCTGCCGGCATCAGGGCGGCTTTGCAGCCTGCTTTGCACGCTGCGGATAGATCGTCTCTCCCCGCGCCAGCATCGCGACAAAGGTTTCAATCTTCTTCCTGCGCCCAGCCTCGGTCTTGAGGTTGTGCACCCGAAACGCCAGCATTGCAAGTCATGACTAGCAAATAACGTAATTTATGAATAATATGCAAGCCATGACTGACAAAATCAGGCTGCCAGACGAGTTGGGCGCGCAATTGCGCGAGCGCCGGGAGGCCTTGGGCATGAGCAAGTCTGCATTGGCCAACAAGGCGGGCAAGGTGCGCGAGGTGGTCTACCGACTGGAGGCGGGCGAGGACACCACCGTGTCTTCCCTCCTGGCCGTTCTGGGGGCCCTGGGCCTGGCGATGCGCATCGAGAGCGCGGGCCTGCCTTCTGCGCACGAGGTATCGCGCCGTTTCATGGACGACGATGGCGATGCTCCCTGAAAAGATCCGCCTGCTGGATGTCTCGATTGGTGATCGCCTCAACGCGGGCCAGTTGCTCAAGACCTCCACGTATGAGTTTCGCTATCTCGCGCCGGACCCGGGCCAGCCGGCCGTGGCCCTGCTGATGCCACCCGCACAGCAACTTACCTGGCAGGACGGCGACCTGTTCCCTGTCATGGACCAGAACCTGCCCGAAGGCGACCTGTTCATGCGTATCCGCGAGCTGTTCCCCAAGCAGCCGATGACGCCCATGCACATGCTGGCATTGGTGGGGCGCAATGGCATCGGCCGGCTGGGCTTTGGCCTGCCGGGGCAGGCCGCAGCGGCCATGCCCCGTACATTGAGCAAGAGCGAGTTGCTGGGCACGCGGTACACACCTGCGGTCTTCGGCGAACTGGTGGCGGCCTACCTGAGTACGGGGGCCGGCATTGCCGGCATGCAGCCCAAGATCATGGTGCCCGACCGCCCGACGGTGCCCATTCCTTCGCTCATCGTGAAGGCCGCCAGCCCCGCTTACCTGGGCCTGGCCGCCAACGAGTTTCTGTGCCTGAGCGCTGCCAGGCAGGCCGGCATCGGCGTGCCATCTTTCGCCTTGTCCGACGATGGCCAGATGCTGGTGCTCGACCGCTTCGATCTGGTGGTGCGGGGCGATGGGCAGGTGGAGCGGCTGGGCTTCGAGGACATCGCGGCGCTGGCGGGTCTGCGCGTGCGCGACGTGCTGTCGGACCGCAAATACCAGGGCAGCTACCAGCGCGTTGCCGAGCTGCTGCGGCAGTTGCAGCTGCACAGCGACAACCTGCACCGCTTCTACGAGCAGGTGGCGTTTTCGGTGATGGTGCGCAACGGCGATGCGCACCTGAAGAACTTCGGGTTGTTGTACCGCTCAGCCACCGAGGCCTGGCTGGCGCCCATGTTCGATGTGGTGACCACCTCCATCTACCGCTACACCCAGTACGCAGGCGGGCCTGAGCTGGAAGACAGGACACTGGCGCTCAAGCTGTTTTCCGGCAGGCACCGCACCAAGACCTACCCGACCACCGAAGAGTTGCTGGAGTTTGGCCGCAAGGTCTGCGGCGTGACCCAACCCGCCCTGGTGCTCGCACGCATTGCCGATGCCATGCGCACCACCCTGCAAGAGGCCAGGGGTGACCCACGGGTGCCGAAGTCGCTGTGGCGGGACATGTCGCAGGCGTGGGACGAAGGCCTGGCGCACGCGCGCTGAAAACGCAGCGTTACTTACTTAGAGCGGCTAACAAAACTCTTCTGGCGTCGTTGCTGCGCCTTGTCGTACTAACGTACTGCCTGCGGCGCAGCGCCTAGCCAGAACCGCTTCGCTGAGTTTTGTTATCCGCTCTTACTTGCTGAACGCAATCAGCGTCCACACGATCGCCACCAGCTGCGCCAGATTGATCGCGATGGCCGTGACATGCGTCTTGCGAAAGCCGGGGATGGCGCTCATGCAATCTGGGGACGACTGGATCTGCGCGCCCAGCGCATCCATCTTGGGGATGACTTGGCGGCGCAGCACGATGGCCAGCACCGCCAGCGCGGCCGCACCCGCGGCGATCCCCGGCCGGCCTGCCGCTGCAAAGCTGATCGCGGTGGCCGTGGCCGTCACCAGCGCCGCGCGGTAGTACAGGTTGAAGAAGCCGCGCACGAAGCGCGCATCGAGCGGCGTATCGTGCTTGAGCACCAAGAGCGGGATGGAGCCCATGATGAAGTAGGCCGTGGTGACGAGCAGGGCCACCGTGAAGAACATGGCGGCAAAGAGGGATGCGGACATCGGTGTTTTCCTCCCTGCGGTGGGGATGGGCTGCCTGTGCGGCAGGTGGCGCCATTTTAGGATTCAGCCCAGGCCGGGACCTCAGGGAATGCGAGCATGGCGGCGCCGCTCTCTAGGCAGCGCTGCCGGCCGCCTGCTCCTTCGCGTACCGCCCCGGCGGCATGCCCACATGCCGTGTGAAGGCCACGCCGAAGGTGCTGACCGAGCTGTAGCCCACCTGCTCGGCAATGGCGGCGATGGAGTGCTCGCCGCGCCGCAGCATCTGCCGGGCCAGCGCCATGCGCCAGGCCAGCAGGTATTCCATGGGCGCGATGCCCACCGCGCGGTGAAAGCGCCCGAAAAAGGCGCTGCGCGACATGGCCGCCTCTTGCGCGAGCCGGCCCATGGTCCAGGGCTCGCCGGGATGGGCGTGCATGCGGCGCAGCGCCAGCGCCAGCTGGGGGTCGGCCAGGCCGCGCACCAGGCCGGGCGCAGCCATGGTGCGGGCCGAAGAGCGCAGCGCCTCGATCAGCAGCACCTCCAGCAGCCGGGCCATCACGATCTCGCGCGCGGGCCGGTCGCTGCGCGATTCGTCGCCCACCAGTTCAACGAGCGTGGCCAGGCGCCGCTCGCCACGCACGTGCAGCCACTGTGGCAGCAGCGGCACCAGCAAGGCCGCGTCGGGCGACTCGAACACGCAGTTGCCCACCAGCATGCGCACATCCACTTCGCCGGCCGGGTCGCCCACGCGCGCACCGCCCGGCATGGGCACGATGGGGGTGGCCACGGCCTCGCCCTCGCGTGGTGGATCCCGGTCCAGGCTGCTGGTGGCAAAGCTGCGTGCCGCCGGGATCAGCGCGAAGTCGCCCTGCTGCAGGGTGATGGTGTCGCTGCGCGACGGCCCGTCGATGGTCAGGTGGCAGCTGCCCTGCAGCACCACGAAGTAGAACGGCCGCCCCGTCTCACTGCGCCGCACGGCCCAGGGGGCCGAGGCATGCACCAGCTTGGAGAACGGCGCCGCGGGCCGCAGCAGCGAGACGACTTCCGCCAGGGGATCGACCATGGCCTGGACTCTTTCAACAAAATAAAGGACTGAAGAGTGTATTCAATCCAGGCGGGCGCTCCTACCATCCCGGCATCGTCATCCATCCATCCATCCATTAATCTATCCACGGAGCCTTTGCCCATGTCTGCCCCCCCATCCACCGTTCTCATCACCGGCTGTTCCTCGGGCTTCGGCCTGGAGACAGCCCGCTTCTTCCTGGCCCGGGGCTGGCGCGTCATCGCCACCATGCGCGCGCCGCGCACCGATCTGCTGCCCGCCTCCGACCGCCTGCGCGTGCTGCCGCTCGACGTGGCCGATGCCGACAGCATCCGCCGCTGCATCGCCGAAGCGGGGCCCATCGATGCGCTGGTCAACAATGCCGGCATCGGCGTGCTGGCTCCGCTTGAAGGCACCACGCTGGCCCATGCGCGCGAAGTGTTCGAGGCCAATACCCTGGGCACCATTGCCATGACCCAGGCCGTGCTGCCGCAGATGCGCGAGCGCCGCGCGGGCGTGGTGGTCAACGTCACTTCCAGCGTCACTCTGGCGCCGCTGCCCTTGCTGTCGGTGTACACCGGCAGCAAGGCGGCGGTGAATGCCTTCACCGAATCGCTGGCGCTGGAGCTGGCGCCCTTCAACGTGCGCGCCCGCCTGGTGCTGCCCGGCCGCGCGCCGGGCACCAGCTTTGGCCAGAACGCGCTGCCGCGCATGGTCGGCAGCGTGCCCGCGGCCTATGCGGAGTTCCGCGACCGGGTGTTTGCCGCGGTGCGCGACACGAGCACGCCCGTCACCCATGCGCAGGACGTGGCCGAGGCGGTGTGGCGTGCGGTGACCGACGAGTCGGCTCCGATGCGCCTGCCGGCGGGGGCGGATGCGGTGGCTTTGGCGGGTGCGTAGCCAAGGCACCGTGCTCACTTTCGTGCGGCGCATCTACGCCAAGCTCAAGGTGCGTTCCAAGATGCGAGGCGCTGGACGGCGGCGTCGAGGTGCGCGTGCTTGACCACGGCCGCGGCTTTGCCGTGGGCACTGCGCTGCAGGCGCGCGGGCGCGGCCCCAAGCACCAGCTGCGCCGGGCCGAGGCGCTGGGCGCGTGGCTGTCCTGGGCCAGTTCACCGGCCGGCACGCGCTGCGTGCTGTGGCTGTCGATGGAGGCCGGCGCTTCCGGTGGCGGCACGCCGTCGGCGTGGTGCCCGTCAGTCAGCCCAGTTTGTGCCGTGTGTTCAGCAAACCCAGCCCCAGCGCAATGAAGGTGCCGCCCACGATGCGGTTGAACAGCCGGGCGCGCGCCACCACATGGCGCTTGACCAGGGAGATCAGCGCCACGTAGAAGGCGTGCGAGATCAGCGCGCACACGGCGAAGGTCGTGGTCAGCAGCAGGTACTGGGTGAACAGCGATTCACCCGGCACGATGAACTGCGGGAACAGGGCCGAGAAGAACAAAATGGCTTTGGGGTTGGTGAGCGACACGCCCATGCCCTGCGCCACCAACTGCCAGTTCTTGCGCTCGCGCCGGTCGGTGGGGGCCTGGCCGGCATCGCTGCTGATCAGCGCATCCTTGCTGCGCCAGCGCTTGACGCCCAGCCAGACCAGGTACATCGCGCCGACCACCTTCATCACCAGGAAGGCGTTGGCCGACATGCTGAGGATGGCGCCCATGCCGATCATCGCCAGGCCCGATACCACGTAGATGCCGGCCGAGCTGCCCACCGAACTGAAGGCAGTGCGTTTGGCGCCGACGTCCATCGAGTTGGCTACGGCCAGCAGCACGGCGGGGCCGGGGGTGAAGCACATCAGGAGGGAGACGCCGCAGAAGAGGAGCCAGTGGGTGAGGGTCATGGGGAGGGGGGCTTTCGTTCGTGCTTTGGCCGCCGGGGTTGGCCGTAGCGTGATTTTCTTTGAATCGGCGCTGGTTTGCTGCCGTGGGGTGATGGGGGTCTGTGGTGCGTGGATCATGCGGCGTGTGGGGTGGTGGATGCTTCGGTGTGTGGCTTATCTTTTTTTGTTTGTTGTCGGTGGTTGCTTCTGTTCTTGTTTTGAGGGCGGAGGCCGGGATGTGCGCCCGGCGGCGCAGTAACTTTCTCTTGGGCCGCCAAGAGAAAGTCACCAAAGAGAAGGCGGCCCCCAGTCTGCGTCCCTCCGCTTCGCTGCGGGCAACCTGCGATGCTCGGATCTGGGGTGGACGTCGATGAACTCGCTTCGTTCTTCGAACTCCGCTCAAACAGCATCGACGAGCCAGAAGACGAAGTGCATGTGTCCTTCGGCACATGCACCCACCCCAGCTCCTGCGCTTCTCGGCGCAGCCAGCAGGGGTGGGGAGCGGGGACAAACCCGGCTGCTGCTTCGCAGCTGCGCCGGGTGTCGGTTCGCGCTGCGCGCTGCCGACGAAATGGGCGCGATCACTCTGGTGAGCCGAGCGCAGCGAAGGACCACAGGCCGAGCGAAGCAATGGCCCGTGTGGAGCCCGCTCCTCGCCCCTTCTGACCGTGCCGAGAAGCGCAGGGCCTGGGGTGAGCGCGTGCCGAAGGACACGCGCATCGTGAACTGACTCACCGCGGTTGTTTGAGCGGAGTTCGAAGAACGCAGCGAGTTCCGCGGTGCACCCCAGGACCGAGCATCGCAGGCTGCCCCACTCGCCGCCAGGTGAGTGGGGACACGGGCAGCGGGGTCGCCTTTCTTTGGGGTACGTTTCTTTGGCGACGCAAAGAAAGGTACCTCGGCCGCCGGGCCGAGACCCGGCTCCCGCCCATCGAACAGGCATGCGGCACTTCAGCAGCGCTTGACGCCCTCCGGGTGAACTCCCATCGCGCGGGTCGGATGCCCGTAGCCAAGCGAGGGAAACAGAAACGTCTTGTTATGATTTCGCTATTACTTTCTAGAATAGCGAATCGAAAGAACCCGAGATGACCCATACGACGACCTCTTCCCGCTGGCTTGCAAAAGCCACCCTGCTTGCAACGCTGACCGTCAGCGCCATGGCATCGCACGCGCAGGAGGTCACCGTCTCTGCCGCGGCCAGCCTCACCAACGCCTTCCAGGCCGTGGGCCAGGCCTTCGAGAAGACCCGCCCCGGCACCAAGGTCACCTTCAACTTCGCCGCATCGGGCCCGCTGCTCGCGCAGATCCAGCAGGGCGCACCGGTGGATGTGTTCGCCTCGGCCGACCAGGAGACCATGGACCGTGCCGCCAAGGCCAGGCTGCTGGCCGAAGGCACGCGCGCCGACTTCGCGCGCAACACGCTGGTGCTGATCGTGCCCTCGACCGCCGCTGCAGCCGCCACCCCGCAGAAGCTGGCCGACTTGGGCAGTGCGGCGTACAAGCGCATCTCCACCGGCACACCCAGCTCCGTGCCCGTGGGCCGCTACACCATGGCCTCGGTGCAGGAGGCCGGCCTGACCGCAACGCTGGAGCCCAAGTGGATCTATGGCGAGAGCGTGCGCCAGGTGCTCAACTACGTCGCCCGCGGTGAAGTGGACGCGGGTTTCGTCTACCGCACCGATGCGCTGATCGAAAAGGACAAGACCCGCATCGCGCTGACCGTGCCCACCACCACGCCGGTGAGCTACCCCATCGCCCAGGTCGCCGCCAGCAAGAACGCTGCCGTGGGCAAGGACTTCATCGCCTTCGTGCGCAGCGACGCGGGCCAGCAGATCCTGGACAGCTTCGGCTTTTCCAAGCCCTGACGCGGAGGCTGCGCTGCCTTGCTGACCCCTCTCTGGCTCACCCTCAAGATCGCGCTGCTCGCCACGCTCGTGGCGGGCGTGGTGGGCATCGCCCTGGGCTGGTGGATGTCGCAGCGCCGCTTTGCGGGCAAGAATGTCGTCGATGCCCTGCTGATGCTGCCCATGGTGCTGCCGCCCACGGTGCTGGGCTACTACCTCATCGTGGTGATCGGGCGCAACGGCGTGCTGGGCCAGTACCTGGACCGCTGGTTCGGCATCAACCTGATGTTCACCTGGCAGGGCGCCGTGATCGCCGCGTCCCTGGTGTCGCTGCCGCTGATCTACAAGGCCGCGCGTGCGGCCTTCGAGGACGTGGACACGCGCATCCTGCATGCGGCGCGTACCCTGGGCGCAGGGGAGTTCGAGGTGTTCCTGCGCGTGACCTTGCCGCTGGCCATCCGCGGCATCACCGCAGGGCTGATGCTGTCCTTCGCGCGGGCCATGGGGGAGTTCGGCGCCACGCTGATGATCGCCGGCAACCTGCCGGGCAAGACGCAAACCCTCTCCATCGCCATCTACGACGCCGTGCAGGCCGGCAACGACGCGCAGGCGCTGTGGCTCACGCTGGTGATCTCAGTGGTGTGCATCGTCGTGCTGGTCGTCTCCGGCCGCATGCTGCAGGCGAAACATTGATTGACTGACATGGACCCCATCCTCGACGTCCAGGTGCAGACCCGGCTCGAATCTCCGGGGCGCAGCTTCGAGCTCGACGTGCGCTTTGGCTCGACCACCGCGCGCACCGCGCTGATCGGGGCCTCGGGCTCCGGCAAGTCCACCGTGCTGATGGCCATTGCGGGCCTGGCGCCGCATGTGACAGGCCATGTGCGCGTGGCCGGTACGGCCCTGCTGGATACCGCGCGCAGCATCGACCTGCCGGCGCGCGAGCGCCGCGTGGGCCTGGTGTTCCAGGACTACGCCCTGTTCCCCCACATGACGGTGGCGCAGAACCTGGCGTTCGGGCTGTGCCGGCTGGGCCAAAAGCCGGGCGCTGCCGGGCGCGAGCGCATCGATGCGCTGGTGCGCCAGTTCGATCTGGAGGCGCTGCGCGACGCCTGGCCCCGCCATCTGTCCGGAGGGCAGCGCCAGCGTGTGGCCCTGGCCCGCGCCCTGGCGCCGCAGCCCCATTTGCTGCTGCTGGACGAGCCGCTGTCGGCGCTCGATACGCAACTGCGCATTCGCCTGCGCCAGGAACTGGCCGAGATGCTGGAGCGCGTGCAGGTGCCCACCTTGCTCGTCACGCACGACCCGAGCGATGTGGAAGCCCTGGCCCAGTCGGTGGTGCACCTTGACCAGGGTCGGGTGGTGGCTTCTGCAGCCATGAAGAGCCCTGCTGCTGCGTGAGCGCCACGGCCGCGACTTCCAGCGGCACGACAGCGGGTACGAGGGCCGCAAGGGCCTGCTGGCCTCGGTGGGCAACTGCCCTGCAACGCGGTAAAGCCTTGGGGCGATGGGGCTGGCAGCGCATGCTGTCTTACAAGCGTGTGCGCGGCATTCCGGCGCGGGGTGCAGGCGGGGCTTTCCACAATCGGCCTCATCCATCACACGCCGCGCCAGCACCGCCGGGCGCGGGCCCGATATGAGTACTTTAGTTCGCCGACCCACTGTCCGTTCACCCTCTGCCCCGCCATTGCTGGAGCTTTCTGGCCCGAAAGCCACCGACAAGACCGCCATCGACAAGACCCTGCGCAAGGTCTTTGGCTTCAAGCGCCTGCGGCCCGGCCAGTCGGATGTCGTGCAGCGCGTGCTGCAAGGCTCCAGCACATTGGCTGTGATGCCCACGGGCGCCGGCAAGTCGCTGTGCTACCAGTTGCCGGCGCTACTGTTGCCGGGCACCACCGTGGTGGTTTCGCCCCTGGTGGCGCTGATGAAGGACCAGTGCGACGCGCTGCGCGACCTGGGCGTGGCCGCGGTGCAGGTCAACAGCGCCATCGGCAGCGACGAGCTGGCCGCGGCGCGCCAGGCCATCGAGTGCGGCAGCGCACGCATCGTGCTGACCACGCCCGAGCAGATGGCCGACCCGGCGCTCATTGCAGCGCTGGCGCGGCACAGCGTGAGCCTTCTGGTGGTGGACGAGGCGCACTGCATCGCCCAGTGGGGCCACGACTTCCGCCCCGCCTTCCTGGAGATCGCCCCGGCCGTGCGCGCGCTGGGCCGGCCCACGGTGCTGGCACTCACGGCCACCGCCAAGCCAGCGGTGATGAAGGAGATCGTGGTCCAATTCGGCATTGCCGCCGGGAATGTGGTGCAGACCGGGGCCTACCGGCCCAACCTGCAGTTGGCCGTGGAGCAACTGGGCCGTGCCGCCGACCGCCTGCCGCGTGCGCTGGAGCTGGTGGCGGCCAGCCAGGGCCCGGCCATTGTCTACACCGCCACCGTGAAAAATGCCGAAGAACTGCACGGCAAGCTGGCCGCCGCCGGTGAAAGCGTGGGCCTGTACCACGGGCGCCTGCCCGCCGCCCAGCGCGCCGAAGCGCAGGACGCCTTCATGGACGGCCGGGTGCGCGTGATGGTGGCCACCAATGCGTTCGGCCTGGGCATCGACAAGCCGGACATCCGCTTCGTGCTGCACTACCAGATGCCCGCGAGCGTGGACGCCTACTACCAAGAGGCCGGCCGCGCAGGGCGCGATGGCGGGGACTCGCGGTGCACGCTGCTCTACGTGCGGCAGGACCGTGCGCTGCAGCAGTTCTTCGCCTCGGGCCGCTACCCCATGCTGGCCGACCTGCAGGCCGTGCATGCCACGCTGCTGCACACCGCGCCCGCTGGCGGCTGGACGGCCGATGCCATTGTCGAGGCCGCCGCACGGCCGCGCGCCAAGGTGCTGGTGGCGCTGAACCTGCTGCGCAGCCAGAAGGTGGTGCGGCGGGACCGGGCCGGCCGCTTCACCCTGGCCCGCGAACTGGACGACGCGGCGCTGGAGCCCCTGCTGGCGGCCTACCGCCGCCGCCGCGAACAGGACAGCGCCACGCTGGAAGCCATGGTGGCCTACTCCCAGAGCGGCCGTTGCCGCTGGCAGGCGGTACTGTCGGCGCTGGGCGATGAGGGGGCCGCCGCCGATGGCTGCGGCCGCTGCGATAACTGCCTGCGCATGGCCGAGCTGTCGCGCCTGGCGCCGGCCGTGGCCACGCCCGAGCAGCCCATCGAGGTGCGGCCGCAGCCGGCGAGCGCGCGGCCGGCCTTCACCGATGGCGATGCCGTGCGTGCCAAACGCTATGGCGCCGGCCAGGTGGTCGAGGCCAATGCGCATTCGGTGACGGTGCAGTTCCCGAACGGGGCGCGGCGCACCTTTCTGCCGGAGTTCGTGCGCGCGGCGCGGCGCTCTGCCCCGGTGGCACTGGCGGCGTAGGCCCACGGGCCAGGCGGCGCGGTGGCGGGGAGCGGATTCGAGGGGCATTGGCGGGCATGGCATTCGCTGCCAGCCCCTAGACTCCCCCGCATGAACCAAACCTTCGTCAAGTTGCACGCCACCTGCCGCATGACACTGTTCGCCGACATGGACTGTGCCGTGGTGGCCATGCTGCGCCCGCGCAGTGGCGACTCGCAGTGGATGGTGCAGGAGCGCTACGAGCTGACGCCCGTCGTGCCGATGACGGAGTATGTGGACGACCATGGCAACCTTTGCCAGCGGCTGAAGATTCCGCAGGGGCAGATGCGCATCGAGGTCGACATGATCATGATCACCGACACGCACATCGCGGTGGATGCCAGCGCCGCCGCCGTGCCGGTGGAGGACCTGCCCTACGACGCGCTCAAGTACCTGCTGCAAAGCCGCTACTGCCCGTCCGACAAGATGCAGGACAAGGCGCGCGAGATCGTGGGCGATGCCTCTCCGGGCTATGGCCAGGTCGAGGCCATCCGCAGCTGGGTGCACCGCAACCTGGAGTACCGCTACAACGTCAGCAGCGGCACCACCGACGCGCTGGACACCCTGAACGATGGCGCAGGCGTGTGCCGGGATTTCTCGCATGTCGCCATTGGCCTGTGCCGGGCCCTGGACATCCCTGCCCGCTACGTCGTGGGCTACCTGCACGCGCTCGACCCCATGGACATGCATGCCTGGTTCGAGGCCTTCGTGGGGGACCGCTGGTATGCTTTCGACGGAACCCAGGCCCATGCAAGGGGCGGGCGCATCGTGGTAGCCTATGGGAGGGATGCGGCCGATGTCGCGTTCCTGTCGTACTACGGCCCGCTCGAAATCACGCTGATGAACGTGCGCGTCGAAGAGATTGCGATGGAGGCTCCGCTGACCTTTCCCCTGCGGGCCTGACATCGGCCAGACAGCCCCGCCGGCCCGGCAGCGCCTGCCCGCCGGGCGCGAACCTGCCGCACCCGCTACACCTGCCACATGGCGATGGCGGCACCTGCTACCCCAACCTGATGTATGTGCAGTGCCTGTGCCAGGCGCCGCATCCCCCATTGAAGATGCCTCTCGTCACCCTTCTTGTAGAAGACAACAAACCCATTTGCGACACCCTGGTCCCGGCGCTGGAGGAGGCTGCCAACGCGCAGGTGGTGGCCATTGCCAAAACTTCGCTGGGCGCGACGCAAGCGCTGGCGCGCTGGCGCGGCAAGTGGCACCTGCTGGTGGTGGACCTGCACCTGGGCCAGGGCTCGGGCCTGGACGTGCTGCAGGCCGTGGGCCCGCGCTCGTCGGACCAGCATGTGCTGGTGCTGACCAACCATGCCACGCCCGAGATGCGCGCGCGCTGCCTGGCTCTGGGGGCGGATGCGGTGTTCGACAAGGTGACCGAGCTGCAGGCCTTCTTCGAGCACTGCACGCAGCTGCCCGAGGTGGTGGTCTGATGGTGCTGGGTTGGCGGGGCTGTCCGCCAACCCCCACCGTGCATGGGCCTTACCAGCGCAGCGGCGCGGCCTCGCTGCCCCAGAAGATCCAGCGGCGCAGCTCCACATAGGGCGACGAGCCGATGGCGTAGGGGTCTGCGCCTACCCCCGTGCCTGCCTTCGCGTCCAACTGGGCGTCCACCTCCGCGCGCTGCAGCAGCACCAGGTAGCCGCTGCAGGTGCCTGCCAGCAGCAGGAGGCCGTCGGGCGATGCCTCCAGCGCGCTGACGGTGCCTCCGATGTGGTGGCGCCACAGCAGTTGTCCGCTATCGCTCCGGGCGTGCAGGTAGCCATAGGCGTCGCCCAGGATCACCATGCCCGGCAGCGTGGCCGATGCGTAGACGCGGCATTCGGTGTCGATCAGCGTGCCCTCGCTGTCCTGTGCATCGGCCACGCGGCTGGCCACGGTGCTGCCGTTGTAGAAATGGCAGGAGTTGGCCCACAGCAGTGCGCCGTCGTGCGAGAAGCGGGTGTGGTGCGGGTAGGACTCGGTCACCAGCGTGCGCAGCACCCGGCCCTGCGCGTCGAGCAGGATGTGCATGCTGTCCTGGTCGCCCAGGGCAATGTGCCGCTCGTCGGGCGACAGCGCCATGTGCAGCATGTCCAGCGCCAGCTGGCGCGGGGTGGTGTTCTCGTCCTCGCCCTCTTCGCCATCCCGGTCCTCGCCTTCGTCCTCGCCATCATCATTGGCGTCGGCACCGTTCTCCGCCCCCTCCTGCAGCTGGTTCTTGGGCCAGCTGTACGGGCCGTCGTCCTCGAACTCCTGCGGGTGGATGCGCTGCACGCCGCCGGGTGTGAGCAGGTACACGCCCGTGGGGTTGCGCAGCAGCGCGCGCTGGCCATCGTTGAAGGGGATGATCTCGTCGCAGCGCTGGCCCAGCGCGCCTGCGGCCAGGCCCAGCGTTGCGGGTAGCCCCTCGTTGCCCTGCGGCAGCGGCAGTTGCGCGATCTGGGGCCCGCCAAAGCCCTGGTGCGTGGTGATGTGCGTGCCATCGCTCTGCGCATAGCAGCGCCCGTCGTGCGAGCGCCCCAAGCCCTTGAACGCAGGCAGTGGCGTGAGCGCCGGGCCCTTTAACTGCACCCAGTGCACGCCGGGGCTGTAGTCGGCACCGATGCGCGCCACCAGGCCGGCACCGTCCGCCAGCTGGAACACCGGGCCGATGGCCTGGCCCTGTTCCGAAGCCAGGGCGGCATAGGCATCGGGCGCAAATGCAAAGCGCTGGCGAAACCGCTCGGTGAGCGCCTCGTCCGCATGGCGGCTGACCACCCGGGCCAGCTGCAGCACCGTGGCGGCGCTGGCCTCGCGCGGGTCGCCGGGCAGCGTGCTGTTCGGGTCGTCCTGCCCGGCATCGTCATCCCATCGTGGTGGCTGGTAGCCGGCCGCTTCGGCGGCGGCGGCTGCTGCCTGCGCCGCGTGCTGGTGGGCGCGGATGGCCGCCACATAGGCCTGGCCGCCGGCCTGCCACTCCCCGGACAGCTGCAGCAGTTCAGGCGGGAACACGGCTGCGTCCGGTAACCCCTGGGCCCCTGGCGGCGTGGCCAGCAGCTGCACCGTGGCCTCGATGCGCCGGGCCTCGGCCTCTTGGGCCTGCTGCTGGGCCCGCTCGGCCAACTGCTGGTCGTGCGCCTCCAGCAACGATGCCTCCGCCATGCCCACCAGGCGCAGCAGCCGCGCACAATGGTCGGCCGCGCCGCGCGGCAGTGGCGGCCGGTGTTCGCTTTGCCGCTGGCTGTAGGTGAACTCCACCGGCTCCCGGCCTTCGCCTGGGCGGTCGATGTCGATCTGGTAGTTGCCGTGGGCGTCGTGCTCCGCGTCGCCCGGCCCGTCCTCGCCGTTCTCCCAGCTCACATCGAGCGCGCGGCACCAGAACTCCCCATCCCGCATGCAGGGCTGGCGTGCACCCAGCCACACATCGTCGAACCAGGTGCCGCGCTTGTCGGCGTCCCACCAGTCGTTGTACTGCTCGGTGAACACGGGCAGCAGGGTCAGGCGCTCGATGCGCGCGGCGGTCAGCTCGGCCTTCAAGCGCTGGTGCAGCGGGTAGCCCGCGCGCGCCTGGCACACGGCGCGGCGCACATAGTCGAGCACGCCGCGCCATGCGGCTTCGCAGGCCTCGTGCACCTCCTCGTCGGCGTGCTTGTCCAGCGTGGCCCAATCGCCGGGTTCGCCATCGGTGTACTCGCGGTACAGCAACGAAAGCTTGGCACTCGCAGGGTTGGGCGCACGCCGGGTGGGCCGGGCTGGGGCTGCAGGCGATGCGGCCAAGTAAAACTCCCAGGTCTTCCACACCGTGATGAACATCCGGTCGTCGTGCTGCGTCCCTTCAGCGTCCACATGGCGGCGGCACAGCGAGAAATGGGTCTGCGCGAACCAGCCTTCGGCGGTCTGCTCATCGTCCTCCAGCACCGCCGAGTTCACCAGGGCCTGGATGTTCGCTGCGCTGATGGCCTCGTCGGCAAACAGGTCGTTGGCCAGGGGCAGGTCGGCGTGGATATCGCTGCTGCTGCGCACGGGGCTATGGCCCGCGCGCACGGCGGCCACCACGCGGTCGCGGTCCAGCAGGTCGGCCAAGCCGTCTTCGCCATCGTCGATGCCGTTGTAGAAGCCCGGGGCAAACACCAGCCCTGCGGCCTCGTTCGAGAACTCCACCAGGTTCGGTACGCCGCGCACCTCGTCGAGCAGAAACTCCACTTCTTCATCGCCATGGATGTGTACCGCGTAGTCTTCGCTGAACACCGCCACGCGCGCCACCAGGTCGCCGCCCACATGCAACTCGCCAGGCTCGCCGTGGCCCCACAGCAGGCCATCGACCCGTAGCGTGCCCTGCACATGCAGTTGCAGCCCTTCCACCACGGCATGCTGCAGCTGCGTATTGCCCAGCACGGTGAGGTGGCTGCTGCCGTAGGCGTCGCCACCGCTCAGCGCGCCGTCGATCTGCAGGTTGCCGTCGATGAGCACCAGGACCAGATGCCCGGGCGGCGGCCCCGGCAGACCGGAGGTGGCCTGGGCCAGGGCGCGCAGCGCGCTGCCGGGCTGCAGGGGCGCGTCCAGGTCCAGCGCGGGCAACTGCAGGTCACCGCTGACCCAGGCCACGGTGGCGTCGGCCAGGGTGTCGGGCTCGGACTGCAGTTGCTCGGCCATCGGGCCGTCGGCGGGGAGCAGGTGGGCCACGTCGGCCAGGGGTACGAAGCGCAGGGTGGGCATGGGCGGGACGGGCGGGGTGCGCCCGAGGGTCGTTGAGGCAATGAATGGTGTGGCGGGGCCTGGCGCTGGCAGCGGCCCGCAGTGGGCGCGGCACGGGTGTGCTGTTCACGCCCGCAGCCCAGCCAATGTAGGCGGCAATAGCGGGCGGACGCGGCCTTTCGTCACAATGAAGTGCCCATCCGTCGATTTGTTCCGGATTGGCGCCATCCAAGATGGCAGCCGTCCGTTCTGTTTCACGTCAGGAGTTGTCGCTGTGAGTTTTTCCCACAAGGCGTTTGCATTCGATGGGCACGCATTCGAGGTCCAGTTGGCGCCAACGCTTCGCCACGCGCTGGCACAGGGCGATACCTCGGCCCTGCAGGCGTTCATCGACACCCACTGGGAATTGCTCAAAGACCCGTACGAAGGCGAACCTCTTTCGCCCGACTGGCGCGCGCAGCTCGAAGCCGGCGATGTGCAGGAGCTCGCTGACTTTGCGCTCACCCGTTACTACGACCTGAAGGCGGACTTCGGGATCGGCGAAGAGTGGGGTGGCCTGGGCCTGCAACTGACCGAGGCGCAGCGGCAGGCTTTGCTCGGAGCTGCGCTGCAAGAAGGCGGCCAGACTTTTGATCCAGGGCGGATGGGCAGCTATTTCCAGGATCGGCAATGTGCCGCCATGTCCCTACAGGTGATGGGACATGCGAACGACGGTGCACTGGGTACTTTCAAGCGCGGGTTGCAGCAGGTCGTCCACGCGGGACGCGGGATGTACGTCACCTTTTGAAGCGAGCGCTTCCGTGGATGGCCGGCGCTCACGGGGGGCAGACCCCCTTACTGCGCAGCCCAACCCCCATCCATGTTCCACGCCACGCCGCGCACGTTGTTGGCGGCGGGGGAGCAGAAGAACACGGCCAGTTCGCCCAGTTCTTCGGGGGTGGTGAACTGCATGGACGGCTCTTTTTCGCCCAGCAGCAGCTTCTTGGCGTCTTCGTTCGACAGGCCGTGCTCGGCGGCCTTGGCGTCCACCTGTTTTTGCACCAGGGGGGTCAGCACCCAGCCGGGGCAGATGGCGTTGCAGGTCACGCCGGTGGTGGCGTTCTCCAGCGCGGTCACCTTGGTCAGGCCCACGATGCCGTGCTTGGCGGCCACGTAGGCGGCTTTTTGGGCCGAGCCGACCAGGCCGTGCACCGAGGCCACGTTGATGATGCGGCCCCAGTTGGCGGCCTTCATGGCGGGCAGGGCCAGGCGCGAGGCGTGGAAGGCGCTGCTCAGGTTGATGGCGATCACCGCGTCCCACTTCTCGACCGGAAAGTCCTCCACATTGGCGACGTGCTGGATACCCGCGTTGTTGACCAGGATGTCCACGCGGCCGAACTGGCTGGCGCTGTACTTCATCATGTCCTCGATGTCGGCCACGCGGCTCATGTCGGCGCCGTGGTAGGCCACCTGGGCGCCGGCTTCCTTGCCGGCGGCCAGCACTTCGGCGCGGGGGCTGTCCACGTCGCCGAAACCGTTGAGCACCACGTTGGCGCCCTGGCGGGCTAGGGCCTTGGCGATACCCAGGCCGATGCCGCTGGTGGAGCCGGTGACGAGGGCGGTTTTGCCTTTGAGCATGTAAGGTACTCCGAATGAAATATGAATTAGGATGAAGGCAACGCCGGGGCCAGGTGGCCTGGCTGGCGTTGGATTGAACGCGGGCATTATCAAGTGCCGCTACCGGATTTCCCACCCATGATAGAACCTACGCTGAACTACGTACTGTGCCCTGGCCCCGGGGCCGCTGCGGTGCCTGCCGGTCAAGACCCTGCTGCCGCCAGGCCTGTCACAGGCCCGCAGCACCGCATGGCGTATTGGGAGTGGAACGCCACGGGCAACCCGGGCCACCCGCACGTCATCGTCTGTGTGCACGGCCTGTCGCGCCAGGGGCGCGATTTCGACGTGCTGGCCCGCGAGCTGAGTCGCCATGCCCGCGTGGTCTGCCCCGACGTGGTGGGCCGCGGCCAGAGCGACTGGCTGGCAGACCCCATGGGCTACCAGATTCCCCAGTACGGTGCCGACATGGTGGCCCTGCTGGCCCAGTTGCACCAGCAGGCGCCCATCGCCACCCTGGACTGGGTGGGCACCAGCATGGGCGGGCTGATCGGCATGGGCATCACCGGCCAGCCCGACCTGCCGTTGCCCGCGCCGGTGCGCCGGCTGGTGCTCAACGACGTGGGCCCGGTGATCCAGTGGCAGGCGCTGCAGCGCATCGGCCAGTACCTGGGTTTCCTGGCCAAGTTCGAATCGCTGCAGCAGGCGGCCGATGCCATGTGGGCCATCTCCACCAGCTTTGGCCCGCACACGCCGGCCCAGTGGCTGGAGCTGTCGCGCGCCATGGTGCGCCCCCTGCCCGAAGGCGGGGTCACCCTGCACTACGACCCGGCCATTGCCGTGCCGTTTCGCACCGTGACCCAAGAGACTGCCGCCGCAGGCGAGGCCTTTTTGTGGCAGTTGTACGACCAGATCAAGGCACGTACGCTGCTGCTGCGCGGCGCGCAGTCGGACCTGCTCTCGCACGAGACGGCGCAGGCCATGGCCGCGCGCGGCCCGCGTGCGCAACTGGTGGAGTTTGCCGGTGTGGGCCATGCGCCCACCCTGGTGGCGCCTGACCAGGTGGCTGCCGTGCGTGACTTCCTTCTGGCGGGAGAGGGTGCCCCCACCGCATGAAGACGCTTGCCCCGCCCCCCGGCCCGCCGCTGAACACGGCCGAGGCCGTGCCCCAGCTGATTGCGGCCACGGCCCATACCTTGCCCGAACAGGTGAACGCCCTGGCCCGGGCCCGTGCCTTTGCCGAGCCGCTGATCGCCAGCGAAGCGCTGGACTCCGGCGAGAACACCCTGGCCCACGCCGATGCCGTGGCCGCCATCCTCAAGAGCATTGGCGGGTCCGAGGCCATGCAGGCCGCCAGCTACCTGGTGTACTCGTGCGTGCACCTGAACAAGCCCGAAGAGGTCATCACCAAGGCCTTTGGCGCCAACTTCGCTGCGCTGGCGGTGGAGACCACCAAGCTCGTGCGCGTGCAACAGCAGGCGCGCGGTGCCCAGGCGCTGGACGACCCCGCCCTGCAGACCGAGAACGTGCGCAAGATGCTGCTGGCCTTCTCGCGCGACCTGCGCGTGGTCATGCTGCGCCTGGCCTCGCGGCTGCAGACGCTGCGCTTTCACGCGGCCACCAAGCTGCCCATGTCGCCCAGCCTGGCGCGCGAGTCGCTGCAGGTGTTTGCACAACTGGCCAACCGCCTGGGCATCTGGCAGGTGAAGTGGGAGCTGGAAGACCTGTCCTTCCGCTTCCTGGAGCCCGACACCTACAAGGAGGTGGCACGCCTGCTCGACGAAAAGCGCGGCGAGCGCGAGGTCTACATGGAGCAACTGCGCGCGCGGCTCGAATCGGACCTGCGCGCGCGCAGCATCAGCGCCAGCGTGCAGGGCCGGCCCAAGCACATCTACAGCATCGTCAAGAAGATGCGCGGCAAGTCGCTCAACTTCGACCAGGTGTACGACATCCGCGCGCTGCGCGTGGTGGTGCCCACGGTGAAGGACTGCTATGCCGCGCTGAGCTGGGTGCACCAGCGCTTTGCGCCCATCGTCGAGGAGTTCGACGACTACATCGCCAAGCCCAAGGCCAACGGCTACCAATCGCTGCACACCATCGTGCGCGACGACCACAACGGCAAGCCCATCGAGATCCAGATCCGCACCCAGGCCATGCACGAGCATGCCGAGCACGGCGTGGCCGCGCACTGGGCCTACAAGGAGGCAGGCGCCAAGGGCTATGTGGGTGTGTCCGCCACGGGCGAGTACGACGCCAAGATCGCCGTGCTGCGCCAGCTGCTGGCGTGGGAGCGCGACCTGGCCGGCGCCGCGCAAAAGAGCAATGGCCTGTTCGAAGACCGCATCTACGTGCTGACGCCCGAGGCCGCCGTGGTGGACCTGCCCCAGGGTGCCACCCCGGTGGACTTTGCCTACAGCGTGCACACCAACCTGGGCCACCGCTGCCGCGGCGCCAAGGTCGACGGCGTCATGGTGCCGCTGAACACCGCGCTGCAGAATGGCCAGACGGTGGAGATCGTCACCGTGAAGGAGGGCCGGCCCTCGCGCGACTGGCTCAATGCCGAGCTGGGCTACCTCACCAGCCACCGCGCCAAGGCCAAGGTGCGCGCCTGGTTCAACGCCCAGGCCACGCACGAAACCGTGGCCCGCGGCCGCGAGGCCGTGGAGCGCCTGCTGCAGCGTGAGGGCAAGACGGCCGTCAAGCTCGACGACCTGGCCGTGCAGCTCGGGTTCAAGTCGGCCGACGCGCTGTTCGAGGTGGTGGGCAAGGACGAGTTCTCGCTGCGCAACATCGAGACCGTGCTGCGCCCGGCCGAGCCGCCGCCGAGCAGCGACGACTACCTGCTGCTGAAAAAGCCGCGTGGCAATGAATCATCGAGCCCCAAGGGCGGCGTGCTGGTGGTGGGCATCGATTCGCTCATGACCCAGCTGGCCAAGTGCTGCAAGCCCGCGCCGCCAGACGACATCCGCGGCTTTGTCACGCGCGGCAAGGGCGTGAGCGTGCACCGCTCGGACTGCAGCAACTTCCGCGAAATGGCCGCGCGAAACGGCGAGCGCGTGATCGACGTGGACTGGGGCCTGCCCAAGGCATCGGCGGCCGACAAGCCCGCCGTCTACCCCGTGGACGTGGCCGTGGAAGCCGCCGACCGCCAGGGCCTGCTGCGCGATATTTCCGAGGTCTTCGCGCGCGAGAAAACCAACGTCATCGGCGTGCAGACCCAGTCCGTCAAGGGCACGGCGTGGATGACCTTCACGGTGGAAGTGGCCGACTCGGGCCGGCTCAACAAGGTGCTGGGCATCGTGGCGGGGGTGCAGGGGGTGCGCTCGGCACGGCGGCGGTAAAAAGCCACCGCTACGGTGCCGGGGCCTGCCGGTACTCGCCCCGGTGCTTCATGAACCGGTGGTACGACATGCGCAGGTGCAGTTGCATCACCTGGCGCGCCAGCTCGCCATCTCGGGCGCGCACGGCGATCACCAGGTCGCGGTGGTGGTGCACGCTCTGCACCAGCTCTTCAGGCGTGTAGATGTAGAACGAGCGCTTGATGATCGGCATGTCGATCATGGTCGCCATCATGGATTTGAGGCGCGGCGACCCCGAGGCCTCGATCAGCGCGTGGTGAAAATCCCGGTTGGCCGACTGCACCTCGCCAATGCCGTCCGGGCCCGCTGCAATGCCGGCCTCCATGCGCTGGTTGCTGGCCTCCAGCTCGTCGGCCAGCCCTTCGGCCCCGCGCGTGGCCGCGAGGAAGGAGGCGTATGGCTCCAGCAGCATGCGCAGTTGGAAGGTCTCTTCCACATCCCAGTCGCTCCACTCCGACACGCGGATGCCCTGGCCAGCGCCATCCGTGGCCAGGCCGTCTTCCACCAGTCGGTGCAGCGCGTTGCGCACCGGTGTGCGGCTCAGGCCCAGGTCGCGTGCGATGGGCTCCTCCTTGAGCTGCTCGCCCGGGCGGTAGTGGCCGCCGATGAGCCGCTGGCGCAGAACCTCATACGCCTTGTCTTTCACGTTTTGCACTGTTTTTGCACCAGGATGGGGTGTGGATGGGTGTGCTGATTCTAGGGGACAGCCCTGGCAACGGATTGCTTGGGTCGGCGGCTGCTAAAAATACAAATAAAGTGCAAATTAGAGCTGAGATACGGGAAATCCCTGTGATTGATTGGCAGGTTGGATTCGTAAACTGCCGTCAATGTTTTAAATTTGTACTTTTATGAAATTCGCAATCCTGGGTGGTGGAATGGTCGGCGCCTGCTACATGGAAGCCTTGCTGGAGCAGGGGCACAGCCTGCTCGGTCTGTGCGACCTGCAGCCGAATGCGGCAGTGATGCAGGCGGTGCATGCCGCCGGCGGGCAGGTGCACACCGCGCCCGGTGCCTGGCTGGCGGGGGCTGATGTGGTGCTGAGCGCGGTGTTCGGCACCGTGGCGCGCAGCCTGTTCGAGGCCAGCCTGCCGCACCTGAAAGAGGGCGCGGTGTATGTGGACATGACCACGGCCGACCCGCAGGAGATGCGCGCATGCGGCGAATTGGCCCGGCGCGGCGCACAGGGCAGGGCGGTGCACTTCGTGGACGTGGCCATCACCGGCGCCGTGAACCTGGGCGGTAAGAAAACGCCGCTGCTCGTGGCGGGTGGCAAGGCCGGTTTTGTACAGGAATTGTTCCTACCCTTCGGCGGATCGGTCCGCGCGGTGGGCGAACAGCCGGGCGATGCCGCCGCGCTCAAGCTCCTGCGCAGCATCTACACCAAGGGCATGGAAGCCCTGGCGGTGGAATGCCTGGTCACCGCCGAGCGGATGGGCCTGCGCGAGCCGCTGTATGCCGTGCTGCAGGACATCGACGAGACCCCTTTGCGCACGCTGATGGAATCCATGGTGCGCACCCACATCCCGCACTCGGCACGCCGCCAGAGCGAGGTGGCCGAGGCCCAGCAGCAGATGGCCCGCAATGGCCTGGCACCCATCGTCTCGCCCGCCGTCGAAGCGCTGTTCGCCGCCACGGCCCAGGCGCATGCGCAGGAGCCCTTCACCGGCACCTCCACCGACGAAGCCATCGCCTGGCTGGGCAGCCACGTGCTGGCAGGCCGTCCTTGATCCACGCACCCCTGCGCCACCCGACACAACCCCTTAGGAGACATCTGCAATGACGCTGACCCGACGCACCCTGGCCCTTGGCGGCCTGCTTGCCATCACGGCCGCCACGGCCATCGCCCCGGCCCATGCCCAGGGCAACTACCCGCAACGGCCCATCAAGTTCATCGTGCCGTTCCCGGCGGGTGGGGGCACCGACAACCTCACCCGGCTGGTCGGCACCAAGCTCACCGACGCCTACGGCTGGGCCATCGTGGTGGAGAACAAGCCCGGCGCCGGCGGCAACCTGGCGCTGGACCAGACGGCCAAGGCCCCCGCCGACGGCCTGACCCTGGTGATGGCGCAGACCGACAACGTGGTGCTCAACCCGCTGCTGTACTCCAAGCTCACCTACAACCCCGACAAGGACCTGCGTGCCGTGGCCCTGGTGGCCGCCGGCCCGGCCGTGCTGGTGGTGAATGCCGACTCGCCCTACAAGACGCTGGACGACATCATCCAGGCCGCCAAGAAGGACCCCGGGCGCCTGAGCTTTGCCACGCCGGGCACTGGCACCATCTCGCACATCATCAGCGAGGCCTGGCAGAAAAGCTCCGGCGTGAAGTTCACACACGTGCCGTTCCGCGGCATGGCGCAGGCCATGCCCGACCTGCTGGGCGGGCGCATTGACATGTACATGGGCTCCATCCCCACGCTGCTGTCGCACATCCAGTCGGGCAAGGTGCGCGCCATCGGCGTGACCACGGCGCGCCGCTCCAAGCTGCTGCCCGACGTGCCCACCTACACCGAGTCCGGCATCAAGGGCGTGGAACTGGCCAGCGTGTGGGGCGTGATGGCCCCGGCCGGCACGCCCGACGCCATCGTCAAACAGCTCAACGAGGCCATCAACAAGGTGGTGAACGCACCCGAAACGGCCAGGAAGATCGCCGACTCCGGCGCCGAGCTCATCACCGGCACGCCGGACGATATGGCCAAGCTGTATGCCAGCGACCGCGCGCGCCTGGCTCCCATCGTCAAAAGCTCGGGCACCACGCTCGACTGAACGATTCCTTTTCATTCCTGTTCTTGAGAGACGCACCATGATCGGCTGCCAAATTTTGAAACGACAACGCGCCGTGGGCCTGGAACTGGCCCGGCAATTCCTCGACGTGCCGGTGGCCAACGTCAGCGACTGCATGTCGCGCATGACGGCCGGCGGCGCCCGCCTGCGGCCCATGCACGATGGCACCGCCATGGCCGGCCCCGCCTTCACCATCAAGACCCGCCCGGGCGACAACCTGCTGATCCACAAGGCCCTGAAGCTCGCCCAGCCTGGCGATGTGATCGTGGTGGACGCGGGCGGTGACCTCACCAACGCGCTCATCGGCGAGATCATGGTGGGCGAGGCCAAGCTCAAGGGCTTTGGCGGCATCGTCATCAACGGCGCCATCCGCGACAGTGCCGTGATCCGCAAGGACAGCTTCCCTGTGTTCGCCGCCGGCGTCACCCACCGCGGCCCCTACAAGGACGGCCCCGGTGAGATCAACGTGCCCATCGCCATCGACGGCATGGTCATCGAGCCTGGCGACCTGGTCATCGGCGACGATGATGGTCTGCTGTGCGTGCCCTACGATCAGGCCGAACAGCTGCTGGCCGCCGCGCACGAGAAGCAAAGGATCGAAGCCGTGATGGTGGCCGAAATCGCGGGCGGCACGCAGGACACCGCATGGATCGATGCAGCCCTCAAGCGCGCCAACTGCGCCATCGAGGCCTGATGGCACGGCAGCGGGTGGGCTCACTCTTTTGGATCTTTTGTGGCAACTTTGCCGGACGCCCCGATTTTTGTGTATATAATCGTGGTCTCGAACAGAACAACACAGGCGCGTAGCTCAGCTGGTTAGAGCACCACCTTGACATGGTGGGGGTCGTTGGTTCGAGTCCAATCGCGCCTACCAAAATTGCAAGCTTGACCAGGGCTTGCAGCAAGAAATGCCCACTCGCAAGTGGGCATTTTTGTTTCTCCATGCGGATCAAAGTATGCAAACAAGAATGGCCCCGAGGGGCCTTTTTTTGTTTGGGTGGCGCCCTGGGCGGCAGCGGGTCAGTCCGGCTTGAAACCAGAGGCCTTCACGGGTTGTTCCCAGCGCTTGAGCTGCTCGGCCTGGAGCTTCTTGAGCCCGGCTGAATCCAGGTAGTCGGGCACCAGCCCGAGCGCGGAAATCCTGTCCCGCGCATCCTGGGAGCGAAGCGCCTCGGCCACGGCCCGTTCGATGCGCTGCACGACGGCCGGTTGCATCCCTGCAGGACCGTACAGGCCGAAGTACCCATCGGCCGTCATGTTGACGCCCGCCTCCTTCAAGGTGGGCACGTCGGGCAAGGCGCTGGAGCGCTCTTGTCCCGTCACCGCGACAATCTTTACCCTGCCGGCCTTGTGGTGCTCCAGGGTTTCGGAGGCCGTGTCCACCATCATGGGGAGGAGCCCGGCCACCAGGTCTTGCGCCGCAGGTGCGCCGCCTTTGTACGGTATGTGCGTGAGAGGGACGCCGGCGGTCTGCGAAAGCAGCACGCCCGTGAAGTGGCCCAGTGTGCCGGCTCCCGAGGTGGCGAAGTTCGCTTTGTCAGGATTGGCCTTCATCCAGGCCAGCACATGCTTGATATCACGTTGCGGGCCTGCGGGGCCGATGGTGAGCGCGAAGTCGAAGCTCGCGGCGCGCGCGATGGGCGTGAAGTCCTTCACCGCATCGTACGGCAGATTGGGATACAGCCAGGGAGCCACGACCAGCGTGCCGCTGGTGGCCATGACCAGGGTTTGCCCATCCGGCGGCAGGCGCTTGAGCTCCGCCATGGACACCCGTCCCGAGGCGCCCGGCTTGTTCTCCACGACGACGTTTTGGCCCAGCGAGGAACGCAGTTTGTCGGCCAGGATTCGTGTCAATTGGTCGGATGAGCCGCCGGGCGCGAACCCCACAATGAGCTTCAGTGTTTTGTCTTGCGCCAATGCTGGCAAACCAAGTGAGAGTGCCGAGGCTGCGGCTGCTGCGGAAAAGATTCGTCGCTTCATTGTGGGTGTCTCCTGGCTTTTTTCTCTGTTGCAGTGGAAGGGGAGGGGAATGCAGGGGTGATGCGCCTTGGCCGCTCAGGCTAAAAGCCAACGGCCTGTCCGTCCCGGCGCGAGTCGGATGCCGCGATGTACCCATGCTCGGCCTTGTGGATCAACTGGGCTGAACCGAAGTCCAGGCTGTGGCGCTGCGCGACGCTGACCTGGTGTCCGCGGGCGCGCAGGGCGTCCGGCACATCGCCAGGGACATGCGATTCCAGCGTGACCGTTGGGCCTGGCTCCACGCGAAACCGCGGAGCATCGCTCATGGCCTGGGGGTTCTGTCCGAAGCTGGCAAGCCGCGTCACCATCTGCACATGCCCCTGTGCCTGCATCGACCCGCCCATGACGCCCATCGCCATCACAGGCGAGCCATCGCGCGTGATGAACCCCGGGATGATGGTGTGCAGTGGGCGCTTGCCTGGGGCGACGATATTCGGGTGGCCCGGCACCAGGCTGAAGTCTTCGCCGCGGTTGTGCAAGCTGATGCCGGTGCCTGGAACGACCACGCCGGAGCCGAAGCCATGGTAGTTCGACTGGATGTAGGAGACCATGGTGCCGGCCGCATCCGCCGACGCAAGATAGACGGTTCCACCGGTCTTGGGCATGCCCGGGCCGGGATCGGCCGCGCGCTTCATGTGGATGAGCTTGGCGCGCTCCGCCAGGTATGCAGCGTCGAGCAGGTGCGCCGCAGAGACGGGCGACATGGCAGGGGCGTCCGCACCATACTTCTTGAGGTCGGCGAAGGCCAGCTTCATCGCCTCCAGGCCAACGTGGTAGTAGTCGGCACTGTCCACACCCATGCTGGCCAGGTCGAAGTGGTCCAGGATTCCCAGGGCAATCAATGCGGCAAGCCCTTGGCCGTTCGGCGGAATCTCGTGCAAGGTGTAGCCGCGGAACGACTGCTCGATGGGCTCGACCCACTCGGCCCGGTGCGCCGCGAGATCGGTGGCGCGCAGCGCACCGCCGCATTGCCTGGCGAATGCCTCGATTTTCTCGGCCAATTCTCCCCGGTAGAAACTCTCGCCGCCGCTCTCGGCAATCTGCTCGAGCGTCCTGGCCTGTGCCGGAAAGCGCCAGAGCTCGCCTGCGCGCGGGGCACGCCCGTCCAGGGTGAACGCATCGCGAAAGCCCGGTTGCTCGATGTACCGGGGAACCTGGTTGGCCCACTGCCGCGCAATTTGCGGCGACACCATGAAGCCTTCCTGTGCATACCGAATGGCCGGTTCGAACAGGCGCGCAAAGGGCAGTTTGCCAAAGCGATCCGACAGCGCCTTCCACCCCGCAACCTGGCCCGGTACAGTCACCGAATCCCAGCCCATCTCGGGCATCTTTTCATGCCGATCAAAATACTGCGGTGTCCAGAGCGAGGGTGCGCCCCCGCTGGAGTTCAAACCATGCAACCTGCCTTCATGCCAGACCAGCACGAACATGTCGCCGCCTATGCCGTTCATGACGGGTTCAACCACCGTGAGCGCAATGGCGCAAGCCAGCGCGCTGTCGATGGCGTTACCCCCCTGGTACAGCATGCTCAGGCCTGCCTGTGCCGCCAGGGGCTGGCTGGCGCTCACGGCATTGGCCGCGAGCAGTGGCATCTTTTGCGAGGGGTAGGGGAACGACCAGTCAAAGGCTTGCATGCCTCAAAGTATATTCGTGTATCCAATTTAAGGTGAATGGCCAGCATGCTTACGCCCTTTTCCAGCCCTGCCACTGCCGAGGAAGAAGCCTATCGCTTCCTACTGGACGGAATCCGCATGGGGCAGCTCAAGGCGGGCGACCGCATCGTGCCCGAGGAGATTGCGTCGCAACTGGGCATGAGCCGCATGCCGGTGCGCGAGGCGTTCCGGCGCCTTGCAACGCAAGAATTGCTGACCATTCGCCCCAACCGGGGTGCGGTGGTGCGCGGCCTGAGCCATGAAGAGGCGGTCGAGGTCTTCGAAATGCGTGCCGTGCTGGAAGGCCTGGCAGCCACAGCCGCTCTGCATCGCATCGGCCCTGCGGACATCGATGAACTCGAGCGGCGGCTGGACGCCATGGACCGCTGCGCCGAAGACCTTTCGGCGTGGGTCACCGAGCACCGCGACTTCCACCTGTACTTGTGCGGCCTGAGCGCCCGCCCGCGGCTGGTGGCGCAGATTGCGGCGCTGCACGTGTGCATCGAGCCCCATATGCGGCTATGGCTGCAATCGACGTACAAGCCCCGGCCCAGCCGCGAGGAGCACGGGTTCATCATCGACGCGCTGCGCCGCAAGCGGCCCGAGCTGATCGAGGCCGTGGTCCGCGAGCACGTCAGCAGCACGCTGGGCACGCTCGCGAAACTCATGCGTCCCTGAGCACCATCGGGATGAATTGGATGCAGTCTTACGGATCATTGACTGGGCTGTAAGTCTGCCGACGCAGGCGCAGCCTGCGTATCCCGGCTACCGCTCAGCCTATCGATTCCACCTGGCGGTACTGCTGGTAGGCCCGGCCGAAGCGGTTGGCCAGGAAGTCCGGGAGAGCCACCTGCTCCTGGCGGATGAACCCGCGCTGGGGCAGCTTGTGTTCCCGAAACAGGTCCAGGGCCGCACAGATCCCCGCAGCGGTGGTGATCTGGATGGCGGACAACGGGTATGCGCCATCGCGCTCGGCAAAGATCTTGCGCGCGAACACCTCCTGCACGAGCGAGCCGTTCCTGGTGCCTGAAACGGTGACGAAAACCAGCACCACGTCCTGCATGGTGGCGGGCATGCTGCGCCGAAGGACGGTCTTGAGCGTGTCCTGGTCGCTCTTGAGTTGCAGCTCGTCCAGCAGAAATTGCATCAACGCGCGATGCCCTGGGTAGCGCACCGTCTTGTAGTCGAGATTGCGCAGCTTTCCGTCCCACGTCTCGCACAGGGTGCCCAGGCCACCCGACGTGTTGAAGGCTTCGTACTCCACCCCGTCAAGCGAAAAGTGCTCCAGGCCCTCCAGCGGCAGGGCCGAGATCACGCGGCCGTCGTGTATCGCCTCGCACGGATGGCAGTACTCGTTGATGAGGCCATCCACGCTCCACGTCAGGTTGTATTTGAGCGCGTTCGTGGGAAACGCCGGCAGGGCGCCCACGCGCATCTTCACGTCGTGAAGGGCCTCGAAGCCGCTGGCAAGGTGGTGTGCCACGATCCCGATGAAGCCCGGGGCCAGGCCGCACTGGGGCATGAACGCGGTTTCAGCGTCCTGTGCAAGGCGCTTGATTTCCTTGGTGGCCGCCACGTCTTCCGTCAGGTCGAAGTAGTGGCAACGGGCACGCAAGGCCGCCTGGGCCGCAGAAATGGCAAGGTGGTACGGGAGCGCATTGACCACGGCGGTGTGTCCGTCCAGGGCATTCGTGAGTTCAACCGGACTGGATGTGTCGATGCAGGTGGTTCGGATGCCCTTGTCGGCAAGTCGACGCAATGCCGCCTGGTCGCGGTCGAAGACCGTCAATTCAAAGTCGCCACTGGTGTGCAGCAGTTGGGCAATGGTCTGGCCGATGTGGCCTGCGCCGAGGAGGGCTACTTTCATGCGGGTTTCCTTTCAGAACGGTGCTTGGGATGAGGCGATGCACCCGAGTGTTCCGAAACACGGTGACGAAAAAAAGCATGAGTTCGACGAAATGCCATTGTTTTTCGTCGAAATAGATCGCGATAATGTCGAATCGTCATCGCATCCCTTTTTTGACTTGCACCGTTACCGTGAACGCCCCAACAAACCTTCCCGAAACACTGCTGCGCGACAAATTCGACCGGGAGCTCATCGCGCTGCTGCAGGCCAACGCGCGTGAAAGCACTGCCAACCTGGCACGCAAGCTCGGCGTAGCGAGAACGACGGTCGTGGCACGTATTGCAAGGCTTGAGGCAAACGGCCTGATCGGCGGCTACTCCGTGCGCCTTGGCGGCGAGGCCGTAGCGCGGGGCGTGCAGGCCTTTGTGGGGATCGTGGTGCAGCCCAAGGCCGGCAGGGAAGTCATCCGGGAGCTGACGAAGTTTCCCGAGCTGCTGCAGCTCGCATCGGTCAGCGGCGAGTTCGACTACATGGCCACGCTCCGGGCAGACAACACGGCGCGGCTGGACGTGCTGCTGGACCAGATCGGGGAGATCGAGGGAGTGACCCGGACAAACACCTCGGTCATTCTTGCCCTTCGAATCGATCGAGGGGGTTAGGGACTGCAACGCGCAGCGCAGCAAGGCGCTTCAACACGGGCTGGCTGGAATGCAACCACTGGCCCTGCAAAGTCCATCCGGCCCCGGAAACAGCAAAGCCCTCATCCGAGGGCTTTGACAAGAGCGGGGCAGTCCTGTGGGCCGCCCGAATTCTGGCTGTGCGTTACATTGCGCCGCACGCGGCTGCAACCTTCACCCGTTCTTCATTCATGCGCATGTGCTTTTGAGCAGGTGTCAAAGTCCGCAGGCTGGCGGCCAAATCCATTTCCTCCCTGGCTTTGCGGCACAGGTACGGGTGCACCTGAGGGATGGCGGGCGCGGCGGCCTGTTGTGCGTGCAAGGGTGGCGGCTGCAGTCCCTGCTCGGCCGATCGACGCTCGTACTTGCGGTCATTGGCCTCGGCCGCCAACTGCCGTTCCTGCATGATCTCGCCTTGCGAGCGCTGGCGCTCGATCATCTGTCCGGTCTGGCCGACCTCGCAGGGCCGGTCGCTGTAAAAAGTCTTGCCGGCCACATCCTTGCAGCGGTGCACCTGGGCGTTCACGGACAGGGCTGCAAGGCCCAGGCAGGCTATGGCGATGGTTTTCCAACGCATGGTGATTCTCCTCCTGGCGCGCAATGTAGCACCGGCTACCCAGCGCTCAGGCCTGAACGCGCGCGCCTCCCCCATCTGGGGGGGGGCACCTGCTGTCCCCTGATTTTGCGAAGCCGGAGCCTGAATGGAGCCGTTCGATGGCGCGGACCTTGGTTCTGCTCGCGCTGAGGCCTGCCGAATCCTTGGTGCCGGCCAATTCCGTGCCCAAAGTTCGCCAGCGGTCCTCGCCCTCCAGGCATTGGTGGGAGAAAAAGGCACATCCGTATCCACGGGGCTGGATATTCCGGTGCATGGCCGCATCTGCGGATGTCTGCGGCACCGCCGCGCCACTCCTGCCTCCATGCCGCTGCGCCCGCTGACCATCCTGACCACCCTCCTGCACCTGTACATCGGCCTGCGCCTGGTGCTGCCACTTTCCCCATGGCCAGGTGCCGGGCCCGTGCTTGCAACGCTGTTGCTCGTCTCTGCCATCGCATTGCCCAGGCCGTTCCAGCACCGCTCAGGCCGTCGCAGCGCGGCCAGCCCTCTGTGGACCTGGCTGGGCTTGCTGGCCATGGGCTGGTTCTCGTCGCTCCTTGTGCTGACGCTGCTGCGCGACCTGGGGTTGGCCGTGGCATGGGCCGGCGGCTGGATGCAGGAGGGTGATGCAGTACGCGCCAACAGCGCCGCAGCCGTGGTGGTGCTGTCCACGCTGGCATCGCTGCTAGGCTTCTGGAACGCGCGGCGCACCGCGGGCGTGCGGCGCGTGGATGTGCCCCTGGCCGGGCTGCCTGCGGCGCTGCAGGGCTTCACCATCGTTCAGTTGAGCGACCTGCATGTGGGCCCCACCATCCGGCGCGGCTACATCGCGCGCATCGTCAGCCGCGTGAATGAACTCAAGGCCGATGCCATCGCCATCACGGGCGACCTGGTGGACGGCAGCGTGCCCGAGCTGCGCGAGCACATTGCGCCGCTGGCCGATCTGCAGGCGCGCCACGGCAGCTTTGTGGTGACGGGCAACCACGAGTACTACGCCGGCGCAGGGCCGTGGATTGCCGAGCTGCGCCGCCTGGGCCTGCGCGTGCTGCTCAACGAGCATGCGGTGCTGCGGCCGGCGGCGGGGCAGGGCGATGGCGATGCCTTGGTGCTGGGCGGGGTGACCGATTTCACGGCCGGGCACTTCGACGCCAGCCATGCCAGCGATCCGCAGCGTGCCCTGGCCGGTGCGCCGCCCGAAGCCCGCACGCGCGTGCTGCTGGCGCACCAGCCGCGCAGTGCGCCGGCGGCGGCAGAGGCGGGCTTCTCGCTGCAACTGTCGGGCCACACGCACGGCGGGCAGTTCTGGCCGTGGAACCTGTTCGTGCCCTTGCAGAACCCGTTCGTTGCCGGCCTGCATCGGCTGCAGGCGATGTGGGTCTACGTGAGCCGCGGCACCGGCTACTGGGGACCGCCGATGCGGCTGGGGGCACCGTCGGAGATCACGTTGATCAGGCTGGTGGCGGCCTGAGGCTGGCGACACAGATCCGCTGGCAGGTTCGCTGGCAGATGCCCGGCCCGTCTCACCCCAGGTAGAAATCCATGGGGATCAGTTCCACCGCCCATCCCCCCGCCTCGCCCAACTGGGCCGCGGGGTGCATCGATGCCAGGCGCACGGCCTCCTCACGGCTGTCTGCCTCGATGATGAACAGGCCGCCCACCATTTCCTTGGACTCCGTGTAGGGGCCGTCGCTGATCTGCGGCTTGCCGCCGTGCGGACGCAGGGTGACCCAGTTTTCGGCGTCGCCCAGCGAGGCCGACACCAGAACCTTGCCGGTGGCGCGCATCTTCTCATCCAGGGCGGGGCACTGGCCCACGAGGGCCTGCACGTCGGCGGGCGCCATGGCGGCGAATTTTTCGGGGGTGAAGTAGGCAAGGCCAAGGTACTTCATGCTGCGGTCCTTTGGGTTGTTGGTGGGGTGGTGCAGCAGCGGATGCTGCTTCCTTCACGACGAAGCGGGCGGCCGGGAATCGACAAGTTCAGAAAAAAGATTTGCTTGGCGTGCCAGCATACGCCCGCCTGGTACCGGCACCCGGTTTCCGACGGCAGGGTAAAATCGCTGCAACGCTCCGGGGTGCACGCAAGTGCTGAGATCCACACCCGAGAACTTGAACCGGGTAATTCCGGCGGAAGAAGAGCTGTCACCCCCTTGCACGGGCGCGCCGCGATGCATGCGCGGCCCCGTGCCATGGAGCAGGTGGCCTCGGAGCATCCTGTCAAAGAACAACCCAAGGATGCTCGCTCATGTACAAGGCTACCCCGCTGGTGGCGGACCTGCTCGAATTCATCGCCATGGACGGCTGCACGGACGCGCAGTTCGACCAGATGGCGCTGCGCCTGTTCGCGCACCAGTTCGTGGCCAATGCACCGTTCCAGAGTTTCTGCCGGCTGCGGGGCATCACGGCACGCCATGTGAAGACCTGGAGCGACATTCCCGCCGTGCCCATCGACGCCTTCAAGGCCCTGCCGCTGCGCTGCGAGCCGCCGGCCGCCACCGACCGCATCTTCATGACCAGCGGTACCACGCGCGGCGGCAGCACGCGCGGGCAGCATTTCCACCCGCTGCTCGACGTGTACGACCTGTCGATGGCCCGCAATTTCGCGCGGCGCTTCATGCGCGGCAGCGCAGAGCGCATGCCCATGGGCATTCTGTTCCCGGACGAGGTGGCCATGCCCAACTCCTCGCTGGCGCACTACCTGGACCTGGCCAAATCGGCTTTTGGAACGGCCGCCAGCCAGACCTTCGTCACGCCGCAGGGCATGGACCTCGACGGGCTCTGGGCGGCCTTGGAGGCGGCGGAGCGCAGCGGCGAGCCCTATGCGCTGCTGGGCGCGAGCTTCAGCTTCGTGCATGTGATCGACGCGCTGCGCGCGCAGGGCCGAAGCTTTCGCCTGCCGCCGGGCAGCCGCATCCTGGACACGGGCGGCTACAAGGGCCAGTCGCGCGAGCTGCCGCTCGATGCCTTCTACAGCGAGCTGTCGCAGGCGCTGGGCGTGGCGCGCACGGACTGCATCAACATGTATGGCATGACGGAGCTGAGCACGCAGTTCTACGACGACGGCAATGCCGCCGTGCCATCGGTCAAGTCGGGGCCGCACTGGATCCGTTCGCGCCTGGTCGATCCGGTCACGGGCCGCACGGTGCCTGCGGGGGAGCGCGGCATCCTGGTGCACTGCGATCTGGCCAATTTCAACTCGGTCACCACCATCCTGACGGAAGACGTGGGCCTGCCCGCCGAGGGCGGTTTCCTGCTGCTGGGCCGTGCCGAGGGGGTGGAGGCCAAGGGCTGCTCGCTCGCGGTCGAGGAGTTCGTGCGGGCCACGGCGGCATGACGAGCAAGCCCCATCGCATCCAGGCAGGCTATCTGCCAGGGCTCCCTGCTGCCGAGGTCGACTGGCAGGTGCTGCACTTTGCGCAGGGCAGCGAGTCGCTGGAAGTCGCGGTGCCCGTGCTGTCGGCTGCGCAGATGGATGCGCTGGCGGCGCGTGTGCGGGGGGCCAGCGCCCTGCACCTCAAGACCATGGCCGTGTCGGACATCATTGCAGTGATCGACCAGGCCATCGCCCGCCTGCTGGACCGCAGCGACCCCTACCGCCAGCAGGCAGAGGCGTACCTGCCCGTGGTCAGCGGCTATGACCGCGAGATGGTGCGGCTGGGGCTCACGGGCTTTTTCAAGACCTTTCGTTCGGCGCAACTGCACCGCTTCGTGGCCGAGGATTTTGCCAACCCCAAGCTGCTCGACGGCTTTCAGCCCACGCCCAAGGGTGGCGCGGTGCGCGCCTTCGGCCCGGACCTGCTGGTGCACAACTGGGCTGGCAACGTGCCCGCGCTGGCGCTGTGGAGCATGGTCTGCGGCCTCCTGGTCAAGGCCGGCAACATCGGCAAGCTGCCCAGTGCCGAGCCGCTGTTCGCGGGCTGGTTCGCGCGCCTGCTGGCCGAGGTGCACCCACCGATTGCCGATTGCCTTGCCGTCGTCTGGTGGCGCGGCGCAGGGGAGGAGGGCGCTTCAGCGCTCTACGCCCAGGCCGACACGGTGCTGGCCTATGGCGGCAATGAGGCGCTGGACGCCATCCGGCGGCGCTTGCCAGTCACCACGCGCTTTTTGCCCCACGGGCACAAACTGGGCTTTGGCGTGGTCAGCGCATCGGCGCTGGATGCGCACAAGGCACCCACCCTGGCGCGGCTGGCTGCATGGGATGTGATGCGCTACGACCAGCAGGGCTGTTACTCGCCGCATGTGTTCTATGTGCAGCGCGGCGGGGTGGTGTCGCCGCGCGCCTTTGCCGACCACCTGGCGGGCGAGCTGGCCAACCTGCACCGGCGCTTTCCGCGCCGACCGCTGTCCGTGGAGGATTCCGCAGCCGTCGCCAGATGGCAGCAGGCCGTGGAGTGGAAGGCGCTGTCTTCTCCCTCCGGTCAGGAAGCGGCGGACCAACTGATCGGCGCGCCCTCGGCCGCGTGGAGCGTGGCCTACAACGACACGCCGCAGCCCCTGGCGCCCACCGCCACGCAGCGCACCATCCAGGTCGTGGCCGTGGATGCGCTGGACGATGTGGTGCCCCTGGTGGCGCCGCACAGCCGGTTTTTGCAGACCGCCGGCATCGCCGCTGCGCCGGCCGAGCTGTACCGCCTGGCCGGGCTGCTGGGCGCGGTGGGCGTCACCCGCATCAGTGCCATCGGTGCCATGAGCGCGCCCGAGGCGGGCTGGCACCACGATGGCCGCTTCAACCTGCTCGACCTGGTGCGCATGGTCGAGATCGAGCAGTCCGCCGAGCTGGCTGCCGAGCCCTTTGCGCCCTATGCAGACTGAAGGCCGGCCATGAGTTTTCTTTCGATGGAGCAGCTGGTCTTTACCTACCCGGGCCGACCGCCCGTGGTGGATGGCATCGACTGGCACATGCAGGCCGGTGAGATCCACTGCCTGGTGGGCCGCAGCGGCTGTGGCAAGACCACGCTGCTGCAACTGGCCGCCGGCCTGCTGCGGCCGCAGTCGGGCCGCGTGCTGCTGCAGGGGCAGGCGCTGCGGGCACCGGGGCCGCAACTGGGCTTCATGTTCCAGGCGCCGACCCTGCTCGACTGGAAGCGCGCCATCGACAACGTGCTGCTGCCCGTGTCGCTGCAGCGCCGCCCGGCTGCGGGCGATGTGGAGCGGGCGAGGGCGCTGCTGGACCAGCTGGGCCTGGCCGCGCATGCGCAGCACTACCCGCGCCAACTCTCCGGCGGGCAGCAAAGCCGCGTGGCGCTGGCGCGCGCGCTGGTGCTGGAGCCCGCGCTGCTGCTGCTCGACGAGCCCTTTGCCGCGCTCGACGCCATCACCCGTGCCGAGCTGCAGGACGACCTGCTGCGCACCTGCCGCCAGCGCGGCACCACGGTGCTGTTTGTCACGCACGACCTCCACGAGGCGGTGTACCTGGGCGACCGCATCGCCGTGATGCATGCCGGCCGCATTGTCGACGACATCCGTGTCGACCTGCCGGGTCCGCGCACCCAGGCCATGCGCGATGAGCTGCCGTTCAACCGCCTGTGCGGGTGCGTGCGCACAAGCATGGACGGGGTCGCCGCATGAAGCCTACGACAGCCTTGCAGGCCCGGCTGATGGCCGCTGCGCTGCTGCTCGTGCTGCTGTCGGCATGGGAGTTCACCGTGCGCCGCTCGGGGCTGTCGGCCCTGGTGCTGCCCGCACCTTCGGCCGTGGCCGCTGCGCTGTGGAACGGCGTGGCCACCGGCTACTTCTGGCCGCACGTGCGGGCCACGCTGTCCGCACTGCTGCTGGGGCTGGTGGGCGGCGGTGCGGCCGGCCTGCTGATGGGGGTGGCGCTGGCCGAATCGGTGTTGCTCGAACGCGTGCTCAGGCCCTATGTGGTGGTGAGCCAGGTGGTGCCCAAGCTCGCGCTGGCGCCGCTGTTCGTGCTGTGGTTCGGCTTTGGCATCGTGCCCACGGCGCTGATCACGGCGCTGATCTGTTTCTTTCCGCTGATGGAGAACACGCTGACCGGCCTCAAGCATGTGGACCCGTCGCGCCTGCAGCTGTTTCGCATGCTGGGCGCCACGCGCGGGCAGACGCTGCTGCGGCTCAAGCTGCCGGTGGCGCTGCCGTTCATCCTGGCAGGCCTGCGCATGGCCGTGGTGCTGGCCTTGGTCGGCGCCGTGGTCGGTGAATTCATCGGCGCCAGCCACGGGCTGGGTGCGGTGGTCATCGCCTCGCAGGGAATGATGGACACCGCCCTGATGTTCGCCGCGCTCTTCCTCATCGCCCTGATCGGGCTCGTGCTCTACCAGGCCACGCTGTGGCTGGAGCGCTGGCTGCTGACCCCTTATACCGACAACCCTTGAAATCCATGAACCGCTTCACACAATCCATGCCCCTCTCCCGCCGCACCGTGCTCGGCGCCTCCGCTGGCCTCGCGGCCATGCCCTTTGCCGGCCTGGCGTCTGCACAGTCCAAGGGCAAGATCACCGTCGGCGGCTGGAGCAAGCCGATCAGCGAAATCACCAACCTGCTCGCCGAGCCGGACAAGGGCTTCTTCAAGGCCCAGGGCGTGGAGCTGGGCTATGTGCCCGGCGCGGGCGGGGGCGATGCCATCCGCAACCTGCTCGCAGGCCAGGCCGACGTGGCGTTCACCGACCCCGGCTCCTTCTTCACGGCGCTGGACAAGGGCGAGAAGCTCACTGCCATCTACGACATCTACCCGCAGAACGTGTTCAACGTGGTCTCGCTCAAGTCCGCCAACATCCACAAGCCGGCGGACTTGAAGGGCAAGAAGATCGGCGTGTACAGCCTGGCCAGCGGCACGCGCCAGAACCTGTTGGTGATGCTGCACCAGGCGGGGCTCAAGGAGTCGGACGTGACCATCGTCGTCACCGGCCTGCTCAACTTCGCGCCGCTGCTGCAGGGGCAGGTCGATGCGACCGCCGCCACCGACACCGGCCTCGTGGTGGGGCAGCGCAAGGGCCTGGGCGAGGTCAATGTGATGCAGGTGCGCGACTACCTCAACGTGTCGAGCGACCTGTTCGTGGTGAAGCAGGAAACCTACCCGCAACGCAAGGAACTCTTCAAGGCCTTCCTCAAGGGCTACCGCGACAGCGCCGCCTGGATGATCGCCAACCCCGAGGAGGCCGCGACCCTGGCCGTCAAGCACGCCATCGACGGCACGCAGCGCGACATCAACCTGGAGGTGATCCGCCTGCGCAATGCATCGTCGATGCCCTCCGCTGCGGGCGCCAGGCTGGGCGCCTTCAACCTCGACTCCCTGCAAAAGGGAGCCGACGCCTACCGCGCGCTGGGCCTGGTGCAGCGCCAGATCAAGGTGGCGGACGTGGTGGATACCAGCCTGCTGCCGTAAGCACATTCCAAGGAGCTGAACATGAAGTTCCAGGGCAAGGTGGTGCTGGTCACGGGCGCCAGCCGCGGCATCGGGGCCGCCATCGCAACCGCGTTCGCGCGGGAGGGTGCGACGGTGGCCATCAACCACCTCTCCAACGATGCGGCTGCTGCCGCCACGGTGGCGGCCTGCCAGGCCGCTGGCGGCGATGCCTGGGCCGCCAAGGCCGATGTGGGCTCTGCCCCTGCGGTACAGGCCATGGTCGATGCCGTGGCGCGCGAGCTCGGCCCCATCGACATCGTGGTGAACAACGCCTTCAAACCCTACGCCTTCGATCCGCGCCACCGCACGCTGTTCGACGACCTGCAGTGGAGCGACTACCAGGCGCAGTTCGACGGTGCGGTGGGTGGTGCCTTCAACGTCTGCCGCGCCGTGCTGCCGCAGATGCGCCAGCGCGCGCAGGGCGCCATCGTCAACATCGTGAGCAACCTGGTCGAGCACCCGGTGGTGGCCTACCACGACTACACCACGGCCAAGGCCTCGCTGGTGGCCTTCAGCCGCAACCTGGCCACCGAGCTGGGGCCCCTGGGCATCCGCGTGAACTGCGTGGCCCCCGGGCTCGTCTACCCCACGCAGGCCAGCGAGTCCACGCAGGAGTCGTTCCGCGAATCGCTGATGGCGGCCACGCCGCTGCGGCGCATCGCCCGGCCCGAGGATGTGGCCGGGCCTGTGCTGTTCCTGGCCTCGGACTGGAGCGGGTTCATGACCGGGCAGGTGCTGTTCGTCGATGGTGGCTTGGTGATGCGGTAGGCGCCTGGGGTGGGATGGGCTGTCATGGGCGGTGTGAATCTGGCCGCAGCAGAATCTTCCCCACGCTCAACCCCGTCTCCATGCGCCGGTGTGCGCCGGCCGCATCCGCCAGCGGGTAGGTGCTGTCGATCACCGGGCGCAGCGTGCCGTCGGCCAGCGCGCCCAGCCAGCGCTGGGCAAAGCGCTGCGTCATGGCCTGCTTGACTTCGGGCGGGCGCGATTTCATCACCGTGCCATAGATCTGCAGGTGGCGGTACAACAGCACATCGATGGGCAGTTGCGCGGCTTCGCCGGCGCCGCCGAGCAGGCCCACCACCGTCATGCGCCCGCCCACGGCGAGCGAGCGCACGTTGCGTTCCAGGTAGGGGCCGCCAATGAAGTCGATCACTACGTCCACGCCCTTGCCGCCCGTGTGCTCCGCGACCACGGCCTGGAAGTCCTGGCTGCGGTAGTCGATGAACACGTCGGCCCCGAAGCCGAGCACCGCGTCGCGCTTGTCGGCGCTGGCGGTGGTGAACACGCGCGCCCCGGCGGCGTGGGCCAGTTGCACCGCGGCCGAGCCCACGCCGCCTGCGGCCGCGTGGATGAGCACTGATTCGCCAGGCTGCAGCCGCGCCAGGTGGAACAGGGCCTCGTGCGCGGTGACGAACACCTCGGCGATGGCGCCGGCCTCGGTGAGCGAGAGGTTGTCTGGCACGCGCATGGCCATGCGGTGGTCAATGCGCGAATACTCGGCATACGCGCCGCCCCCCACGATGCCCATCACGCGGTCGCCCACGGCAAAGCCCTGCACCTCGGGCCCCACCTCGGCCACGGTGCCGGCGATCTCCAGGCCCATCAGGTCCGAGTCGCCGAAGTAGGCCCGCCCATAGGCGCCCTTGCGGTGCGAGAGGTCGGCGCGGTTCACACCGATGGCGGCGTTGTGCACCAGCAGGTCATGGGGGCGCACCTCGGGGCGGGCGATGTCGCGGGCCACGAGCACTTCGGGGCCGCCGAACTCGTCGAAGACGATGGCTTGCATGGGGTTCCTTGCTTTCAATCCGTTGATGGGCCTGAGCTTAGGGTGGAATGGTGCTTGTGAAATGCAGCGTTTTTGCGCTGCAGTGATGCAAAATTGCATCGCATGAACTGGGACGACACGCGCATCTTTCTGGCCTTGACCCGCAATCCTTCACTGCGTGCCGCCGCCCGCAGCCTGGGCGTGGACCAGGCCACGGTGGGCCGGCGCCTGCAGGCACTGGAGGCCGAGTTGGGCACCACGCTGTTCCTGCGCGCCAAGGGCGGCTACCAGCTCACCGCTGCGGGCGAGGCGGCGCTGGGCGCCGCGCGGCGCATGGAGGCGGCGGCGCTGGACCTGCGCACCCGCATCGAGGGGCAGGACGAGAGCCATGCGGGACTGGTGCGCGTGACCTGCTCCGATTCCATCGCCATCGACTTCCTGCTGCCCGCCATCGATCGCCTGCAGCAGCGCTGGCCAGGCATCCGCGTGGACCTGGAGGTCTCTACCCAGGTGCTGAACCTCAGCCGCCGCCAGGCCGACATCGCGTTTCGCAACGTGCGCCCCGAATCGCCCGACCTGGTGGTGCGCCGCGTCGTGTCGTGGCCCGTGGGCCTGTTCGCCAGCGCGGCGTATCTGGAGCGCTTTGGCACGCCCGTGCCCGACGACGAACTGCGCGGTCACCACCTGGTGGCCTACGGCCCCACTCTGGCGCAGCGGCCCTACCCCACGGCGGTGGAGGTGCCGGCGCGCCAGGTCCGCATTGCCATGGCCGTCAACTCGGGCCTGCTGGTGCGCAAGGCGGTGGCGGCCGGCATCGGCCTGGGCGAGATGCCGGTGCACCTGGGCGAGCGCGAGGGCCTGCTGCGCATCTGGCCGCAGCGCCGCCGCGCGAACGACCACGAGGTCTGGCTGGTGATGCACCCCGACCTGCAGCGCACGGCCAGGGTGCGGGCTACGGCGGAGTTTTTGGTCCAGACGCTGGAGGACGCGGCTGTCTGACGAAGTCCAACCCTAGTGTCCCGAGTTCGAAATTCGTTGAACAAATCTCCCGACAATCGCCGCCATGCGTCCTTGCAAATGCGCGCCATGCCACCCGGCATGGCTGTGCTTTGCGCCTAGCTTCCAACTCAGGACACTAGGCCACCTTCTTCACCTCGGTCGCGTCCGGCGCCAGCACCGAGCCATCGCGCGCCCGCGGCGCCATGAAGGGCACGGGCTTGCCGGTGCGCCGTTCCACCAGCACCGAGTGCCGTTCACCGCGCTCGAACAGATGCTGCTCGCCCCACTGCCGCAAGGCCAGCACCACCGGGAACAGCGTTTCCCCGCGCGGGGTCAGCACGTACTCCTGGTAGGCGCTGCCGTCCGACGCGGGCTGGGTCTGCAGGATGCCGGCATCCACCAGCCGGCGCAGGCGGTCGGCCAGGATGTTGCGCGCCACGCCCAGGTTGCGCTGGAAGTCGCCAAAGCGGCGCAGGCCGTCGAAGGCGTCGCGCACGATCAGCAGCGACCAGCGGTCGCCGATGGCGTTCAGGCTGCGGGCCACGGGGCAGGGTTCGGCGGTAGCTGCTGCGGGTGCGGGCTCATGGCGTGGCATGCGTGGTTCCTGGGCGTTGCGGGAATTGCGAGTGTGGTTGCATTTTAAAACCTGATTGGCTACCATCCATCTGGTTTTGTTTTGCAACTGGATTGGTTTTGCCATGCCTTGTTCTTCCTCTGCCTTGCCCCGACCCGCCATGCCGAGCTCCCTGGTGGGCCTGTTCGCCCTGGCCAGCGGCCTCGCCGTGGCCAACGTCTACTACGCGCAGCCTTTGCTGGATACGCTGGCTGCGGAGTTCGGCATCGGCCATGCGGCCATTGGCGGCGTGGTGCTGGCCACGCAGGTCGGCTGTGCGCTGGCCTTGCTGCTGCTGGTGCCGCTGGGCGACCGTGTGGAGCGACGGCGCCTGATGGCGGTGCAACTGCTGGCGCTGGTGGCGGCGCTGGCCACCGTGGGCGCGGCGCGGTCCACGCCGCTGCTGCTGGCCGGCATGCTGGGCGTGGGCCTGTGCGGCACCGCCATGACCCAGGGGCTGATTGCCTATGCCGCCAGCGCGGCGGCGCCCCATGAGCAGGGCCGGGTGGTGGGGGCTGCGCAATCCGGCGTGTTCGCGGGCCTGCTGCTGGCCCGTGTCTTTGCGGGCGGCGTGAGCGATGTGGCCGGCTGGCGCGGTGTGTACCTCTGCGCCGCGCTGCTCATGCTGGCGCTGGCATGGCCGCTGTGGCGCCGGTTGCCGGTGCTGCCGCCCGGCCCATCGGCGGGCCTGGGCTACCGGCAACTGCTGATGTCGATGTGGGTGCTGCTGCGCGAGGACCGGGTGCTGCAGGTGCGCGGCATGCTGGCGCTGCTGATGTTCGCGGCCTTCAACATCTTCTGGAGCGCGCTGGTGCTGCCGCTCAGCGCCCCGCCTTTTGCGTACTCGCACACGGCCATCGGCGCCTTCGGCCTGGTGGGCGCCGTGGGGGCGCTGGCTGCGGCCCGCGCCGGGCGCTGGGCCGACCAGGGGCATGGCCAGCGTACCAGCGTCGCCGCATTGGCACTGCTGCTGCTGGCGTGGTGGCCGCTGTCGCTGCTGCACCAGTCGCTGTGGGCCCTGCTGCTGGGCATTGTGCTGCTGGACCTGGGCGGCCAGGCCCTGCACGTCACCAACCAGAGCCTGGTGCTGCGTTCGCGCCCCGAGGCGCATGGCCGCCTGGTGGGGCTGTACATGCTGTTCTATGCAGTGGGCAGCGGCCTGGGGGCGGTGGCGACCACGGTGACCTATGCCCATGCGGGCTGGCAGGGTGTGTGCCGGCTGGGGGCCGCGGTGAGTGTGGGCGCACTGGGCTTCTGGTGGGTGACACGGCCCGGCGGCCGCGCCTGCCCGCGGGCCCCAGGTGCGTGCCGTGCGTGAGGCGCTGGCCCGCGCGTTGGCGGCAACCGGGCGGCAATCCGCACCCACACCGCGAAAAACGGCCGTTTGCAGTCCCGGGTGGAGACTTCCCCCTGCAATCGTCCGCGCACACGCCATCGGCCCCCGCAGGGGGTGATCCGGCCAGCGTTTCCCCCGACATCCGTCGGACCTTGTTGTTGCGAGCGCCTCACCGTGCCCGCACTCACCGGAACGCCTGACCGCCATGAATCTCCGCAACCGCCCCCTCGCCGCCATCTACCTGTGCGTCGCGCTCGATGCCATGGGCATCGGCCTCGTGTTTCCCATCCTGCCTGCGTTGGTGCAGCAGGTCACCCATACCTCCCATGTGGCCCCGGTCATCGGCGTGATGGCCGCGCTCTATGCGGCCATGCAGCTGGTGTGCGCGCCCGTGCTCGGTGTGCTGAGCGACCGGCTCGGGCGCCGGCCCGTGCTGCTGCTGTCGATGGCCGGGTCCTGCGCCAGGTACCTGCTGCTGGCCTGTGCGCCCAGCCTGCTGGACCAGCGGGCGCGGCGCTTCGGGCTGTTCAACGCCATGTTCGGCGCGGGGTTCATCGCCGGGCCGGTGCTTGGCGGCATGCTGGGCGACCCTCGCAACCCGGAGGCTTGCTGTGCCACCATGCGCTGCAATTGTCGGCATTGGCTGACGGACGGCCCGTGCCGGGTGCCCTACAGTGATTGAACGAGCGCAGGCACCCGTGGGCGGTGCCTGCCTGAACACGAGGACATGCCGATGGCCATGGTGACCACGGAGCACCGCCTGCGCTGCAGTGACTCCGACAGCTGCTGGGTGACCCTGCAGCGCAACGATCAATGGGCCGTGGTGTCCGTGGAACTGTCGGGCGGCGAGGTGCTCAACGTGTCGCCTGACGTGGCTTTCGACACCGAGGACGAGGCACTCGCCCATGCGCGCGGCTGGGTCTGCCAGCACAGCGGCAAGCAGTTCGGCTAGGGCCTGTTCCAGGCGGCATCCAGATAGTGCGCGGATGGCCTGCGGCAGGGCCTTGCGTGCGGTATGTCACGTTCCGGCGGGTTTCAAAAATGCGGTGGGCCCGATCTGCTGCGAGGATGGGCACTTGTCTGACACGGACGGCTGGATTGCCCAGCTACCTTTGTACACATCTACTTGTACACATCCACACCGGAGCACACGAGCATGCCGAACACCAAGTCCTTCCAACGCCAGATGTCTTTTGCCGATGCCGGCATTGCGGACGACGGGGATCTGGAATTCGGCCAGTACAGCCCGCGCGTGATGTGGCTGGCCGCAGCGGCCGTGATGCTGCTGGTGGCCGTGGTGTCGCTGGCCGCAGGCTGAGCGGGCCGGCCCATCGGCTGCTTTCTTTCGCGTGGTGCGGCAGCGGGCGCCGGAACCCTGGCGCGTTCAGGCCCTTGCCTGATGTGTGCCTGCAACCGGGCGCAAGCTGCCTTGCCCGCAGCCAGGGCCTGGGGGCATACTCTCCACCCCAGATCTATCCATCACAACGGGCGGGGCCATCCCGAAGATCACCATGACTTTTGAGCCTTTGCTGCGCGGCCTTGCACTGGGCGCCGCGCTGTTGTCGTTCACGGCCGCCCTGGCGCAGGACTATCCGCTGCGTTCGCGCGATGAACTGGGCCCGCGGGCCCGGGCGCAGTACGACCGCTGCGTCGACAGCGCCACCAACAAGCCCACACCCACGGGCATCCAGATCGCGCTGCGCGTGTGCGACGAGAACTTTCTCATGGCCCGTGTGCCGGGGGAGCGCACTCCGCGGATGAGCGCCGAGGCGCGGGCCAGGCGCCTGGCCGAGGAGTACAACTCCGACGCCCGCGAACGGCGCGACGAGCGCATCCTGTCCACCTCGGCCACGCACGCGGGCCGGCATGTGACGGTGAAGTTCCTGGTCAGCCCCGCGGGCGTGCGGCCGGACTTCGAGGCCGTGGTGGAGCGCGAGCTTCTGGGGACGCTGTGCCGCGATGCGCACGTGGCGCCCGACCTGCAGGCCGGTGTGCGCCTGAGCTACATCTACGACGACACCTCCATGCGCCGGCTGGCGAATGTGACGGTGTCACAATCCAAATGCGGTGAGTGGCCCTGGAACCGCATGTAAGCAGCTCCGTCTACGCCCAACAGAACCCATCAAGCCGCCGTTACAGGCGGCTTTTTTCATGCCATTGAGAGCTTGGACGGGTCCGTGGGGGCTGCGGGTTTTTCCACACCCAGGAATGGTTTTTGTCCGACAGCCCGGGCGCCCGCTGGCCGTTAACTTCACTGCATAAACACAGCCAGGAGCAAACCCATGAAAACCATGAGCAATACATCGGGCCACTACGGCATGCTGCAGGGCGCAGACGGCGCGGGTGATTCGCGCGTGTTCGGCCTGGCCGCCACCGTTGCGGTGCTGGTGGTGGCGGCCGTAGTAGCTTTCAAGATGGCCGGTCCGGAGATCAAGGCCAGCCTGCTGAGCCGCCTGCCCGTGGTGGCCACGGAGTCCATGTCTGCGACGTCGGCATCGCCATCGGCACCGCGCGCGCATGCGCCCGGGCAGGGCATGGCCCTTGGCGAACACTGAAGTGACACACTCCCTGGGGCGCTTCGCGCCTTGGGGGTCACCGCCGGGGAGAGTGCGCGCTGCCGCACGTCAAGTAGCAGCCCATCGGAGCAGTGGGTTTTTCGCGCCTGTCACAACCCGATGCTGCGTGCGCGGGCACCATCGGAGGTCTGATTCCTGCAGCTGCATCCTGCCTGCAACTTGCCCTCTCCCTGCTCCATGGTCCTGTACAAACCCGGCTCCAAATTTCTCTACAAAGGCCGTGTCGTCACCGTCGACTACATCATCATCCGCAAGACCGGCATGTGGATCCGCCTGGTGGGGCACGATGAGTCGTGCCTGCCGGAGGCGCTGACGCCCCTGTGATCACCAGCCGCTGGTGCCCGGCCTGGATGTGGCGCCCCGTCATGGCGCGTTGATGCTGGCCGGTGTCTCTGGGTCCACGTCCGATTGCGGCGGATTGGGGGCCGGTGCCGAAGGGGCGGTGTCGCCGCGCTCGGGCGCCGCATCCGCGGGTTTGCGCTTGCCTGCCACTGCATCGGTCTCGGTGAACGCGGGGGAGGGGCGCTCAGGGTCTGGCCTGGGCTTGCCCCCGGGTTGGGATGGGTGTGTGACCATGGTGCCTCCGATGCACAAAAGCCCAGTGTGCGCAGGCGCCGGCTGCGCCGCTGTAGGACGATGCCACCGCCGGACCCAGCGCCCTGCAGCGGACAGCGCCCGCTACCTACTTCTTGGGGGCTGCCGTGGCTTCCCCTTGCCGGGCCCCGATCTCACGCAGCAGGTCGTTGGACTTTTCGAGCGCTTGCGCCGTCTCGCTGAGCTGCTGCTCCAACTCGTCCGTGCGCTCCACGGCGGCCTGCAGGTCGCCTTCCAGCGCCTCGGGCGGAATCTGGGTGGACAGCACCGCGTGGACCACGTTCAGTTCGCTGGCTGTGGCCTTGATCTGTTCGGCCGCCTCGGCGTTCTGGTTCAGGACATCGGCGATTTCAGGTGCCTGGGGCGTTTTCGTGTCGCTGGACATGTTTCAGGCTCTGTGGTGAAAAAAATCACACAATCGTGTAGCACCCCCTGCACGCGGGGTGATTGCCTACACGCCGGATTCGGCTGTGCGCTTAGATTGTAGGCAGCTTCCTTGTATCCGGTGTAACCGGCACGGTCCACGATGCCTTTCATCACCATCCTTGTCGAAGACAACAAAATGATCAGTGAGACCCTGGTCCCGGCATTGGAGGAGTTGGCCAATGCGCGCGTTGTCGCCATTGCGGCCACCGCCAGCGGCGCCCGGGAGGCGATGGAGCGCTGGCGCGGCCAATGGCACCTGATGGTGGTGGACCTGTTCCTGGCCGCCGGCTCGGGCCTGGAGGTATTGCAGGCCGTGCGCCAGCGCAACCCCGGCCAGCATGTCTTCGTGCTGTCCAACTATGCCACGCCCGACATGCGCCGCCGCTGCCTGGCCCAGGGCGCCGATGGGGTGTTCGACAAATCCACCGAGCTCGACATGTTCTTCGAGCACTGCATGGGCCTGCCGGACCCCGAGGCCGGCTGACGGCGGTGCGCATGGGCCCGGCCGACCCCATGAACACCCGGTGGTTCAAACCAGGCTGAGCAGTTACAGTGGCCCCTTTCCCGATCCCCGCCTGCAAGAACGTGTTCACCAGAGACACATCCCCATGCAACTGAGCGCAGCCGCGTTATCCACCGTCATCAACAGCGCCACCGATACGGCCATCATCGCGCTGGATAGCCGTGGCGCCGTGCTCAGCTGGAACCCCGGCGCCGTGCGGTTGCTGGGCTGGACCGAGGAGCAGATGCGTGGCCAGACGCTGCTGCGCATCTTTCCCGAAGAGACCAACCCCCAGGCGCGCGTGACCGAGGAAATGGCCGATGCCCTGTCCAAGGGCCGGGGCGGCCATGAGGGCTGGCGCATGCGTGCAGACGGTTCGCGCTTCTGGGCCGTGGGCGAGCTCACGCCGGTGACCGACCCCGCCGCCGCGCCCGTGGCCTTTGTGAAGGTGCTGCGCGACCGCACGCAGTGGAAGGTGTCCGAGGACGCGCTGCGCGAGGAAAAGCGCACGCTGGAGGTGCTCAACCGCGCCGGTGCCACGCTGGCGCGCGAGAACGACCTGGCCAAGGTGGTGCAGGCCGTGACCGATGCCGGCATGGAGGTCACCGGCGCGCAGTTCGGCGCCTTCTTCTACAACCTGGTGAACGAAGCCGGCGAGAGCTATACCCTGTACACCCTGTCGGGCGCGCCGCGTGCGGCGTTCGAGAAGTTTCCCATGCCGCGCAACACGGCGGTGTTCGGCACCACCTTCGCGGGCGAGGGCATCGTGCGCTCGGATGACATCACCCAGGATCCGCGCTACGGAAAAAGCGCGCCCTACCACGGCATGCCCAACGGCCACCTGGCCGTGACCAGCTACCTGGCGGTGCCGGTGGTCAACCGTGCCAGCGAGGTGATCGGCGGGCTGTTCTTCGGCCACTCCCAGGCGGCGGTGTTCACCGAGCGCTCCGAACGCTCGGTGGCGCTGCTGGCGGCCGAGGCGGCCATCGCCATCGACAACGCCCGCCTGTTCGAGGCGGCCCAGCGCGAGATCGAGGAGCGCCGCAAGGCCGAGGCCGCGCTGCAGACGCTCAACGCCACCCTGGAGTCGCAGGTGGCCGAGCGCACCGAGCAGCTGCGCCTGCACGAGGAGGCGCTGCGCCAAGCGCAGAAGATGGAGGCCGTGGGCCAGCTCACCGGCGGCATCGCGCACGACTTCAACAACCTGCTGCAGGGCATCATGGGCAACCTGCAGCTGCTGCGCAAGCGCATCGGGCAGGGCGCCGTGGCCGACCTGGACACCTATGTCATGCGGGCCCTGGCCTCCACCTCGCGTGCGGCCGGCCTCACGCACCGGCTGCTGGCGTTCTCGCGGCGCCAGCCGCTCAGCCCCAAGGTGGTGCGCGCCAATCCCCTGGTGCTGTCCATGCAGGACCTGCTGCGCCAGACCGTCGGCGAGAAGGTGGAGCTGGCCCTGCAGCTCGCGCCCGGGCTGTGGACCACGCTGTGCGACGAGAACCAGCTCGAAAACGCCATCCTCAACCTGGCCATCAACGCCCGGGATGCCATGCCGGACGGGGGCCGCCTGGTCATCGGGACGCACAACGCCGAACTCGATGCGGCCTACGCGGCGGCCCTGCACGGCGTGCAGCCCGGTCCTTACGTGTGCATCTCGGTCACCGACACGGGCACCGGTATGACGGCCGAGACCCTGGCCCACGCCTTCGAGCCCTTCTTCACCACCAAGGCCGTGGGCGAGGGCTCGGGCCTGGGGCTGTCGATGATCTATGGCTTCGCCCGCCAGTCCGAAGGCCATGCGCGCATCTTCAGCGAGTATGGCCAGGGCACCACCGTCCGCATCTACCTGCCGGCCCATCTCCATGCCGGGGACAGCCCTGCGCAGGCGCTGCCCGCACCCGCCGCCACGGCTGTGTCCCGGGGCGAGGTCATCCTCGTGGTGGAAGACGAAACCCTGGTGCGCGAGCTGGTGGCCGAGGTGCTGCGCGACCTGGGCTACGAAGTGCTGGAGGCGCACGACGGCCTTTCGGGGCTGGACCAGCTGCGCGCGCGAGAGCGCCGCATCGACCTGCTCATCACCGACGTCGGGCTGCCGGGGCTCAACGGCCGCCAGGTGGCCGAGGCCGCCAGCGCCGAGCGGCCGGACCTGAAGATCCTGTTCATGACGGGCTACGCCGAGACCATATCGGCCTCGCAGCCCTTTGCCTCGCCCGGCATGGAGATCATGACCAAGCCCTTCGAGGTGGACGACATGACACGCCGGGTGCGTGCCCTTCTGGATGGCGGCGCCGAGCGCCGGTGAGCCTGGGCCGATCCCGGGCCGATAATCGGCGCATGCAGTTCCAGCCCATCCTCGAAGACATCGTCCAGGCATTGCGCCCGCAGCTCGGTGCACAGGGCCAGGTGGCCGACTACATCCCGGCGCTGGCGCGGGTGCCGGCCGCGCAGTTCGGCATCGCGCTGCGCACCTGCGATGGCCAGGAGGCATGCGCCGGCGATGGCGCCGTGCCGTTTTCCATACAGAGCATCTCCAAGCTCTTCGCGCTGACCCTGGGCATGGGCGCGCTCGGGGACCAGCTCTGGGAGCGGATCGGCCGCGAGCCCTCGGGCAACCCGTTCAACTCCCTGGTGCAGCTCGAAGCCGAGCAGGGTACGCCGCGCAACCCCTTTATCAATGCCGGCGCGATCGCCGTCACCGACCGCCTGGTGAGCCAGGGCGACGCCAAGGCCGCCATGCTGCAGCTGCTGTCCGGCCTGTGCAGCGAGCCGGTGCACTTCGACGAGGAAGTGGCGGCCTCGGAGGCTGACACCGGCTTTCGCAACATCGCGCTGGCCAACTTCATGAAAAGCTTCGGCAAGATCGACAACGATGTTGCCACCGTGCTGGATGCCTATTTCCACCACTGCGCGGTGCGCATGAGCTGCCTGCAGCTGGCGCGCGCCACCGGCTACCTGTGCCGCGACGGCCGCCACCCCTTCGGCGGCGAGCCCCTGCTGACCGAGCGGCAGACGCGCCGCATCAATGCGCTCATGCTGACCTGCGGCACCTACGATGCGGCCGGCGAGTTCGCGTTCCGCATCGGCCTGCCGTGCAAGAGCGGGGTAGGGGGCGGCATCGTGGCGGTGGTGCCGGACCGCCTGAGCCTGTGCGTCTGGTCGCCGGCGCTGGACAGAACAGGCAACTCCCTCCTGGGCATGCGCGCGCTGGAGCTGTTCACGGCCCGGACCGGGCTGTCGGTGTTCTAGGGCCTTCCCTTCGGGCAACGCGATCCCCGAAATTAGTGTTGACAGGCCCTCAGCCGCCCCGCCTGGAGCCGGCATCTTGGCGCATGGCATTCGGTCCTACACGCCCGTTCCCGCTTGCGCACTACAACCGGGTGGCCTGATCGCAAACCCCATCCCCTGAGCACAAGGAACGCCATGTCCCACCCAGAAGATCCGAACGCATTGCAGCCACCCGGTACGCCGGGCGCTGGCACCGACCCCGGCCTCGTGGTCGTCATCACCGGCGCGTCCAGCGGCATCGGGCACGCCACGGCGCTTGCGTTTGCCGAGCGGGGTGCCCGGCTGGTGCTGGCGGCGCGCGACCAGGACACCCTGGCCCCGGTGGCCATGTCGTGCCGCACGGCAGGTGCGGCCGCGGCGCTGGGCGTGCCCACGGACGTGACCGACGCCGAGGCCGTGGAGCGCCTGGCGCAGACGGCGCTGCGGCACCACGGTCGCATCGATGTCTGGGTGAACGGCGTGGGTGTCGGCGCGATCGGCCGCTTCGACGAAACGCCCCTGGCCTCGCACCGGCGCGTGGTGGAGTCCAACCTCCTCGGCCACATGCATGGCGCCCATGTGGCGCTGCGCCACTTCCGCGAGCGCGGGCGCGGCATGCTGGTCAACATGATCTCCGTCGGCGGCTGGATTCCCGCGCCCTATGCGGCCGCCTACACGGCCAGCAAGTTCGGTTTGCGCGGGCTGTCCGAGGCGCTGCGCGCCGAGGTGTCCGACCTGCCCGGGGTGCATGTCTGCGACGTGGCGCCCACCTTCGTGGATTCGCCGGGCCTGTCGCACGGCGCCAACTACACCGGCAGCAACATCAACCCGCGCATTCCGCTGGTGGACCCGCGCCGCGTGGCAGGTGCCATCGTCGCGCTGGTGGACAACCCCCGGGCGGTGACCTGGCTGGGCGCCGGGGCCTTGCCGGGCCGGCTCGCGCATGCCCTGGCGCCGCAGTGGGTTGCTGCCGCCATGGAGCGGGTGACCCGCTGGGCCTTGGGCAGCGCCAGGCCGGCAGCGCAGTCCGACGGCAACCTGTTCCAGCCCTCGCGGGGCACGGCCATCGATGGCGGCAGGCAGGCGGCTGCAGCGCGCGCCAGGGAGGACGCCGTGCTCGCCACCGGGCTGGCAGCGCTGGCGGGGTTGGCCGTGGGGCTCTGGGCCGGCAGCCGGGTCCACCAACGGCGCAGCGCGGGCCCCGCGCCGGCACGCCGACGTGCCTGAGCGCCCTCGGTGGATCAGGCGGCCTGCGCGGCCAGCAGCTTCTTGAAGCTTTCGTTGAAGGCCGGGATGTCGTCGGGCTTGCGGCTGCTCACGAGCTGGCCGTCCACGTGCACCTCCTCATCCACCCAGGTCGCGCCCGCGTTGCGCAGGTCCACCTGCAGGCTGGGCCAGCTGGTGAGGGTGCGGCCCTGCACCAGGCCCGCGTCCACCAGCAGCCAGGCGCCGTGGCAGATGACGGCGATGGGCTTGCCCTGCTGCGCAATGCGCTGCACGAAGGCCCGGGCCTTGTCCTCGGTGCGCAGTGCATCGGCGTTGTGCACGCCGCCGGGCAGCAGCACGGCGTCGAAGGCGTCGGGGCTGGCATCGGTCAGGAGCTGGTCCACGGCAACGCGGTCGGCTTTGTCGACATGCTGGTAGCCCTGCACCTGGCCGGCCTTGGGCGAGATGATGGAGGTCTTGGCGCCGGCTGCTTCCAGTGCCTGCTGGGGGCCTGTGAGCTCGGCCTGTTCAAAGCCATCGGTAACGAGGATGGCGACGGTCTTTCCGGTGAGAGGGGTGTTGCTTGGCATGGGCGGTCCTTGAATAAGGCCCGGGCGACATTGCCCGGCCAAGCGCCGACTTTGCGGGCGGCGCATGCCGTGCCATGTCGTCGAAAAGCCCAGCAAGGCCGTAGGACGGGGAGCCCAGCGCGCCCGCCGGCCTGCCATGCCCTGCCTGGCCTCACACGTCCTCGTGCGTGGCGTAACCGGCGCGGCCATTGGCCTTGGCCTGGTAGAGCGCCATGTCCGCCAGGTGCGTGAGCGTGGCGGGTTCGGTGTCCAGCAGGGGCGCGACGCTGGCCACCCCGATGCTCAGCGTGACCCAGGGCCTGACGGTGGAGGCGCCATGCGGAATGCGCGCGGCCTGCACCGCATCGAGCAGGCGCTGCGCCACTAGGCGGGCGCCGTCGAGTGTGGTCTCGGGCAGCAGGATGGCGAATTCCTCGCCGCCGTAGCGCATGGCGCGCTCGTGCGTGCGCTTGAGCGTGTCGCGCAGGATGGTGGACACCTGCCTGAGGCAGCCGTCGCCGCCCAGATGGCCGTGGTGGTCGTTGTAGCGCTTGAAGTAGTCGATGTCGATCATCAGCAGCGACAGCACCGTGCCCTGGCGCGCATGGCGGGCCCATTCGCTGCGCAGGGTGTCGTCGAACAGGCGGCGGTTGCCCAGGCCGGTGAGCGCATCCTGGTAGGACAGCTCGGAGAGCGCGGCGTTCAGGCGTTCCAGCTCCAGCGCCGCCTGCTTGCGCGCCGTGATGTCCTGGAAGGCCCCGGCCAGCCGCACGATGGCGCCGTTCTCGCGGATCGCCTCGCCCTGCGTGCGCACCCAGCGCTGCCGCCCCTGGGCGGAGACGATCTGCAGCTCCAGGTCCCAAGGCGTGCCGTCGGCAATGCACCGCTCCACCGCCGCCGCGATGCGCGGGCGTGATGCCTCGGTGTAGAAACCCAGGGTCTGGGCCAGGTCCGGTGCCTCTGCACCTGGCAGCAGGTCGTGGATGCGGTAGACCTCATCGGTCCATTGCGATCGCCCGGTGGCCAGGTCGCGCGTCCAGCCGCCCACGCCCGCGATCTCGCCGGACTTTTTCTGCAGCAGCGCCGCGTCGGCCAGGGCCACCTCGCTGGCCTTGCGCGCGCTGATGTCCATGAAGGTGCCGATCATGCGCAGCGGCGTGCCGTCCGCACGGCGCTCGGTCACCTTGCCACGGCTGAAGAGCCAGACGTAGCGCTCCCCCACGGCGACGCGGAACCCGTTCTCATACGCGGGGCTGTCGCCGCGCAGGTGCTCGGCAAAGGCTGCCACGTTGGCCGCCTGGTCGGCCGGGTGCAGGGTGGCCGTCCACTCCTCGACGGGGCGGGTGACTTCCGTGTCGCCATAGCCCAGCATGCGGGCGCCGCGGGCGTCGATGCGCAGCTGGCGGCTGTCCACCTGCAGCTCCCACAGGCCGAGCTGGGCGCCGTCCAGCGCGCGCTCCAGCCGCGCGGCCGACAGCCGCAGCGCCTCCTGCGAGGCGGCCTCCTTGGCCATCAGCCGGCGCCGGCGGCGCCGCTCCATCAGCCGCAGGCCGGTGGCGGCGATGAGCACGGTGCAGTACAGCGCGGTGTACAGCCGCACCTGCCCGTACCAGGGCGCATAGACGTCGGAGCGCTCGCGGCTGATGGCCAGCACCATGTTGTTGTTCAGCCCCAGGTAGGCCGGCTTGACGCTGGCCAGCACCACCAGCCGGTTGCGGCCGGTGGCCGGCACGATGCCCTCGTACACCGTGAGGGGCTTGCGCTGGCGGAAGTGGGCCTCGAAGGCGGAGCCCGGCCGGGCGAGGTTGGCCATGCGCAGCTCGGGCGACTGCGGCACGGTCACGAACACCTCGCCATCGGCGTGCGCAATGGTGGCCCGCATGTCCGGCGCAAACAGCGCCGAGCGCACGATGAAGGCAAAGAACTCCTCGTCCAGCGTGGCGCTCACCACGCCCGAGAACTGGCCCTGGGCATCGAAGATCGCGCGCGACAGCCTGAGTGCCACCGCGTCGTCCTCGGCCTCCGAGGGGCGCGACAGGTACAGCACTTCGGGGTCGGGCTTGCTGCGCACGCCCTCGAAGAAGTCCTCGCGGTAGAAGTCCTTGCCCACGTCGCTCGTGGAGTCCGAAGCCACCGCATTGCCGTTGGCGTCGTAGACGGCCAGGCCGCGCACAGCCTGGATCACGTCGGTCAGCAGATGCAGCTGGCGCGAGGCATCGGCACTGGAGAAGGTGAACGCCAGCGCGCGGTAGTCGTCACTGATGCGCGTGAGCGCCTCGTTCAGGCCATGCAGCTGGCGCGTGAGGTTTTCCGAGACGTAGCGGGTCACGTCCTGCAGGCGGTCCACCTCGGCCTCGCGGATCGTCTGGCGCAGCGTGTACAGCTGGACGGCCAGAGCCACCCCTGCGGCCGCGAACACGAAAAGGAACACCCGCCACGGTTCGAGCCGCAGCACGGAACTGTCCTTGGCCGCCCCTTTGGGGCCGGGTTGTGGAGAAATCACCTTGCCGGACCTTGCCTTTCAACCATGCATGCCTGTCGCACAAGGCGCGCTTGCAACGGCTGGCTGCCTGGACAGCGCCGACGGCGCTGGTTCACGGGGGCCCATCCCCCTGCGAATATACGACCGATGCAGCCTGCCGTCGCCCGCCACGTGCGCATCCAGGCATCCGGCCACCAGGCGAGGGCAGGGCGCCACGATGTCAATGCCGTGGGCACCACCCAAGCGGGGGGTTACCCGCCGGGGCGGGCCATGCTAGGCAAGTGCATGTGCGCCCCTGGCGCGCAATTCCCGCAAGGCCTGCAGCATGAGCGCGCGCTCAGAAATGCGGCGGCGGGTCTTGCACCGGCGCCTCGGCCGGGCCGGGCGGCGGGTCGCCCTGGGGCGGCTCGGGCGCCCAGACCGGCGCGGGCGGCTGCTCGAGCGGTGGCGTGTCGATGGGCGGCAGGGGCTGGGGTGCGGGTGCGGGCATGGCGGACTCCTGTAAGAGGGTGTGTGGGCTCATGCGTCCACCGTAGCGCTGTGCGGGGCCTGTGTCTGCCAGCCAATGCCCCGACCTGTGGCCGGCGGCCGAAGGGCTGCCGTTGCCGCGCGGCTCGCCACCCAAGCAGGACCTGGGTGCGGGTTTATTCGATTAGTTGAAGATTCCTATGGCTTGAAAACTGATGGATTGAGCACTCCAGTGAGGTGAATTCGGGTTTTTTGTGCTGAAAAATGAGGCGCGATCTGCACGGGGATGTGCCCTTGGTCACCAGCAGCATCAGGCAGCGTGGCGGACAATACACCCATTGAGGTGTGGTGCATGCGCCACGCCCTAAAGTCGCCGCAACAGTTTTGTTGCCCGGCTCAGTTGGTTACGATGTACGTTAACGGTTACAGGTCCCGCAAGGGCCCCCAGGAGAGATCAGACGTGAAACCGAACCCCAAAAACCTCGCGGTTGCGGCGTTTCTCGTGAGCGCCATGGCAGGCGCCCAGGCAGCGGATCCGGCGGTGTTCGACGGCGCCAACGGCACGTTGCGCCTGCCTGTGCTGCAGATCGACAACGCCAAGTATTTCAATGTGGTGATCAAGTTGTTGGATACCGGCCTGCTCAAGGCCAACGACCCCGCCGTGGTGGGGGAGGACATCCAGTTCGTGAGCACCGGCAACATGCTGCTGCTGCCCCAGCTGGCCATCGGTCGCGACCTCTTCACCCAGGTCAGCCTGACCCATCCGTCGTTCTCGCTGGTCAGCTATGGCGGCGTGGTGACGAGCCCGCCCTTCACCGGTACCGGATCTACCGGCCACCTGCTGGACGTGCGCGTGACGGCGGTGGCCACGGCGCAGAACCCTGTCACCCTGGTCAACGTCGTGCGGCCGATGAGCCAGCAGGAGTTCTGCAGCGACGCATCGCTGCGCCTGCCCATCACGCAGAGCCAGCAGCAGGCTGTGCTGGCCGGCAACTGGACGCTCAAGGCCTGCACCTTCAACGTCATCGAGGGCAAGGGTTCCATCGCCATGACGCTCAGCGTTTCGGGCCTGGCCCTGCCTTACAGCGCGACCTACGTCTACCACTGAGCTGCACTTGGCAGCGCAGTTCCCAGGGGCGGCACCCGGTGCGCGCCCCTTTTTTTCGTCCTGGCAGGCCATGCGGGTGGGCGCTGTCAACTGCGCGACTTGGCCGGCCGGCTGGCCCGTTGCCCATCAGGGTAATCCTTTGCCGGTGGCGCGGCTGGCACTGCCTAGAATCTGTTGCACTGCAATACCACACACATGATGGGCCCGTGCGCCCGAGGAGTCCGTAGTGTCCGACAAGAAGAGCGCCCCCGCTGCCGCCGCATCCGCACCCGCTTCTGCCGGCGGCAAGTCTGCATCGCGCGTGATCAAGAAGTACCCCAACCGCCGCCTGTACGACACCGACACCTCCACCTACATCACGCTGGCCGAGGTGCGCGAGCTGGTGATGGCCCACCACAACGTGGTGGTGCGCGATGCCAAGACGGGCGAGGACCTCACGCGCAGCATCCTGCTGCAGATCATCCTGGAGGAAGAGGCCGGCGGCGCACCCATGTTCACCGAGGCCGTGCTGGCCAACATCATCCGCTTCTACGGCCATGCCATGCAGGGCTTCATGGGGGCCTACCTGGAGAAGAACGTCCAGGCCTTCACCGACGTGCAGGCCAAGCTGGCCGAGCAGTCGCAAAGCGTCACGCCCGAGATGTGGGCGCAGTTCATGAGCCTGCAGTCGCCCATGCTCAAGGGCATGATGGGCAACTACGTCGAGCAGTCGCAGACCATGCTCACGCAGATGCAGGAGCAGATGCAAAAGCAGACGGAGCAGATGCTGGGGGCGTTCGGGCTCAAGCGCTGAGGCAGGAGGCAGGCCCCCACCGCGGCCTACACCACCGTGTCCCCGGGTGCCAGGCCCGGGGCCTGGATGCGTGCGCCTTGAACCGGGCCAAGGCACATCGTCAATCATTGTAAAAAATAAGCTTTTTACACCGGCATCACGGTAAAAATTGGTAAGTGTGGTTAGGATTGAACTATCGCCCTTCGCTGGGGCCATAGCTAAACCTAACGATATGCCCCACACCTCGTCACCGTTTCGTCCCCGCAGCCGAGCCCTTGCCCTGGAACCCCGCTTGCTGTTCGACGGCGCGGGCGCTGTGGCGGCAGCCGATCATGTGTCGGATGACTTCCACCACAAAGCGCCGGCCACACCGCAGACTCCTGTAACAGCCCGTGACAGCTCCGCGCCGCAAGCGCCGGACGTCCAGCGGCAGGAAGCGGCCCAGGCTCCGGCGCAGGCCAGCGCCCCGGTCATCCCCCCCGAGGCGGTGGCGCAGGCCCAGGACAGCGTGCGCAGCTATGTGGCCAATACCTCGGCGGCGGACCTGCTGGCCCTGTTCAACGGCGGCAAGGCCCAGGCCAGCGCCGAGGGGCTGGCCGCCGCCGAAGCCCTGCGCCAGGACATCCTGGCCGGCCGCTATGGCGTGCAGCTGCAGGTCAGCGACAACCCGGGGCTGGAGGGCCGGTTTGCGGCCTTCGTCCCCCAGGGGCCAGAGGGCAAGCCCACCATCCTGCTCAATGCGCAATGGCTGGCCAGCCGGCCCAGCGCGGCCGCGGTGGCCGGCGTGCTGGTCGAGGAGATCGGCCATGCCATGGACGCGCGCCTGAACGGCGCCGGCGACACGCCGGGCGACGAGGGCCAGCGCTTCATGGGCCGGGTGTACGGCACGCACGAGGGTGCCGACTACGGCTCCGACGACGACCATCTGCAGCTGAAGATCGGCGACCGCCTGGTGGATGCCGAGGCGGCCACCAGCTCGTTCTCCACGGTGGACGGCTCGGAGTTCCTGCTCACCTTCAACAGCGCGACGCGCCTGACCGGCGGCACCGACAATGCGTCGGGCAACACCGTCGGCACCAAGTACCTGTACAGCAACGTGGTGACGGTCAGCGGGCAGCAGATCGACGCCATCATCGAGCTGACCGGCATGAGCAATGCCACGGTTTCGCTGTTCGACTCCACCGCCAACCCCTACGGCGGCTCCACGGGCAATGCCACGACGGTGAACGGCGCCGGCTCGTTCCAGCCCAACCTGAACATCGCCACCGCCGGTGGCTATGCCACGTTCAAGGTGACCTTCATCCTGGGCGGCTCGTACAACGCGACGACCAATCCCAACGGCACCGAGGTGACCCTGCGCAACGTGGTGGTCAATACCTATGACCTGGATGCCTCCGGCGGTGCGGCCACAGGCCGGCAGTTCACCGATTTCGAAGGCATCGGCGCCTACACCGTGTCCAACGGCACGAAGCTGACCGTCTCGGACCAGGGCGGGGGTGTGACGCGCTTTCTCACCACGGTGGGGGGCAACTACACGGTGATGCCTGGTTCGACCACGACGCAGCAACTCAATGGCGTCACCATCATCTCCGACGACATCCGCGCCCGCGTGCGCTATACCGAGCTGACCAGCACCACCATCAAGGTCGGTGACATGGCAGCCACCGGCGTGGCGTACTACGGGCTCGATTTCAGCATGGGCCCGACCTTCCAGAACGCCCGCACTCCGGGTGTGCAGATCGTCGACGGCGCGGGCAACCCGCTGCCGGGCCCCCTGGTCACCCACGAGAACGGCACGACCAGCCAGGATTTCTACCTGCAGCTCGAAGCCGCTCCGGAAGTGGGCGAAACCGTCACCGTCACGCTCACGGGCCGGGACACCACCGAGGGCACGCTCACCACCACCACCCTGACCTTCACCAGCGCCAACTGGAACACCCCGCAAAAGGTCACGGTGACCTCCATCGACGATGCCATCATCGACGGCGACCAGACCTACAAGCTCACGGCCACCACCACCAGCAGCACCAACACCGTGGCCTACACCGGCCGCACGGCGGTTATCGATGTCACCAACATCGACAACGACGACGTCAATGCGCCGGTGCTGGACCTGCGCAGCGGCGACGATCCGACCACGGGAACGGTGAACGATGCCGTGACCAGCGTCGCCGGCGCCGCCGTCGCGCTGGACGCCTCGGCCAACAACAATGCAGCGCCCGTCAACACGCCGCGCAACACGGTCGTCTATGACGATTCCGACCGCATCGGCAAGCTCACCGTGGCGGTCACCAGCGGCATCCAGAACGGCACCTCCGAGAAACTGCTGTTCGGCGCCACCAGCCTGAGTGCGAACGGCACGGGCGTGACGGCGCAGAACAACATCACCGTGGGCGGGGTGCAGGTCAATGTGACCTACACCGGCGGCACCTTCACCGTGGCGAAGTCCGACGGCACGGCGATGACGCGCGCCCAGACCGAAGCGGTGATCGGCGCAATCCAGTACCAGAACACGCAGGGCAACGCCTCCACGCCGGGCGACCGGGTGTTCACCTTCCAGGTCACGGACTCGTCGGGCAAGGCCTCGAACGCCGCCACCTCCACCGTGAGCGTGGCCGGCCCCCTGGCGGTGGACGACATCGTGGTCAACGAAGCCTCGGGCACGGGCGTGTTCACGGTGACGGGTGTCGCCGGCCAGCAGGTGAGCCTGGCGCTGTCCAACGGCCCGCGCACCGGAGGCGGCACGGCGGCCACGGGCGGCGGCACCGACTACAGCGCTGCCACCGGCAGCGGCCTGCAGGTCTCCACCGATGGCGGCGCCAACTGGGCCAACTACACCGCGGGCTCCAACGTGACCATCACCGCGGCCGACGGCAAGCTGCTGGTGCGCACCCCGATCGCCAACGACACCACCTTCGAGGGCGACGAGTTCTTCAAGCTCACCGCCACGCCCACCAGCGGCTCAGCCGTGGTCGGCCAAGCCACCATCCGCGACGACGGCACGGGCGACATCTACAAACCCGACGGCACCAAGGACACCACGGCCACCAAGGACGATGACCGCAGCATCCTGGTGACCAGCGGCGGTACGTTCAACGAGGCATCGACCTACGCCACCTTCAAGGTCGACGTGACCGGCAAGGCCGGCGATGCAGTGGTGCTCGCCATCGAAAGCACCGGCACGGGTGCCGGCCATGCCACGGTCACGGGTTTCACCAATGTCCAGTACTCCACGGATGGCACGACCTGGATCACCTACACCGGTGCGGCCGGCGGCCAGCCTGTGGTGCCTGCGGGCGGCACGGGCACGGTGCTGGTGCGCGTGAACATCACCAGCGAGCAGGACGCGACCTATGAAGGCGCGGAGACTTTCGCCCTCAAGGCCAGCTACGCCACCAATGCGGCCAAGAGCAGCACGGCCAATGACACCATCGTCGACGACGGCACGGGCCGCATCGACGGCAATGGCGATGGCGACGTGGCCGACCCGGGCGAGGGCACCGGCCCGGGCCCGGAGCCCGGCGTGACCTTCGATGACGACCGCGCCCTGAGCATCAACGACATCGTGGTCAACGAGGCCTCGGCCAACGGCGTATTCACGGTGCAGGGTGTCACCGGCCAGCAGGTGAGCCTGGCATTGAGCGACGGCCCCCGCACCACCGGCACGGCGGCCACGGGCGGTGGCACGGACTACAGCGCTGCCACCGGCAGCGGGCTGCAGGTCTCCACCGATGGCGGCGCGAACTGGACCAACTACACCGCGGGCTCCAACGTGACCATCACCGCGGCCGATGGCAAGCTGCTGGTGCGCACTCCGATCACCAACGATGTACCGTTCGAGGGTGATGAATTCTTCAGGCTGACCGCCACGCCAGTGACGGGCACGGCCGTGGTGGGGCAGGCCACGATCAAGGACGATGGCACGGGCACCATCTTCAACAACGATGGCACCCCCGATACCACGACTGCGAAGAACGATGACCGCACGATCCTGGTGACCAGCGGCGGCACCTTCAACGAAGCATCGACCTACGCCACCTTCAAGGTCGACGTGACCGGCAAGGCCGGCGATGCCGTGGTGCTCGCCATCGAAAGCACCGGCACGGGCGCCGGCCATGCCACGGTCACGGGTTTCACCAATGTCCAGTACTCCACGGATGGCACGACCTGGATCACCTACACCGGTGCGGCCGGCGGCCAGCCTGTGGTGCCCGCGGGCGGCACGGGCACGGTGCTGGTGCGCGTGAACATCACCAGCGAGCAGGATGCGCCGTACGAAGGTGCCGAGACCTTTGCATTGAAGGCCAGCTACGCCACCAATGCGGCCAAGAGCAGCACGGCCAACGACACCATCATCGACGACGGCACGGGCCGCATCGATGGCAATGGCGACGGCGACGTGGCCGACGCGGGCGAGGGCACCGGCCCGGGCCCCGTGCCCGGCGTGGCCTTCGACGACGACCGTGCGCTGGCGGTGGACGACATCGTGGTCAACGAGGCTTCGGGCACCGGTGTGTTCACCGTGCAGGGCGTTGCCGGCCAGCAGGTGGGCCTGGCGCTGTCCAACGGCCCGCGCACCGGGGGCGGCACGGCGGCCACGGGCGGTGGCACCGACTACGGCAGCGGAACGGCCACGAACCTGCAGGTCTCCACCGACGGTGGCGCGAGCTGGACCAACTACACCGCGGGCTCCAACGTGACCATCACGGCGGCCGATGGCAAGCTGCTGGTGCGCACGCCCATCACCGACGATGTGCCGTTCGAAGGCGACGAGTTCTTCAAGCTCACCGTCACCCCCCTCACGGGCACGGCGGTGGTCGGCCAGGCCACGATCAAGGACGATGGCACGGGCGACATCTACAAACCCGATGGCACCAAGGACACCACCGCCACCAAGAACGACGACCGCACGGTGCTGGTGACCAGCGGCGGCACCTTCAACGAGGCATCGACCTACGCCACCTTCAAGGTCGATGTGACCGGCAAGGCCGGCGATGCCGTGGTGCTGCAGGTGCAGGGCACGGGCGCCGGGGCAGGGCATGCCACGGTGACGGGCTTCACCAATGTGCAGTACTCCACCGACGGCACGACCTGGATCCCCTACACCGGTACGGCCGGCGGCCAGCCCGTGGTGCCTGCGGGCGGCACGGGCACGGTGCTGGTGCGCGTGGACATCACCAGCGAGCAGGATGCACCGTACGAGGGGGCCGAGACCTTCGCCCTCAAGGCCAGCTTTGCCAGCAACGCGGCCAAGAGCAGCACGGCCAACGACACCATCATCGACGACGGCACGGGCCGCATCGACAACAACGGCGATGGCGACGTGGCCGACCCGGGCGAGGGCAATGGCCCGGGACCGGTGCCCGGCGTCACCTTCGACGACGACCGCCCTGCGGCACCGCCGCCAGGCCCGGCACCTGCCGTGCCGGTGGCGCGGGCCGACAGCGTCACGCTGGATGAGGACTCGTCCTATTCCGGCTCGCTCGCAGGCAATGACACGCCCAGCACCGATGGCGGCAACGTCTGGTCCAAGGCCTCGGACCCGCAGCATGGCACCGTGGTCGTGAATGCGGATGGAACGTTCACCTACACGCCCGCCGCCGACTACAGCGGCACGGACAGCTTCACCTACACCCTCACCGACCGGACCGGCGACACCAGCACGGCCACCGTGACGATCACGGTGCGGCCCGTCAACGACCTGCCGGTGGCCAACGCCGACAGCGCCACGACCCCCCGCAACACGGCGCTGAACGGCAACCTGGCCAGCAACGACAAGCCCAGCGGCGACGGCGGCAACGTCTGGAGCAAGGCCACCGATCCGCAGAACGGCACGGTGGTGGTGAACGCCAACGGCACCTATGCCTACACGCCCGCCACGGGATTCACCGGCACCGACAGCTTCACCTACACCCTCACCGACCAGAATGGTGACAAGAGCACGGCCACAGTGACCGTCACGGTGGGCGGCAGCAACAGCCTGCCCGTGGCCAATGCCGACACCGGTGCGACGCGCAAGGACACACCGCTGTCCGGCAACCTGGCCGGCAACGACACCCCGTCGGCCGATGGCGGCAATGTCTGGACCAAGGCCACCGACCCGCAGCACGGCACGGTGGTGGTGCGCCCGGACGGTAGCTACACCTACACCCCGACGGCGGGCTACGTGGGCACGGACACGTTCACCTACACCCTTACCGACAAGGACGGCGACAAGAGCACGGCCACGGTGACGATCACGGTGACCGCCGGCAACAGCCTGCCGGTAGCAGTGAACGACAGCGGCGAGACGCGCAAGGACACGCCGCTGTCCGGCAACCTGGCCGGCAACGACACCCCGTCCGCCGATGGCGGCAACGTCTGGACCAAGACGGCCAACCCATCGCACGGCACGGTGGTGGTGAACGCCGACGGCACCTACGTGTACACGCCTGCCCCCGGTTACTTCGGCACCGATGCCTTCACCTACACGGTGACCGACAAGGACGGCGACAAGAGCACGGCGACGGTGAGCATCACGATCACCAACACCGGCACGCCAACGCCACCGCCGCCACCGCCCGTGGCACCGCCACCCCCGGTGGGGCCGCCGCCCGTGTCGCCGCCGCCGCCGGTGGCGCCACCACCCCCGGTCGAGCCCCCGCCGCCCGTGGCCCCACCGCCGCCGGTGGAGCCGCCACCACCGGTTGCACCGCCGCCGCCCGTGTCGCCCCCGCCGCCGGTCGCTCCGCCGCCGCCGGTATCGCCACCACCGCCGGTATCGCCTCCGCCACCGGTGGCCCCGCCGCCACCGCCCCTGCCACCCGCGCCCCCGGCGCCGGAGGTCGCGCCGCAGCAACCCACCGTGGTGGAGCCGCCCGCGCCCGTGCCGCCAATCAGCCTGCAGCCGCTCAACCCCCTGGTGGGCGAGCAGGCGCGCGAGGCCAGCGTGTTCTTCGACGGCAGCGTGTTCACGAACGTGGTGCGCCTGTCCGTGCCCATGCACCCTATCGTGTACGTCACGCCGGGCGTCCATGAGGCCCAGGCCGAGCGCGAGCTGTCCGACCCGCTGTTTTTCAGCAACCCGGGCGCCGTGAAGCATGGCGGCATCCAGAGCCAGACCATCGGCATGGGCCTGGGCATGGACCCGGCCCTGTTTGTGCAGACGGCCGTGCGCGAGTCGCAGGCGCGCGGCGAGCTGCTGGGCGACATCGTGGAAGGCCGCCTGGGCCGCATCTCGCTGGGCAGCGACGGGCGCATTCCCACGCCCGAATGGTTCGAGGCACTGGGCGAGCAGATCGTGCCGCAGATGCCGGGGCAGGAGCCCCAGCAGTCCACCGACGGCAAGCCCGCGCCAGAGGCCAATGCAGAAGGCGCACAGGGCACGCAGGGCCGCCAGGGCGACGCGGCGACGCCGCAGCCCGCTGCTGCGCCAGCAGCCACGGCGGCGCCGCGTGCCGCCGGCGCGCCATCGTTTTCCGACCAGCTGCGAAGCGCCGGAACCCGCCTGCCTGGTTCCGTGCCCGGCGCGGTGCCTGGTGCCGCGCGCTCTGCAAGCCCCGGTTCCACCGCTTCCTGAATTCACCACCCACCATGAACCATCTGTTGTCGCTGTCCATGTCCCACACCCAGAAACCCCGCCTGCGCATGTTCGCTTCGCCGCTGCGGCTGGCGACCCTTTCCTGCCTGCCGGTGCTGCTGGCGGCCTGCGGTTCCGTCACGCCCGTGTCGCTGACCCAGAACGAGATCGAGGCGCGCGTCACGTCAGACCGCAAGGCGATCTATGCCGGCCAGGAGCCGGTGACCGCACCCATCACCTTCCACGAGGCATCGGCCCGGGCGCTCAAGTACAACCTGGACTACCGCCTGAAGCTCATGGAGAACGCGCTGGCCAAGAACCTGGCGGACTCTGCGACCTATGAAATGCTGCCCCGCCTGGTGGCGGGTGCGGGCTACGCCTCGCGCAACAACGATTCGGGCGGCAGCTCCATCGGCATCCAGGACCGCATCGAGTCGCTGCGCCCCTCCACCTCGCAGGAGCGTGACCGCACCCTGGCCAACCTGACCTTCTCGTGGAACGTGCTGGACTTCGGCGTCTCGTACTACCGCGCCCAGCAAAAGGCCGACCAGTTCCTCATGGCCGAGGAGCGCCGCCGCAAGGTCGCGCAGAACGTGCTGCAGGACGTGCGCAACAGCTACTGGCGCGCCCTGGGCGCGCAGAAGCTGATCGGCCGCGTGGACGCGCTGCTGGCCCGGGTGAACACGGCGCTGGCGCAGGCCCGGCAGGTGGAAAAGGAAGGCCTGATGCCGCAGAGCCAGGTGCTGGCCTACCAGCGCGCGCTGCTGGACGCGGTGAACCTGCTGACCCTGCGGCGCCAGGAGCTGGAGCTGGCGCGCGCCGAGCTGACGGCGCTGATGTCCATCCCGCCCGGCACGGCGTACACGCTGGCTGACGAGCAGGAGATCGCGCTGCCCCCGACGCCCACCAACATCGAGGCCCTGGAGCGCATGGCGCTCGAAAAGCGCCCCGAGCTGCTGGAGGAGTCCTACCGCAAGCGCGTGACCGAGAACGACATCAAGGCCGCCAAGCTGCTGCTGTGGCCCAACCTGAGCGTGGATGCCGGCCCGAGCTACGACTCCAACAAGTACAACTACAACAGCAACTGGGTGGACGTGGGCGTGCGCCTGTCCTGGAACGTGCTCAAGCTGGCCCAGCTGCCGGCGCTGGAGCGTGCCCACAAGGCCCAGAACGAAACCGACGACCTGCGCCGCATGGCGCTGTCGATGGCGGTGCTGACGCAGGTGCGCGTGGGCGTGCAGCGCTATGACCTGGCGCTGTCGGAGCTCAAGTTCTCCGAGGAGAGCCTGGCCGTGGACAGCCGCCTGCTGAGCTTCTCGCAAAAGGCCGCGAAGACCCAGTTCGACTCGCGCCTGGAAGTGATCCGCGCCGAGGCCCGTGCGCTGCTGGCCGAGTACCAGCGCTACGCCACGTACTCCAATGCGCAGGCTGCGTGGGGCCGCCTGTACAACTCGGTCGGCCTGGATGTGCTGCCCCAGGCCATCGCCAGCCACGACGTGCAGTCGCTGGCCCGCGCCATGGAGACCACGACCAGCGGCTGGCAGGCGCAGGTATTCAAGACCGGCACGGCCACGGCCCCCGGCGCGGGAGGCCAGTGATGGCGGCTCGTTTCGCACCGCGCGGACCGCGCAGCGCTGCCGCCGTGCTGATGCTGCTGTTGGCCACGGCGACCGGCGCGTGGGCGCAGGCCCCCGCCGCCCGGCCGGCCCCGGCCGGGGAGGGCGCGCTGCAGCTCAAGCCGGCCAGCCTGTCGGTGCAGCCCGCCGCAGCGCGGCCTGCCGCGCCGGGCGCGGCGCCAGCGGTTGTCGATGCCGGCACCGGTGCCATCCGCGTACTGCTGGCGCCTGAGCTGGAGACCACGCTGGTCTCGCAGATCGTCGGGCGCATCTCGTCCCTGAATGCCTCGCTGGGCAAAAGCGTTCCCAAGGGCGCGGCCTTGGTGACCTTCGATTGCAGCGAGCCCTCGGCCCGCCTGCAGATGGCGCAGGCCGAGCATGCGGCCGCCAAGGAAACGCTGGACGTGAAGAGCCGCCTGCATGAGCTCGAAGCCGCCGGCCAGTCCGAAGTGCAACTGGCCGCCGCCGCCAGCGACAAGGCGAATGCCGCCATCCGCCTGTCGCGCGCGCAGATTGCGCAGTGCACCGTGGTGGCGCCGTTCGCAGGCCGCATCGTGCGCCTGCACGTCAAGCCCTTCCAGGGCGTGAATGCCGGTGCGCCGCTGCTGGAGATGGTGAGCGAGGGCCCGCTCAAGGTGCGCCTGAACGCGCCCTCCCGGATCCTGCGCACGCTGCGCGAGGGTGCCCCGTTCGAGGTCAGCATCGACGAGACCGGCAAGACCTACCAGGCCAAGGTCACGGCGATCAACGCGCGCGTGGATGCCGTGGCGCAGACGGTGGAGCTGGAAGGCAGCATCGCCGGCAAGAACCCCGAGCTGCTGGGCGGTATGACCGGCGTGGCCCGCTTCAAAGACCTGCCGTGAATGCGATGACCCCATGAGCGCCCCTGCAGCGCAGGTCCAGCCGCGCCTGGCCGATATCGTCACCGCCCTCGAAGCCCGCGCGCGCGCTGCCAACACGGTCAGCGAGCTGGGCTTTGGCATCGCCAACGACAGCTACGGCCTGCTCGGTTTCCGCCAGGCCCTGCTGTTTGGCGGCGACAGCGCAGGTGCCACGCTGCTCACGGTGTCGGGGCTGGCGCGCCCGGCCGAGGACAGCCCCTACCTGATCTGGCTGCGCCGGGCCTGGCCCTGGCTGCGTGCCCAGTGCGAGGGCGACGGGCCGGCCTGGATCGCCCAGCCCGGCCCCGCCAGGGGCATGCCGGCCGGGCTGCTCGATGGCTGGCAGGAATGGTGGCCCGCCGGGGTGTGGGTGCAGCCGATTGCCCGGCGCTCGGGCGAGCGCCTGGGGTGGGCCGTCTTCCTGCTCGACGCCGCACCCCCCGCACCCGTGGCGCAGGCGCTGGCGCGGCTGGCCGCCACCTGGGGCTATTGCTGGGAAATGCTGGCGGGCAAGCCGCGCTCGTCGTGGCGCAGCCGCTGGAGCGGCCTGGGGCGAACGCGCCGGTATGCGCTGCTGGCGGCCGTGGTGGCGCTGCTCTTCATCCCCGTGCGCCACTCTTCGCTGGCGCCGGCCGAGGTGATCTCGCTCGACGCCCAGGCCGTCACGGCGCCCATCGAGGGCGTGGTCAAGGCCATCCACGTGCGGCCCAACCAGAACGTGAGGGCCGGGGAGGTGCTGTTCTCGCTGGACGACACCACCTTGCGCAACCGGCTCGAAGTGGCGCAGAAGTCCGTGGCGGTGGCCGATGCGGAGCTGCAGGTGGCCACGCAGAAGGCCTTCGACAGCTTCCAGAGCAAGTCGGACCTGGCGCTGCTGACCGGCCGCGCGAATGAAAAGCGCGCCGAGCTCGAGGCCATACGCGCCCAGCTGGCGCGCGTGGACATCGTGGCCCCGCGCGCGGGCGTGGCGGTGTTTGCCGACGCGGACGAATGGCTCGGGCGCCCGGTGACCACGGGCGAGCGCATCATGCTGCTGGCCAACCCGGCCAAGCCCGGGGTGATGATCAACCTGCCCGCGGCGGACGCGATTGCGCTGGAGCCCGGGGCCACGGTGAAGCTGTTCCTCACGGTGATGCCGCTGGCCCCGTTCGACGCCAAGGTGTCCGAAACCAGCTACCAGGCCATCGTCACGCCCGAAGGCGTGGCCAGCTACCGCCTGCGCGCCGTGTTCGACGAGGACCCGGGCCGCACCCAGCAGGCCCGCATCGGCCTGCGCGGCACGGCCAAGATCTATGGCAGCCGCGTCTTCCTGGGCTACTACCTGCTGCGCCGGCCCCTGGCCTCGGTGCGCGAATGGACCGGCTGGTGAACAGCCCCGACGCGGCGCTGCGCGGCCTGCCCCTGCGCGAGGACCTGCGCCTGCACGAGGCGGCGCCCGACAGGGACGGCGCCCCGGCCTGGTCCATCCAGGACCCGGTGACCAACCGCTTCTTTCGCATCGGCTGGCTGGAGTTCGAGTGCCTGGTGCGCTGGCCGGGCGACCCCGATGCCATCGCCCGCGACATTGCCGAGAACACCCCCCTGTATGCCGACCGGGAACTGGTGGAGGACTTCGGCCGCTTCCTGGCACAGCACCAGCTGGTGCGCCCCTCGGACCAGGCGCTGGCCCGGCTGGCGGCCAAGGCCGGCGGGCCGGGCTGGCTGCACTGGCGCTGGTGGCTGCACCACTACCTGTTCATCCGCATTCCCCTGGTACGGCCCGAGCGCTGGCTGGCGGCGCTGCTGCCCTTTGTGCGGCCGCTGTGCTCGGGGCCGGGCATCGCGGCCATCGTGCTGGCCTCGCTGCTCGGCATCGTGATGGTGGCGCGGCAGTGGGACAGCTTCACCCATGGCGTGATGGACATCCTCTCGCCCAGCGGCATCCTGGGCTTCCTGATCGCGCTGGCCGTCTCCAAGACCCTGCACGAGCTGGGCCATGCCTTCGTGGCCACGCACCACGGGGTGCGCGTGGCGCACATGGGCGTGGCGCTGGTGGTGCTGTGGCCCATGCTCTACACCGACACCAGCGAGTCCTGGAAGCTGCGCACGCCGCGCCAGCGGCTGGCGATCTCGTCGGCCGGCATTGCGGTGGAGATGGCGCTGGCGGGCCTGGCCACGCTGGCCTGGGCGCTGCTGGACGACGGCCCGCTGCGCCAGGCCATGCTCTACCTGGCGACCACCGGCTGGGTGCTGTCGCTGGCCCTGAACGCCAGCCCGTTCATGCGCTTCGACGGCTATTTCATCGCCTCGGACCTCCTCGACTACCCCAACCTGCACGAGCGCTCGGGCGCCATCGCGCGCGCCTGGCTGCGCCGCACCCTGCTGGGCTGGGACGAGCCCGACCCGGAGCCCGTGACCGCGCGCCAGCGCCGTGCGCTGGTGGGTTTTGCGGTGTTCACCTGGGTCTACCGGCTGGTGGTGTTCCTGGGCATCGCCGTCGCCGTGTACCTGATGTTCTTCAAGGTGCTGGGCATTTTCTTGTTTGCCGTGGAAGTGGTGTGGTTCATCGTGCGTCCCCTCTGGTCTGAAATCACCGTCTGGCGCCAGCGCTGGTCCGAGGTGCGCCCGGGCAGGCGCTTTGTGCTGTGGATGCTACCGGCCGCGCTGCTGGTCGCGCTGGCCGTTCCGTGGCCGACCCAGGTCGAGGCCTCCGGCGTGGCCCGCGCCGAGCGCCAGCAGCTGGTGTTCGCCCCGTTTGCGGCGCGCGTCACGCGCGTTGCGCCCGGCGGGGCGGTGGGGCAGGGCGCCCCGCTGGCCCAGTTCGAGGCGCCCGACCTGGCCGCGCGCGAAGTGCGCACCGATGCCCTGGTGCAAGCGCTGCAGCAGCGCCTGACCGGCCTGGTCGCGGACGAGCGCGGCATGGAGCAGCAAAAGACCGCCACCGGCCGGCTGCAGGAGCAACTGGCCGAAGCCGAGGCCGTGCTGGAAGAGACCGGCCGCCTGCAGATCGCCGCGGACTTCGCCGGCCAGTGGGCCGATGTGGACCCCGCCGTGCAGCCCGGCACCTGGGTGGGCACCAAGACGCAACTGGGCGTGCTGCTCGACCCTTCGAGCTGGGTGGTGGACGCCTATGTGGAGCAGCGCGAGGTCGAGCGCATCGTGCCCGGCGCGCACGCGCGCTTTCGCCTGCACCAGCAGTGGAACAGCGTGGACGCCACGGTCGTCAGCATCGACACCACCCGCACCGCCCGCCTGCCCCACGCCATGCTGGCCGCCCGCTACGGCGGGCCCATCGCCACGCAGACCGAAGGGCAGTCGGCCACCACCCCGGTGGAGGCCCTGTACCGCGTGCGGCTGCGCCTGGCACAGCCCCTGCCCCAGGCCCGGGAGGCGCGCGGGCATGTGAGCATCGAGGCCGAGGCGCAGAGCGTGCTGCTGCGCACCTTGAAGCGCCTGGCTGCGGTGGCGGTGCGCGAGAGCGGGTTCTGACCAGCGCCCGGTGGCCGGCGCAGGACGGTCTGCGCAGGTGGAGGGGCAGGCCCTGCATCGCGCCGGAACGGAGGCCCCGTGGTGTCCGCAAGACCGGGCTGAAGGCATGGCCTGCCAAATAAAACATGCCTTTGTCACATTCCTGCGCTAGAAATCGCCCTGGTGCAACGCCAACCGCCTGGCGCGGTTCAACCAACGGTGCGTGGCGGATGCCGTGCGCAAGGAGGGGGTATGTCGTCGATCATGGGGCGCATTCTGGAGGCGCGGCACGCGCTGTGGCGGCAATCCGCCAAGCGCTGGGCCGAGCGCACGGCGCAGCGCGAGGAGGGCCTGCGGCGCATTCGCGACAAAGGCATCGGCGCGGCCGACACGCCCAAGCGGCAGGTGGAATGGACTGCCCGCGAGGCGCGCAAGCTCTCCGGCACCAGCCGCTTCACCGAGCGCACCATCAACGGCACCTGGGACCCGGTTCCCTTCGCCCCCAGCGTGCAGGCGGGCAAGGCCGCCGCGCCGGTCGCGCGCATCGTGACCCTGCCTGGCCGCGGGTATGAGCCGCAGGGCGTGGCCACGGGCTTCCTGGTGCACCCCTGCCTGCTGCTCACCAACCACCATGTCTTCCAGGTGCGGGGCGATGCGGCGGGTTTCGCCGCCAATTTCCACCATGTGCGCGACGACAAGGGCGTGCGGCCCGGCAAGCACTATGAGCTGGACCCGGAGCGCTTCTTCTTCTCCGACGCCAGACTCGACTTCGCGCTCGTCGCGGTGAAGGAGCGCGGGCTGGAGAACGAGCTGCTGTCCGAACTGGGCTTTCTGCGCCTGGTGGAGGCCACCGGCAAGGTGCTGACCGGCCAGCCCGTCAACCTGGTGCAGCACCCGGGCGGGGGCGAGCGCCAGTTCGCCATCTCCGACAACAAGCTGGTGGACATCCTGGACAGCGGCTACCTGCAGTACGAGGCCGACACCGACCGCGGCTCCTCCGGGTCGCCGGTGTTCAACACGGACTGGGAACTGGTGGGCCTGCACCACTCGGCCGTGCCCCGGCTCAACGCGGCCGGCGAGATCATGACGCAGCGCGGCGGCGTGTGGCAGGAGGACGGCGATGAGACCGAGATCGCCTGGGTGGCCAACGAAGGCACGCGCGTGAGCTTCATCGTCGAGCGGCTGCGTGCGGCGCAGGTGTCCGTGGCCGAGCAGCCGCTGCTGCAGGCGCTGCTCGCGTCCACGAGCGACCCGGTGCAGCAGCCCGCAGCCTACCTGGAAAGCGCATCCCTTTCCACCCCCCTTACCGGAGCGATGCCCATGGGCCCCGTCCAGTTCAACTTCAGCGGCCCGGTCACCATCCACCAGTACTACGGCGAGGTGCCGGGGGGCGTGCGGCCTGCTGCCGGGGCGGCGCCCGCGCCAGCGCCCGTGGTGGCCGTGGTGGCTGCTGCCGCACCGCCGGCCCCTGCCGCTGCCGAGAAAACGCTGGTCTTCGACCCCGGCTACGCCGAGCGCAAAGGCTACGACCGCCGCTTTCTGGGCCGCAGCATCGCGCCGCCCCAGGTCGTCGATGCCGACCTGCTGGCCCAGATGTATTCCATCGCCGATTACCAGGCGTTCCACGCCGAGTATGCCGACGTGCCCGAGCTCGACCTCAGCGAGGCGGGCGACACGGCCCAGCCGCTGGAGCTGCGCTACCACCACTATTCGCTGGCCATGAACAAGAAGGCCATGATGTGCCAGTGGACCGCGTCGAACGTGGACTACCGCGACATCGCCCGCCAGGACACGCGCCCGCGCGCCGCCCTGGGCGGCGAGAACTGGCGCCCCGACCCGCGCGTGCCACCCGACTGCCAGCTCTACAACCAGGACATCTACCAGCCCGCCCGGCGCGTGGACCGGGGCCACGTTGTGCGCCGCGAGGACAACTGCTGGGGTGCGCCGGGGCTGGAGACGGAGTACGCCAACTCGGACACCTACCACTGGACCAACTGCACGCCGCAGCACGAGGCCTTCAACCAGGAGCGCCCGCGCGACGGCAGTGGCCAGAACGTGTATGCGCCCGGCACCACCGGCATCTGGGGCCATTTCGAGGTGGAACTGGCCAAGCAGATCGAGGCCGGTGGCGGCAAGGCGGTGCTGTTCGCCGGGCCCGTGTTCCAGGGCATGCTGGGCGCCCAGGGCCTGGGCACGGCCGGGGTGAAGGTGCCGGCCCGCTTCTGGAAGGTGGTGGTGGTGCGCGCATCGCGGCGCAACGACGCACCGCTGCAGGCCTACGGCTACGTGTTCGACCAGACGCCGGCGGTGAAGGCCTATGGCCTCACCTACGAGGGGCTGGAGCTGCCCGAGTTCAAGGCGCAACGCGCCACCCTCGCCCAGATCCAGGTGCTGGCCGGCGTGGTGTTCGACCCGCAGGTGCTGGCGGCGGACCAGGCACAGGCCTGAGCCTGCAACCTGCCTGATTTCGGTGGCGGGCATGGCTGCCTGCCGCTCGACAGCGACCGCTGGGCAGCCAGGGGCAGGCCTGCTAGCATCTGACGCCATGCAGGATTGAATCGCACAGGCAAGCCATGGGTTTTCTTCAGCGCCTTTTCTTGTCGGACCGCGCCAGCCGCCGGATGGCACACCCTGTGCTGGGCGACCTGCTGCTCATGCGCACCAAGTCAGGCGCCTATTGGGAAGGCGAAACCGAGCTCGGCGGCCGGCCCCTCACCCTGGCCATCGAAGCCCCCGGCGAGGCGGAACCGGTGCCTGCGCAGGTGGCGTTCTTCGAGCGCTATGTCCACTACCCCGAGGCAGCCTTCCACAAGGCAGAGGACCTTTTGGTGGGCGAGTACGAGGACTGGGTGCGCCGGCCGTTTCCGGCCGACTGGCGCGAGGCCTTCGCCTGGGTGGCCCTGTCCATTCCGGCCGATGGCGACGAACTGAAGCCCTGGGATCTGTCGTTTGAATGCCTGCAGGACGGCACGGCGCGGCGCCATTTCACCTGTTTCATCGAGCGCGGGCATGTCGTGCGGGTGGAGGTGAGTGGGTAGCTGGGCTCGCGGCAGCCGTGAAAACGCCTTCATGTCCCTGAAGAGCCCCCTCCATATCCCTTTTCTCGGCCACACGCAGTCCTTGAGCCCTCGCCCTGCGCGCAGGAGGTGGGCGCGACTGGGGTGAATAGCGTGGCGCCGATGGTTGGTGTTATGGCGCGTTCTGCTAGTCTCAAGCCGTGTCGCGCTGCCTAGACTTCTGTTCACCGCCTGTTCACCACCGCAACGGGCACCACCACCGAACAGAGGAACCCTATGAGCACCATTCTTGTCACCGGCGCATCGTCGGGCATGGGTAAGGAAACCGCCAAGCGCTTGCTGCGCGATGGGCATACGGTCTACGTTGCCGCACGCCGACTCGATCAGATGCAAGACCTCCAAGCCATGGGCGCGATCGCATTGAAGATGGACATCACGCAGGACGACGACATCGTCGCGGCGGTCCAGACCATCACCGCTGGCCACGGCGGCGTGGACGTGCTCATCAACAACGCCGGCTTCGGCATGTACGGCTCGGTCGAAGAGACCAGCATGGCCGACGCGCGCTACCAGTTCGAAGTCAACCTTTTCGGCATGGCGCGTCTGACACAACTGCTGCTGCCGGCCATGCGAAAGAAGGGTGCGGGCAAGATCGTCAACCTGTCGTCGATGGGCGGCAAGATCTACACCCCGCTGGGCGCCTGGTATCACGCGACGAAGCATGCCATCGAGGGCTGGAGCGACTGCCTTCGCATCGAGCTGGCACCTTTCGGCATCGACGTGGTCATCATCGAACCCGGCATCATTGCGACCGAGTTCGGCAATGTCTTGCTCAACCCCATGTTGAAGCGTTCCGGTCAGGGCCCGTACAAGGCGCTTGCTCAGGGCATGGCCAAGGGCACACGCGATTCCTATGGCAAACCCGGCGCGGCCTCGCCGCCCTCGGTGGTGGTGGACGCCATCGTCGAAGCCATCGCAGCCAGGAAGCCGCGCACGCGCTACGCCGTCGGCAAGCTGGCGCGCCCGATGATCCTGCTTCGCAAGTTCTTCGGCGATCGGGTCTTCGACAAGGCCATCATGAGCCAGGTCGCCTGAGCGCATTCCCCAAGGAGACAGGCATGACACAAGCCAAGACCTTCCCCGTGGAGGCCGGCTGGCGCACCTTGCTCAAGGATCTGGGCGTGAAGCCGGCCGACGTGATGCGCCGCGCCGGCTTGCCGGAAGATCTGTTGGCGCGCCCGCAGGTCGGGCTGGGCACGGCTGAATACTTCAACTTCTGGCGCAGCCTAGAAGCAGCCGTGGGCGACCCCCTGTTCCCGCTGCGGCTGGTCGACGCGATCACGCCCGAGATCTTCTCGCCGCCGATCTTCGCAGCGCTGTGCAGCCCGAATCTGCGGCTGGCCACACAACGCCTGTCTCACTACAAGAGGTTGGTGGCGCCGATGGCGCTGGACGTGTCGGTCGACGAGCGTGGGGCCTTGACGCTGTGCCCGCGCTGGCTGGACGCCAGAGTCACGCCACCGCTGGCCGTGGTGACCAGTGAACTGGCGTTTTTCGTGCGCCTGGTGCAAATGGCGACGCGCGAACCCATCCGGGCCGTTCAGGTGACCATGCCCACCACCCCGGAACCGCGGCTTGCTTACGAACGCTACTTCGGCGCGCCGATCCGAAAAGGCAAGGCGGCCAGCATCACCTTCTCAGCTTCCGACGCCGAACTGCCGTTCCTGACCGCCAACGACGGGATCTGGCAAGTCTTCGAGCCCGATCTTCGCCGCCGCCTGATGGAACTCGACGCGACGGCGTCCACGAGCGAACGTGTGCGCGCCCTGCTGCTGGAGGCGCTGCCCAGCGGGCAGGCATCGATGGACGCTGTCGCCGGCCGCCTTGCGATGAGCAAGCGAACGCTGCAGCGTCGGCTGGGAGAAGACGGTGAGACGTTTCAGTCGCTGGTCAATCAAATCCGTGAGGCACTGGCGCGCCACTATTTGTCGCAGACGACGCTGTCGAACAGCGAGATTTCGTTCCTGCTCGGCTTCGAGGACCCGAACTCGTTCTTCAGGGCCTTCCACGGCTGGACCGGCTGCACACCCGATGGGTTGCGACACGGAACGGCCAGCTGACGAACGGCCGGTCTATGCAACAGCGAAGGTCTGCAAGGGGTCGATAGCGGGTGCCGGCCGTACACCTGCGAATACCCGCTTCCAGCCTGAGTCCGCCTGTCCGAATTCCAAGGTTCAGAGGCATTCGGCTTCGGGTCGATTCCCGGCCTGCATCAAAATATGCGGTCACAGTCCATCCGCCAGGTCTTCCACAGCGACCCCAGAACCCCTGAAATAGCCGTTTTCCCCCGGAACTGGGACAATACGGGGATATGAGCGAAGTACTGTCCCCCACGAAAACACCCAAAGTCGGCTTTGTGAGCCTTGGCTGCCCCAAGGCCCTCACGGATTCCGAACTGATCCTGACGCAGTTGAGCGCCGAGGGTTACGAGACCTCCAAGACCTTCCAGGGGGCGGATCTCGTCATCGTCAACACCTGCGGCTTCATCGACGATGCCGTGAAGGAAAGCCTGGACACCATTGGCGAGGCGCTGGCCGAGAACGGCCGTGTCATCGTCACCGGTTGCCTGGGCGCGCGTGCCGGTGAAGACGGCGGCAACATGGTGCGCCAGATGCACCCAAGCGTGCTGGCCGTGACCGGCCCGCATGCCACGCAGGAGGTGATGGATGCCGTCCACCTGAACCTGCCCAAGCCGCACGATCCCTTCATCGACCTGGTGCCCGGGGGCTTCGGCGTGGCGGGCATCAAGCTCACGCCCAAGCACTATGCCTACCTCAAGATCAGCGAGGGCTGCAACCACCGCTGCACCTTCTGCATCATCCCCTCGATGCGCGGCGACCTGGTGTCGCGCCCCATCGGCGACGTGCTGAGCGAGGCCAAGGCCTTGTTCGAAGGCGGCGTGAAGGAGCTCTTGGTGATCAGCCAGGACACGTCTGCCTACGGCGTGGACGTGAAGTACCGCACCGGCTTCTGGGACGGCAAGCCCGTGAAGACGCGCATGCTGGAGCTGGTGCAGACCCTGGGCGAGATTGCCGAGCCCTATGGCGCCTGGGTGCGCCTGCACTACGTGTACCCCTACCCGAGCGTGGACGATGTGCTGCCGCTGATGGCCACGGGCCGCGTGCTGCCTTATCTGGATGTGCCGCTGCAGCACAGCCACCCCGATGTCCTGAAGCGCATGAAGCGCCCCGCCAGCGGCGAGCGCAACCTGGAGCGCATCCAGCGCTGGCGCGAGGTCTGCCCCGAGCTGGTCATCCGCAGCACCTTCATCGCTGGCTTCCCCGGCGAAACGGAGGCGGAGTTTGAGCACTTGCTGGATTTCGTGCGCGAGGCGCAGATCGACCGCGCGGGCTGCTTTGCCTACAGCGACGTGAACGGCGCCGCCGCCAACGAGCTGCCCGGCATGCTGCCCATGGAAGTGCGCGAGGAACGCCGCGCCCGCTTCATGGCCGTGGCCGAAGAGGTCTCCATCGCCCGCCTGCAGCGCCGCGTGGGCGCCACCATGCAGGTGCTGGTCGATTCGGCCCCCGGCCTGGGCCGCAAGGGCGGCGTGGGACGCACGTATGCCGATGCGCCCGAGATCGACGGCACGGTGCAACTGCTGCCGCCCGAGAAGATCAGCAAGACCATGAAGGTGGGCGAGTTCACGCGCGCCCGCATCGTGGGCGTGCGCGGGCATGACTTGATCGCCCAGCCGATCTGACCCTCCGATGCGGATGCTGCGCGCATGCCTGGTCCTGGCGGCTGCCCTGCTGCTGAGCGGGGCAGGGCATGCCGGCTGCTCCGAAGACTGGACGGGCCGCTCCGCCACCCATGAAGTCACCGTCAACGATGGGGGCTGTGAATACGGCAAGCTGATGCTGTGGGTGAACCCGCTTCGGCCCGCGGCAAAGCAGCCGCTTGCCGCGGCCCAGGCTGCCGCACCGGGCGTGGTGGTTCCCTTCGACAGCCAGTGCCAGCTGGCCCCGGACATGGTCTCCGGCTTTGCCTGCCGTGCCGATGGCAGCACGGTGCTGGCCGGCACCACCTACCGCCGGGTGCCCGGCAACAAGAAGGTTTGCGGCGACCGCCACTGGCCCGTGTACCGCTGCGTGCAGGGCTGCCGCCAGGCGGGTGTGCCGCAGGTCTTCAGGATCGAACCGTACGAGTGCTGAGGCGGGCCCTGTCCGGGTCCACCACCGACTGCAGCGGCCGGTGACCAGCACCTCCTCGGCGCTGCCGGCTGCATCGGCCAGGCGCCAGGTGGCGCGGGCACTGGGGTCGCGAAACGTCACGCAGTCGTGCGCCACCAGGTCCTGCAAGACCTGGGGCGTGCCCCGCGCGGCCAGGTAGGCCGGGCTGGCCACGATGGCGCCATTGCGGGACTCGATCAACGCGATCCCCGAAAAAAGTGTTAGCAGGCCCTGGTCAGGTCCCGCGTACATCCCTAAGCTCGGGGGTGTTCATCATCACCCTCCGTGCCGAGGGTGAATATGCAGGGAATTTCTGATTTCATATGAATGCCAGGGTCGATGGTTCCCATGTGCTGCCTGAAAATATTCTGGACGTATCGCCGCTGCAGCGGCAGTGGAATGGTGTTTCCCTCTGCGTCACGGAGTTTCATTGCGACGGCAGGGTGATTCACCCGTTGCCCGGCAGTGGCCAGGCGCGCCTGAGCGTGGTGCTGGAAGAAACCGGCGCGCATGCCGAGCCGCGCCTGCATGAAAGCACGCCATGCCCCATTGCCTACCAGCGCAGGCAGATGCTGTATGCGCCCGCCGGCTTGCAGGTGTGGGGTTTCAGCGCCCATGCGCACTATGTGAAGGACGCCACGCTGGAGTTCGACTTTGGCGCGCTCAGCGAGCGCCTGTCCTCACGGCTCGACGCTTGCGCGGCCGAGGTCCCCCGGCTGCGGTTTGTCGACGACCGCATCTGGGGCATCGTGCGGCTGTTGGCCGAGGTGGTGGATGACCCCGACCCCTCCATGCAGCTCTATGGCGACGGGCTCACTGCGGTGCTGGCCGCACAGCTCTTTTTGAAACCGGCCGAAGTTGCCTCGCCGGCGACCGCGCGCCTGGCTCCCTGGCAGCTGCGGCGGGTGCTGGACTACCTGGAGACCAGCCTGCCGGACCATGTGACCCTGGGCGAGCTGGCCAGCCTGGTGGGGCTGTCGCAATGGCACTTCAGCCGCGCGTTCAAGGCCTCCACCGGGCTTGCCCCGTACCGCTGGCAACTGGAGGCACGCATCCGCCGCGCGCAGTCCCTGCTGCTGGGTACTCAGGCATCGCTCGACGCCATTGCGGAGGCCACCGGCTTTGCCGATGCGGTGCATTTCGGCAAGACCTTCCGGCGCATCGCCGGCACGGCGCCGGCCACCTGGCGGCGCGAGCGAAAGTCGTAGATGGCCTGCCGTCAAACTGGATGGATGAAGCTGCTTGTGCACTTGCCTGCCCGCCTGCTGCGGCTGCATGGCCTGGGCGCCCATCCCCAGGTGGAGGTGCGCCTGTTCCACCCATTTCCCGCGCGCGGCTGCGTGGGCCAGCGGTTCGCCGCCTGAACAAGATGTTCAGCGCCGACAGTGCGCTGGCCGTTGCCGGTGGCCGCAACGTGGGTGACGAGTACTTTTTGCGCAGTGCGCAGTACAACTTCTTCGACTGCGACGTGCTCATCGCCGGCCCGGTGGTCCCGCAGATGGCCAGCCTGTTCGACGGGTAGTGGAGCGCGGCGCAGGTGCGCACGCTCGGCTCGGTGCAGCGCCCGCCGGCCCCCGCAGAGCAACTGCGCCAGGCGTTCGACCAGCGGGTGGACGGGGTGGCTGCCCCAGATCCCGCCACCGGGGCCGACCGGCAGGGGCGCCTGCCGCCCACCGCGGAGCTGGCCGCAGGCCGGGTGGGCATGGTGTACGGCCAGGCCCAGGCCTTGGCCGATTCGCCCGCCAAGGCCTGGGGCGATGTGGAGGCGGCGCAGCTGCCGGGTGGCGCGCTGCTGGACAACAGCCGCCACCTGCTGCGCGCGGAGTTCCAGAAGGCACGCCGCAGCATCGAAAGGCCATGCAGGCCACGCTGTGGCGACGGTGGGGCCTGCTGTTGCATCCCCGTGCATTCTTGCGGGTGAATACCCCGATGCAAGCACCGCAATTTCAGACAGCGAAGCGCAAATTTGGCCATTGCCGGCCCATGCCCCCTCGGGGATAGTTGCGGCAACGATTGTTGAAAGGTTGCCATTGACGAATTCGATTATTGAAGGGGCCGGGGACATATCGACTGCCACCGAATATCCAGCAGGACTGGTATTCGATGCAGCGTTCGATGAATTCTCGGTTCGATTGAAAACGCTGCCCGGCCGCGAAATGCGCTTCGATATTGCCGACGGGCCGTTTGCGCGAACCGAAACGGTCCGTTTCGACGTGACCACGGTGCGCCCCGGGGTATTCCTGGTCAGCTGGCAGGAGGCGAGCCGCGCCACCGTGGTGCACCTGGAGGATTTTGTGCAAATGGTGCTTCACTCCTACGCCACGCTGCCCGATGGCCGCTTCCTGAAGATGCAGGCGCCCATCCGCATGGTGGGCCAGGGCACGGGGGCCGCGCAATGACGGGGCGCGCAGACAGCAACCCGAACCGGGCCCTGGTGCTCGAAGCCATGACGGCCCTGTTCCAGCGCCGGGATGCCTCGGTGGTCGAGCGGCTGTATGCGCCGGGCTACGTGCAGCACAACCCCGGCATACCGCAGGGGCGCGAGGCACTGGCCGCGCTGGTGGCGCAGTTGCCGCCAGAGGTGTACTACGAACCCGGCATGGTGATCGCCGAAGGGGCGTACGTCGCCATCCACGGGCGCATCCGCGGCTGGGCGCCCAAGCCGCAGGTCGTGGTGGACATCTTCCGCATCGAGGACGGACGGCTGGCCGAGCACTGGGACGTGCTGCAGGACGAAATCCCGCCCGGCGCCGGCACGGCGGGCGTGGCCATGTTCTCGGCCGACGAGTCCGCGGTGCAGGCGGCCACCAACCAGACGCTTGAAGCACCCGAAGACGCCGCGGTGGACTACGACGCGCTCATGCAGGGCAACCTGGCGCGCGTGTTCAGCGAGCGCGATGCCGCGCGGCGCATGGTGGCAATCCAGGCACTTTACGCTGCCGATGCCGTGCTCCATGAACCCCATGGCTCGGTCACGGGGCACGCAGCCATCGGCCAGGCCGTGTCGGCATTGCTCGCCAACCTGCCACCGGATTTCCGCTTCACCGGCGTCGGGCCGGCCGTGGGCCACCACGGTACCGGACGCCTGCGCTGGCAGGGCAGCCTGCCAGGCGGCGGCATCGCCGTCACCGGTACGGACGTGGCCCATTTCCAGGGCGGAAGGATAAAGACGCTGTTCGTCTTTCTCGACCCCTCGCACTGATTGCCCCCAACCCGACCCGAGGAGTCTTTCTGATGCCCGCAAGCCCCAAAGTCGCCAAGACCGGCCCCATTCGCATCGGGTACTGCCTGTCGCTGACCGGCCCGGTGGCGGCGAACGCGCGCTCGGCGCAGTTGGCGCACGCGATCTGGCTGGAGGATGTGAACCGCCGCGGCGGCCTGCTGGGCCGTCCGGTGGAGCTGGTCTGCCATGACGACCATGCCGACGCCGCTGCCGTGCCCGCCTTGTACCAGCGCCTGCTCGACGAAGACCGGGTGGACCTGGTGATCGGCGGCTACGGCACCAACAGCATCGCCCCGGCCATGCCGCTGGTGATGGAGCGCCAGCGCTTCTTCATCGGGCTGCAGGGCCTGGGGGTGAACAGCGCCCTCGGCTATGCGAACTACTTCGCGATGATCCCCACGGGGCCGGACCCCAATGCGGCGCTGACCGAGGGCTTCTTCGCCCTGGCTGCGCAGCAGGTGCCGCGGCCACGCACGGTGGCCCTGCTGTCCGCCGACGCCGTGTTTGCGAGGAACCCCATCGTGGGCGCCCGGCAGAACGCCGCGCGCTTCGGCTTCGAGGTAGTGCACGAGGCGGTCTACCCGCTGGCCACGGAGGACTTCACCCCGGTGATGGACGCGGTGGCCGCGAGCGGGTGCGACCTGCTGTTCATCTGCTCGTACCTGCAGGATTCCATCGCGCTGGTGCGGGCCGTGCATGCCCACGCCTACCGGCCGAAGATGGTCGGCGCCTCGATGATCGGGCCGCAGGCCACGGCGGTGAAGACCGCGCTGGGCCCCCTGCTCAACGGCTTCGTCAACTACGAGTACTGGGCGCCCAGCCCGGCGCTGATGTTCCCGGGCGTGCAGGACTTTCTCGCCAGCTACCAGGGCCGCGCGGCCGATGCCGGGGTCGACCTGCTCGGCCACTACACCGCGCCGCTGGCCTACGCGCAGATGCAGGTGCTGGAGCAGGCCGTGCAGGCCACCCAGGGCCTGGACGATGCGCGACTGGGCGCCCATGCGCGTGCCGCGACCTTCGACACGGTCATGGGACCGGTGCGCTTCGGCCCCGGCGGGGAGTGGGCCGTGCCGCGCGTGCTGCAGGTCCAGTTCCAGGGCATTGCGGGCCATGCGCTGGGCGAATTCCAGGGCGGGGCAGGGCAGGCCGTGGTCTGGCCACCCGAGCTGGCCTCGGGCCCGCTGGTCTACCCGTATGCCGCCGCGCGCACGCCCTAGCCAGCACTTTTCGCTGCAACTTTTTGGCACCACCACAGAAGAAACCCATGAAGATCAACCCCACCACCACCACCCTCCTGGGCGCTGCCGCCCTGGCGCTTGCCTTCAGCACAGCCCAGGCCCAGACCGAGTCGCGCGAGCAGGTGAAATCCGAAGCCAATGCCGCCAATGCCGCCGGTGCCATCCCGCGCGGCGAAAGCACCAACCAGCAACCCAAGCTCGACTCCGCCAAGACACGTGCCGACCGCAAGGCCGAAACCGCGGCAGCCAGGGAGCGTGGCGACATCGCGCGTGGGGGCGAGGCGCACCCGGTCGATGGCAAGGTCAAGCCCAGCACCGATGGCCGCAACCGCGCCGAGGTGAAGGCCGAGACGAAGGGCGCAGTCAAGGCCGGGCAGATCACCTCCGGCGAGAAGAACTGAGCGGGGCGCGCAGTCCGGGCACAATGGGCCCACCACGGGCTGCCTGCTGCTGCAGGCGGCGCGAGTCCACCCACCCATCCTGGCGCCGGGCGGGCGCCACCCTCTTTCTTTTCCCGGAACGGCGAGATACATGCTGCGCACTCTGATCGGTCTTTGGTTCGGCCTGGTGGCCGGCATCTCTGCCGCGGCACCCGCAGCCGCGCCGGTGCGCGGAGAGATCGACGCCTTGCTGGCCGCGCTCCAGACCTCGGGCTGCGAATTCCAGCGCAATGGCTCCTGGCATGGGGCCGCGCAGGCCAGGACGCACTTGCTGCGCAAGCTGGAGTACATCGAAAAACGGTCCACCCTGCCCAGCGCAGAAAAGTTCATCGAGCTGGCTGCCTCGTCGAGCAGTGCCTCGGGCCAGGCCTACCAGGTGCGCTGCAGCGGCACGGTCCAGCCCAGTGCCCAGTGGTTCGGCAAGCAACTGGAGAAGATCCGCGCCGCGGGCGGCCCGGCCGCCCCCTCTGCCGCCAGGTAAGTGCACCGGGCCCACGCGCCCGGCCAGCCGCACCGCAGTCCATAAGGCGGCGCCCTGTCATGGTGCGGCGGGCCACGGGCCCCAGGACCATTGCGTGGCCGCAGGCTACATAAATCTTTACACATTTGCGCGGTGCCGCCGGGCCGGCAATCCCTGCGGATACGCGCGGTTCAGGGCACACTCCGGGCATGGCGGCAGGGCATCCGCCGGGCCTGTGGCGCACCGCCGCAAGGGCCTGTTCGCCTTGTCCCGAAAAACACAACAACACGACACAAGCCGACCCGCCGCCCATGCGCCTGTTCAGCAACGCATTGCGCGTCTCGATGCTCGAGGCGCGGCTGCTGCGCAGCTTTCCCAAGCTGCGCTGGTCCCTGCTGGGCGTGGTGGTGATCCCGGCGTTCTACGCCTTCATCTACCTCGAATCGGTGTGGGACCCCACCAGCCACACCGGCAACCTGCCGGCCGCCATCGTCAACCTGGACCGTGGCGCCATGGCCAATGGCCAGGCGGTGAACCTGGGCATGGACCTGGCGCAGACGCTCAAGGACAAGCAGCAGTTCGGCTTCTACGAAGAGGGCGACCCGGACGCGGCCCGGCGTGCCGTGCGCCAGGGCAAGAGCCTGTTTGCGCTGGTCATTCCCGCCGACTTCAGCGCCGGGGCCATGGCTGCGGGATCGCCGGGCGCGGGCAAGCTGGTGGTGTTCGCCTCGGAGGGTAACAACTACGCGGGTGCGGGCTTTGCCAAGCGCTTTGCCGAGGAGCTGGGCCACCAGGTCAACGAATCGCTCAACGAAAAGCGCTGGGAGGTGGTGCTGGGTGCCAGCTCCTCGGCGGCCGACAGCCTGCAGCGCCTGCACGATGGCGTGGCCCGCCTGCGCGCCGGGGCGGTGGCGCTGCACAGCGGCATGGGCAAGGCCGAGGGCGGCTCGGCCCAATTGGCCAAGGGCGCGGCAGACCTGTCGAGCGGCGTGGCGCAGTTGGGCGACGGCATGAAGCAATTGGGCACGGGCGCGCGCACGCTCGATGCGAAAAAGCCCGAGGCGGCGGACCTGCAGGCCTTGAAGGCCGGCGCCACGCAGTTGGCCAGCGGCCAGGAGGAACTGCGCCGGGCCCTGCCGCAGCTTGAAGACGGCGCCCAGCGCCTGGCCGATGGGGCGGGGCAGTTGCGCGACGAATCCAAATCCCTGCTCTTCGGCGGCGACAAGGTGTCTGGCGCCGCGGGGCAACTGGCCGATGGTGCCACCCAGCTGCACGGCGGCCTGCAGCAGGCCAGCCAGGGCCAGGCGAAGCTGGCCGAAGGGGCAGGGGCCTTGTCCCAGGGCGTGGCCCAGATGGCCGACGGCTTTGGCGCCTACGCGGCCGGCGCTTCGACCCTGGCCGCCAAGGTGCCGCCCGATGCGAAAGTGGACCAGTTGGTGGACGGCAGCAAGGCGCTGGCGGGTGCTGCCAGCGAGCTGCGCACGGGCCTGCTGAAGGTGAAGGACGGGTCTTCGCAACTGGTGCTGGGACTGGATACGCTCGAAGCCTCGCTGCCCTCGGGCGGCCCTGGTCTCGAGGGCACGGCCAGCGGCCTGGCGATCTCGGTCAAGCCGCAGATCGAGATCGATGCACCGGTGAAGAACAATGGCACGGGCCTGGCACCCAACTTCATCCCCATCGCGCTGTGGCTGGGCGCGGTGATGACGGCCTTCATCTTCCACCTGCGCCGCCTGCCCGAGGAGGCGGCGGGCTATTCGCGCGTGTCGCTGCTGCTGGGCAAGCTCTGGGTGCTGTGGAGCGTGAACCTGCTGCAGGCGGCCTGCGTGCTGCTCATGGTGTGGCTGATGCTGGGGCTCAAGGCCGTGGACATGGGCGGGCTGGCGCTGTCCATGGCGGTCACCTCGCTGACCTTCATGCTCGTCATCCTGGCGCTGGTGCGTGCCTTTGGTGACGTGGGCAAGGCCATTGCGCTGATCCTCATGGTGCTGCAACTGTCGTCCGCCGGCGGCGTGCTGCCGGTGGAGCTGACCAGCGCCTTCTACCGCGACATCAGCCCCTGGCTGCCCTTCACCTGGTCCATCAAGGCCGTGCGCGCCAGCGCCTTCGGCGCCCTGGGCGGCGAGTGGGGCACGGCCCTGGCCGTGCTGGCCTTGTTCGCGGCCGGGGCCTTCGTGTTCTCGCTGCTGGTGGGGCAATGGCGCTTCGTGCCGCCGGAAGAGCACAAACCGGCCATGGATATCTGAGCCACGCTGGCGCGCGCTGGCCGGGGCCGCTGGGGCGACGGGAGGGCAGGCAGGTGATGGGGGCTGGTGTTAGATTCGTCCGGCCCTCATCCGCTCTCTCGCTCGCTGCACGAACCCATGTCTGCCCTTCTGTTCCTGCTGGTCGTCCTGTTCTGGGCGGGCGTCGTGTCGACGTTGGCGTTCAAGCTGGTGAAGCGGATCCCGGTGCCCATCGGAGCGAGGGTGGCGGCGTGGCTGGTGGCCGCACCCCTGCTGTTCTTGGCGCCCATGGCCGACGAGATTGCCGGCGCCCGGCAGTTCGAGGCGCTGTGCCGGCCCGAGAACGCCTGGCAGATCCACTTCCGGGTGGCCCATGCGCGCGACCTGCGCCAGGTCCACAAGGGCCATGGCACGGTGGCCGGCCGGCTGATGATCCCCATCCGCGTGGAGCAGACGGACTACCTGGACCGCAGAACCGGCACCGTGGCTGCATCGGTCAAGGCCTACCGCACTGAGGGCGGCTGGTTCTCGCGCAAGATACTGGGGGGCTGGGGGCCCTGGTTCGGGCGCGGCGAATGCGCACCGTTGCCGGGCCAGGTGCGCCAGTTGCTGACCATGGCCGGCACGGTGTGACTGGGCGGCCCCACCAGGTCAGCGCTGCAGCACCTGTTCCGGGCGCTGCAGGTAAAGGGCAAAAAACTCGCTGAGCGAAGCCGCCACGCGCACGGGCGGGCTACCAAGCTGCAGGGAGTCGGCAAATACTTCCGACTGGCCGCTGTCTGTGGTGCGGAGCCGAAAAACGTGGCTGTGGGTCAGGAAGTCGGCAAACTGCACACCCCATTCGGAGGGCGGGCCCTGGTTGGCACGTTCGACCTCGCCGAGCGACCACAAGCGCCAGAACTCGCCGTCCATGGTCGCCATGCCGCCCAGGGTGGTGTACAGGGTGAGCACTTCGGCGGTGGCGGGTTGGCCCAGCCGTGAAAACACGGCCTCGATGTGCGCGGGATCGCTGGGCGGCAGCATGTCAGCGCCGTCGATCCGCCAGCGGGGAAGGAGTGCTCGGAGATCGGCAGACAAGTCCATGCTGGATTGTCCGCTGGTATTGTGACGCCCGCAAGAATTCAACGGGCCCCGGGCCCCCGTGCGCCCAGGGCAGATGGCGCCAAGGCGTACACCCGGCCGCAGGGCCCCGACGGGAACCCGCCGCTCAGGCGAACTCAATCCCCTTGGCCGCCAACCCCACCAGATCGATGCGGGCTGCATTGAGGTCCAGATTGGCCGCCATCACCACCAGTTCGGCAGCACCGGTGCCCCCGGCCATCAGGTCGGTAAGCAGCTTGAGCTCACCGTCCGTGCCCGCGCGGCCCACCACACTGGTCCACAGCGTCTGCGCAATCTGCGTGGGGGTGCTCGCCCCCAACAGCTGCAGGCCCAGGCCCGCAACGGTTTGGCTGGTGGCGCCAGCGTCCAGCAGGCGGATCACCTCACCCACCAGGCCCTTGTTGGAAAGGGCCCCCGGTCCGGCCAGCGCGCCCAGCAGCTTGGCTGCCTGGCCGGCATTGCCGGAGAGGTCCAGCGCCAGCTTGGTGTCGCTGAAGCTGAACCGCTCCACATTTGTGACGCCCAGCATCGCCCCATCGGTCAGGCGCTGCAACGTGAAATTGCCCGCGCCGTTGGCCTGCACGAAGGTCTGGGCCAGCGTGGCCGGGATGACCACGGTGTCGATGCCTGCACCGCCATCCACAAACCGCGCCAGGCCCAATGCGGGGCTGACGGTGTTGTTGCCGGCATCGCCGTTCACGATGACATCGCGCACGGCATCCACGCGGATGGCCCCTGCGCTGGCCATGCCCTCCAGAAGTTGCGCAGCCGTCTTGCCTGCAGCCTGGGTCGGGAACACCTGGGCAAAGAGGGTGGCCACCTGCTCGGCGCTCTGGCCCGCAAGCGTCTGGATGATGGCCCCTTCGCTCTGCGTGAGATCGCGGCCCAGCCACTTCTGGAACAGGTAGGCCCCGGCTTCCTCGGCCGCGCTGTGCGCCACCGTGAGGCTGGGCCCGGTGGCAAAGCGCACCTGCTCCACATCCACCAGCCATTCCGAGACACCCGAGGCGGTATGGGTCAGCTTGATGCCTGCGCCCTCCAGGGTCACGGTGTAGTCGGTGCGCGCCCCCTCCTGGATCGCCACGTCGAAGCCGGTGCCGCCGTTGAGCTTGTCGCTGCCCGTGCCGCCGGAGAGCAGGTCATTGCCGGCGCTGCCAAACACGATGTCGTCGCCTGCATCGCCGTATACCTGGTCGTCGCCGGCCTCGCTGCCCACCACGTCGTTGCCGGCGCCGCCATGGATCACATCGTCATCGGGGCCCAGCACGATCCACTGGGCCGATCCATCGCCGCTGGCGATGTTCTGGCCTGCTCCGCCGATGACCCTGACGGCTCCGATGATGAGAGCGAACTCCACCTTGTCCAGCTGGATCACGGAGCCCAGAGGCAGTCCGCGCGCGTCGATCACCACGGCTTCCTGGCGGTCAGGGTGCGCGGTGCTGCCTTCGCCGGTGCCGTCGGCACCGGTGATGGCGATGGGCTGGCCCGGTGCGATGCCCGGGGTGGTCGCCAGGGTGATAGTGCGCACGACGACCTGGCCCGCATTGGGCACGGTGGCCAGGTAGTAGTCGATGGCGTCCACCAGCCCGCCCGCTCCAGCGGCCCCTGCGGCGGTGACAAGCTGCAGGCGCAGCGCCGCAGGGCTGGTGGCCTGCTCGGAGCCTTGCGATGTGGCGCCCGCCCCGGTGGGCAGGCCTATCTGCAGCAGGGTCTCACCATTGCTGGTGGCCAGCGGTATGTCGGCCAACTGCGGGTTGGGCGTGCCTGCATTCTCGGGCCGGCCGCTGGTGACCGGTGCAATGCTCTGCGTGGTCGTGGTGGAGCCATCCGCGTTTTGCACGGTGCTGGTCTGTACGGGGGTTCCGTCCACCACGGTCGGTGCCGGTGACGGCGCAGGTGGCGCTGGGTCCGGGGCGGGCGCGGGGGCTGGGGCGGCCACCGTGGTGAAGTTCAGGCCTTCGGCATCGGAGATGCCGGCAAAGGCGTTGCCAGCGCCGTCCTGGAAGGCCAGGCTCCCGACCTGCAGGTAGTAGCTGGTACCGTAGGCCAGGTCGGCATGGGGGTCGATGGTGACCGCAGCGCCGGTGATGCTCAGGCTGCCGTTCAGGCTGCCCTCGCCGGATGTGACATCGAACTGCTCGATCAGCGTGCCGGCGCTGTTCTTGAGCAGCACCAGGCCTTCCCCTGCCACCACGTTTTCGGAGAAGTTCAGCATGAGGTTGGCGGTGGTACTGAAGCCGGCGGCATTGTCCAGCGGCGTGCTGGAGGACAGCACCGGTACCACTCCGTCTATGGCCAGGGCCTGGTTGTTACCCAGCGAGTTGGCCGCGCCGGGCGCTGCCAGCGTAAGCGTGCTGGCGTTACCCGCCGCATCCTTGATGGTGCCACCATTCAGCGCCAGCGCCGCCGTGCCCAGGTAGTCCAGGTCTGCCGTGGTGTCCCCGGCCTGCACGGTGTATGTGAAGGTCAGGGCACTGGTGCCGCTGCCGCTGGCATAGTTCACCACCTGGTCGATGGCACCGGTTTCCAGCGTGAGTTGGGGCGTGCCCGTGACGGTGACGGCTTCGCTGAAATTGACCTGCAGGCTGACGGTGTCGCCCGCCTTGTAGGTGCCGTTGGCTGTGCTGGAGTTGACGCTGGTGATCTGGGGGGACACGCCGTCGATCACGATGGCCTTGTTGTTGCCCAGCGAGCTGGTCGCGCCGGGCGCCGCCAGCGTAAGCGTGCTGGCGTTGCCCGCCGCGTCCTTGATGGTGCCGCCGTTCAATGCCAATGCCATCGTGCCCAGGTAGTCCAGGTCGGCCGTGGTGTCACCGGCCTGCACGGTGTACGTGAAGGTCAGGGCACTGGTGCCGCTGCCGCTGGCGTAGTTCACCACCTGGTCGATGGCACCGGTTTCCAGCGTGAGCTGGGGCGTGCCCGTGACGGTGACGGCTTCGCTGAAATTGACCTGCAGGCTGACGGTGTCGCCCGCCTTGTAGGTGCCGT
>NZ_JBWKYR010000004.1:269449-275650 GCF_059423865.1 Acidovorax sp. GW458-11-26-14-TSB4
CGTTGGCTGTGCTGGAGTTGACGCTGGTGATCTGGGGGGACACGCCGTCGATCACGATGGCCTTGCTGTTGCCCAGCGAGTTGGCCGCGCCGGGCGCCGCCAGCGTAAGCGTGCTGGCATTGCCTACCGCATCCTTGATGGTGCCACCATTCAGCGCCAGCGCCGCCGTGCCCAGGTAGTCCAGGTCGGCCGTGGTGTCACCGGCCTGCACGGTGTATTTGAACGTCAGGGTGTTGGTGCTGCCGCCGCTGGCGTAGTTCACCACCTGGTCGGTGGCGCCGGTTTCCAGCGTCAGTTGCGGGGTACCCGTGACAATCACTGTTTCGCTGAAGATGACCCGAATGCTGACGGAGTCGCCCGCCTTGTAAGTGCCGTTGGCGGAGCTGGAATTGACCGACGCGACTGCGGGCCCCGTGTTGTCGATGGTGTACAGCTGGCCTGCGGTGTAGCCGCCGGGGATGGCGTTGTTGGACGTGTCCTTGATGCCGGTCCCTGAACTCTTGAGGTCCAGGCGCACCGTGCCATCACCGGAGATGCTGTTCACCGTTACGGTGTAGGTGTTTCCGCTGCCCGTCACGCTGGAGATAGTGCCGTTGGCAGTATTGCCTTTGGTCAGGGAGAAGTCTGAAGTATCGACCCCGCTGACGCTTTCAGAGAACTTGACGGTGAAATTGACGCTGGTAGCGTTGGTGGTCGCGGTGGAGACGCGGTTGATCGAAGACACCGTGGGCGGTGTGGTGTCAAGAATGGTGTCATCCGCCGCGAACGCCGCCCTGTACTCCACGATGTCCTGCGCATCGAACGGCAGCATCGTCTCGATCTGCCCGGCCCAATACTCCAGGTCCCAGTCGCCGCCCAGCGCCAGCGCGCCGGTGCGGTCGGTGGATGCGGCGATGTCGGCGCCATTGAGTGCGCCGGACAGGCTGTTGACGAATGCCTGCCCGCCTTCACCCTGGGCCACCGAGCAGCCATACAGCAGCAGGTCCGCACCCGGCGCCAGGTGGCTGGCGATCTGTGCGAGCGCAGGGGCCTGCTCTCCCAGGTTGGTGGTGTTCAGGCGCAGTTCGCCCAGGTGCAGTTGCCCTTCGGAGCCGTGGGTGACCAGGTGCAGCGCGTCCAGCGTGCCGTAGTCGGCCAGCGCCAGCGCCAAGGCTTCGAGGCCGTTGCCGCCTGCGGGCAGCAGGATGATAGGCATGGCAGGGTCCAGGCTGGCAACCAGCGTCTCCCAGTCGGCGATGCCGGCATCGATGGCGATGACTTCACGGGTGGCGGGGGTTGTGGACATGGCAGTGCCTTGTGGTCAGAAAAATGGATGGCTGCAGCGATGGCACCGTGAGCGGTGCCGGTGGCTTGCAGGGATAGAGGTGAAAACAGCGGTGGTGCACTGTCAACCGATATGGCCAGCCATGGTGAAACGGCTGGCGCTGAAGTCCTGCGTGGCGGTTTCCACGGGCAGCACTTCGTGGAAATACTCGCTGGGGAAGAACACGATGCTGTCGTTGTGCGGAACTATGCGTGTGAACAGGCTGCGCACATAGGCGCGCGGGCTGAAGCGGCTGTCGTACAGAAGCAGGTCGCCACCGCGGTAGGGCTTGGGCTCGCGGTGGAAGTAGTAGACAAAGCTGATCCGCCGGCCCGTATGGCTGAGCCCGTTGTCCTGGTGGGCCTTGAAGAAGTCGCCGGCCGCGTACGCCGCGATCTTGAGCTGGATGAAATCGATGTCGAACACCGGCATGCCCAGGCGCTCGCACAGCAGCGGCAGGCGCTCGCGGACTGCGGTGCGCATCGCCTCGCCCGGGGCCCCCACGTCGTAGGTGACCAGCGTGCTGCGCTGCTTTTCGTACTGGTCTGCCGCCTGCAACTCCGTCGGCCTGAAGATGCCCTGGCGGGAGATCGCGTAGTCGAGCAGGTGCCGGTTCAGCGCATGGCCGAAGAAGCCATCGAACTGCACGAACGGGGCAGGTGCAAAATCCGATGGCGGCAGGCGTGCCGGTGCATTGCCGCGATTGAAAATGGCGTGCAGCAGATCGATGCGAGGCGCTCCGGCCTTTTTGGCATGCAGGCGCTGGTATTCCGCCGATGCAGCGGGCAGGTCGCCCCGGCGCCGGTGGATGTCTGCCAGCACTTCGTTGTCTGGCGGGGCGATCTTGCCCGCCCCGATCAGCTCCAGCAGGCGCTGGTCGCGCGCCTGCGGTGATGGCGGTGTGCGGTTGGCCATGGCTTCAGTGGGCATGCAGTGCCTCCGATGGGGCGCACATCGCCTGCCATTGATCCCACAGCGGGTTCAGTGGCGCCATGGCGCTGACCATGGCATCCGACACAGGGGCGCGCTGACGCGGGCGAAAGGGGACTTCACCGGCCTGCTTGGCATCGAATTGCGCCACGTGCACCATGCTCGCCTGCTCCGCAGCGTCCAGGCGCAGGCCGAAGTGCTCGGCAATCTCCGCCATGGCGGCCGGCAACTGGGCATAGTTGATCGCCAGAGCCTGCCCGCTCCAATGCGGCAGTGGGGCGGCGAACAGGCGCTGCAGAAGCTGTGCCAACGCCTCGGTGCCATCTGCCTGGTGGCCGCCCAGGGCAGGGGCCAGTTGCGGGTGGGCCGCCCAGCGCGGTGGCCGAGCCACCAGGGACTGCAGCACGTCGACCGGGTCCCGGTAGACGAAGACCCAGGGGGTGTCGGGAAAGAGCGCCAGCAGCTGCTGCAGGTGCAACAGGTTCCAGCTGGTGAATTTGATGAAGCAGTCCACACCGGCTGCAGTGCCGCACAGGGCGTGTACCAAGCCCTTGAGCTGCGGCCACTTCGCCTGCGGGTCCCGGCCGTGCGCCAACAGCCACTGGTTCACGGGCGCAGGCTCTGATATCACGCGGTGGCGGGGTATGCCGGCCAGGCTGCGGCTCACAAGGGTGGACCCGCAGCGCGACACATGGAAGATGAAGCCCGCTGGCGCCTTGGCCGGCGCTACCTCTGCCAGCGCCTCCAGGGGGGTGAGCTTCTGCACGGAGTTCGCCTGGACCAGCGCATCGATGGTCTGGTGAAAGAAGGGTTCCGTGAACAGTGGCTTGGTGCCCGGGTGGATCCACCGGACGAGGCTGCGCTGGCCGGCAGTGGTCAGTTCACAGGGAATCCAGTCGGTGCTCATGCGAATTTGCCACTTTCATAGGAGCGCACTTGTTGGTGGCAAGGCATTCGATTCATGCCGTACGGGTATCGAGCGGGCCCTCATGGCCGTTCAAGCTGAACTCCCAGCAACCTGCAGCTTCATCGCTGCAGTGCCCGCGTTCTGTATCATATTGCAACTGGGAACCAAGGGTATTTGCAGGTCTTTCCGGGCCCGCCAGCCCGGGGGGCCTGGCCTTGCCTTTGGCGCATGCCGGGCAGGCTTCAGGCGAACTCGATCCCCTTGGCCGTTAGGCCGACGAGGTCGATGCGCACTGCGTTGGCATCCAGATTGGCCGCCATCACCACCAGGTCGCTGGCTGACACCCCACCGGCCATCAGGTCGGTGAGCAGCTTGAGCTCACTGTCCGTTCCCGCACGGCCCACCACATTGGCCCACAGCATCTGCGCGATCTGCGTGGGCGTATTCACCCCCAGGAGTTGCAGCCCCAGCCCCGCGATGGTCTGGCTGCCGGCCCCGGCGTCGAGCAGGCGGATCACCTCGCCCACCACGCCCTTGTTGCCCAGCAGGGCCGGGCCGCCCAGGGCACCGAGCAGCTTGGCCGCCTGGCCGGCATTGCCATCGAGGTCCAGCGCCAATTTGGTGTCGCTGAACGTCACCCGCTCCACCCGCGTGGTGTCCAGCATCGCGCCATCGGTCAGGCGCTGCAGGGTGAACGATCCATTGCCGTTGGCCTGCACATGGGTTTGGCCCAGGATCGCGGGGATCACCACTGTGTCGGTGCCCGCACCGCCGTCCACATACCGCGCCAGGCCCAGGGTCGGGCTGATGATGTTGTTGCCGGCATCGCCCGTCACGGTCACATCGCGGATGGCATCCACGCGCACTGCTCCTGCAGCACCCATGCCTTCCAGCAATTGCGCCGGCGTCCTGCCCCCACTCTGCTCGGGGAAGAACTGTGCAAACAAGGTCGCTACTTCCAGCGCCGTCTTGCCCGTCAGCGTCTGGATGATCGCCCCCTCGCCCTGGTTCAGATCGCGGCCCAGCCACTTCTGGAACAGATAGGCCCCGGCTTCTTCTGCGGCGCTGTGCGCCACCGTGAGGCTCGGGCCCGTCGCAAACCGCACCTGCTCCACATCGACCAGCCAGTCGGAGACGCCCGAAGCGGTATGGGTGAGCTTGATGCCGGCCCCCTCCAGTGTGACCGTGTAGTCGCTGCGCGCCCCTTCCTGGATCGCTACGTCGAAGCCGGTGCCGCCGTTGAGCTTGTCGCTGCCCGTGCCGCCGGAGAGCAGGTCATTGCCGGCGCCGCCGAACACGATGTCGTCGCCTGCATCGCCGTATACCTGGTCGTCGCCGGCCTCGCTGCCGACCACGTCGTTGCCGGCGCCGCCATGGATCACATCGTCATCGGGGCCCAGCACGATCCACTGGGCGCCGCCATCGCCGCTGGCCACGTTCTGGCCGGCGCCGCCGATCAGGCGCACATTGCCCACCACGGCGATGAAGTCGATGTTGTCCACCTGGATCACGGCCCCGCTGGGCAGGCTGCGGGCATCCAGGATGATGGCCTGCTTGCCATCGGCGGGTGCATTGCTGCCGGTGATGACCAGGGGCACGGTGGCATCGAAGCCGGTGCCTGCCGTGGGCTTCAGGATCTGCACCGACAGGGGGTCATTGGGCGGCATGCTGGCATAGAACACCTGGCCGGCGTTGATGAGCTCGGGGTTGTCGCCGGCAATGCGTTCGATGCGGAAGCCGAGCTCGGCCAGGGCGGCTGAGCCGGTGGTCGTGCCGCTCAGGCCCTCGGCCTGCAGGCCCACACCCACGGGCACGCTGACCCCCACGATGGGGTGGCCATCGGCGCCCTTGACGAGCGGAATGTCGGCCAGCGGGGAGGGCGTGCCCGGCACATCGGGCCGGGTGGGGACAATCACCGGGATGGTGATGACGGTGGAGCCGCCGGGGCCCGGTTCGGTGGTCACGGGGACGCCGTCGACGGTGGTCGAAGGTGGCGGGGGCGACTCGGGTGCGGGGGTGTTGTTGGTGACTGCCGTGGCAGCCAGGGTGGCGGCGTCGTTGCCGGCGGCGTCCTGGATGGCAGCAGGGTCGTTGGCGCCGCTGGGGTCGGTGTAGGCCACGGTCACGACGTCGCCATTGGCCACTGCGGTGGTCAGGGTCAGGGTGACAGTCTTGGCGGCCGCATTCACGGCAACGGCTGCAACGGCATTGGGGGCGGCACCCACCATCACGCTGAAGGCTCCCGTCGCAGGCGGATTGGCTGCGTCGAGCGCAAGGCCTTCGGTGTAGGTCAGCACCAGGGTCTTGTCGTTGACCGTGGCCGAGGCGAAGACCGGCGCCTTGGTGTCCACCACATAGTTGCCCGACGCAACGGTACCCGTGCGGGCATTGCCTGCGAGGTCCTGCACGCCGCTGTTGGTCAGCACGATGAGGTTGGTGGCGCTCTCGGTGTTGGCGTCCGGGGTGAAGGTGCCTGTCCAGGTGATGCCACCATCGCCGCTGGCCATTGGCGACAGGGAACCGTGCGCAATGGCCAGGTCGGCGTTGTCGAAGCCGGTGACTGCTTCGCTGAAGATGACGCTGACCGTGGCCGTCTGCCCTGCGCCCACCGCTGCGGGCGCCACCGTGACGGTTGCGGTCGGGGGCGTTGTGTCGATGGCGATGGTCTGGCCGGCGGTGAAGCCTGCGGCGATGGCATTGCCCGCCGTGTCGGCAATGCCGGTGCCGCTGGCGTTCAGATCCAGCCGCAGGGCGCCTTCGCCGGTGATGCCGTTGACCGTGACCGTGTAGCTGGTGGCGCTGTTGGCCACCACATTGCCCACGGCACCGGCCACCGTGCCACTGGTGCCGGTGGCGGTGAAATCGGCGGCGTCCACACCACTGACGCCCTCGGAGAAGGTGACGGTGTAGTCCACGCTGGTGGCATTGGTGGCCGCGGGGCCCACCCGGTTGACGGTGGCTACCGCAGGCGCGGAGCCATCGACGACGATGGCCTTGTTGGCGCCCAGCGAGTTGGCGGCGCCCGGCGTTGGCAGGGTGAGCGTGGCATTGTTGCCTGCTG
>NZ_JBWKYR010000004.1:275750-404572 GCF_059423865.1 Acidovorax sp. GW458-11-26-14-TSB4
ATGACGATGGCCTTGTTGGCGCCCAGCGAGTTGGCGGCGCCCGGCGTTGGCAGGGTGAGCGTGGCATTGTTGCCTGCCGCGTCCTTGATGCTGCCGCCATTCAGTGCGAGGGCAGTGGTCGACAGGGTATCCAGGTCAATGCTGGTGTCACCGGCCTGCACGGTGTAGTTGAAGACCAGCGTGCTGGTGCCGTTGCCCGAGGTGTAATTGAGCACCTGGTCGGTGGCACCGGTCTCCAGCGTGAGCTGGGGCGTGCCGGTGACGGTGACGACCTCGCTGAAGTTGACCTGGACGGCAATGACATCACCCACCTTGTAGGTGCCATTGGCCGTGCTGGAGGTCACGCCGGACACGCTCGGTGCGGCGGTGTCGACAATGATGTTCTTGTTGGCGCCCAGCGAGTTGGCTGCGCCGGGGCTGGGCAGGGTGAGCGTGGCATTGTTGCCTGCTGCGTCTTTGAGGGTGCCGCCATTGAGCGCCAGGGCCGTGGTCGACAGATAGTCGAGATCACCGTTGCTGTCGCCGGCCTGCACGGTGTAGTTGAAGACCAGCGTGCTGGTGCCGCTGCCCGATGCGTAGCTCACCGTCCGGTCGGTGGCACCGGTCTCCAGCGTGAGCTGGGGCGTGCCTGTGACGATGACGTTCTCGCTGAAGTTGACCTGCACGGCGATCACGTCGTCTGCCTTGTAGCTGCCGTTGGCCGTGCTGGACGAGAGGCTGGACACGGTGGGCGGCGTGGTGTCCACGGGGCTGTCGGTGGCGTCCAGATCAACGACGAAGTCCTTGAGCAGGAACACCGTCTGCATGGCAAAGCCATTGATCTCTACATCAGTGACGGTGATCTGGTTCTGGATGGAGTAGGTACCGCCGCTGGAGCCGTTGCTCGACATGTACAGGGTATTGGTACCACCGATGATGGACGAGGTGGCGGCGACGAAATTGATCGATCCTTGCGGACCGAAACCCGGGTCTCCGCCCGTGCTCGAATTGGTGACGACGATGGACTTGCCGCTGAAGTCGTTGTTCGCGCCGGTATCGGTGATGGTGATCTGGAAGTCGCCATTGGCCGAGGTCTCCACGAACTTCAGGCCGCCGCTTTCCTGGGTGATGGTGAAGCCACTGGCGGAGCTGACCTGGAAGCGCACGCCGCTGATCGTGAAGTCGCCGCTGGCCAGCGAGCCCGAGCTGATGGCGCCCGCGAGGTTGATGGTCTGGTCCGCCAGCACCGCCGAGAACTGGGTGTACTGCGCCCAGTCCGTGGAAGCCTGCACCGCCCCGGTCTGGCTCTCCAGCACCCAGTTGCCGCCCTTGGCGGCATTGCCGGTGAGGTCGGTGGACGCGGCCACGTCGGCACCCGTGAGGTCGGCCAGGGCCTGCACGAAGGCCTGGCCCTGCGCTCCGGCCGCCACGTCGCAGCCGTAGAGCAGGATGTCGCCGCCCGCAGAAAGCGCCTGGCCCAGTGCCTGCCACTGGGCCAGGTGGGCGTCCAGGTTCGCCGCATTGACCGTGGCCGTGCCCAGTTGCAGGGAGCCGGGGGCGCCGTGCGAGACGATGTGGATGGCGCCGATGTCCTTGCGCCCTTCGACGTAGCTGGCCATCTGGGCCAGCGCATCGGCATTGCCATCGAGCCGCACCACCTCGGCACCCGCCGGGGCGGCGGCTGCCAGTGATTGCCAGTCGGGCAGCGTATCCAGGATGAAAACGATGTCGGCGGCCGAAGGCGTGAATGGGGCGGTGGTTTGTTCCATGGGCAAATCAGGGAAAGGGGATGGCGCAACGCCCACAAGCGGCAGGCACGGCAAGGTGTCAAATGTTAACGAATTGCAACTTTATCGCTATAAGCGCATTTTGCGTGCACGGTTCTTGACAAGCTTGTGTAAAGCCCGCAGGCGGCATACGACCGAAGCGCCCAAGAAAAAAGGCTTCCCGAGGGAAGCCTTTTCAAAGGTGAGCCTGCAGCAGCCCGCAAGGGCCGCCGGGATTGCTTACACGCGCTTGCGGTACTCGCCCGTGCGGGTGTCGATTTCGATCTTGTCGCCTTGCGAAACGAACAGGGGCACGGGCACTTCGAAGCCGGTGGCGATCTTGGCGGGCTTCAGGACCTTGCCGGAGGTGTCGCCCTTGACGGCGGGTTCCGTCCAGGTGATTTCGCGCTCGACGCTGGTGGGCAGTTCGACCGAGATGGCCTTGCCGTCGTAGAACACGACTTCGAGGGCCATGCCGTCTTCCAGGTAGTTCAGTGCGTCGCCCATGTTTTCGGCTTCGACTTCGTACTGGTTGTAGTCGGTGTCCATGCAGACGTACATGGGGTCGGCGAAGTAGGAGTACGTGCAGTCCTTCTTGTCCAGGATCACGTTGTCGATCTTGTCGTCGGCCTTGAACACGTTTTCGGTGCCGAAGTTGCCGATCAGGCTCTTGAGCTTCATGCGCACGGTGGCTGCGCCGCGGCCGCCACGGGCGTATTCGGTCTTCAGGACGACCATGGGGTCCTTGCCGTGCATGATGACGTTGCCGGCGCGGATTTCTTGAGCGATTTTCATAGCAGTTTGGTTGCTTGGGTTGGGGCCGCTCAACGCGCTGGCTGCAAGGTCTGCAGGGCCGGCGCATGTTCCGCGGCGGGATTGCGCGGGGTGCGGGCACCGGGGTGCCGCGCTGTGATTTGCGCAAAGCCTTGGATTTTACCTTTTTTCCTGGATAAAACCTACCAGTTGGTCCACAAGGCTGCTTTGTGCTGCCAGGCGCGCCCGCGCCGCCTGGATGCAGGCGGTCCATCCGGCCAGCGTTTCGCCATCCGGAAGCACCAGCGGGCCGTGGCCGGGGATGCCGTTCCACGCGGCGTGGAAGTCGCGCAGCGAGGCCGGAGCGCCCAGCCAGTCGAGAAAGGCCGCCAGCTTGGCATGGTGGGCGCCGTCGTCCTGCGGGTAGATGTGCCAGACCAGGGCCTGGCCGGCCCACAGGGCCCGTACCAGCGAATCCTCGCCGCGCACGGCGTTGAAGTCGCAGGCCCACAGCAGGTCGTCAAAACCCTGTTGTTCGGTGGGGTGCAGGTACTGCAGCTGCAGCGGGCCGTGCCCCGCCGGCAAGGTGGCCAGCGCGGACTGCACCGCCGCCGTGGCGCGGCCGGGCGTGACCAGCAGGCGTGTGGGCACGGCACCGGGCTGCATGGCCTGGGCCAGTAGCGCGGGCAGGGCAGGGGGCTCGTAGCAGAACAGCGACATCCAGCGCTGGGGAGCCGGCCCCAGTTCTGGCTGCTGGGCGCGCCAGGCGGCGGCAAAGCTGGCGGGGCGCTGGGTGAGCAGGCCGGGCTCGCGCAGCAGGCCGCCCGTGGCGGGGGTGAAGCCGGGGTAGAAGAACCAGCGCGTCCAGCCCCGGGCGGGGCCCGACATCACGAGCGAGGGCAGGCGGTGGTTGCGCTCCACGTACGACTCGGCCGAGAGGTATTCGAGGTTGATCCACACCGGTTGCCGATCGGGCTGATGGTGGGATGCGCGCCCCACGGCCCAGGCCAGGAAGGGCTCGGGGATCTCGCAGCCAAAGGCCTCCACCAGTACATCGGGTGCGGCCTCGTGCGCGCCGGGCCATTCGCCGCCCCAGGGGCGCAACCCCACGCCCGGGTGGCCTGCGGGCGCCATCCAGGCCAGGGCCGAGGCATCGTCCACCCACAGGCGCACGCGCTCACCGCGCGCGGCCAACTGGCTGGCCAGGCGCCAGCACACGCCGATGTCGCCATAGTTGTCGATGACCTGGCAGAACACGTCCCACTGCAGGGGGGCTGTCGTGGCGCGGGTCATGCAGAAGGGCCCTCGGCAGGCGCGCGCAGGTGGTCCACCAGCAGCCGCGCCACGCTCGACAGGGCTTCGCCAGAGCGCACGCACAGCACCAACTGGCGCTGCGCCCAGGGTTCGTTCAGCGTGACCACGCGGATCGGCTGCGTGCCCTTGTACAGGGCGGCGCTGCCGCGCGGCATGACGCCCACGCCCAGGCCGGCGGCGACCATGAGGCACATGGCGTCGTAACTGGTGACCTGCATGCGCAGGCGCAGCGGCAGCCCGGCCTCGGACGCAGCCTTGGTGAGCTGGTTGTTGATGGCGCTGCCCGGGTGGGCACCCACGAAGTCGTGCGGCAGCACCTCGGCAAAGCGGGCTGCCTTGCGGCGTGCCAGCGGGTGCTCGCGCGGCACCACCAGCACCAGTTCGTCGGTGCGGTAGGGCAGCTGCACCACGCGGTCGCCGTACTGGCCCTGGTTGAGGATGCCCACGTCGGCCGCGTTCTCGGCCACCGACTGGGCGATGGCGGTGCTGATCTGCTCCTGCAGCCGCACGTCCACCTGCGGGTGCAGGGCCATGAAGCGCTGCAGCTGCGCCGGCAAAAACTGCGTGATGGCCGAAATGTTGGCCACCACGCGCACATGGCCGCGCACGCCGGCACCGTAGTCGCGCATCTGCGTGGCGATGCCATCGAGGTCGTTGAGCACGCCGCGCGCCTGGTTCAGCAGGGCATAGGCAGCGGCCGTGGGCTCGGTGCCCTTGTTGCTGCGGGTGAACAGGGTGACGCGCAGCGCGTCCTCCAGGTCGGCCAGCCGCCGGCTCACGGCCGATGCGGCCAGGTGCTCGCGCGCGGCGGCGGCGGCGATGGTGCTTTCTTCCATCACGGCAACGAACAGGCGCAGGGAGACGGGGTCGAGTTTCATGGGGGCCTCATGGTAGCAAGGCGCCCGGCGCCGCGATGGGGCCAGGGCAAACGTGGCCGGGCACACAGCCCGACAATCCCACCCTGGCTTGCAGTGGGACGCCGTTTCACGCAGGGCCCCAGATTTTTCTTGACCCCTCCTGCGATGCCTGCCACTGTCTACGTTCCACTGGAGGTCACAGATGTTCACCGAAAAAATCCCCTCAAACAGCCACATGGCTTTGCGCAGGGCGAGCGACTGTCACGATATCCGACAGGCGTACACGGGGTTTATCGCTTCGCTCAAACAGGCAACAGGTTTACCCGACGTGGGCTTCTTTGTCGCGGATGTCGGGCAGGATGTGGTGATCACCACACCTTCTGGCGAGTCATCTCCGTATCTGTTGATCTGCAGCGATGGCGCAGACGCAGTGTGGGGCCGCGTCCTTTTCCTGGCGCTTGATCCAATTACTGGCAACAAGCTGCCCATCTTCGCGGTGCGCCTGCGCGCTGATGCCGTGGTGCTCAATGACGAAGGGACTCGGGAATGGGAGCCGAGTTTTAAGGAGGGTGATCCTTTCAATCAAATCGAGATACAGCAACTGGTCTATGAATTGATGTACGGTCAGATCGCGTTCAACAGCAAAGGGCTGACTCCTGAAAATTCCTGAGGTTGTGGTGCGAGCGTGGGCCAGATTGCGGGCTTGGTGAAGATGGCATGAACCCGTGGACTGCCATCGCGCCCGGTACGGCTCCCTGCCGCAATCCGGGGCCAGCGCGGGGGGAGATGAATGAGCTTCGGTGGCAAGGCATGCTTCGCGTCGATCACCCACCCGCGCAGCAGGTTCGCGCTCCAACCATGTGCCGCTGCGACTGCGGCCATCGAGATACCAGGGCGCGTGTGCCGCGCGATCGTGATGCAGCCCGGCCACTTCCCTGAGGCCTGATTGCCTGGCGTTCCCGTCCACTGCGTTGGCGCTCGGCGTGTCGGGGCGTGCCATGCCGGTTTGCGATGGCGGCCTGTTGCATGAGCGTTTTGCAGCGGGTTCATCTGTGCACATCATCATGCTCCATGACCAGCAGGCCTGATCCCGCAGGCCGCGAGATATTGGAGACGAGAACACGATGGGTTCCACACCTACCGCCCCGGCCGCGATCGCGACAGGCCTCACCCCCGCCGCCCTGCAGGGCGTGCGGGTGATCGAGATGGGCCAGCTGATCGCCGGGCCTTTCTGCGGCAAGACCCTGGGCGACTTTGGCGCCGAGGTCATCAAGATCGAAGCCCCGGAGTCGGGCGACCCGCTGCGCAACTGGCGCCTGATCAAGGAGGGCACCTCCGTATGGTGGCAAGTGCAGTCGCGCAACAAGCGCTCGGTGGCGCTGGACCTGCGCCAGAAGGAGGGCCAGGACATCGCCCGCCAGCTGATCGCCGAGGCCGACGTGCTGATCGAGAATTTCCGCCCCGGTACGCTGGAGGGCTGGGGCATGTCGCCCGAGGAGCTGCACCGCATCAACCCCGGGCTGGTGATGCTGCGCATATCGGGCTATGGACAGACCGGGCCCTACCGCGACCTGCCGGGCTTTGGCGCCATTGGCGAGGCCATGGGCGGCCTGCGCCACCTGACGGGCGAGCCGGGCCGCGTGCCGGTGCGCGTGGGGGTGTCCATCGGCGACACGCTGGCCGCACTGCACGGCGCCATCGGCGTGCTCACGGCGCTGTACCACCGCAAGGTCAACGGCGGCCAGGGCCAGGTGATCGACGTGGCGCTGCACGAGGCCGTGTTCAACGTGATGGAGAGCCTGATCCCCGAGTACAGCGCCTTTGGCGCGGTGCGCGAGGCCGCGGGCAGCGCGCTGCCGGGCATTGCGCCGTCCAACGCCTACCCCTGCACCGACGGCTGGGTGCTGGTGGCCGGCAATGGCGACAGCATCTTCAAGCGGCTGATGCAGGCCATCGGCCGGCCCGACCTGGGCGCCGCGCCCGACCTGGCCGACAACGCAGGCCGCGTGGCGCGCGTGGACGAGATCGACGCCGCCATCGGCGCCTGGAGCGCACCGCTCACCGTGCAGCAGGTGCTCGATGCCCTGGGCACCGCCCGCGTGCCGGCCGGCAAGGTGTATACCGCGCGCGATATCGCCGAAGACCCGCACTACCAGGCGCGCGACATGCTGCTCACGCAGCAGACGCGCGATGGCTACAGCGTGCAGGTGCCGGGCATCGTGCCCAAGCTGTCGGCCACGCCAGGCTCCATCCGCAGCAGCGCGCCGCACCTGGGCGACGACACCGATGCCGTGCTGGCCGAGGTGGGGCTCACGGCCGAACAGATCGCGCTGCTGCGCAGCAAGGGGGTGATCCAATGAGTACCGCAGTGAACACGACGGGCGTGTGGGCCGGTGCCGGCAAGCGCATCCACATGCAGGAGGTGGGCCTGCGCGACGGCCTGCAGATGGAGAGCGCCTTCGTACCCACCGAGGACAAGATCGCGCTGGCCAATGCGCTGTCGGATGCGGGCCTGGCCAAGATCGAGGTGACTTCGTTCACCTCGCCCACGGCCATACCCGCCCTGCGCGATGCCGAGGTGGTGATGCGCGAGATCACGCGCCGCCCCGGCACCGTGTACACCGCCCTGGTGCCCAACGTGCGCGGGGCCGAGCGCGCCATCGAATCGCGTGCCGACGAGCTCAATCTGGTCATGTCGGCCAGTGCCACGCACAACATCGCCAACCTGCGCATGACACAGGAGCATTCGTTTGCCGCGCTGGCCCAGGTGGTGGCCACGGCGCAGGCCGCGCGCGTGGCGGTCAACGTATCGCTGTCGTGCGTGTTCGGCTGCCCCATGGAGGGCGAGGTCGCGCCAGGCGCCGTGTTCGGCTGGGTGCAGCGCTTTGTGGACCTGGGCGTGGGCGGCGTCACGCTGTGCGACACCACGGGCATGGCCTACCCCACGCAGGTGGCGGCCATCACCGCGGCGGCGCGTACGCGCTGGCCGGGCGTGGAGTGGACCCTGCACTTCCACAACACGCGCGGCATGGGCCTGGCCAATGTGCTCGCGGCCATCGAGGCCGGGGCCGACCGCTTCGACGCATCGCTGGGCGGCCTGGGCGGCTGCCCCTATGCACCCGGCGCCAGCGGCAATGTGTGCAGCGAAGAGATCGTGCACGCGCTCGACTGCATGGGCTACGCCACGGGCGTGGACCTGCCCCGTCTGCTGGCTGCCGCGCAGCGCCTGCCCGCGCTGATCGGCCACGACATCCCCAGCCAGATCGCCAAGGCCGGGCCGCGCCTGGCGCTGCACCCGGTGCCGGGGGATTTCGAGGCGATCAGGGAGCGCGCCCTGGCGCGTGAGAAAGAGCTGGTGGGGGGAGGGCGTGCCGCATAGCCCACCCGCTTTTCAGCGCTGTTCTGGTTCATTCATTCCAATAAGACGACAGGAGACAAAGCCATGATCGATTCGAGAACCACATTGCACAGGCCGCGCAGGCTGCTGCTCGCAGTGCTGCTGTGCGGGGCCGCATTCAGCGCCGCCGCACAGGACACGGGCAAGTTCCCCGGCAAGCCCCTCACCGTGGTCGTGCCCCAGGCCGCGGGTGGTGCCAACGACGCCATTGCACGCGTGCTGGCGCAAAAGCTCGGCGAGCAACTGGGCCAGTCGGTGGTGGTGGAGAACCGGCCCGGCGCGGGCGGCAACGTGGGCACGGCCTACACCGCCAAGACCAGGCCCGATGGCTACACCCTGCTGGTGACGGCCGATAGCGCCCAGGTCATCAACCCCTGGCTGTACAAGAGCACGGGGTTCGATCCGGTCAAGGACTTCGAGCCCGTGGCGCCGCTGGCCACGGCGGGTTATGTGCTGGTGGCGCACCCGTCCTTTCCGGCCAAGAACATGGCCGAGCTGATCGCCGTGGCCAAGGCCAGCCCGGGCAAGTACGCGATTGCCTCGGCCGGCAACGGCACGCTCAACCACCTGATCGGCGAGATGCTGCAAAAGGCCGCGGGCATCGAGCTGCAGCACATCCCCTACAAAGGCTCGGCCGCCGCTGCCACCGACGTGGTGGGCGGGCAGGTGCCGCTGTCGGTGCAGAGCCTGCCTTCGTCCATCGCCTTCATCAAGGCCGGCAAGCTCAAGGTTCTGGGCGTCGTCAACGAAAAGCGCGTGGCCGCGCTGCCCGATGCGCCCACCATGGGCGAAACGCTCAAGGGCTTTGGGCAGACACCGTGGTACGGCATGTTCGCCCCCGCCGGCACCCCGTCCGCGGTGATTGCCCAGCTGCAGGCCGAGGTGGCCAAGGCGCTGGACAACAAGGACGTGATCGACAAGCTGGCCAATGTGGGCTGCGAGCCGTTCAAGGGCACATCGGCGCAGCTGGGCACGCTGGTCAAGGACGACCTGGCGCGCTGGCAGAAGGTGGTTCAAGAGACAGGTGCCAAGGTGGACTGATCACCACCGCATTCACCCCATTCAGGCATTCAATTTTTCATAACTCAGAACGGAGACAAACCTCTCATGAAAGCAACCCGCAAACAATTCACCCTGCTGGCCCTGGCCGCCCTTTGTGCAGGCAGCGCCTTCGCCCAAGGCGGCACCTACCCCGCCAAGCCCGTCACCCTGGTCGTGCCCACGGCCGCGGGCGGCACCACCGACCTGTCGGCGCGCATGCTGGCGCAGGCGCTGGGCCCGGTGCTGGGCCAGTCGGTCATAGCAGACAACAAGGGCGGCGGCAACGGCGCCATTGCGGCCAGCGCCGTCAAGCGTGCCGAGCCCGATGGCTACACCCTGCTCATGCAGTACTCGGGCTACCACGTCATCTCGCCCCACCTGACCAAAGCCAAGCAGTGGGAGCAGAGCGACTTCCAGCCCGTGGCCAACGTGATATCGGCCCCGCAGATCATCGTGGTGCGCAACGACCTGCCGGTGAAGACCCTGGCCGAACTCATTGCCTACGCCAAGGCCAACCCCGGCAAGCTCAACTACGCCTCGTCGGGCAACGGCTCGCTGCAGCACGTGACCGGCGCCATGCTGGAGCAGCAGGGCGGCGTGAAGATGGTGCACGTGCCCTACAAGGGCACCGGCCCCGCGCTGCAGGACCTGCTGGGCGGCCAGGTGGACCTGACCTTCGGCACCGCGCCGCCCTTCATGCCGCACATCGCCGCCGGCAAGCTGCGCGTGCTGGCTGTTACCGGCAAGGAGCGCCTGCCCAGCCTGCCCGAGGTACCCACCACGGCCGAGGCCGGCTACCCCAAGGTGGACGCCACCTCCTGGTTCGCCGTGTTCGCGCCCGCCGCCGTGCCCAAGCCCGTGATCGACAAGCTCACCGCCGACATCCGCACCGTGGTGCAGAGCGCCGCCTTCAAGCAAAAGGCACAGGAGCAGGGTGCCACGGCTGATTACCAGACGCCACAGCAGCTGGGCGAGAAGACCAAAACCGAGCTGGCCAACTGGGCGACGGTGGTGAAAACGTCCAAGATAGAAGCCGAGTAAAGACAGAGCGTCAACCCGGCTGCCCGTTCAACCGTTGAACGTGCAGGCCGCAAAACGCCAGAAGAGGGCCCGCCATGTGCGGGCCTTTGCCGTTGCGCGGTCTCCCGTCAGCATCGAACTCCTGGGCCTGTTGGCCCTCCAACGACCATGCAGCCATCCGCCATCTTCTCCATAGCGTCTTCGCCATCTTGTGTGCGTGGTGCCATGCTTGTGGCCCTGGTGGCCATCGCCACGGCCGGCATCCTGGCCCCGGCGAAACAGGTCCATGCCCAGGGCCTGGGCTGCGGCGGCCGCCTGGTGGGCGTGGGCGAGTCGCGCGCCAGCCTGGTCCTGAAATGCGGCCAGCCCTTTGCCACCGATACCGTGTGCATCCGCATCCCTCGCGTGGCCTGGACCGTGCCCTTGCACCCGCGCGAGGCGCCGCGCCAGGTCGTGACCGAGCAGTGCGAGTACGTGGACGAGTGGACCTACCACCGTGGCCCAGGCAACTTCATGTCCGTGGTGCGGCTGCAGAACGGGGTGGTGGCGCAGATACGGGATGGGGACCGGGTGCCGTGAGCGGCGGCCCCCGCCCGTCAAGCCCCTTGCGCCTGTGACAGGTCGCCGAAGCGCGCCAGGCAGTGCCACACCTTCTTGAGCGCCTGCGGATCGTGCCGCCCTGACGCCACCGCATCGCCGATGGCGGCCGGCGTCAGCACGCCGTTTCGCGCGAATTGGGCGCCCAGCGCGGCAATCTCCGCGCCCCGGTAGTCCGGGTGCTGCAGCAATGTTTCCACCTCCAGCCGAAAGCCTGCATGCCATTCGATGGGGCAGGGCATCTTGTATGCCAAGTCCTCTAGAGGAGTGCCGCGAAAGCTCGGGTCCAGCACCAGCGCCTCCACATCGCGGGCCAGCAGCACGGGGCCGTGGACATGGGCCTCGATGTAGTCGTCCAGTGGATCGCTCTGGCCGCCTTCGGCCAGCGTGATCAATTGCGGGGCGTGGTCTGCCGTGCCGAAATGCTGCGGCTCGAACACGCTGTCGGGGTAGCAGAACGTGGCGCGCTGCAGCGCCTCGGGGTTGAGGCGCAGGTACGAGGAGCCGAAGCGCGGTGCCGCGCCCGTGGGCAGGGCGCGAAAGTTCAGCGCACCGTACTTGGGCCGCTCGCCAGGGGCCGCGCCATCGTAGGCCCTGCCGAAGATGCGGCTCTCCCATTTCCACCGGTCGCCGCCCTCGTGCGCGGTGAGGCCGCCGTTGCTGGTGCGCGTCTCGAACTGGGACTTGTAGCAGCCGTCGTCCAGTAGGGCCTGCAGCAACGGCCGGCCCTGGCTCCAGCGGTCAGGGTGGAATTGCAGGGTGATGCGTGCGGCGTCATCGAGCGGCTGACCCTCGCTGTTGCTGCTGTGTGCACCGACATGCCGCAGGGCGAGGTCCTGCGGCGATCCAGGGGCTATTGCGCCATGCGGCGGGGAGACCGGCACAACGTACCTACCGTGGCATCAAAGCAGGCGGCTCACTGCTCATCCTGCGCATAGATCTGCGGCGCCACCCCGAACACCCCCGCCAGCAGGTCGCGCACCTGCGCATAGCGGGGCTGCCTGGCAATGAGTTCCGCCATGCGCGGCGGGCAGGGCCGCAGGTTGATGAAGATGCCGAACTGGCACAGGCACATGAACGACACCTCCGGCATGGGCGCGTTCTCCCATTTCAGCAGGGCATTGCCTTCGCGGGCCGCGTCGATGACCAGCTCCATCAGGTTGCGCACCGGGTGCCCCGCGGGCAGGGCCAGCTTGTAGCCGTAGTCGCCTTCGATGGTGGACCAGTCGTACAGATCCGTCGCAAAAGGCAATGAGCGGTTCTGGTAAGTCTGGTAGTGCTTTGCGACCTCGTCCACCGTGCGGAAGGTGATGGTCTGGAACAGGTCGTGGAAGTGGTCGCCGACGATGTCGGGGTCCACCTGGGCGTCTTCTTCGGGCGTGCGCGGGCTGTTGGTCAGATCGCTCTTCAAGAACGCATCGATCTCGGGGCGCAGGGTGTCGAGGGACAGGTAGCCGGCGCTGATCAGCGCGTTCAGCAGCTTCGTGAATTCGGCCGTACCCATGGCCTCGAAGTTGGGTTTGCCCAGCACTACACCTGTCATCGGAAATCCTTGTCAACCATGGAAAGCGTATTGTGTCCGCCCGTGCGCGTTCTCCACCGCAACCCAGGCGCCGGTGCCGCAAGCTTGCCGGGCGTCATGCCGTGGGCATCTGCCACGCCGCCAGCGCGGCCTGCAGTTCCTCGTCGAATTGGTGATGTACCGCCGCCTGCCCACGCGTGGCCGCCAGGTGCGCCAGCAGCGCATGCACGGCACTGCGCTGCGCCGGGTTGCACCAGGCCAGCAAGCGGTTGTCGCTGCCGTCCCAGGCCAGGTGCAATACCAACTGGTCCGCATACCAGCTGTGCTGGGGCCACACGTCGGGCAGCAACGCAAAACGCGCCAGGACGGGGAAGAAGTAGCCGATGCCGTCGGCGCTCGAAAACGTGATGGGATCCCAGCCCGCGTTGCCCAGGTCACTGCGGCGCAGCGTATCGCGCGTACGGGCGCGCAGCGTGTCGTCGTGCTCGCGGCACTCGTCGCAATGCGTGCGGTCGGTAAAGTGATCGGGCTTGTCCACGCCGGCAAAGGCGGCTTCCACCTGCGCAAGAACGGCTTCGTCCGCCCCGGCCTGGGGCCAGGCGTGGGCGCAGTGCAGCAGGTGCGCGACCCAGGCTGTGGCTTCGGCGTCGGTGCACTGGGCGAAGTAGCTGAACTCGCCGGCGGCCAGCGTTTTGGAGCCATTGGCGAGCGCGCGCACCACGGCTTCAAACTGCGCCTCGGAGGGCGTGAAGACGATGGTGGTGGTGCCGCAATGCGGGCAGGGAGCCGTCATGCGCTGGCCGGCGCCGCCCGGCAATGGGTGCCCAGCGTGTCCGTGCAGGGGGCCAGCCAGTGGTGCACGGCGGCATTGTGCTTTGCGGCGGCCCGGTGTTGTTCGAGATCGCCGGTCCCTGCGGGTGGCCGCCCTTGCATGGCGGCACGCATCAGGGTGCGAAGGTCACGCTGGCCAGCCCCTGCAGGTCGGCGGTGGGCGAGGCCGATGTGGTCAGGCTGTAGAGCACGCGCTTGGTGCTGTCGGGCGCTGCCCATTCGAAGGCGAGGGTGTGGGCGGTGCCGTTGTGGGGCGTGGCGGATTTCGAGTCCTGCACCTGGCGGGACACCATGGGCGCAGGGGCCTCGGCCGCCATTTTCTTGAACCAGGCCAGGCTCTGCGGCACGCCCACCCGGCGTGCGTACACGGCGCAGAGGTTCTGGCCATCGGGGATGGCCACCACGAAGCTGCCATGCGGGTCCGGCACCGGCCAGGCCTTGCCGGCCTGGCCCTGCAGGAAGTACGCTGCCTTGTCGGCCGGCATGGTGGGCAGCGGTGCCAGCTTGGTGCGCAGCGCAGCCAGGTTGCTCGCGTACTTTGCGCAGGTGGTGGCGAAGATATTGGCAAACGATTCGGCCTGCTGCTCGGGCGTGCTGGCGCCTGCGCTGCCACCAGCGCTGGCGGGCGCCGCCGCTGCGGGCTTGGCCGGGCCTTGTGCGTAGGCCTGGGCGGACGATATGGCGAACGCCACGGCAAGCGCCGAAAGCAAAGGGCGGGCAGGGAAGAGGGCGTGCTTCTTCGTCATGGGGCTGTATCCACGGGTCTTGTGTGCAGGGGAGAGAACAAACAACGGGCGACCACGGCTGGCTGGCTGCCGCAGGGTCGGCGCAACACGCCATTGTGCCAAAGCAGGCGGGGCAGCGCCCCAGGCCCTGCGCGGGGTGGCCGACGGACCGTTGCCAGGCCCCTCAAAGAAAAAAATCTACCGCCATCGCTGACGGTAGATTGCATGTGTTTATTGTTGCGTTGCTGCGCCCCGTGCCGTGCCATCCCTGCCACGTCACTGCGGCCGGCGGGCCGGCAGTTGCCTGCCAGCCCGCGGACGCCTGCGCTTTCTCCCAGGTTTCCCGCTCTTTCTTTTGCTTACGATTCTAGGAGGGTGGGGCGCTGTTGATGAGCCCCCAAATGGGTGATGGGCGCTTGTGCCATGAAGCTGCCATGGCACCCGCGAACACCCCCTGGACCGTCTATGGCGCGCCCGCCTCCGGCTCGATTACCATCGAGGCGGCGCTGACCCTGTTGGGCACACCCTACAAGCTGATCGATGGCATCACTTGGGCCGACAGTGCGGCCCGCGAGCGCGTGGCCCCGGTGAACCCGCTGCGGCAGATACCCACCGTGGTGCTGCCCGGTGGCGAGGCCATGACCGAAAGCGCCGCCATGCTGATCCACCTGGCGGACCTGCACCCCGAGGCGCACCTGGCGCCCGCGCTGGCCGACCCCCGGCGGGCCCGGTACCTGCGGTGGATGGTGTACGTGTCCTCGGCCATCTGCTCCCTGCACTGGATCAAGCCGGACGTGGGCCGCATCGGCGTGCCGCCGGCCGCGCGCGATGGCGTGGTCCACGCCGTGCACGAGCGCATCGCCTTGTGCTGGGCCCACATGGATGGCCAGTTGAGCCCGGGAACCTACCTGCTGGGCGATGAACTCACGGTGCTGGACCTGTATGTCACCGTGGTGTCCCGCTTCGGTCCGTGGCGGCAGCGCTTCTGCGAAGTGGCGCCGCGCATGGCGCCCGTGGTGCAACGGGTGGACAATGAGCCGCGGCTGCAGGCGTTCTGGCGCGACCGGTTTCCGCTGGATGGACAATGAGCGCGCTCGTCCGCCGGCCTGACTGCCGACCCAGCCGATCACCCCCGCCACACCCTGGACCCCCACCACCATGCTGAGCTACATCACCCTGGGCGCCAACGACATGCATGCGTCCGAGCGCTTTTACTCTGCCTTGCTGGAGCCGCTGGGCTACCGCAAGCGGGCGGACAGCGAGGGCCTGGAATTCTCGCTGCCCGCCGCAGCCAGCGATGGAGGCCCCTGTGTGGTCTATGTCAAGCCGCCGTTCGATGGCCAGCCGGCGACGGCGGGCAACGGGTCGATGGCGGCGTTCCGTGCCGCCTCGCACGACAGCGTGCGGCAGGTGCATGCGGCGGCGATCGCCGCTGGCGGCAGCGACGAAGGCCCGCCGGGCTTTCGCGCCGCCTACAGCAAGGATTTCTTTGTCGCCTATGTCCGCGACCCGGTGGGGAACAAGATTGCGCTTTTCTGCAATGGTGAAGCGGCTCTTCGGGGCTAAGCCCTCTGGCGCCGCAGCTCCCGATGCCAGCCTGCGGATCACCGTGACCCGGCAGGCCTGCTGCGCCGCCGATGACCAGATGGGCCCGCTGGAGGCCGTGTACAACCTGGCGCAAGACGCCACCCTGGCCGAGTTGCTGGAGCGCATCCAGGCATCGAGATTCCTGCAGTTCTCATCCACGCACAACCGGCTGTCGGGCGAGGTCGATGGGGTGTGCGTGGTGGAGGTGTTCGCGGGTTGGGGCCGGAGGCCGCAGTTCCATGCGGACCCGCAGGCGCCGGTGGGCGCGGTCATCGGGCCGCGGACGCTGGAGTTCTGCTTTCGTCTGACGACGGCGGCGGGCGCAGCGCCGTCTTGCCAGAACCGCTGCGCTCAGCTGTGCTGCCGGCTGCTCAGGCCGCGTCGGGCTGAAGCTGCACGTCCCAGGCTTCCACGATTTCGGCCAGTTTCGGGCTGCGCTTGGTGCCGATCTGCAGGCCTTGCGCTATCGCCGCAACGATGTGCTTGGCACCCAGGTCCATGCTGGGGGGCGCATCGGTGGAGCTGAGCACGTCCCTGGCCCGCAGCAGGAGCACGCCGGCCTCTGCAATCAGATCGCTGCGGTCGCCGCTGAAGAAGTCATCGCCGATGGGCTTGTGCTTGTCCAGCCGCGCCTTGATCGCGTCGGAAAAGAGATCGGGCACGGCCTTGTGGAGGCTGAGGAAGAACTTTTCGTTCGCCTGCAGCGAGCTCAGGGTGTGCCGGTACCTGGTGGGCAGGTGCGGCGCATAGGTCCGGATGGCTGCCGCCAGCTCCTGCTGGGCGCCGACCCGGGCGGCGACCCCGGTGGGGGACTCGAACGCTTCCCTGACCAGCGCGAGCTTGGCCTCTGAAGCCAGGAGCGCCGCGCGCAGCTGGGCGACATGCTGTTCATAGCGCACCCTCGTGAAGGCCGTACCCTCGTTGAGTTCGTACAGCTTCCAGCTGAGCGCGCCGCAGGCCGCCAGGGCGGCAACGATCACGAAGATCACGATAAGCGCTGTGGACATTTGGGGCCGGATTGGTGGGGGAGGACGGCGCAAGCATACAGGGTGTGCCGATTGGGTGGTGCGCAGAGCGCCGGTGTGCGGCTGCGAACCGCGCGTGCGTTACGCCCCGCCTGGCGGCTGCCATGCCTGCCCTGGGTGGTTGGCGTACCAGGTGCGCGCGTCGTGCTGGCTGAAGATGGTGGTCCACTGGCCATCGCGCTTGAAGGCGGCACCGCCCCAACTGGCGAGCAGCAGCACGCCGTCACGCGCGGCGAGGTTGCCGCCCACGTGCTGGAATTCGTGCTCTACGTCCTCGGGCACTACCAGGTGGTCACCTTCCAGCACCAGCAGGCCCTGGTGCGTGCCTGCCCAAAGCCGGTCCTCGTACCAGACCAGGTCCTGGATGGGGAAGGCCAGCCGCACCTTGATGTTCAGCCTCTGCCACTGGTCGCCCCGGCCGCGAAAGAGGGTGGTGCCGGCGGCGATGTAGACGTTGCCATCGCCCGCGCAGCACACGGCAGACAGGCCCCACTTGCTGGGGAAGCGCCGTTTGCGCCACTGCGTTCCGTCGAAGTGCCATACGTCCCCGGGATCACCCACGGCGTACAGGTCATTGGCATCGAAGCGGTCGAAGTCTTCGAAGCTCATGCCCTGGGGCTTGGGGATGGGCTCGCCCAGCAGCTCCCAATGGCCTGGGGCTTTGCGCACGAACACCTGGCGGGTGGTGGTGCAGGCCATGAGTTCGGCACCGAAACTTTTCGCACGCTTGATGCCACCAGTCATGGGGCCGCCCTCGGCAAAGGGCGCCATGCGCGGCTGAAAGCCGTTGCCGCCATTCACGTCCTTCATCCACACCCTGGACTGGGAGTCCACCACGGCAATCCGGGATTCCGGCGCATGCACCATGGCGCACATGCTGCGACCCAGCCCCGTCAGGTGCATGTGGCCCCAGGGCTGGTCGGGCTGGTTCAGGCGCAGCACGAACAGGCGCTTAGCCATTTGGCCCTCCGAAGGTCCGCCCCTGCGCTGGCGCGCGGCAGGCATCTGCGTGGCGTCCTCGCGGGCCAGGATGTAAAGGGTGTCGCGGTCCTGCACCTCGCAGTCGATGGGCTCGTACCCGCCCATGCGGGGGTTGAGGATGTCGGGGGCAATGCTCATCGGTGCGGGCTCGTCGTTTGCGGCAAACCACGCATGGTACCTGCCGCGGTGCCGGCCCGGGCCTCAGCGACCCTGCAACTCGGTCTTGCGCTCGATGACCCGCGACACCAGCCCGTAGTCCACCGCCTCCTGGGCCGACAGCCAGCGGTCGCGTTCGATGTCGGCCAGCACCACTTCGAGCGGCTTGCCGGTCTCGCGCGCAATGGTGCGGGCAATGCGCTGGCGCGCCTTGACGATCTCCTCGGCCTGGATGGCGATATCGCTGGCCGGCCCGCCCGCGCCGCCGCTGGGCTGGTGGATCAGAAAGCGCGTGTTGGGCAGGCAAAAGCGCCGCTCGCGCGGGGCCGCCAGGTACAGGTGGGTAGCGGCGCTGCCGACCCAACCGGTACCGATCATGTTCACCGGTGCGGCGATGAAGCGCACCACGTCGTGGATGGCGTCGCCCGATTCGAGGTGGCCGCCGGGCGAGCTGACGATGATGTCGATGGGCTCGGGGCCTTCGGCGTCCAGTGCGATCAGGCGGCGCGTCACATCGGCGGCTGTCACGTCGGTCACGGTGCCGAAGATCAGCAGCGTGCGCGCCTTGAAGGCCTTTTCCTCCAGGTAGGAGGTGCGCGGCTCGGTGGCGCTGGAGGGTGGTGGGGGAGGGGTGTCGTCTGCGGCGTAGTACATGGGAAAACAGTCCTTAAGTCAGGGCCTGTTGACACTAATTTCGCGACCCCGAAATTAGTGTCAACAGGCCCCAGATGGGATGAACTGCCTTGACGAACGGGGCCCGGGTTTCGTGACAGGGGGCCTGCAGCATGGCAACCGCCGAGCCCTGGGGAGCAAATGCCCCTGGAACGGTACTTTCATGCGAAATGGCTTACACCGAGAGGGGCGACGCGTCATCTTCAGACACCTGGAGACGCGCGCCGGCGGCGCAGCCGCACCGCGCGCGCATCCACGGCGATAGGCAGCGGGCCCTGGCGGGGAGGCGGCGGGCCCCCCACCTTTCAGCGGTTGGGTTGTGGCGTGGCGGCGTAGTTGGAGGCGATGGCCTGGACCACCGCGCCGATCAGCGCCGGGTCGGCCGGCTGGCCGGGGAGCACCTCGCGCACGATCTGGAGGGCGTACTCCAGTTGTTCCTTGGCCAAGGCCGCGGCCATGGCGTTGCCCCGCTTTTCGCTGGGCGAGGCACTGCGGATATCGAAGGACATTGGAGCTTTCGTGAAGTTGCAGGACGTAGTATGAACCGGATTGTCCGGGGCTGCCTTGCCCTGTGCCTGCCCTCACGCCTGCGGGGTCAACGCGGCAGACGCTGCGCCTGGCCAGGGCCTTCGCGACCCCGAAATTAGTGTTGACAAGCCCTAAAGCGCTTGCCGGCAGCAGGCCCGCAGAGCAGGGTCTTTGGTCCCGCCGCAGGGCCAAATACCATGCCGGATGGGATAATTTCGAAGGCGGGCCGCCCATGCACCACTCTCCCGAACTCCCCGAAAACCTCATCAGTGTCCACAGTGCCACGCGCACCTGGGGCTGTGTGAACGTGGTCCTGGCGGAGTTCACCTGCTCGGGCCGGGTGATGTACGAAGTGCCGCACCGGGAGGAGTCCCGGATCGGAATGATCCTGGACGAGGTCGGTGCCTACCGCTCCGAACCCCGGTTGAAGCAGGGGGCCAGGTGTGCAGTCGATTACAGGCCGCGGCAGCTGAACCATGTTCCTGCGGGGATGGGTATCTGGGGCTTCAGCGAGGACATCCGGTATGCGCGCGACATCCGCCTGTGCTTCGATGCGAAGCGGCTCGGTGAGCATTGCCAGGTTCAGGACCTCGCTGCCGCATCGGTTCCCCGCCTGCGCTTCTCGGATGAGCCGATGTCCAGCCTGCTGCACCTGATAGCCGGCGCCGTGGTGGACCCCGATCCTTCCTCGCAGTTGTATGGGGATGCATTGGTCACGGCCGTCGCTGCACGATTCTTCGGTCAGGCCAAGAAGGCGCCGGCGAAAAGCGCGTCCAGGTTGTCGCCCACCCAGTTGCGCCAGGCGATAGGCTACCTGGATGCGAACCTGCCGCAGCGCGTGGACCTGGCCACCCTGTCATCGCTGGCCGGGCTGTCGCCGCACCACTACAGCCGGGCATTCAAGGGCTCAACGGGCCTGGCGCCCTACCAATGGCAACTCCAGGCGCGGATTGAACGTGCCAAGGCCCTGTTGTTGGGCACGAACCACCCCTTGGAGCGCATTGCCGAGGCCACGGGGTTCGCGGACGCTGTGCATTTTGGCCGGATTTTCCGCAAGCAGACGGGCGCAACGCCGGCCGCCTGGCGCAAAGACCGCGGCGCGTGACTGCGTGACCCCGCGAGGGCGGCCGGTGCTGCCGCGCCATCATGGTGAATCAGCAGCAAGTTCAGTCCTCCCGCCGCACGAACAGACAGTGCCAAGGTTTGCGGCCCACCGTACATTCATTTTTTTGCGTCTATGGCGCACCTACACCCAAAGGATGAATGTGATTGATTTGACTGGAAAGCGTGCCTTGGTCACTGGTGGATCCCGTGGCATTGGCGCGGCGATTGCGACCGCCCTGGCAGAAAACGGCGCCGACGTGGCCTTCACCTACCGCAGTTCGCCCGATAAGGCGCTGGCGGTGGCAAAGTCCATCGAAGGCACCGGGCGCCGTGCGCGGGCCATCCAGGCCGACAGTGCGAACCCTGAGGCCATTGCTCGCGCGGTGGATGAGGCGGTGGCGGCGCTGGGCGGCCTGGACATCCTCGTCAACAGCGCCGCGATTGCGCACAGCGGCCTGATCGCGGACCTGGACCTGAAGGCATACCAGACCTTGATGGACACCAATGTGCGCGCCCCTGTGCTGTTCGCCAAAGCCGTGATTCCGCACCTTTCCGAAGGCGGGCGCATCATCTCCATCGGCTCGGGCCTGGCCGAGCGTGTGCCCTTCCCGGGCGTCACCGCCTATGCGATGACGAAGTCGGCGCTGGTGTCCTTCACGCGCGGGCTCTCGCGTGAGCTGGGGCCCAAGGGCATCACGGTGAATCTCGTCAATCCGGGCTCCACCGATACGGACGCCAATCCTGCGGACGGCCCGGCCGGCGATTTCCAGCGCAGCATGACCTCGCTGGGGCGTTTTGCCCAACCCCGGGAGATCGCCAACGCGGTCGTGTTCCTCGCCAGCGCCGCTGCCAGCATGGTCACGGGTGCGACGCTGACTGCAGACGGCGGGGCACTCGCCTGATCCGGGAGTCCGGCGGCGTCGTTTGTGGCGTGCAGGGAGAGGCTCCCTCAATGCCGAGGGGGCGAACTGCCTTGGTCCGGGTCGGGTGACAGGGCCCCAGCAGAATGTGTGCTGCCATGGCAAGATGGCCGGCATGCACGATGAGCGCCACCCCCTGCCCCTGACCGACCACGCGGCACGCCGCAGCCTGGTGCGCGCCGCCGCGCGCCTACTGGGCCCGACCGAGGCCGAGGACGCCGTGCAGGACGCCTATGTGCGCGTGCTGGAGTCGGGCACCGGCACCGATGGGCTGAATGCTGCCCAGGCCTGGCTGCACACCGTGGTGCGCAACCAGGCCATCGACCGGTTGCGGCGGCGCCAGTGGATGGAGCAGTGGGTGGCCCAGCTGAACGAGGCGGGGAGCCCCGCGCTGGCGGTGGCCCCCTCGGCCGAGTCCGACGCCGCGCTGGCCCAGCAGTCCACGCGCGCGCTGCGCATGCTGGCAGCCCGGCTGGCGCCGGCCGATGGCGCCGCCGTGCTGCTGTACGAGGTGTTCGAGGCCAGCCATGCCGAGCTGGCCCGGGCCGGCGGCAGGACCGAGGCCGGCAGCCGCCAGCAACTGCGCCGCGCGCTGCTGCGGCTGCGGCAGGCCGAACCCGACGGGCATGGGGCCGACGAAGCCACGCTGGGTGTCTATCTGCAGGCGCTGCAACTGCGTGACCCGCGGGCCCTGTGGGCCATGCTGGGGCAGCCGCCGCTGCGTGCGGTGGCGCAGGCTGTGTCGTCGGTACCGGTTGCATCCGCCCCGTCCACCACGGCCTGCGGCATCGTCCAGGTGGGTGGCCAGCTGGGCCTGGTGCTCACGCTCGATGGCGTGCGGCTGTGCGTGCTGCCGCTGGGCGTGCGGGCGGTGTGCGACCAGGACCTGGAGCCCGTGGCGCTGTAGGCCCGGTTCAACCCGGCCGGCAATCTAAGAACGTTTTTACGATCTTTACGGGGTCGCGTTGGGGCGCAATCGGGATGAGTGGATGCTTCGGATGCGCCGCATGGGCTCATGCCCATGCAAGCAGCCGGGGCCTTCAATCGCCCGATTTCGCCCCAACCCTTCGGGCAAGTGCCTTGGCGGGCGGGCTGCGGCGTTGCGGCGCTTGCCAATAGCCGAGCTATTGGCTGCACCCCGCGCCTTGCATCCCATCCCGGCAAGGTACTTGCGCGACCCCGTGAAGATCGTAAACACGTTCTAAGTGCAGGGCCACGATGTCCGATTGCGGCAGCCGGCATTGGCCGCGCAGCGCCCATTGCTGTGCCAGGCCGGGTTCGAAGGTGGGCACGCCTTCGCCCAGCAGCACGTTGGCAATGAGCAGGTGCAGTTCATCGACCAGGCCGTGCGCGAGCAGGTCGCAGTACAGCAGGTGGCTGCCATAGATCAGCAGATCCGGCCCAGGCGCGGCCTTGAGCTGGCGAATGTGCGCATGCGCCTGCGCGCGCGGGACCACGGTGGTGGTGCCGGCCCAGGGTGCGTCGGGCCGCAGCGCCAGGTGGTCGCTGACGAGCAGCTTGCGGGCCGCATCCACACGCTCGGCGATTTCACGCTGCACCGGGTCGCTGCCCGGGCCGCGGTCCACCTGGGGCCAGTAGCCCTCGAACATGGGGTAGGTGGTGGCGCCGAAGAGCAGGGTGCCGGCGCGGCGCAGGCAGTCGAGGTTGTGCGCGTCGAAGGCGGCACCCATGGGCAGGCCGGTGAGCGTGCCGCCGGGGCCGGCGCAGTAGCCGTCGAGTGAACTGAGGATGCTGACGATGAGCTGGGCCATGGAAAAAATCTCCTGAATGAACCACGCGCCCGGCCTGTCCGGGGCGTGTCATTGCTTTGGAGACATGCCAGGGAGCGAACTCATCGGTCTGGCGAGCTCTTTTTCAGGAAAGTTGGTCGGGCATGCCGAAGCGGCGGCAGACGGCCGGGTCGATGAAACTGTCGATGGATTCGATCAACGGCTCCCCCTGGTGCAGGCGCAGCAGCACCACGCCGCCGGGGCTGAAATGGTCTTCACCAGGCTGCTGCATGTAGCAGGCAAAGCCCTGGTGGCCGTTGCCATGGAGCGGCTGCAGGCGCCAGGGCGTCTGGAACACCCGCTCGGCAAAGAACGCCAGCACCATGGGGCGGCCGCTGAACCATGAGGGCAGTGGCGGCATGGTGAAGCGCGCATCTTCGGCCAGCAGGCGGGACATGGCGGCGATGTCCCGCTGTTCCCAGGCGGCGACGAAGCGCGCCAGCAGGCCATCGAACCCATCCTGCCTACCGGGTGGCGGTAGCGCCTGGGCTGCGGGAATGCGCTCCCGCACCTTTTTTTGCGCGCGCTGCAGGGCGCTGTTGACCGATGCGACCGAGGTGCCCAGCAGCTCGGCCGCCTCTGCCGCCGAATACTCCAGCACCTCGCGCAGCAGCAGCACGGCGCGCTGGGTGCCGGGCAGGTGCTGCAGCGCGGCCACAAAGGCCAGCGCCACATGCTCGCGGCGCTGCAGGGCGGCGGCCGGGTCCTCTGCAGCGGTGGCAGCCCACTCCGCATCGGGCAGTGGCTCCAGCCACACCGGCCCGGCCACGGGTTCGCCCAGCTCGGCCGTGCTCAGCAGGGGCGGGCCTTGGTCCGCCGAGGTGATGCGCCGCGGGCGCTGCGCCATCAGGCGCAGGCAGACATGGGTGGCGATGCGGTACAGCCAGGTGCCCAGCGCGCTGCGCGACTCGAAGCCGGCCAGGCCGCGCCAGGCGGCGAGCAGGGTCTCCTGCAGCGCATCATCGGCATCGAAGGGCGAGCCCAGCATGCGGTAGCAGTGGGTGTGCAGCGGTCGGCGGTGCGGGCCCACCAGCCGGTCGAAGGCGGCGGTGTCGCCGGCACGCGCGCGCTGCAGGTACTCGGCCTGGGCTGCGGCGGGGTCTGGCGCGGTGTCGGGGTGCATGGCGCATTCTGACGCCTGCGCACCCCATGGTGCTCTGGCCGGTTGTGCGACTTCTGCAGTGGGGCTGTGGGTCTTGCCCGTGGGGGCGCTTGCGCCGGCGGGTGCTGCACGCTCCACCGGCGCATCCACCACCACCGCCCCTTCGCCCACGGCGCCTACCAGCACGGGGTTCAGGTCCTTCGAGGCAATGGCTCCGTTGGCGCCCACCATCACCGCGCCCACGGCCACGGCGACTGGGCCAGGGCAGCCACGTCGAGCGGCGGGTCGCCGCGAACGCCGGCGAGCAGGGCGGGCGATGCCCAGGGTGTGCAGGGCCTCGATCACATGCACGCTCCACGGAGGAGGTGCTGGCGCCGTCATGGCTGCGGGTGACGACGGATCGGGATCGGGCGGCAGGGGCATGGCAGTGCTTCTCGGTGTTTCTTGGGGTGAAACGGTGGGAATGCCTGCAATCTAGGGATTGCCGTTCTTGCCGTCAAAACCTTCTGTTGAAGTTTTGATGGGCGAAACTTTCAGGGACGCCATTGCGGGTTCACCCGGTGGGAGCAGGGCCGGGAATGCAGCGAGCAGAACGCGGATGGCGCACTCCATTGGCCGCTTGGTCGGCCGTGGTGGGTGGCCTGCAGAGAATGTTGCTTCGGGCGTCTGGCCACAGCACACCAGAGTCAGCTGGACATCAGGGCCGGCCAGGGGCTGAGCGGGGGGCCGGGCAGAGAACGGGTGCCTTCGCCAGGGTGTTGCCTGCTTTGCCAGCACCGTGCTTTGGCGCAGGGAAGGCAGGCTTCAGGCGGGCATACTGTCGCCACGTACCCAGTCCTCGCAGCGGCTGCGAAAGACGTCCCCGCCCCAGGGGGCCCAGGTGAGTTGGTCCATGGAGCTGGGGGCAGGCAACAGGTCCAGGAGTTCGGCGGTGCGGTTCTTGTCCTGGGCCTTGCAGGCCAGAGCGGCCTGATGGATCTGGATGACCCGATCCGGGCGGAGCTTGTTCAGATCTGTATAGGCCCGGTCCATCGTCTGCCAATCGGGCATCCCCGCCTTGAAGGGATTGCTCCGCAGTGCGGGGAGTGCATCGAATGCGCTGGTGTAGATCACTGCAAGCATGGAGGTGCCCCTGGCCTTGTCGGACCTGTGCACGGCGAGCGTGGCCAGTTCGCGCAATTCGGGGAGGGCTTCGGTGCTCTTGAGTTCCAGTGCACCGACGATTTCTTCAAAGAACCATTCTCCAGGCTCCGACATGCCGGCCAGGTGGTTCCTGGTCAGCTCGATCACCTGTGACGGTGTCGCGCCATCCAGGGATATCAGCCTGGCGTAGGTGGATGTCCACGCCGGGTCTTTCTGGGCATTGCTTTCCTTGACGGCTTCAAGCGCCTTCAGTGCTTCAGCGATCAGCCGCCCCTGTTCCGTCCAGTCGGCGATTCGGGGGGCGTCGCGGACGATGATTCGGCCCATGACAATCGCTGCCGGCACGCTGCGAGGCGCTGAGGCCACCCATTGCCTGGCGAGCTTGAGTGCTGCCGCAGCCCGGGCGACATCGTCCCGGCGCCCGATGCCCGCTTGCATGCCCAGGAAAAACAGGTCGCTGCCCGAAACGCCCGATGCATCGGTCTGCGTGCCGGTGGCAATCGCATAACGGGCGTCCAGTTGGGAGAACTCCTTGTCCTCCAGTAGCTTGTAGAGATCAAGATAGTCCAGCAGGGTTGGCTTGGCAGCGCAGGCGCCACCCACGCAAAGTGCTGCAGCAAAGACCAGGGATCGGAGCAGCTTCATGGGCTTGCCTCGCGCGACCAGTTTTGACAGCGCATGAATTCCGACCTGCTCTGCCACACCTGGGGCTCGACCTCCTGGGCAATGCGCTGGAGCAGCTGCCCGGTGGTCTTTTTGTCCAGAGCGCTGATGCAGGCCAGGCGGGCGTAAGTGTTGAGGTTGGTGCTGTCGGGGTAGCGCTGCACCAGGTCGTCAAAGCCCGCCCGAATGCGGGGCCAGTTCACATCCGGGCGGGCAAAGACGGCCGTGCCCCGTTTGGAGAGCAGTCCATACGCTGACCCATAGATGCGTGCGTACATGCTCTGGCCTTCTTCGGCCTCGGTGTTTTCAACGGCATGTGCAGCCAGGCCGGCAATGGCTTCGTAACTGCCTCCCCACTGGGGCGTGAGGCTGTCTGCAAGGCTGGCGTAGATGCCCGGATTCCCGGGGAACGCGGCCAGGGCGTCGTGTGCGAGTTTGGCCAGATTTTTCTGGCCCATCGGGGTATACCGCGAATAGGTCAGCAACTGGCTCCACCAATTGGGGTCCTTGCGCCCGTGCTCCGCATGCGTGAACAGGATCTGCACCGCCTGGTTCGCCAGGTCCCGGAACTTGAGCATGTCCTCCTCTCGGACGTTGTTGGCGAAACCGGCGCCCCGGTACTCCCAGGCCTGGGCGTCATAGGCCTTGGCAAGCGTCAGTGCGGCAAGTGTGGACTGGGGCTGCTGGCCCAGCCACACCCTGGCTTTTTGCTGCTGGGCAAGCCAGTAGTCATCATTGACGCGAGAGCAGCGAAACTCCGTGCAGGGGCGCATGGCGGGTGGCTCGCCAAACGCGATCGACTGCACAAGCCGATCCGCCCGAAAGTCCCCCGACGGCAGGCGTGAATTGTCCCGCCGGGCCTTGCTGTACCAGGTGTCCAGCGTGCTGAAGTCGCTGGCGGCAAAGCTCTTGGTGAACAGCTCCGCAATCTCTTTGCGTTCTGCCATTTCGCCCGCGTGGGCGGGCAGCATGGGCCCACACAGCAACGGCAGGGCCAGCGCCAGCCTGGCTGCCAGTTGTGTGCCGGAATTTCTCACGCGTGCTCCTGATTTGGGGACAACGGGAGCGAATTTACACCGGTTGCCTGGTCCGCCGAAATGCGCCCTTCGCTTTGGCGGGCGCTGGTCCTGCCGGGAATATTGCTAAGGGCGCCCGGCCGCTGCGCGCCACCTGACCGTGACCCCCATCGCCAGTGCCGCAAGCGCCACGCACACCGCTGCGGCCGGCCAGCCATGGCGGTCCACGACTCTGCCCACCAGCAGCGGCCCGAGCGCCTGGCCCAGGTTGCTGCCCTGCATGAGCAGGCCCACGGCCAGCGCAGCATGGGCGGGCGTGGCTGTCACCTGCGGCACCGACGACAGCAGGCTGGACGGCACCAGCCCACCCATGGCCGAGAACACCAGGCACAGCACAAAGGCGGCCCACGGGGGCAGCACCGGCACGAAGATGCCCAGGGCGCACAGCCCCATTGCAGCCGCGGCGGCCGTGCCCAGCACCGTGCGGCCCAGGCGCGGCAGCAGGGCACCGGCGGCCAGGTTGCCCACGATGTTGGCCGCGCTGGCCAGCGCCGCGAGCAGGCCCACCGTGCTGGCCTCCACCTGCAGGCGCTGCTGCAGCAGCACGGGCAGAAAGCTGAACAGTGCGAAGAACATCAGGCTGTAGAGCAGGAAGGTGGTGGCCAAGGCCAGCGCGGGGCCGCGCCCCACCTCGGCAATGCGTGCTCGCGGCCCGGCTGCCGCGCCATGCGTGTCCGCGGCGCGGGGCACGGTCCACAGCACCAGTACCGCAATGGCGCCCGAGCCCAGCGCCGCCGCGGCCCACAGGCTGTGCCAGCCGCCGAACCACGGCCCGGTGAGCATGGCCAGCGCGATACCGGTGGGCATGAAGCAGCTCCACAGCGCCATGGCACGGCTGCGGTCAGTAGCCTGCACCTGGCGCGCGAGCACGGTGGGCCCGGCCACGGTGATGAGCACAAAGCCCAGCCCCTCGACCACGCGCGAGGCGAGCAGCACCGCATAGCTGGCGGACAGCACGGCGAGCAGGGCGCCCAGCACCGTGGCCGCCAGGCCCAGCACGAGCATGCGGCGCGCGCCTGCGCGTGCCACCACCGACCCCGCGAGCACGCCGCCGACGGCACCCAGCATGGCGAAGGTGCCGCCCAGGGCGCCCAGCATGGACAGGCTGAGCCCCAGGCCGGCCTGCAACTGGGGGCCGGCAATGGCCACCTTGCCCAGGTGGAAGGATGCGGCCACGCCGGCGGCCACCACCACGGCGACGGCGCGCCAGTCGGTGCAGGGCAGGGCGGGTGGTGGTGCACTCCCCTGCATCACGCCACCCCTTGCGCAAACCCGAGCGCCCTGGCGATGCGCGCCACATGCATGCCCTGGTAGCGGGCGGCTTCGAGCTCGTTGGCGCTGGGCTGGCGGTCGCCACCGTGGCCATCGTCGGCCAGGGTGCTGGCGCCATAGGGCGAGCCGCCGGTAACCTCGTCCATGCGCAACTGGCCCTTGAAGCTGTAGGGCAGGCCCACGATCACCATGCCCAGGTGCAGCAACACGGTGTGCGTGGAGAGGATGGTCGACTCCTGCCCGCCATGCTTGCTGCCGGTGGATGTGAACACGCTGCCCACTTTGCCATGGGTCCAGGGAAACAGGGAAATAGCACCCCCCGCCGGGGCGGGAAGGGGCGCAGGCGTAGGCGCGCGCCGCAGTCCAGGCTGGCCGCCTGGACAAGGTGCGCAACGCCCGACTGCGTCCCTTCTCGCCCCCGCCCTTCGGGTGAGTGCCACACAGGCCGCATGCGGCGTTGCCAATCCTCGCCAGGTGTCCAACCTGGCTGCGGTTGGCGCCTTGCATGCGGCCTGTGTGGCACTCACGGGGGGCGCTATTTCCCTGTTTCCCTGGACTGACGCATCGCGCGCCCACAGGCCGCCGGCCTGGTCGAGGAAATTTTTCATCTGCGCGGCCATATTTCCGAAGCGGGTGGGGGTGCCGATCACGATGGCGTCGTACTCGGCCAACTCCGCCACCGAGGCCACGGGCACATCCGAGGTGGTCTGGTAACCGGCCTTGGCCGCGACCTGCTCGGGCACCAGTTCGGGCACGCGCTTGACGACTGCATCGACGCCGCTGCCCAGGCTGCGCACGCCCTCGGCCACGGCGGCGGCCATGGATGCGATGTGGCCGTAGGACGAATAGTAGAGAACGAGAACCTGGGTCATGGTGGCGCCAACGTCTTTCTTCTGGGGTCGGGATGGAGCCAAGTATCGGCACATAGGTTGATCTGCGGAAGCCATAAAATTCAGGCCATATTGATCAATAAAGCAGATCAACAAGGCCCTCCATGCTCGACGCCCTCACTCTGGACCAGATCCGCATGTTCGTCACCGTGGCCGAGGCCGGCAGCTTTCGCGCGGGGGCTGCACGCCTGCTGCGCGCCCAGTCGGCCGTGAGCCATGCCATCGCCAACCTCGAGTACCAACTGGGCGTGACCGTGTTCGACCGCAGCGGGCATCGGCCCACGCTCACGCCGGCCGGTGCCGCGCTGCTGGAAGATGCGCGCGCCGTGCTGCTCAAGGTGGACTTTCTGCGCGCGCGGGCCCGCGGCCTGGGCGAGGGCGTGGAGACCGAGCTGGCGCTGATGGTGGACACGCTCTACCCGCTGCCCCTGGCGGCTGCCGCGCTGGGCGAACTGCGCGCTGCCCTGCCGTCGGTGCGGCTGCGCCTGGCCACCGCGCCGCTGGGTGGCACGCTGCAGGCGCTGCGTGACGAGGCCTGCGACCTGGCCATCATGGCGGGCGAGGATTTTCGCGACCCGCGCATCGAGGCCGAGGCGCTGCAGGCCGTGCCCATCGTGGCCGTGGCCGCGCGCGCCCACCCGCTGGCCCGGCGCCGCAGCGGCAAGCCCACCCTGGCAGGTGCGGACCTGGCCGACCACCTGCAGATCGTGCTGCAGGACCCGAGCGACCTGTCCGAAGGGCGCGACTTCGGCGTGCTGTCGCCCCAGACCCTGCGCGTGGGCACGCAGGACGCCAAACGCGCCCTGATCCTCGCCGGCGTGGGCTGGGGCCGCCTGCCGCAGTGGGCCGTGGAGCGCGAGCTGGCAGAGGGGCAACTGCTGCCTTTGCCCGCCATTGCGCTGGGCCCGCAGGGCGTGGCGCAGATGCAGACCTACCTGGCCTGGCGCACGGACCGGGCCCTGGGTGTGGCGGCGCTGGCGTTGCGGGAGGTGCTGCACCGGTTGGCGACAACCTCATCGCGCGGGCCTGACACGGGACCGGCTGGCAAGCCGCGGCGCAAGGCCGGCTGAGCCGTTCACCGCAGCGGAAACCCCGCCCCCTGCAGCGCCTCCACCAGCCGGTGCCGCCCCTTGAGCGAATCGGCATTGGCCAGGCGCTGCAGTACCAAATCGCTCCAGTCCACTTCGGGCAGGCCTTCGCTGGCCTGGAAGTCGCGCAGCTGGGCGTCGTAGTCGCCGATCTCGTCGGCCAGGCTGGCGGGGGCGGTGTAGCGCTCGTGGTGCAGCACGCTGGCCTGGGGCAGGCGCGGCTTGATGGCGGCGGGCCTTGCGGGGTCCGGGTGGCCCACCACCAGGCCGAACACGGGGAACACGCCAGTGGGCGTGCCCACCACCTGGGCCACCGCCTCGGGCTGGTTGCGCAGGGCGCCGATGTAGACGGTGCCCAGGCCCAGGGCCTCGGCGGCGACGACCGCGTTCTGCGCGGCCAGGGCGGCGTCGATCACAGCCATCAGGTACGTGTCCAGGTAGGGCAGGCCGTCGGCGGGCTGGTCCTTGTACTGCGCGATGCGGGCGATGCGTGATAGGTCGGCCAGCCAGACCAGGATCAAGGGAGCTATCTTGATGTGTGCCTGGTTGCCGGCCAGTTCGGCCAGGCGGTTGCGGCTGTCCTGGCTGTGCACGGCGACCACGCTCCAGGTCTGCAGGTTCGATGAGCTGGGCGCGGACTGGGCTGCCGCCACCAGCGTCTGCACCGTATCGGGTGGCAGCGCGTCGGGCAAAAAGTTGCGCACCGAGCGGTGCGAGAGGATGTGCTCGACCACCGGGTGGCGGGGCACGGGCCAGGTGGCGGCCTGGGCGCCGTAGCGGGCCTGTAGATAGGTAGGGGTGTAGGTCATGGGGCGTGCTAGTGGATTGGCGGCCAAGGTAGCACCGCCCGGCCGGCGGCCAAGCATGAAAACCGCATATGGCTATGCGCCGGGCGACGGCGATGGGCGCCGCCAGGCAAGGCCCATGCATTGCCCCGACAATAGCCCCCATGTCCGAAGACGAAGAACGACGAGTCCATTCCGAAGAATTGCTGGCCCAGGTGGCCGCGCTGCCGCCGCTGCCGGGCGTGTACCGCTATTTCGATGCGCAGGACGCGCTGCTCTATGTGGGCAAGGCGCGGCACCTCAAGCGCCGGGTGTCGAGCTACTTCACCAAGAACCATGGCGGCACGCGCATCGGCCACATGGTCAGCAAGATCGTGCGCATGGAGACCACGGTGGTGCGCTCCGAGGCCGAGGCGCTGCTGCTGGAAAACAACCTGATCAAGACGCTGAACCCCAAGTTCAACATCCTGTTCCGCGACGACAAGAGCTACCCCTACCTCAAGATCACCGGTGCGCCTGGAACGGCGGTGGGGCAGGGCTCGCCCTCGCAGGTGTTTCCGCGCATGGCCTACTACCGTGGCTCGGTGGACAAGAAGCACCGCTACTTCGGCCCGTACCCGAGCGCCTGGGCGGTGAAGGAGTCGATCCAGCTGCTGCAAAAGGTGTTCCGCCTGCGCACCTGCGAGGACACGGTGTTCGCCAACCGCACGCGGCCGTGCCTGCTGTTCCAGATCAAGCGCTGCTCGGGGCCTTGCGTGGACCTGGTCTCGCCCGAGGCCTATGCCTCGGACGTGCAGCACGCCGAGGCGCTGCTGCGCGGCGAGACGCAGGAGGTGCTCAAATCCATGGAGGTGCGCATGATGGCGCACTCGGACAAGCTCGAGTTCGAGCAGGCGGCCGATGTGCGCAACCAGATGCAGGCGCTGTCGCGCGTGCTGCACCAGCAGTCCATCGAGACCGCGGACGACAAGGACGTGGACATTCTGGCCGTGCGCGTGCAGGGCGGCCGCGCCTGCGTGAACCTGGCCATGGTGCGCGGCGGGCGCCACCTGGGCGACCGGCCCTACTTCCCGGTGCATGTGGAAGACGCTGCCGCCATCCATGAAGAGGAAGCAGAGGGGGAGGGTGATGCCACGCCCACCGTCGCCGCGCTGCCCGCGCGCCGTGTGGAGGCGCTGGTGCTCGAAGCCTTCATCGCCCAGCACTACATCGGCGTGCCCGTGCCGCCGGTGCTGGTGTGCAGCGAGCCGGTGGACAAGGCGCTGATGGAAGCCCTGGGCGAGCAGGCCGGCACGCGCGTGAATGCCATCCACCAGCCGCGCGAGCAGCGCCGCGCCTGGCTGGACATGGCGCAGAAGAATGCCGACCTGCAGCTGGCCCGGCTGCTGGCGGAAGAGGGTTCGCAGCAGGCGCGCACGCGCGCGTTGGCCGAAGCGCTGGATCTGCCACCTGAGGATCTGGACCAGCTGACCATCGAGTGCTTCGACATCTCGCACACGGCGGGGGAGTCGACCCAGGCATCGTGCGTGGTGTTCCACCACCACAAGATGCAGAGCAGCGAATACCGGCGCTACAAGATCGAGGGCATCACCGGCGGCGACGACTATGCCGCCATGCGCCAGGTGCTGACGCGCCGCTACAGCAAGGTGGTGGAGGCCGCGCGCGAGGCCGGCGGCATCGACTTTGCGGCCGCGCCGCCGCCCGGTACCGACAACGCCGAGGGCGCCGTCAAGCCCAAGGGCGTGGCGCGCCTGCCGGACTTGGTGCTGATCGACGGCGGCAAGGGCCAGGTGGGCGTGGCGCGCGAGGTGTTCACCGCGCTGGGCCTGGACCTCACGCGCATCGTGGGTGTGGAAAAGGGCGAGGGCCGCAAGGTGGGGCTCGAAGAGCTGGTGTTCGCCGATGGCCGCGAAAAGGTCTACCTGGGCAAGGACTCGGCCGCGCTGATGCTGGTGGCCCAGATCCGCGACGAGGCCCACCGCTTCGCCATCACCGGCATGCGCGCTGCGCGCGCCAAGGTGCGCGTGGGCGGCGGCCAGCTCGAAGAGATCCCCGGCGTGGGGCCCAAGAAGCGCGCGCGCCTGTTGCAGCGCTTTGGCGGCGTTCGCGGCGTGGCCAGCGCGAGCGTGGAAGACCTGGCGACGGTGGACGGCATCTCGCATGAGTTGGCGCAAGAGATCTATAAAGCCCTGCGATAGGGACGGGTCTCCTCGGCGCCTGCCTGCTGCCACCGCAGGTGATCCGCGCCAGCGTGGTGCGCGATTCTGGTGGAGCGTTGGTTCGGGCCTGAAGGCTATCCAGCAGTGGTGCACAATCGCGCCCATATGTTCTGGACTATCCCCACCCTGATGACCTGGACGCGCATCGTCGCGATACCTTTGATCGTGGGGGTGTTCTATGCGCCCATCGACCCGGCCATGCGCAACCTGATCGCCACGGTGATGTTCGTGGTGTTCGCGGCCACCGACTGGCTCGACGGCTACCTGGCGCGCAAGCTCAACCAGACCTCGTCCTTCGGCGCCTTCCTGGACCCGGTGGCCGACAAGTTCCTGGTGTGCGCATCGCTGCTGGTGCTGGTGCACCTGCAGCGCGCCGATGTGTTCGTGGCGCTGATCATCATCGGGCGCGAGATCGCGATCTCGGCCCTGCGCGAATGGATGGCGCAGATCGGCGCGAGCAAGAGCGTGGCCGTGCACATGATCGGCAAGGTCAAGACCACGGTGCAGATGGTCGCCATCCCCTTCCTGCTGTACGACGGGCGCATCCTCGGCGTGATCGACACGGGCGTATGGGGCACCTGGCTGATCTGGGCCTCGGCCGTGCTTACTGTGTGGTCCATGGTGTACTACCTGCAAAAAGCTTTGCCCGAAATCCGTGCGCGTGTGAAGTGAGTTTTCCGTCTATCCGAAATCGCAAACCGGCATGGCTGTGCGTGTGCTGCACGCCCCTTTTTGGGGCGCAGATTGGGCCCTGACCACAGGGGCTGCGGCTGTCAATCGGGAATCCCGCGCATACGGCGCGTTTGAGACAAAAGCGCGCCGCAAGCCCGGCCAGGGCGTGAAATACGACTAGAATTCAGCCCAACGCTGTTGCAATACGGCGTGTTGTATTGACACCTTGAAAGTCGATGGCTTTAATCTGATGCAGCAGCCCCTGCTGTGTACGCCAGTCATTCCCCCGTCTGCAGATACCCAGCCCCCCCATGGCTGTGCCTTCTGACGTGTGAAGACCAGATACCCAAGACACCCTTCATTCATCAACGCTTTTCCCGAGAGGCTTCTTGTGAACAAAACCGAACTGATCGAGCACATCGCTAACAACGCCGACATCTCCAAGGCCGCTGCAGCGCGTGCCCTGGAATCCACGATCGAGGCCGTCAAGAAGACCCTGAAAAAGGGTGGTACCGTTTCGCTCGTCGGTTTTGGCACCTTTGCCGTGGGCAAGCGCGCTGCCCGTACCGGCCGTAATCCCCGTACGGGCGATACGATCAAGATCAAAGCTGCTAAAGTGCCGAAGTTTCGTCCAGGCAAGGCTCTGAAAGACGCCTTGAACTAATACAATAGTCGGTTGATTGTTGAGGCGGGGTCCTTAGCTCAGTTGGTAGAGCGGCTCCTTTACACGGAGTAGGTCGGCGGTTCGAGACCGTCAGGACCCACCACCATCACCGAACACAACAACAAAGGCGAACGCAAGTTCGCCTTTTTGTTTTTTGCCATTTGAAAGTCTGATCATGTTTGAATCCATCCGCAAGCACTCCAAGATCATGATGCTCTTGTTGTTCTTGCTGGTCATTCCCTCGTTTGTGCTGGTGGGCATCGACAGCAACTACTTCTCTGAAAAGAGCGCCGTGGTTGCCCGTGTGGATGGCAACAAGATCACGCAGACGGAATGGGACAACGCGCACCGCGCAGAGAGCGACCGCATCCGCGCGCAGCAGCCCACCATGGATGCCAAGCTGCTCGACTCCCCCGCCGCCCGCTACGCCACGCTCGAGCGCATGGTGCGCGAACGCGTGCTGGCCGCCGCCGCGCAGAAGATGCACATGGTGACCAGCGATGCCCGCCTGGCGCGCACGCTGGCGGAAAGCTCCGAGTTCGCCGCGCTCAAGCGCCCCGACGGCAGCATGGACATGGAAGGCTACCGTGCGATGGTGGCCACCCAGGGCCTCACGCCCGCCGGCTACGAGGCCCGCGTGCGCAACACCCTGTCGGTCAACCAGATCCTGGGCGGCGTGGTCGGTTCGGCCTTTGTGACCGACACCCAGGTCGCGCAGTCGCTCGACCCGCTCTACCAGCGCCGCGAGATCCAGGTGGCACGCTTCAACGCGGCCGACTTCGCATCCAAGGTCACGCCCACCGATGCTGACCTGGAGGCCTACTACAAGGCCCACCCTGCGCAGTTCAAGCAGCACGAGTCGGCCAACGTCGAGTACCTGGTGCTGAGCCTGGACACCGTGCGCGACAGCATCACGCTGAACGAAGACGACCTGCGCACCTACTACAAGGAAAACGCGGCGACCCTGGGTTCCAAGGAAGAGCGCCGCGCCAGCCATATCCTGATCAAGGCCGGCAAGGACATGCCCGCGGCCGAGCGCGAAAAGGCCAAGGCGCGCGCCACCGAACTGCTGGAGCAGGTGCGCAAGGCGCCGGCCACGTTTGCCGATGTGGCCAAGAAGAACTCGCAGGACGGCTCGGCCGCGCAAGGCGGCGATCTGAACTTCTTTGGCCGCAACGACATGGTCAAGCCGTTCGAGGATGCGGCGTTCAGCCTCAAGAAGGGCGAGATCAGCGATGTGGTGGAAACCGACTTCGGCTACCACATCATCCAGGTCACCGACATCAAGCCCTCGCGCGTGCCGCCGTTCGAGGAACTGCGCCCCAGCATCGAGAAGGACCTCAAGGCCCAGCAGGCGCAGCGCAAGTATGCCGAAGTCGCCGAGTCGTTCGCCAACGGCGTGTACGAGCAGGCCGACAGCCTGGCCCCTGTGGCCGAGAAACTCAAGCTCAAGGTGCAGACCGCCAACGGCGTGACCCGCACGCCCGTGCCAGGCGCCGCCGGCCCGCTGGCCAACGCCAAGTTCCTGGAGGCCCTGTTCTCCAGCGACTCGGTGCAGAACAAGCGCAATACCGAAGCCGTGGAAGTGGGCACGAGCCAGATGGCATCGGGCCGCATCACCTCGTACACCCCGGCCGAGACCCTGCCGCTTGAGAAGGTGCGCGACGCGGTGCGCACGCTGTACGTGGCCGAGAAGGCCGCCGAGCTGGCACGCAAGGAGGGCGAGGCCAAGCTGGCCGAGTACACCGCCAAGCCCGACAGCAACGCGGGCCTGACCGCCGCCGCCACGATTGCGCGCGACGCGCCCATGAACTATCCACGCCCCCTGATCGATGCCGCCTTGCGCGCCAACGCCGACAAGCTGCCCGCCTTCACCGGCGTGGACCTGGGCGCCGGCCAGGGCTATGCCGTGGTCAAGATCAACCGCATCGTGCCGCGCGACAAGCCCGAGCCGCAGCGCGCCCAGCAGGAGCGCATGCAGCTCACGCAGTGGTGGAGCACGGCCGAAGGCGTGGCCTACTACGAGATGCTCAAGGAGCGCTTCAAGGTCGAGATGAAGGTGACCCGGCCCTCGGAGTCCAGCCTCGTCCCAACAGAAAATTGAAGAATTTGAATCCGGGGGCGAAAACCCGGGTTATAATTTGATTCTCAAACGGTGGCTGTAGCTCAGTTGGTAGAGTCCAGGATTGTGATTCCTGTTGTCGTGGGTTCGAGCCCCATCAGCCACCCCAGAATACATAGCGCCTGACTTCGGTCAGGCGCTATTTTTTTTGTAGCGCACTGGATGCGCATATAGCCCGAATTTCCCAAATTGGGAAATCAAAGCGATTTCCGGCGTGCCACGCGGCTGCGTTCGTAGACCTTCGCGGTCGTGCCCGGATCAGCATGCATGTCGGGCAGGGCCTGGAATTTCAGCTTGTAGTACGTGGCGTAATGGGCGCGCAAATCGTGGAAGGTGAAGCGCTCACCGACCACGCCGGCGGCAATCGCGTCGTCCATCAGCCGTCCCCACATCGACTTGAAGCCTGAATCTGTGTACGGGTTGCCCGTCCGCGGAGCCCGGAACACCGCCCCCAGGGGGTTGTACCCGGGCAGGGCCCGCATGCGGGCCAGCACCTCCCGCATGGCGTCTCCGATCTCGACCAGTTCGCGCCGCGTCTTGCCGTGCTGCTTGGCGCGCACCAGCCGCACTATCTCGTCGTCGACCTGCGGCCAGTGGAGCTCGCGGAACTCCACCCGGCGGTTGCCCCCGAGCGCGGCGAACTGCGCCATGCTGACCAGCACCACGGCGCTGGGCCCCTGTTGTAGCGCCCAGGCCACGAACGGCTCGAATTCTTCCTTCTCGACCAGGCGGGATCGTGGCGTCTCCTTGTTGCGCCGCACCTCCTTGCAGGGGTTGCGGTCGATCTCGCCGCGCTCCACCGCCAGGTTGAACAGGTTTGACAGCAGCGACACCTCCCTGTTGGCCACAACCGATGCCTCGGCGCGGTGCACGCGCAGGTAGCGCGCGATGTCGGAGGGCTTGATGGCGGACACGATGCCGTTCTTGAACACGGGGGCGAGGGCGCTGTCCCAGTACCGGGTGTAGTCGCCCTGGGTGCCCTGCGTCAGGTCCTTGAAGGCCTTGGTCTCCTGGTACAGGCGCCAGAGCCGGCCCACCGTGCCTTTGTCCGAGGCCTTGCCGTTGAGGTCCAGCACCTTGCGGATGGCAGCAATCTTGTCGTGGCCCAGATTAATCGGTTTGCCTCCGATGGGGTGGTAGCGGTAGGTGAAGCCGTTCTTGCGTGGCCTGGCTTCCATCAACGGCAGAAGGCCCTCGGTCGATGCTCGGTCGCGTGGTCGTGTCATCCTGTTCCCCAGTTCAGGCCGGCATCGCCGCCGGCGTCGTGTTGTTTCGATTCTTCGAGCCGCGCCAGCATGGCACGGGTGACGATGGGCATGCCATCGGGGCGCGCCTTGAGCGGCAGCCCCAGCAGCTTGGACAGGTGGCGCTTCTGCGCCGCGTGCTGGGTGATGGGATGGGTGAGGCGGTCGATTTCTTCGTCTTCAAGGATTTCGCTCATGGTGTGGGCTCCGTTCTGCCCTGGGGCAGTTCGTAAAAATCGGGGATCGGTGCGCGCTTGTCGCGGCGCATGCGGCTACGTCGGCTGGCCATGGGTTGCCTCCTGCTGCTCTTCGCCGAGGTCCACGGGCGCCCCGGTGTGGTGATGCACGATGGGCATGCCGGCGGCCTTCGCAGCTAGCATGTCGTCGCGGCTCATGAATCGCATTGGCTCGTCCTGGCTCGCGCTCTGTGGCCATACCAGCGCACCGTATTCCATGCCGGGGCCTTCGCCGCAGATATCGTCGGCTGTCCAGCACCTGCAGCCCAGGCGCCATTCGTAGTTCTGCTCCCCGCACTTCCGGCACCGGCAGCCGCGGCAGATCACGCCGATGACTTCGCCGGCGCGCGCCTGGCGCTCCACACAGGCGGAGAGGTAGGCACGCTCGTCGCCGTCGCCGGGCTTGGGCTCGCCGGCGAGGCCGGCCGCGTGCCCCACGTTCCAGCGGCGCTGGCGCTCGCGGTGCTCGGGGGCATCAAGCATGGCCAGGCCCTTGGCCAAGCCAACGAGGTCGGCGGTCATGTGGGTGCTCCTTCGTGGATGGCTTGAATTGCGGCGCGGGCGGCGGCCAGGGCCAGAGTGTCGGTGGCGAACCGGCAGCGCGCCAGGAACGCTTCGTCTCGCGAGCTGGGTTGCGGCTCCCACTCCCACGCGCCCTGCTGGGTCAGGCAGTCGCCGTCCTCGCTCCGCACGGCCCAGCTGTAGCTGCCATCGGTTCGGAGCGAGCGTTCCACCTTCAGTTGCTTGGAGAAGCGGCCGTTGGTGATGGGCAGGGTGTAGCTGCTGATCGCCGCCTCAGGTACTGGCCGGCCAGCGAGCCAGGCGCTGGCGGCCTCTGCCGCCTTGTCAAACATCTCGTCCGCTTCATCGTCAGACGCGTCCGTGTGCTCGGGATGCATGTCGCGGTACCACTCCAGCCCCGCACGCGCATGGGCGAGCGCAGTCGTCAGTTGCGACTCGACCCACTCGCGCGCAGACACGATGGTCGGGCAGATGCACACCAGCGGATGCGCGGCCCACGATCCCAGCGGGCGCCAGGCCTCGTCCAGGTCGACACCTGGCATGCACACGCCCACGCGCTTCGCCAGCGCCAGGGCCATGCCCACCTCCGTGTGCGCGCCCTTCAGCGGGAAGTCCCCTGGCTCGGCGTAGAGGATCAGGCCGCGCGCGCTGGCGACCTCGCGAGCGATGCGCACCCACAAATCGCCCATGTTGTCGGTTTCGCCCGGGCCGGCTTCGTCGATCCAGGTGCTGATGATGGGCCAGCCCTTGCTGTCGCGCAGCTCACACCACATGCTGGGGCGCTCGGGGATGCTGGCTCGACTGGCGACGTACAGGCCGGCCGGTTTCGCCCCGCTATCGGTGCCATGGCTGGCAAGGGCCGTCGTGACTGCGTTCCATTTGTTGGCGTTGATGCGCTGCCAGTCTTCATCGCTCACCACGTCTTCGATGTGGTTCAGCAACTCAATGACGGCGGCTGGCAGGGTGGGCGCCGCACCAGCGGCCTGTTCGAGGTTGGTCATGGCTTCTTAAATCGTTGCGGCCGGCCTGCCCAAAGGAATTGGGGCGGGTCGCCGGCCTGGTTGTATTGATCCCACAGCGCCAGCCCCTCAGGGCAGCGCTGCTGGGTGGATGGGGCAGCGCCAGCGGCCCGGCAATGCGGGCAGGTGGCGTGGTGGTCGTGGTAGGCCTGGCGGGCTGCTGGCCAGGGGCTGGCCGGGGCTGTCATGGTCAGTGGAAGCCAGTGACCTGGTCGGCCTCGAACAGGTCGGCCATGCCCCGCCGCAGCGACTCAGCGCGGATCTGCGCTGCGTTCTCGCGAAGCGATGCGAGCATGGCGGTCGCTGTCTCTTCGTCGCAGCCGTTGGCGAGCAGGAAGCTGATCGCGTGGATCGATCCCTGCTGCACCAGGGTCTGGGCCTGCAGCAGGCTGTCCGGCATGGCCCGGATCTCCGCCTCGAAGGCATTGGCGTCGGCCAGGAGTTCGATATCAGCCATGGGCATGCACCTCCGCCATCTCGCGCAGGTGCCGCGTGGCCGCCGCTTCGATAGCGCTGGCCACGGCCGCGCGCGCCTCGCGCTCCAGCCGGGGGAGGAAGTCCGCGCGCTGCTGGGCCAGCAGGTCCAGCCCGGCGCGCAGGTCAGGGTGCAGGTCCAGAACATCCTGGCCAGGATCCAGGATCCGGTTGTGGTCCCAGCAGATCACGTAGCACATGCCGCCGATCACGCGGCCATGAAAGTTCGAAGAGCGGCGCAGCAGCTTGGCCAGGTGGTTGTACAGGGCCTGCAGGTGCTCGGGATCGTCCTCGTCGAACTCGTCATTGCCCAGCGCTTTGAACAGGTCCCGGGGGCCATCGGCGAATTGGGGCCCACCCCAGCGGTGGTGCTTGTCGATCGTGTCCAGTACCTGCAGCAGCTCGCTGGCGGCGTCGATGTCGCGCTCGGTGGGTTTGGCCATCTTCATGCTGCTTTCCTCATTGCTGGCCGGCTGTTCCAGTTGGCCTTGATCACGGCCCGGCCCAGCGGTGGTGGCACGGCGTTGCCGCACATGCGCACCTGGGTGGATTTGGAGAAGACGCGCCCGTCGTGGCCGCGGTCGATGATGTAGGTGGGCGGAAAGCCGTTGGCGTTGTAGAGCTCCCGCGGCGTCAGCATGCGCAGCTGGATGTCCACGATCACGTAGGGCTCGCCGCGCAGCCACACGGTGACCAGCGCCAGCCGGTCCTTCGTGGTGCTGGTGGCCATGGGCGCGGTCAGGTCGCCGAGCTGCCCGCCGGTGCCGTAGTAGCGCACCAGGAATGCCGCGCAGCGCAGGGCGCCTTCTTCGGCCTCTGGCGACAGGTGGTACTGCACCAGGGCGTGGTGCTCTGCGCCTGCGGTGATGGTGGGCACCTGGTCGCGCAGGTCCTGGCCAACGCAGTTGCGGCGCAGGGTGGAAAGGTGGGCCGTGACCACCCGCTGCTGCGAGCCGCTGGCCGTGCTGGTGGACATCGGGGCGCGCGCGTCGCGGCCGGGCGTTTCGTTGAAGCCGCCGTTGGCCTGCTCCACGAAGGCGGTCACGGCGGCATGCTTGATCCCGCCTGCAACCACCGTGCCCAGGGGCTGGGTGACGTCCAAAGCGCGTGGCGCCTGGCCCTCGCGCTCGCCATAGCTGACCTGTACCAGAGAGCCCACGCCCGCGCGGACCACCAGCGGCGATACAACTGCGTGCGATCCGCCCTTGGGATTGGCCGTGATGGTCGATAGCGGCTGGTTGGTGCTGGCCATGCCATCGCGGGACCAGTTGGCGATCTGCACAATGAACGGATCTGCGCTGTCCAGCACGAAGCGCTTCAGGCCGTGGGCCACGCGGCGCAGAGTGGCGTCGGCCAGCGGCTTCTCGCGCTCGAAGATGCTGCGGCCGGGGATGCTCCAGTCGATGCACTCGTGCGCGGCGCGCCACTTCTTCTGCCCGCGGGCGGGGTTTTTGAAGTGCGTGGGCTCGGGCCAGACGATGGGAGCGCCATCGCAGCGTGCCACCATGAACAGGCGGCTGCGGGTCGTTGGCGCGCCGTAGTCGGCGGCGCACAGCACACGCCACTGCACCTCGTAGCCCTGGCGCTCCAGCATTCGCACGAAGGCGCGCCAGGTGCGGCCCATGCGCTTAGGGTCGGGCACGAGGTGCTGCAGCCGCACGGGCACGCGTTCGCCGGGCTCGGCCACCGTGCCGTCCAGCTTCACCACGCGGCCGGTCTTCTGGCAGCGCTTCGCGATCAGCGGCCCCCACTGCAGGATCTGCTTGACGTTCTCCAGGGTGATGATGCGCGGCCGCTTCGTGCCGCCCCACCGGCACGCGCGCCAGGCGAGTGCGCGCAGCACCTTCGAGCGGGGCTGGCCGCCACGGGCCTGGCTGTGGTGCGTGCAGTCAGGGGACAGGTGCAGCAGACCCACGCCGCGGCCGCGTGTCACCTTGCGCGGGCACACCTCCTTCGCGTCCTTGCAATAGTGCCTGGTCTGCGGGTGATTCGCCTCGTGCATGCTGCAGGCGTCGTCGTCATGGTTGACTGCGATATCCACGTGCCGGCCCACGGCCTGCTCGATGGCTTCGGACATGCCGCCGCCGCAAGCGAACTCGTCCACGATCTCTTCTTCGTCCAGGCCCAGGATGAATTGGGGTGTCTGCATGCGTTCTCCGAAAGGTTGGGTCGGTGCCCAGAAATGAAAAAGCCCGCTTGGTGCGGGCTGGGTGAGGGGATACCATCTGCCACAACTACATGGAGGGCGCGATGGAAAGGTTTTACGGATGGGGCTGGAAAGACTGGCTTGTAATGGTCTGGTGCACAGTTTCTATTTTGCTTGCCGTTTTGGCCATATTTCCAGGCTATGCAGTAGCTTGGAATGGGCTGGCGAGAATTCATCTAATATTGCAAGTTGGGTTCAAGCCTTCGGTTCCATTGCGGCAATATTAGGGGCAGCGCATATCGCCAATCGCCAACAGCGGATGCAAATTGCTGCTGAAACTAGACGACAAGAGCATACGGCGAGTCACCGAATGGAAGTATTGAAGGCGTCGTTGCTCGGCCTGCGCAGAACATGCGACTATATGGCGGAAAGAATTGATACGGATATGGCTGATGGGACTATTCCGAATTTTAAGAAAATGTATAAATCAGGCGCAAGTCCTGTTCTTAATTTTCCGATTCTAGAAATTCAAGATCCAAGGGTGACCATGGAGTTAATGTGGCTGCAGCAGATGGCACATATTGCTGAGAATGCTCTAGATGCGCCAAAAGGCATGCGAGCAGAAACGTTCAAGGCCTTAACTGAAGGATGCGACGGGGTTTTAGCGAGACTATGGCCAGAGCCATAATCACCCCGACCTAAAACGGAATGTCGTCGTCCATGTCGTCAAAGCCCGATGACGCCCGCGGCGGCGGTGCTGGTGATCGCGCAGGCGGCGCGGCCTGACGCTGCTGCTGACGCGGGGCCGGCGCCGGGGCATACCCCTGCTGGCCGCCATCTTCGCGCGGCCCGCCCAGCATCTGCATGCTGTCGGCACGGATCTCGGTGGAGTACTTCTCCACGCCGCTCTGGTCGGTCCACTTCCGCGTGCGCAGGCTGCCTTCCACGTAGACCTGGGAGCCCTTGCGCAGGTACTGACCGGCGATCTCGGCCAGGCGGCCGTTGAAGACGATCTTGTGCCACTCGGTGGCCTCTTTCATCTCTCCGCTCTGCTTGTCCTTCCATTTGTCGGTCGTGGCCACGTTGACGGTGGCCACCTGGTCGCCGTTGGGGAAGGTGCGCATTTCCGGGTCGCGGCCCAGGTTGCCCACGATGATTACCTTGTTGACTGATGCCATGTGAACTTTCAGGTACCCGCCGCCTCGCGCGGCAGGTGTTGGTGGTGATGGGCCGCTGTCAGGCGGCCAGGGGTTCGTCAAGGAAGTCGAACAGCGTGGGCATGGTGGCTTCGCGCTCGGCCAGCTGCAGGTAGTGCACCTGGTCGGCGAAGTAGCCGGGGTTGAGCTCGGCACCACCTGCGCGGCGCCCCAGCTTCAGTGCCCGCACGCCCACCGTGCCCAGGCCGTGGAATGCATCCCAGATCTCATCGCCGGGACTGCTCCAGCGGGTGATGGCGCGGTCCACGATATCGATCTGAAAAGGGCAAACGTGCTTTTCGACCGCGCGGCTGGCCTGCTCCCCGTTGAGGGTGTCCAGGCGCAGCACGTCGGTCCAAACCGTGGGATCGGGGCTGCCTGGCGCCAAGCACATGAACTTCTTCGGTAACGCATCGCGCGCGCCCAGGCCCTCACCAATGGCCACATGCCGCTCGTAGTCGTAGATGCGGCGCAGGCTGTCTTCGGTGAAGAACTTGGCCAGCTTCGCTGGGCCCATGGCCGCCATCTCCTCGACCGTCAGCAGGCGGTTGCCGCTGGAGCGCCAGTAGTCATGCGCATCGACCTGCCAGCGTGCCAGGCTGTACTCGTCGGCATCCTTGCGCACCGGCTCGTCGGCATAGCCGCGCGAGAGGTCGGTCTGGGGCTTGCGGAACACCAGCAGGTACTCGGAGCAACCCACCCCCATCTTCGTGCCGTCCTTCAGCATCTCGCTGTAGCCCAGGCGGTAGGTCTGGTTGTTCTCGCGCACGACGTCGGTGGTGATTGTGATCATGCCCATCTTGATGAAGCCGTGCTTCCGGAAGTGAAACGAGGCCTCTTCGTGAAAGTAGTCCATGGACGGTGCCCCGAAGCCCGTGACGCTCTGAAACAGCACTCGGTCCTTAACGTGGATGGCTGCGATGCGCCCGGGCTTGAGCATGCGGTAGATCTCCGGCGTGAGGAAATCCATCTGGTGCCAGAAATGGCCGTTGTTCTCGGTGTGGCCGAAATCGTTGTAGCTGGGCGTGTATTCGTAGTGGTTTGCGAAGGGCACGCTGGTGAGGAACATGCCCTTCGAGTTCGACGGCTGCAGGCGCGCCTCCAGCACACAGTCGTTGTTGGCCACCTCGAAACGCGCGCCCTTTACCACCCGGCGCTCGATGCCCATGGTGCGCGCCAGCGTGTCGTGCATGGCAAGCGCATCGAGTCCAAACGTTCGCACCAGCTGCGCCATGCGCTCCTGCTGTTCGTCGTGCCGAGCCCACTTCGCCTTCAGGCTGGCGACGATCTCGCGCTCTGCCTCGGTGTGCACGATGTCGATGCGCACGGGATGCGTCTGGCCAAAGCGATGTGTCCTATGAACCGCCTGAATGAAGTCGTTGAACTTGTGCCCGACCCCCGCGAAGATCTCGCGGTGGCAGTGGCGCTGGAAGTTGCAACCGCTGCCGGCGATGATGGGCTTGGTGGACAGGATCCTGTGCTCCCCATCGCTGAAGGCCATGATGGTGTCCTCGCGCTCGGTCATCTCCTGCGTGCCGTACACGCTCGCGGCCTCGGGAATGGCGGCCTGGAGAGCGTGGCGCTCGTCTTCCAGGTCGTGCCAGATGACGAAGTGGTCAGCCGGATCCGCGTCCACCAGCTCTTTCACCATGGCCACGCGGGCCGGCAAGCTGTTCCGCTTCTCGGCCGCCGCGGCGGACAGGCTCATGGCCACGTCGGGCACCAGCAGGCCCTGGCCGCTCTTCTCGGTGCCGGCGGCGGCATAGTCGCTGGGCACCTCGTGCCAGCGCACGTCGAGCGCGGGCAGGTCGTAGCCGGTGTCGTCGAAGCCAAGGTCGCTGGGCTTCGTGATGAACACCGCCCAGCTGGCCACCCAAAGCCAGAATTCCTGCTCCTTGTGCGGATACAGCGTGAGGTTGCCAGCCTTCTCCGAGTCGCGCTGAAAGAAGCGCGTGAGCGCCTGACCCGTGTCCATGATGCCCAGGTAGCCGGCGTAGTGGATCAGCTCCTTGAAGCGGTTGGGGTCGGGCGTGGCCGTGGCCACCCATTTGAACTCGACGGGGGCGAAGGCGGGCAGGAACTCTTGGTAGGTCTTGCTGCCGTAGGACCTCAGGATCGAGGCTTCGTCCAGCGCGGTGGCCCGGAACAGCGATGGCGTCAGCTTGCCCTCGCGCACGCTCTCGTAGTTGGTCAGGTAGATCGTGCGTTCGTCGTCGATCTCGCTGTCCTTCTGGACGAAGCGCAACTGCACCGCGTTGTCACCCAGAAAGCGCTGCTCGACCTCGCGGAAGAACTCCTGCCGCACACCATAGGGCAGGACCTGCAGGCGAAGGCCTGGCCGGTGCAGGCCTACCAGGCGCAGCAGCTCGATCTGGGTGGCGGTCTTGTGCAGGCCGAAGCTGGCGAAGCACGCACGGTTGCCGCCGGCTGCCATCCAGCGCACGATGGCGCGGGTGTGCGGCTTCAGGTCCTGGTTGATCTGCTCCAGCGGGACGTCGAACCCGGTGGCGCTGGCCAGCTTGATCTTGCTGCGCAGGAAGTCTTCGTAGGATTGGGTCATGGGTGGACGAAAAAAAGCCCGCACGCGGCGGGCTGGTGATGGGGCGTGGGGTGGTCAGGGCAACCGCTCGAACGCGATGGCCCAGACGTAGGGATCGGCTTCCAGGGAGGCCTCGCCATAGATGGCGGCCCAGAGCGCAAAAAAGGCGTCCCGGGCGGTGCTGTGTTCGGCCTTGCCAGTGATCGCATCGAGGTAGCGCACCCACCGCATGGGCCCGCTGTAGCGCTCGATGCCCTCTGCCATGGCGTCGGCCTCGCTGATGACCTGCAGGCGCTCCACGCGCACGCCCTGGATAGCCAGCGTGATCCGGCTGGCCGCCCGCGGCATGAAGATCGCCGGCCGCCGCCACCAGCGCACGGTGTCGGCCTCGCGCTTGATGGTGGTGATCTCCTCCTCGGCGGCGTAGCGGTACGTACGCTCGGTTTCCAGGGTCAGGTCCACGAATTCCCAGGAGCCGCTGTCCTTCCGCGCCCAGTAGCCCCAGGCGAAGAAGGTTTCGCGGATCCAGATGCGGTCGCCGGGCCCGCCGTAGGGGCAGTGGATCGTGATGTCTTGCAGCTCGGGCAGCGCAAGGCCGCCCAGGGGGCGCGACAGCCACTCGCCGCCAAGGTGGCCATGCTTGTCGACCTCCGGCTGCGGCTTCACCACCCGGCGGGTGTTCGTCTTCAGGCCGGCCAGCGTGGCGCGCACCATGGGCGCGGTCATGAGCAGCGGCGTATCCCTCACGGCGCTTGCTCCCCACCCAGAGCCTCGATCAGGTCGGGGATCAGCTTGGCCAGCTCGCCCGTGGCGATGGCCACGTCGGTATCGAACCCGCCGTCATCGGCCTTGGCGCCCTCGAACACCACGTCCAGAAAGGACACCTTGCGCAACTGCAGCCCCTCGGTAAGCTGGAACGACACGCGGTCATCCCAGGTCATGGCCAGGCGTGTGGGCAGCTTGCCGGCGGCCACGTGGGCCTGCACCTCTTCGATGTCCAGCGGGTGGCGGCCGTAGCGCACCGTGGCCTTCGCCTCGTCGGTGCCCTTCAGCTCGCACTCTCGGTCCACCGTGAAGCCCACGGGCGGCTCCTGCGTGCTGAGCCAGTGCGCCATGGCCGCCTGCGGGCTGGTCTGGGGGTAGAGCAGCGACACCTGCAGGCCTGGCAGGGATTCCACCAGCAGGGACACCACCTCGTCGGCCCGGCCCTGGCTGCTCGTGTCCAGCAGGATGGTGCGCGCCTCGCGGTCGATCCAGACCCACATGGCGCTCTGCTTGGTGAAGGCCATGGGCAGCAGGTCCAGCCGGGCCTCTTCCTTGAGGTCGCGGCTTTCCTTCTTCCCCGGCTTGCGGCCCGTTTCCTTTTCGATGCGCTCGGCCTTCTCCTGCACGCGGCGCGACAGAACCTGGGCGGGGATGGTCTTGGACTCGACCTTGAAGCGCAGGATCCACTGGCCGGCCACGGACTCGGCCAGGGCGCCGTGCTCCTCGCCGCGCGGCGGCACCCAGCCCAGGGATTTCTCCTGCGTGGCGCCGCACTCCATGAAAGGGGCCTTGGCGAGGGTGTCCTCGACCTGCTGCAGGTCGATCTGCCAGCCAGGGGCAATGCGATAGATGATCGCGTTTTTGAACATGGCGGCTCAACCTGCAGCGTTGGGGACGGGCGCGGGGAACTTCTTGAACGGCAGGTTCTTGACGTGCTGGCCGAAGAACTTCCCGATGGACTCGGCGGCCAGCAAGTCCTGGTGCAGCTGCGGGTCCACATTCGGGTAGTGGTAGACCGTGCCCGGGCCGCGCGTGAAGGTCAGGGCCAGCGTGCGCGTGCCCGCGTCGTAGCCCACGGTGGCCACCTGGTTGGAGGTGACAGGCGCCATGGGGATGGGGGTGTATTCCTCGGGTTTGTCGGTGGCGGGGGCGATGGCTTGAACGTTCATGGGTGGAAATTCCTTGTGGTGATGGAAAGGGCCTACTCGCTGCACCAGTGCGCTCCCCGGATCCCCGGTGGCTGGCATCCGCTTTCGGCGAACTGGGGTCAGGCCATGGCCTGAGCTTTGCTGTGCTCTTCAGCGGCTGCCACTGCGCGCTGCGCGATGGCGGCGCACATGGCTGGGAAGTCGTCGTCGTGGTACAGCGGCGCGGCGCGCTCGCGGCCGGCAGGCGCGAAGCCCAGGCCGCGCAGGCTTTCGGCCGTGACGCTGAAGTGCTGCAGCCGGTCGTTGATGACGCCGATGCGCAGCGTGGGCACGCCGGTGCGGGCGGGGGCGGGCGCTGGCGAGGGGGCGGCGCGCATGGTCACGACGTTGGAGGCGGCCGGCTCTTGGAACAGGTCTAGGCCCAGCATGTGGCGCGTCGATGCCAGGTGGCTGCCGTCTTGCGGCACCGGCGTGTCGGCGACAGGCTCGCCACCATTCCAGCACTCCGGATCCGCGCACTTCGGTCCACCGTGGTCGCCATCGCACTTCACGCGGGCTGCCGCAGGTACTGGCGTCTTGGCGGCTTCCTCTGCCTTGCGCTTCGCCTCGGCCGCTTCGTGCTCGGCGATGCGGAATTTCACCAGCACGCCCAGGTCCTCGGGGGGCTTTAGCACGATGGTGGCCTTATCGGCGAACAGGAAGTCCATGTCCGGCCGCGCACCCAGGATGCGCAGGTTGAACAGGATGCGCTGCGCCATTTCGTCGGCCGCGATCTTGGCGCGGGCCAACTCGGTGTTGACCGCGTTCTCCTTGGAGGCCACCGACCGCAGGTTCTTCATCGCGCCGGCGAAGTCGGTGGCAATCTTGGGCATGTACGGCTGGTCCATATTGGCGTTCAGGCCGTCGACGTGAGCCTTGAACTTCGCGATGGCCCCGGCCACTAGCTCGCCGTTGATGGCCTCGGTGCGCGCCTTCTCCAGCTTCTGCAGTTCCAGGCGCACATCGCGCGCACTAGTGCTGATCTCGTCCAGCGCCTTGAACAGGGCGTCAATGGTGGCCGTCTGGCCCAGGGCCTGCTGCTTCGCGGCGGCGGCGCGTTCCTCGATGTCCTCGCACCACTTCCGAGCCTTGGCCGAGTCGGCGAAGTCCTGATCGGTCTTGAGGTCGCGGTTCACGCTGCGGATGCGCTGCAGCACCAAGTCCTTCACCTCATCGAGGTTGGATGCGACCACCTCGCCGCGCACCTCCACGAACAGGGCGGGCACGGCCTCGGGCGCGCGGCCGACAGGGGCGGGCGCTGCGGGCGGCGTGTAGACGTAGTTGGCCAGGTCGATGGCGAACTGGGCCCAGCCGGCACGCAGGCGCTTGAACCACTCCGGATCTGGGAACACCCACAAGAAGTGCAGGTTCTCGCGCGTGCCGTCCGACACCACGAAGATCAGCTTCTCGGCCCCGGTGACCATCAGCACCTGCTGACACTGGGGCATGTGTTCCTCGGGCATCTCGCCGCGCTGCAGCAGCTCCACCAGGCGCTGGGACATCTGCTTGTGCTCGAAGGCGGTGGTGTCGTCGAAGGTGAGGCCGTCGCAGGAAGCGCTGAGCCGTCCATCGGAGCAGGTGACCGGATACAGATCGGAGCCGATGATCTCTTCGACCAGCGGCCGGGCCAGCGCCTCGACCTTGTGGCCGTGGTCCAGGACGTTGACCTGCACCCACTCGCTGAACTCCTTGGCCAGGCCGGTTGCCTTCATGCGCAGCAGCTCGTCGCGCTTCACCTTGGGGGACAGGCCCAGCATTGCAGCGGCTTCGCTGGCGCCGAAGTGGGCGAGGCGGAAGTCATCCCACTCGGGGGTGCCCTGGGTCAGGTTGTGAACTTGAGCGGACATGGTTTCTCCAGTGGCACGGGGATCAGCCGCGCAATGCGGCAACGCGGGTATCGAACAGGTCGTTCATGGCGGCCTGGTCGGAGGGCTCGGGGAGCTTGGTCACCTCCTCGCCTAGCGGATACAGCTCGTCGAGGGTCTGGGCTTCGTTCAGGCGCTTCTCCAGCAGATCGCGCGGAGACAGCTCCTCGGCGGCAGGCTGCTCGCCCTTGGGCTGCACGTCGGTGACGTCCTGGGCCTTCTGGGGGGTAGGGCGCTCGGCGTCGGTGATGGGCGCGCGGATTGCCGCTTCCTGTTTCTCGGTGAGCGCGCCGATGGTGCGGGCCTTGGCGATGACGGAATCGGGCGTTGCCTTGCCGCTGGCGATGGCCTTGCGCCACTCGGGCAGATTCTTGGCGAAGCGCTCGGCCGGGAAACCGGTGGGCTGGACCGGTGCCGGCGGCACCTCATCAGCGGCGCCCATGAACTTCTCGCCGGGCTGCTCCATCTCGTCTGGTGTGTAGACGCCCAGGATCACGTCCGGGGCATACAGGCGGGACCAGCGCTTCTGGGCGAGGTAGGCCAGTTGCTGCTTGGGATCGTCGGCCCAAAGCGTGGAGTTGCGCACGCGGGCCTGGGCCAGCAGCAGCTCCAGCGTCCTCGGCTGCGCCTCGCCCTTGAGGGTGGCCCAGACCTTGACGCCGCAGCCTTCCTCGTCGGCCAGGCTCCAGCCGGGCACGCGGTACTCGCCCTTGTCGCCGCGCTTGATGGTGAACTTGCCGATCACCTTCTCCCACGGGCCGTACCACTCGAAGTGGAAACGGTCCCGCACGGCGCCGCTGCTGTTGATGACGGCGGACACCAGTTGCGCCTCGTAGCCCAAGGTGCCGTTCACCAGGTGCGTCTTCTGCGCCACGGCAAAGGGATTCATGCCCCACTGCATGGACTGCAGCACGATGGCGAAGCAATCGCCCTTGCTGGCACGCAGGTGCGCGGGCACGGTGGTCTTTCCGCTAGCCATCAGGTCGGCGATCCGCTCCAGGCGGTCCATGCTGCTGGCGTCCATCAGAAGGGCCGCGCTGCTGGCGCTGGTGAGGGCGAGGGCGTTGGATTCGGGTGTAGTGGTGGCGTTCATGGCATTGGGGAATAGAGGAGGCCTGCAACCAGGCCAGTGGACAGGCAGATGAAGAGTCCCAGGCCGGCGATCAGCAGGATCTGCTGCAGCTCCTCCAGGGCGGTGGGTTCGGGTTCGTCGTGCTCGTTCATGGCCGGCCCGCTGCGGTGGTGATATCGCGCAGGCACGCGGCCACCTGGTCTTCGGCCCACACTGCTGTTTCGTGCTTTCCGCACACGTGCTTCTGGAACTGCTGCAGTGCCCAGTCGCGGGAGTGCTTGGCGTCGGCCAGTTCGCGCTTCTCGCGCTGGTACTGTTCCTGACGCGCCGCGGTGTCGTCGGCCTGGGCCCAGAAGAAGGCGCTGAGCAGCGCGATCACGGCAACGGCTGTGGTGAGGTTCGGGGTGGTGCTGCTGTTCATGGGGTCCTCGCGTTGATGGCGTTGATCGCGCGCTCGCACTCGGCGACGTCGAACCACCCGATGTGGCAGTGCTCGACGTTGGCGATGCCCATGGCCTGGGCCAGCCAGTCATAGGCCTCGGTGCGGGTCATGGCGCCCTCGCGCCACATGGGGTTGAAGAGGTCCTTTGCGCGGCGGCGCGCGTCTCGGATTTCGGCCGTGGCCAAGGTGCCCAAGGGAATGCCCGTGTAGGGATGCAGGCCCACGTACGCGCGGCAGCCGCTGCACAGCACGGCCCATGGCCATTCGCCGTAGGGGCGGCCGTAGATCTGGCTGTTGGGCACGATGCTGCAGGTGCCGCTGCAGTGCGGGCAGGCGGTGGGCACGGGCAGCGGGTTCTTGACCTTGGCGACCGCGCGCCGGGAGGGGTTCCAGGGCGTGACGGGGTTGCTGGGGTCGCGGGTCTTGCGTCGGGGGCGGGTCACCGGATCACCCCCAAGCTCGCCAGATGCTGCTGCTGGTCCCGCAGCGCGCGCCGGCAGTTGGAGTCGCTGGCCTCGGTCCGCTCCACCTCAGCCCAGGCCTTGGCGCGCATTTCCAGCAGCTCGGTGGGGGTGATCGGTGGCGGGGCGTGCGGCGCGATGGCGCTTTGCATGGTGGTGTGCACGTTGTGCATGCGTTCTCTCCGGGCGAAAAAAAGCCCGCGAGAAGCGGGCCGGTCAGGGGATGTGGTTCCAGGCCTGGTGGCTCAGAACCTTCTCGACGGTTCGTTCGTGCACCTGAAACCGTCTGGCCAGGGCAGCGTTGCTCAGGTTGTTCGCGATGTGTTTGCGCAACTGCTCACGCTGGTGCGCGGCGCTGCGGATCTCGGCCACGTCCAGCGGCATCAACTTGGACTGCGGCAGCTCCATGCCGCGCTTCACGAACTCGGTGCGGCGCTGCTCCCACTCGTCGCGGTGCAGGCTGTGTTTGGATCCGCGCCCCATGTCAGTCGGCGTATTCCTCTTCGGCCGCGCTCTCGACCTGGTATTCGGTCATGTCGATTTCCAGGCGCGAGCGGCCCACGTAGAACGCCATGAGCGTGGCATCGAAGGTGCCGACGATGTCCGGCAGCGAGCTGGGCTTGATCAGTTCGCCCTTGAGCCTGAGCGAATAGACCTCGCCATCCTTGTCGATTGCCAGTCGGTACTTGGCGCTGTGCTCCGGGTAGGATGTGTATTCCCCGCCCGGCTTTTCCTCGCTGTCCAGCGCGAGGTATCGCGTGCCGTAGTCCGAGGTTGTCAGCTTGGCGAAGAACGGCCTGCCGTCGTAGATGTGCAGGCCATCGCGTGCCCTTTTCATCAGGTCCGACAACTTCACGACCGCCGGCACCTCTGGCAGCACGTCCTCGCAGGCTTTGCGCATGGCCAGAGCCACCGTCTCATTGTTTTGCACGTTGAGCAACTGGGCCATGGCGGTGTTCAGGACGTGCTGGAACTTCACCACTTCGTCCAGGCCCAGGCCGTGGGGGAGGGCGGCCTTCATCTGCTCAATTAGCAGCTTCCGGAACTCACTGTTGTAGCCGGTGGCATCTTCGATTGCGGCTTTCACCGCCTTCGATATTGCATCGTTGAGCAGCGGCTGCAGGCGCTCGGCGCTGACCGCTTGGGAGACCATACCGTGCAGGTCCAGATCGAGTTTGATTTCCATGAAAGCTCCGGGTGTGTGCCCTGGCGGGCGAACAAAAAAACCGCTGGTGCGCCCCAAGGGGAGGAGGGGAGGAGAGGGAAGGGCGCGCGGTTGGAAAAGGGGTGGGGCGGCCGGCCGTGTGGGCGAGCCCTGGAAACGCCGCCGCTGGTGTGTGGCACTGCTCACGAGGCCGGAAGGGGCCCCGACCAGCGCATGGCGACCGCAGTCGCCGCCCCGAAAATGTTGCTGGGTGCCGCGGTTTCCGTCCCGCCCAGCGCGAAACCTCATGACCGATCAGCGGCTTTCGTGATGACAGCACTCTTGCACCAGAGTGCCCAGCGCCCGCCGTCGCGCACGGCGTCGGTATGGGTGCGTCGGGTGCTCATGCCATCACATCGCCCCGCTGCTGGATGTCCCACGCGGTGCGTGATCCTTGGCCCAGGCAGTAGGGCGATGTGATGGCCCTGTTACCAGGGCATCCGAAATGCATCCACCAGCACCCGCCGATGTGCATTCCTGCCGGTCTGGTCCTCGGGGGCTTCAAGCAGCCCTGTCATCGGTTCCCGGCGTTCCTTGTGACTTCGCGGCGCACTTGCCTCCACCCCTCGCGCTATCCAGGCTGCCGGGCCATGCCTGGGTCTCTGCGGTCATCGCGGCTGTGTGCTGCGATGAGTTGAATTATGCAGATGTGCATAGAAAAAGCAATGCAAAAGTGCATAAATTTTTTTCTCGATAGCGCGAGGTCGCGCAACCACGCGGTCTTGCGCCAGATGCAAAGCACGTTTGCGCAAACCACGTTTGCACTTGCGCAAAGGTCCTTGGCAACTGGCCAAGTTTAGGAAATACTGTACATAATCACAGTAGTTTAGGAGGTTCTAAAAATGTCCGATGAGAGGCGGAAGGTGCTGGGTCGCAGGCTGCGGGCGGCTCGCAAGCGCTCGAAGATGTCGCAGGACTCGGTGGCGGATTCTCTGGGTGTGACGCGCCAAGCGCTGTCTGCCTGGGAGACGGGCGGCAGCTGCCCGAGCGCGCTGCAGGTTGCTGACCTGGCGGCGGTCTACTGCGAGTGCGCGCATGCGCTGTTGTTCGGTGTGGTCTGGGAGCCGCTGGACCTGGCGGCGTTGATGCCTATGGAGACAAGAGCATGAATACCGCCAGCGAGCTCAAGGCGCGCATGGTGGAGGCGGCCCGGCCCATGCCAGTCCTGGGCGATGTGACGGGCGCCTACGCGCAGCAGGTGGCCAAGCTGGCCGTGAAGTTGACGCCCGATGAGGTGGAGATACTGGTGCTGCTGGGCGGACTGATCTATCGGCGAACCGCACCGCCCGCCCGGATCAACTGACCTTCTGCGGGAACACCACTTCGGCCGGACCGATGCCGTTATAGACGATCTCGCCCGATGCCTTCTTGCTGACGATGGTGCGATGGTTGGCCGGGTTGGTGTTGTCGGGCAATTGCTGCACGGCGTAGTGCCCGGGCTCCAGGGGAAGGGCGGTCTCGTCGTCGGGCCCGCCGTACCATGTTGGTGTCTTGAGGATGGCGGGCGGTGGGAGCAGGTCAGTCATCTGGGCATTCTAGAAGGGGGCGCGCGACCTCACGATCACCACCGGCGCCGGGCCCTGGTAGATCACCTCGTTGGTGGCCAGCAGGTAGACCGTGGCCAGCGTACCGTGCTCCTGCACCTCGTAGTGGTCGGGCGGCAGCGGCAGCACGCGCTCGCCCCGGTGCTTGGTGCGCAGCAAGGTCGGGTTGCGCGCCAGCGGCGGGCCGGGGTCGAACGGCACGCGCGCCACAATCTCCACCGGGCCGGGGCCGTCGTACATCAGCGTGCCCGTGCGCGCCAGCGTGACGATCCAGCGGGCGCCCTCCTGGCGGATCACGTGCTCGCACACCTTCCGCCGGAGCATCGTTTCCTGCCGCGCTCCATACCCTGGCAGCGGCGGCGCCAGCAGCACGGCCGGGCATGGCCCAATGGCCCCAGCCATGTGGCCATGCAAGTCGCGCTCGCAGGGCTGGTCCAGCACCTTGCATTCCTCCCGCGAGCCGTCGATGCGCACAGCCTTCGGAAATCTGGCGGCGGCCTCTTCCTCCGTGAGCGGCACGGCGTGCGTGACCCAGCCATCGCGCCCCGTGCGCGTTTTTTTCGACATGCGCCACCGATACCTGATTTCCAACCTCACGATGACCCCATGTCAATGTCAAACACTGGATGAATTTACAGTTTTTTGAGCGGTCTGCAATACCATTCGAGGCTTGGGTGGAGTCCTACTGGCGCCCGCTGAGCCGGGGCCTACGATGGCTGCTCACCAATAAGGAGCGCGGGAAATCCCGCAGAATTGGTCAACTTCTGGAGTCTAGCCATGTGCAACAGGTACGTGTCAGCCGAAGAGCGCGACATCGAGCGCGAATGGCACATCGGCGCCCGCAACCAGCCGGCGCTGTTCGACAAGGTGCTGTTCCCGCGCGGCAAGGGCGCGTTCATCCGCCGCGCGCGCGATGACGCCGGCTACAGCCGCGAGCTGGTGGTGGGCCAGTGGGGGCTGATCCCGTGGTTTGCGAAAGAGCCCAAGCTGAAGTACCCCACGAACAACGCCCGCAGCGAGGAACTGGCGGACAAGGCCAGCTACAAGCTGCCGTGGGCGCGCGGGCAGCGCTGCATCATCCCGACCGCGAACTTTGACGAGCCCAACTGGGAGAGCGGCAAGAACGTGTGGTGGCGCTTCGCCCGGGCCGATGGCCGGCCCTGGGGCCTGGCCGGCCTGTGGAACACCTGGACCGACAAGGCCACCGGAGAGGTGCACGAGAGCTACACCATGCTGACCCTCAACGCGGATGCCCACCCGCTCATGAACCGCATGCACAAGCCCGACCCGAAGCTGGGCCCGGCCGAGCAGGACAAGCGCAGCGTGATCCCCATCGAGGCGGGCGACGTGGATACCTGGCTGGCGGGCACTATGGAGCAGGCGCAGGCCCTGCTGCGACTGGCGCCCGTGGACGTGTTCGCGGCCGGGCCCGTAGCTGCGTGAAGGAGACCGTATGGCTGAGCAGAAAGAATTGGTCCTTGAATTCCAGGACCCCGAGAACACCATCCCTGCGGAGGCGCGCTGGGCCGCGGTGCTGGCCGCGGAGAAGGTCCTGCAAGAACATAGCGTGACTCTGGAGGAATGCGCCTTGGTCGGGGCCAATGCGTACCCCGAGTATCCCGTAGGTGAGGTGCCTAGCTTCGTGGATCCGCAGAACCGCATCGCCGAGGCGTGGCTTGCTGCACACGACGCCGCCTGGCACGCTACGGGGACGGCCGAGGATGCCAACCCGAGCTGGCGGTTGCGTATTGTCGAGATGCCGGTCAAGCCAACACACTGAGCCGGCGCAAAAAGAGGCCCGCTCGGGGCGGGCACAAAAGGGAGGGTGCCAGTTGGAGTGCCTGGCGATGCAATGATAGCTGCGGCATGGGCCAAAGAAAAAGCCCGCACGTGGCGGGCCGAAGAAAGAGAGGTGCTGGTAGGGCGCGAGCAACTGTATTGTCTTTTTGCATCAAGGGGCGGTGTCTGGTGCACTCGGGTCTAACGGTTCGTTGGGATGAGTGGGCTGTTCAGTGCTGGGCGGTAGATCGCCTGGCGGCCTGGGCAGGTGCTCGGGCACCTGGTGCAGGGGGTGGTCTCTGGGGTCGGTGGCCATGGTTTGTTCCTTTGGTAAAGGACCATTGGGCGACGCGCGCCGCGCGCGCGAGGTAGGACATCAGGCCCAAAGAAAAAGCCCGCCGAAGCGGGCCTGGTTGGGCAGGTGGTTCGCGCGGGTTCAGGCAGCTTGAAGACCTTCCTCTGGCCCATTCTTGCGCCATTCAACGTCCAAGGTGAAGTCCATGGGGATGTCGATTGCCTGTTGCTCGGGGTTCACGCTGTTCCAGTGATCCGCGTCGAGGGAGAGTTGGACACCATCCCCGACCATCTGCTCGCGTCGATGAATGAGAGACTTCAGCATCTTGTGGCGAGGAGCCTCGTCAATGTCGATCCACAGGGACATTTGCGCGCCGTCCTTCACATACAGCAGTGCGTGGTTGGCACGGTAGGGGCGCCCCGTTTTCTCGTCTTTGCGCACCTCAGTCCGCGCAGCTTGGGCGAATTCCTTCGCCAGCATTTCCAGTTGCGATTTAGGTTTCGGCAGTTTCCACCCACGCCCTGCTGCGAATTTGGCGACCTCATACATATCGACTTCCGTAGCCCCCGTTACTTCTTTGTAGAGGCGAATCAGACGCTGCTTGTGCTGTGCTTGAGTAGTCATAAATACCCTTTACTCACCAACCGGGGCAATATCACCCCACCCGTCCACAATTGCGCTTGGTGCAACGAAATTGCGCACTTTCACAAGGTGGGCCCTAAAAAGTTCGTAGCGTTTTGTGTGGTGCTGAATTTTACCGGCAACAATTCCAGGATGAACACCTAACGTTTTTGCAAATCCGAGGACATCTCGCTCCGCAAAGAATGGAGCCTTTCTTGCAATAAAGGCTTCCATCAATTTTTCGGGGACTCCGAATTCTGCAGCGGCCTGGTTCGCCAGCCTTTCCGCCTCGGGCAGGTCCTCGCTACTACCGGCTTTGTCGCCCTCCAGTTCCGCGTCCAACAGAGGGGCCTCGAAGCCATCACGATTTTTCACATGTTCCAGTTCGTGTCTCAGGACAAACCAGAAATTGTCAATACGATCAAATCGCATCGACATGCCAATGACTGGGCTGTTTTCATCCAACCAGAAGCAGACACCGTCAATCTTGGCACTGGGTAAAGATTCGACAACCACGAACCGGATACCTGCCTCCATTAACAGGCGGGGCACCCGACGAGTTTCCTCTGCGGCCGACATCAAAGGCTTGAGCTTTTCAAGAAGTCCTTTGAAAGAAAATGGCGTGTATTTCGGGGCAAGGGTGTCTTCTGCGATTAACCGCACCCGATGAATCCAAGCCAGCTGAGCAAGCGAGGGGGCGAAAGTCGCATTCGTCTTTTTGGCTGCGTGCGGTAGTGCTTGAATATCACTGGCTGAAGCAACGCCAAAAAAACCTGCCAAAGCAGTTTCCACTTGGGACACATCCTTCGGATCCTCGATGTGTTTCAACCATCCTCGGCGAATGAGTTCGGCAACAGGTAGGCCGCCAAACACATTTGCCCTCGCTGCGCGGCGCGGATCGGGGCGCGCGGCAATCCGCGCCTGCGCCAGTTCATAGGATTTTTGCAATGCCAAGAAGTGCTCTGCAGGAACACCAAAGACTTCCTCCAAGGCGACAGCTCTGTCCGCAGACATGCCAAGCTTCGAGGAGATCAAGCGGGTGACGGTTGCCTCGTCGATTTCGAGCGCGATGGCCAGGACCTTGTTGGTCCATGCGCGCTCTTTCAGCAGGGCTTCAACAAGTTGCCCGGGGGTTTTGAATTGTGTGAGATCGAGGTCCACGGCAGAGTTTTATCAGAAATTGACGAATTGATCAATCCGTCAATTTTGAGGCACGGCGTGGCCTGGCGAGCGACTTTGGCCCTATTTTTTTAGTTCGTTGGCCTTTCGCCACTCCCAAGGCTCCACCGCCCCAGGCACTGACCACAGCCCTCGCCCGGCTGCCCGTGCCTCGACCTGCAGCCCCTGCAGGTTCCCATACCCCCGCGCGTACGTTTCGTACACCCAGGCCATCCCGGCGCGCACCTGCCCCTGGTGGTACGCCCCGGGCTCGCCGCAGCGTCCCTTCAGCGTGTCGCCGTCAGTGATGGCGATGACCGGGCAGCGGAGTGCCAGGGTCACTTTTTAACTAAGCGCTCTCGCAGGGCGTCCGTTCTTGCAACGATGCCCTCCGCGCACGAGGCGACTTTGTTTCCTCCACAAATGCCTACGGTGCTGTCATAGAACCACATCTCCGACCCCATCGTCCAAGTGACAGAGTACGCTGTCGAAAGCCCATCGTCATTGCGAAGAGTGACCACATGCAGCACGATGACAGCGTTTGTCGAAGACTCCTGGTAGCGCATGGAGCTGCTCTTGCGGATGCCCTCTTTGATCTGGTAGACGAACCGCTGCCCAACAGGGTCCTCTGATGCAGCAGAGACCGCGACACTACGTACCTGGGGCTGCGATTGCGCGCCAGTCATCACGAGCAGAAACAATGTAGCGGCTGCGAATTTCTTCATCTTTCTCTCCTGTGGTCTAGCCGCTATGGTGGTGCTCAGCCGCTCAGAATGCCTTAGGCAGCGTCTGGACCGGAGTCGATCTCAATGCTGCGCAGTTGATCCCGCTTTGCTGACCCACGATGGACTGCACAGAGCCCGCGATGCGGACGGTGGCAAAGCCCGGCCCGAAGTCAACGTCATACGTGACGTCGCACGCGCCGAAGAGATTGGTGCCCAGCAAGATGGCGTTGGACCCGGAGACATTGCCCGTGGCCACCTCCCAGGTGGCAATCGAGTTCGCCCGGACCACGCCCAAGGCAGTGGTGAACTGAATGTTGTTGGCCGGCACCGCGGACAGGCCCAGGGCGATCATCACATTGCCATTGGTGTGGACCGAAAAGTAGCCACTGGTGGCAGGGTTGAAGTAGATGCCATCGTAGGGCCCTGCAGCTTGGGCAGCGCCAGCAACGAGTAAGGCCGTCAGGGCCGCGATTTTCTTGAACATAGTTTCTCCTCCTACGCAGTCAGGGCGCTGCGCGTCGCCGTTTTTTCTTGATTCAGTGGCAGTGCCGCGTGCCAGTCTTGCGGTCTACGTGGCAACCCTGCTTGTCGGTACCTCCCGAGTGCGCCTGTGCCAGCCCGGCACAGAGCAGAGCGGCGATAAGGATTGCTGTTTTCATGAGTGTCCTTTTAAATCGAACTTTACGTTACATCTTCTTTGGCAGCGTGTCTCGTATTAATTGACAAGTGCTTATTTTTGGCGCCACTCCCAAGGCTCCATCGCCCCAGGCAGTGACCAAAGCCCTCGCCCGGCAGCCCGGGCCTCGATCTGCAATCCCTGCAGGTGCCCATGCCCCCGCGCGTACCGCTCGTACACCCAGGCCATCCCGGCGCGCACCTGCCCCTGGCCGACGTCCTGACCACGGCATTCCACATCCGCCACTGTTCGGCCGTAGCGGTCGGTGTCGCGGGGTTGGACGCGGGCCCAGGTCTTGAAGCACAAGCCGGCCAGATGCTGGCGTGAGACCTCGCCGAAGGGCTGGCGCTTCTCGGGTGCGTCGATGGCCGCGATGCGGATGGTGATCTGCTGGTAGGAGCCGGGCTCGCCACAGCGGGCTTTCAGGGTGTCGCCATCTGTGATGGCGATGACCAGGCAGAGGAGGGCGGCGCTCAAGGCGGGGAGTTGAATGCGGCGGTCAGGATCTCGGCCACCTCTTCAAATGCCTGCAGCTTGCGCTCGGCGGCCGGTGACGCCAGCAGGCCAGCGCGAGCCATCTCCATTCCCTGCTCGAGCGCCTGACCCACTGCGGGGTTGCCACGATGCAGCGCAAGGAGCGCCCCCATGGCGACGGTGAGCGCGATCTGCGCGCCGGCAGCGTCCTGCAAGTCGTCGGCGTTCATCTCCCCCTCCTTGTTCAAACCACTCTCTGGTGGCGATCAGACCTTCTCAGTTTTCTTTCGACTGCTCGCCGGTTTCGGTGCGGTCGGCACCGCCGAAGGTGTGTCGGCCCTTGGCGCCGGCACCGCCCGGTAAGGGTTCGCGGCTGTGGCCAGGCCGAACAAATCGCGCACAGCATCCAGGGCCTTGCGGCTGTCTGGAGCCTTCGCCAGGATTTGCAACCTTTCAGCCGCAGTGTCACGGCTCGCATCGGGAAGGTTGTTCAACGCCTTGGCGAGGTGCTCCAGCGCCTCGGCCAGTGTCATTGCCGCGACCTTCGCGCCAGGCGCTGTAGCGGGAGCGTCTGCCGAGATTCCAAGCCTGCGCAGTTCGGCAACCGCCTTGCTGGAGTCGTAAAACCCCCCAATGTCGACCCCGAAGAAGTCGGCTATCGGCTGCATCGTTGATGGGCGTGAGTGTGCACCCGCCAGCCAGCGAGCGACTGTCGACTGCAGCGAGTGGTTGCCCGCCTTCTCGGCCATCGAGTTGGGCTTGAGCTTCCGAGCGTCCAGCAACGCCTGCAAAAACTGGATTCCGTTCATCGCGCGACTATGCAATAGTGAGTAATGCAAAAGTGCTTGAGTTATCTATGCAGATGTGCATAGAATGTGGCATGGAAAAGATTCAAGCCGCCATCAAGGTGCTTCGGCAAAAGCTCTCGCAGTCAGAGATCTCTCGGCGTACTGGCATTGCCCAATCGAAGATCTCGCGGTGGGAGGCTGGTGAAGTGCCTGCGGGTGTTTCCGATGCCCTGAAGCTGCTCGACCTTGCCGAGGCGTGTGCTGCAGAACCTCCTGTAGCTGAGGTGGCCCATGGCTGAGCCTGCGCGCCCGAAAAGCACTACTGCGCTTCGCCTTCTGGTGCTGGCCGCAATTCTGACCCGGAGGCGCGCCCCACCGTGACCGCGCGCACCACGCGCCAGCGCCTGGCCACAACGGCCCGAGCCGCACCACTCACCGGGCCGCCAATGGGCCCGCTTTCCTTTTCTCGCTCCGACTCCGCAATGGAGCGAGCGCCACCGCTGTCCGGCCGGTCAGCGGGTTCCTGAATTTCTTCCACGGGGGTGGGATGCAAGACAAAGATTCCGGCGGCCGCCAGTGCGCCGCCATGACCAAGAAAGAGCGCGAGGCAGCAGACCAGATCCTGGCGCTGCTGACCCGATTGCCAGCGGACGGTGCCGAGCGCGTGCTGGCGCATCTCCAGGACCAACTGGACGCGCAGGGTGGGCACGACATGCCCATGTTCTCCCGCGGCCGTCCATCCGGTCCCCTGGGGAAGCTGGACACGCCCATCAAGACCTGGCTGGACGAAGGCACCGCCGAGCTCTTTCGTCGCAAGGCCGCAATGCGCCACCAAGACGCATCGGCAGCCCTTCGCGACTGCGCCTACGCCTGGGTGCATGAGAAGACCTACTCGCTGATGGTGGCTGAAAAAGCACTGCATGACGCCAATGCTATGGACGTCCGCGAGCAAATGGCAGGGCCATTCGCGGGCCGCGAATTCGGCGGCCTGGGCAAGGGGACGACTGCGTGACAACGACCCCCGCACCATACCCGGCGGATACCCTGGCCCGGGGCTGGCGCTTTGAGCTCGACTACGAACGTATCGAGCGGTCCTCGACCTGGATGCTCGCGCCGGCCGAGGCGAAGCCTTGGCTCCTGATGATGTGGATGAAGGCCTGGCAGCAGGCACCCTGCGGCAGCCTGCCCGCCGACGAGGAGGTGATCGCCGCCATGATCGGCATGCCCTTCGAGGACATGTGGCCGCGCTTCCGCAAGATCCTGTTGCGCGGCTGGTGGTCAGCCGACGACGGCCGCATGTACCACCAGACCTTGACCGAGCGCGTCATGGAAATGATGGGCACGCGCCGCAAGGAGTCCGACCGGAAGGCACACAGCCGCAGCAGGAACAAGGCGGAGTCGGGTGGCAGTCCCGATGCTGTCCCGCAGATGTCCCATGGGACGAGACCGGGACAACCGCAGGACTCCAGCCAACGTCCGCCGGAATCCGACACCGGAACCGGAACCGGAACCGGAACCATAAATACCGGGGTAGTAGCGCACACCATGCCTGATCCCGCGCTCGTGCCCGCCGATGACGGCCCGGCGCGCGCTGGCCCCACCATGGCCACGGCCGTGTGTGTCGCCCTCCGGGCGGTCGGCGTGGCGAACTGCAACCCCGGTAACCCGAAGCTGGCCGCGCTGGTGAAGGCCGGCGCCACCGTCGATGCGTTCGTGGCCGCCGCCACGGCACTGCGGGCCCGTGACTCGCCCGTGGGCAACGCCTTCGCCTACATCCTCGCCACCGTGCAGGGCCAGCTGGCCGATGCCGCTGCGGTGGTGGCGCCCCCCGCCGGCACGAAGCCGCCCCCCAACCGCCAGGAAGCGCTCGAGCAGCGCAATCGCAGTGTGGCCGCCGCGTGGGCGGCCGAAGGAGATGCCCATGAAATCGTCTGAGCGCGCCGAGTTCGCGAACCTCATCACCGACGTGTTGGCCTACTACCGCCAGGACGCGAGCCCGTTCGTGCTGCGCCTGTGGTGGACCGCCTGCCAGCGGTTTGAGCTGGAGCAGGTGCGCAAAGCCTTGGAGGGCCACGCCCTGGACGCGGAGCACGGCAAGTTCGCCCCGAAGGTGTCCGACGTGGTGAGGATCCTCGCCGGCACCGCGACCGACCGCGCCGCGCTGGCCTGGGGCAAGGTGCACGAGGCGATGAGCGACGTGGGGGCGTACCGCGACGTGGTGTTCGATGATCCGGCCACGCATGCCGTCATCGAGGACCTGGGCGGCTGGCCGAAGATGTGCCGCACCGAGCTGGCAGAGCTGAGCTACCTGCAGCACCGCTTCTGCGAGGGCCACCGGGCCTACGCCGGCCGCGGCACCTTCGACTATCCCCGCCGACTCATGGGCGACCGCAGCCCGGACAGCGAGTACGCGCGCAAGAACCTGCTGCCGCCGGCACCTGCGCTGGTGGGCGACCCGGCTCGCGCCCGGCTGGTGTACGAGCAGGGCTGCGCCGCGGGCAAGACCGCGATCAGCTACCAGGCGCTGCAGGCCATCGAGGCCGGGCCGCGCACCGCGCTCGCGCCGCCCGCGCGCCAGGGAGCAGCAGCATGACGCGCCGCGGACCCCGCCGCACCGAGCCCAGCCCGAAGCAGCTGGAGGTGCTGGCCTACATGCGCGAGTTCTTTGCCGCGAACGACCAACTGCCACCGGTCACGTGGGTAGCGCGGAATTTTGGCTGGTTTCAAAACGGGGCGCAGTTCCACGTGGATGCGCTGGTGGACTTCGGCCTGCTCGAGCTCAACGCCTGCGGACGGTACCGGTTCGCACGCCCGAAGGAAGGTGGTGCTGCATGACGATGATCCTCGGAATGGACCCGGGGGCCGACACCGGCGTGGCCACCTTCATCGACGGGAAACTGGCGAACCTGGACACCATCGGCCCGGCCGCCATCGAGCGTACCATCCGCGAGGCCATGCCCTCGCGCGTGATCTTCGAGGACTCGCGCCTGCAGACGCGCGCCTGGACCGCGCAGGCCAAGGCCGCCCGCGGCGCGGCCCTGGCCACGGCGCGCAGCCTGGGCCAGGTAGACGCCTGGTGCCGCCTCATCACCGACGTGTGCGCCGAGTTGGGTATCCCAGCCCACGGCGTCAGCCCGGCGGCAAAGGGCCCGAAGCGTGGCGCCGAGAACTTCGCCGTTGTTACCGGCTGGTCGGCGCGCAGCAACCAGCACGAGCGCGACGCCGCCATGGTGGCCTGGCCCTTCCGCCGGACGCAGGGAGATCGCCGTGGCTGAGCTGATCGACCCCAACAAGGCGGTGGATTTCCTCATCACCAATGCCACGAAGTTCGCCAAGGCCCGCGCCGAGCGGATCTACCTGGAGGAGTTCCGCAAGAGCAAGAAGGCGCTGCTGATGGGCGAGTGCACAGAAAAGGCAGTGAGCGCCCGGGAACAGTACGCCTACAGCCACCCCGACTACCAGGCGCTGCTGCTGGGCCTGCGCGCGGCCGTGGAGCAGGAGGAAGAACTGCGCTGGCACCAGGTGGCCGCCCAACTGCGGGTGGAGGTATGGCGCAGCCAGGAGGCGAGCAATCGCCGGGTGGATGGGGCGACACGGTGATGGAGAGCATGAAGCCCAACCCCCTGATGTTGCGCCGCGTGCTGGAGGAGCTGCCCCGCTGGGCCTACCGTTTCGGATCGGAGACCGAGCTGCACCGCGGCATCACCGACGTGCTCACCCAGGCCGGCGTGCCTTTCGAGCACGAACACGTGGCCGGACCCAAGGACCGCTTCGACTTCCTGGTGCCCAGCGGCATCGTGATCGAGGCCAAGACGCGCGGCTCGCTTGCGCCGGCCCTGTCCCAGTGCGCGCGATACCTGGCACGCGACGACGTTTCTGTGGTGGTGCTGGTGGCCACCCGGCTGTGGGGGCGCACCGCCCCGCAATACACGGCCAAGTCCACGGGCAAACACATCCATGTTGTGCACCTGAAAGGGGCTGCATTTTGAGCACGATCACCTACGGAAAAGTCCAGTACCTGCCGTCGCAGCGCTGGCTCATCACCTGCGAGCCCTTCGTGCGCAGCCGCCTGAAGCGGGTGTTCCCGCGCGCACCGCAGGAGGCGGGCGACACCATCAAGCTGTCGGCCACGGCAGAGAACAGCCGGGAGCTGGCGTGGTTCCTGGAGCGCTACCCCATGGAGGTGGACCGGCCAGAGATCCTGGCAGGCCTGGCCGAGCGCCACAAGCAAGCCGAGCGCGATCTGGCAGACCTGCTGGCCGGGTACAAGGCCGCGCCCGTGGTGCCACTGGCCGAGCCGGCGCGCGAGTACCAGGTGCTGGCCGCCCAGATGCTGGACGTGAAGGACGGCTACATCCTCGCCGACGACGTGGGCCTGGGCAAGACCGTATCAGGCATCGCTGCGATGGTGGCGCCCGGTCGCCTGCCGGCGCTGGTGGTGTGCCCCGCGCACCTGCCGCGCCAGTGGAAGAAGATGCTGGCCCGCTTTGCCCCACACCTGACTGCGCACGTCCTGAAGAAGGGCACGCCCTACGACCTGGCCCCCAAGAAGCGCGGCAAGGCTGCGGCTGGCCAGGTGGAGCTGCTGCCGCCGGCGCTGCCTGACGTCATCATCACCAGCTACCACAAGCTGCGCGGCTGGGCCGACGAACTGGCCGGCAAGATGCAACTGGTGGTGTTCGATGAGTGCCAGGCGCTGCGCAGCCCGGGCACAGCCATCTACGAGGCGGCCGAGCACGTGGCCAGCCGCGCGAAGAAGCGGTTGGGGCTGAGCGCCACGCCCATCTACAACTACGGCGACGAGTTCTTCCACGTGCTGGACGTGATCCAGCCTGAGGCCCTGGGCGACCGCGCCGAGTTCGTGCGCGAGTGGTGCACGCCCATTCCCAACGGCAAGGCCCGGCTGACCGATGCCCGGGAGTTCGGCGCCTACCTGCGCCGCGAGGGTCTGATGCTGCGCCGCACGCGCGCCGACGTGGGCCGCGAGCTGCCGCCCCTGGAGCGCATCGTGCACGAGATCGAGGCGGACGAATCCGCGCTGGCCGCGCTGAAGACCGATGCCGTGGCGCTGGCGCGCATCGTGCTGCAGGCCGGCGAGCAGTACCGCGGGCAGAAGATGCAGGCGGCCGGCGAGTTCGACGCCCTCATGCGCCAGGCCACGGGCATTGCCAAGGCGCCCTATGTGGCGGAGTTCGTCAAGCTGTTGCTGGAGAGCGGCGAGCCTGTGGTGCTGTTCGGCTGGCACCGTGCGGTCTACGACATCTGGATGGAGGCCCTGGCCGCCTACAACCCGGTGCTGTACACGGGCAGCGAATCGGCCAACCAGAAGGACGAAGCGGTGCGTCGCTTCAGCGCGGGCGAGTCGAAGGTGCTGATCCTGTCGCTGCGCTCCGGCGCCGGCCTGGACGGCTTGCAGGACGTGTGCCGCCTGATGGTGTTCGGCGAACTGGACTGGAGCCCGGGCGTGCACGAGCAGTGCATGGGGCGGCCGCACCGCGACGGCCAGACGAAGCCCTGCGCCGCCTACTTCCTGCTTTCGGACACCGGGGCCGATCCGATCATGGCCGAGGTCCTGGGGGTGAAGCGCGAGCAGATCGAGAACGTGCGCAACCCCGATTCGGCCCTGGCCGAGCGCATCGAGACGGGCGACGGCCACCTGCGCCGCCTGGCGCGCGAGTTCTTGGCCAAGCGCGGGGCCAGCGTGCCCGCAGAGGTGCCGCCCAGCCACCTGGCCCACTCCGTGGAGGCGGAGGAGGTCGCACCCGCATGACTGATCCGAACAGAGCACCCACCCATCCAGAACCCAACCGAGGCCTCATGACTGAAACGATCCAGATCCAACCCAGCGCCGCAGAGCCGGGCGCGGCCGTCCAGGCGCCCAAGGCCATCACCAGCACCCAGCGCGTGTTCGACGCCGTGCGCGACCTGCGCGAGTTGGACCAGACCGCCACCCGCGAAACCGTGGCCGAGCTCACGGGCCTGAAACAGGCTGTCGTGGATGACCGGCTGCGCGCCTTGGTGGACGACGGCAAGCTCAAGCGCCTGCTGCGCGGCATCTACGAGCTGGTCGAGACGTACCCCGAGCCGCGGGAGCTGAGCTGCACGATGCTCTCGGACGGGTGGGTAAAGCTGGAGCTGGGTGACGCCATGGTGCGCCTGACGCCCACCGAAGCTCGGCGGGCTGCCCGCGCCCTGGGGGGCTTTGCCGAGGACGCTCGGGTGATCGAAAGCACGCGGGCCCACCTGTTCCTGGCCACCGAACTGGCCGCCAGGGTGGAGAAGCACGAGAAAACCATCCTGGCCATGCGCGCGCTGCTGAGGGACAAGCTGGGTGCGCGGCAGATGGATCTGCTGGGGAGCGACGCGTGAACCTCCGAGAACTCACCAACGAAGAGCTGATCGCGCGCGCTCGCAACTGGCCAATCCTTAAAGGCGTGCAATGTTCGCTGGTAAATGAGGCGGGCCACATCGTGCAAACCAAGCCCATGGCCAGGCTGAAGCTGGCCAAGGTGGACGGCCACACCTGCGGAGTGGCACTGGACGTGCACTTCTTTGGACTGCCGCTGGCGAGGCTGGGGAGCATTCTGGTCCACCAGGAAGACGCCAGCCTGTTCCGGTTCGAGATTCGCGGGGCGTTGGAGGTCGGGCCAGTCCGCGACCTGACCATCACATGGGACCGCGGACCGCGACGCATCTTTCGGCTGCCCGAGGGGAGCGCGTCGTGATCCTCCACCTCTTCCGCCAGCTCACCTATGAGGAGGAGCGCGCCGACATTTTGGCCATGCTCGGCCCAGGCTGGTACATCTTGGTCTATTCAGCGGCACTCATTTCGTTTGCGTTCGCGGGAGTGCTCCAACGATAATTAACTCAAACATAGGAGGGTTCATGGCGGAGAAGGTTGCTGAACGTGAGTGGAAAGCTGTCGCGGAAGAGGTTCTTAAACTTGCTCGCTTTGCAAGTAGCGTCGTCGGAGAAGCTCGAACTAAGGAAGCTGTCGAAAATATCAACGTCGCGGCACAGAATATTTTGACGTTAGAAGTGTCGAATAATCTTCGGTTCGGGGGTGTCGAAAGTCAGTTGAATTACCTCAATTCAGTGACCTCATCTGTTTATCAACTGGAGCGAGCATCCATTGATATGGATCAGCAAGCTGGAGTGGAGCTGCTTAGTCGCGCAACTCGCACTCGCGCTTTAATTGATGAGTTGGTTCGGAAGCTGCCTGAATCTTTTGTTTCTAGGCTGCGGTTTCCAATGCCTGCATCACATTCAAGAGAAGAGAGGGTGATTGAGGATAGGCTGGCTCGCATCCACGATACCGTGCAGTCAGCATTGGAAAGATCAAGCGATGCCGCCAAAAGAATTAGCAGTTTGGACGAGTCATTGTCGGATGCCACGAAGCGTGTCGACGCCAAGTTTGACAACTTCAATGTGCGTGCTGAAAATGAATTTTTAGCTTTGCAATCAAAACTCCAAGCCAGTGCCGATTTGCTCCAAGCATCGCATGAGCAGGCTCGGGTCAAGCTTGAGGAAGAGCTGAAAGAGACAGAGGAGTTTCTTGGTGTTTTAGCATCCAAGGCTATTGGCGGTGGATACATGCGAAATGCCATTAAAGAGGAGCGGAAGGCTGATAATTTCCGTAAACTGGCCATCGCTGTGATGATTGCTCTTGGGTTGTACTTGGTACTAAGTATTGCTGCAATGGAAATGAAAGATCTAGAACCTCAGCGAGTCGCGGTGCGACTAGTGGGCGTCTTGTTTTTCTCATTCGTTATTGGCTATCTAATCCGGCAATCAGCTGTGCACCGCGGCCAGCAACATCAGTATCAGCGTACAGCGTTCGACCTAAAGGCTATCGACCCATTTGTAGCGGACTTGCCTGAATCAAATCGGCACCTTATTAAGCAGCAGCTAGCCGAAAAAATATTCGTGCCAAAGGATGTGTTGGCGTCTATAGACAGCGCAGGTTTCGGTGTTCAAGAGACTCTCCTGAAGTATCTCGAAAAAAGCGAGCAAGGTAAGGATAAACCTAAGGGCAAGGAAAAGGGGCCAGACTAGCCGCCCCGTATAGGGTTAGGCCAATCCCCCATGCTCCGGAAGACTCCCGGGCATGGCCAAACCCCCGGCGGGCAAGAAGCCCGCGCCTCCCAAGAAGCCCGTACCCAAGCAGGTAGCGCCCAGCAAGCCTGCAGCCCCAAAGAAGGCAGCAGGCAAAGCCGCGCCTGCACGGAAGGCAGCAGCAGCCAAGAGGGCGCCGGCAGCGTCTAAGGCGCCAGCCATGGCACGGAAGCCGACACCCATCCCAGCAACTGCACAGGACGAGACGTCACAGGGCGCGGACGCATTCCTCGGGCTGACCCCCAAGGAACAGCGCCTGATCGATGAGTACCTAGTGGACCGCAATGGCGCCCAGGCCGCCATCCGGGCCGGCTACAGCGCGAACAGTGCGCGCCAGATCGCCCACGAAACCCTGTCAAAACCTTACATGCAGCTCGCCCTGCTCAATGCTATGAAGGCACAGCAGGCACGCACCAAGATCACCGCCGACGATGCTCTGCGGGAGATCTGGAACGTGGCCACGGCCGACAGCCGTGACCTGGTGGAGGTGAAGACCGGGTGCTGCCGCTGCTGCTACGGCGAGGGCCACAAGTACCAGCGCACCGTAGGCGAGATGAACCGCGACCGTGAAGCTTGGGTGGAGAAGGGCAAGAACCCGGCCGAATTCGATGAAGCCGGCGGGATCGGCTACGACTCGCTCAAGCTGCCCAGCCCTGAGTGCCCACACTGCGGCGGTGATGGCGCCGCGCGCGTGGTGCTCAAGGACACCCGCACCATGGGCGAGAAAGCCATTGCTCTCTATGCGGGCGCCAAGCAGGGGCAATACGGCATCGAGATCAAATTCCACTCCAAGATGGACGCCCTGGAGAAGCTGGCAAAGCACCTGGGCCTGTACGAGAAGGACAACCAGCAAAAGGCCGACCCGCTGGCCGCACTGCTGTCCCGCATCGCCACCGGCAGCGGCAACGGGTTCAAGCCTGTAGCGGATGACCCTGAGGCGCCGCCCCCATCGGGCACCAGCGGGTTCCTACCGCGCGAGGACGACGATGGCGCCCCGGTCTAAAGCAGCTGGCGCGCCTGCAGAGCCTGGCACGCTGGATGAGGACACCGATGCCCTGGCCATCAAGCCCGGCCAGGGGGTAGACGCGCAGGTCGGCCATCGCTGGGACAACAAGCGCCGGCCCAAGCGCGGGCCGCACATCGCTGCCCATCCGACCATGGTGCCGACCGACGAGGCCGAGCTGGCGCGGTGCCTGATGGACCCGAAGTGGCGCCTGTTCTCCGGCTGCCTGTACCAGATCATCGTCAAGGGCGAGCCTGTCAAGAACGAGCGCGGCGAGGTGGTGGACGAGGGCGATTCGTTCGTGATGCCCTTCCAGCCCAACCGTGCGCAGCGCCGGTTCATCGAGCGCCTGTGGCACCGCAACCTGATCCTCAAGGCGCGGCAGCTGGGCTTCACCACGCTGATCGCCATCATGTGGCTGGACCATGCCCTGTTCAACGGCAACCAGCGCTGCGGGATGATCGCCCAGGACCGCGAGACCGCCGAGGCCATCTTCCGGGACAAGGTGGTCTTCGCTTACGACCACCTGCCCGAGGAGATCCGCCAGCGCTTCCCCCTTGCGCGGGCCAGCACCAAGGAACTGCTGTTCGCCCACAACAACAGCAGTCTGCGCGTGGCCACCTCCGTGCGCGGCGGCACGATCCACCGGCTGCACGTGTCGGAGTTCGGCAAGATCTGCGCGAAGTTCCCCCACAAGGCGGTGGAGGTGGTTACGGGCTCGTTCCAGGCCGTGCCGCTGTCCGGGATCATCGTGGTGGAGTCCACGGCCGAAGGGCAGGATGGCGAGTTCTACAAGATGTGCCAGCGCGCCCAGGCGCTGGTGGCGGGCAAGGGCCGGCTGACAGCTTCGCAGTACCGCTTCCACTTCTATGCTTGGTGGCAGGACCCCTCCTACCGCATGGACGCGGCGGGCGTGGTCATCACCCGCGAGCAGCACGACTACTTCGACGAGATCCAGCAGCTGATGGGCTGCACCATCGACTCGGGCCAGCGCGCCTGGTACGTCGAGAAGCTGAACAACGACTTCGCGGGCGCCGAGGATCAGATGTGGCGGGAGTACCCGTCCACCCCGGCCGAGGCCTTCCAGCAGTCCACCAAGGGCAACTACTACGCGGCCCAACTGGTGCTGGTGCGCAAGCGCGGCGGCATCACGCAGCTGCCCGTGCTGGACCTGCCGGTGTTCACGTTCTGGGACATCGGCAACTCCGATGGCACGGCCATCTGGTTCATGCAGACGCTGGTGGACGGGGGCCGCGACAACTTCATCGGCTACTACGAAGAGCACGACCAGGACCTGCGCCACTACGCCACCGAGCTGCAGAAGCGCGGCTTCGTCTACGGTGGGCACTTCCTTCCCCATGACGCGGACCACAAGCGCTTGGGCGACTACAACAAGTCGGTGAAGGACCAGCTGCAGGGCCTGCTGCCTGGGCATCGGTTCTTCATCGTGCCGCGCGTCACCGAGCTGATGACGGGAATCCATACCACCCGCAAGCACTTCAAGTCGGCGTGGTTCGACCTGGACGGCACCAAGCTGGGGGTGGAGCGCCTGAGCCACTACAAGAAGAAATACAGCACGGCCGAGGCGCGCTACCTCGATTCCACCCCAGACAAGTCCAACGGCTGCAGCGAAGGCGCGGACGCCTTCCGCCAGTACGCGCAGGCCAAGGAACTGGGGCTGCTGGCATCCATGAGCGAACAGGGCGGCTACGTCGAAGCGCCTCCGCCCACCTATTTCTGAGGACGAGACCATGAGCACCACCCAAGCCAATGAGGCCCTTGACCCCGTGGACACGCCCGACGGTGATGTGCCGCTGTCGGTGCCCGAGTACCGCGAGATCCACGACGAGATCGACAACCAGCCCCGCGAGTGGCGGCGCCATGCCGACAAGGAGATGGACTATGCCGAGGGCAATCAGCTCAAGACCGAGCTGCTGCAGGCCCAGCAGGCCCTGGGCATCCCGCCGAGCATGGAGAACCTGATTGGCGCGGCCCTAGAGGGTATCCGCGGCTATGAGGAAAACACCCGCACGGACTGGCGTGTGACGCCGAATGGCCAGCCCGGCGGGCAGGAGGTGGCCGACGCAATCAACTTCAAGCTGAACGAGGCCGAGCGCAACAGCAAGGCTGACGAAGCCTGCTCGAAGGCCTTCTACCCGCAGATCGGCGTGGGCGTGGGCTGGGTGGAGGTGTCGCGCAGCGATGATCCGTTCGGCTTCCCATACCAGTGCATGGCCATCAACCGCAATGAGATCCACTGGGACTGGTCTTCGCTGAAGGACGATCTCTCGGACGCCCGGTGGCTGCGCCGGCAGCGCTGGATGCACCCGTCGCGCCTGGCGCGGGTGTTCCCTGAACATGCGGACCTGATCCGCCGCTTCGGGAAGTCGGGTACCGCCTGGTGGACGGAGTACGACTCGTTCGACTCGGGCGGCCAGAGCACAGGCATGTCGCGGGCCTTCGACGTGGCGCGCGAGTGGACCGTGTCGGAGGACCGTTGGTACAACCCTTTCAACAAGGAGGTGTGCTGCACCGAGCTCTGGTACCGGCGCTGGACGGATGTGCTGGTGCTCAAGAGCCCCGACGGGCGCGTGGTCGAGTACGACGGCGCCAATCCTGCGCACGTGCATGCAGTCTCCAAGAACCTGGTGCAGTTCCGCCGCGCGACCGTGCCCAAGATTCGGCGCTCCTATTGGCTGGGCCCGCATCTGCTGTTCGATGGTCGCACGCCCTATGCCCACCGGCACTTCCCCTATGTGCCGTTCTTCGGCTTCCGCGAGGACAACACGCGGGTGCCGTTCGGGTACATCCGAAACATGCTCTACCAGCAGGACACGCTCAACTCGGGCAACTCGCGGTTGCGGTGGGGAATGTCGGCCTTCCGCACGGTGCGCACCAAGGATGCGGTGAACATGACCGATGCCGAATTCCGCAGGACCATCGGGCGACTGGACGCGGATATCGTGCTGAACGCCGCTCACATGGCACAGCCTGGAGCGCGCTTCGACGTAGAGCGCGACTTCCAGATGAATGCCCAGCAACTGGACATGCTTGCCAATGCGCGCCAGGCCATCGAGCGCGTGAACCCTGCCGCCGCCGGCGCATTCTCCGGCCGGCGCGGCACGGCAACCAGCGGCGTGCAGGAGCAGACCCAGGTAGAGCAGGCGAATCAATCGCTGGCGCACATGATGGGCAACTTCAAGCGCGGGCGCACTCAGGTAGGCGAGCTGCTCATGTCCATGATCGTGCAGGACCTGGGCCGGGAGCAGCAGACCATCATCATCGAGGGCGATGCAGTGCGCGCGGAACGGGTGGTGACCATCAACAAGCCTGAGGTCGACGAGGCGGGCTATCCATACCTGTCCAACGACCTGCAGCGCACGCGCCTGCTGGTATCGCTGGAGGATGTGCCCAGCTCCAAGAGCTTCCGTGGTCAGCAGCTCAATTCGCTCACCGAGGCTTTCAAGTCGATGCCACCCCAGTACCAAGCCGCAGCCATGCCCTTCCTGATCAGCCTCACAGATGTACCGTTCAAGCGCGAGTTGGTGGAGGCCATCCGCGCGGCCGGCACCCAGGAAACGCCGGAGCAGGTCGAGCAGCGCATCAAGCAGGCCGTGGCCGATGCTTTGGCGAAGGCCGGCAACGACCTCAAGGCGCGCGAGTTGGACATGAAGGAACGCAAGACCGACGCCGAGATCAAGCAGATCATGGCCCATGCGGTGCAGATCGGTGTGCAGGCCGCATTCAGCGCGATGCAGGGTGGGGCGCAGGTGGCGCAGATGCCCATGATCGCGCCTATTGCCGACGCCATCATGCAGGGCGCAGGGTACCAGCGGCCCAGCCCTGGAGGAGACGATCCGAACTTCCCGACGCCGGCCGTGACTGCAGCGATGAACATCAAGAGCCCATACATCCAGGGCGGTGGTGCAGCTGCCGAGCCGGAGCCTGGCGCCGAGGTCGAGGCTGGCGAGGCGGCTCAGGTGCGGGAGAACACCAGCCCAGGATTTCCCCCGGTGCCGCAGCAGGCTGGACAGGGCATGGAAGGCATCGAGACCCCGGCCGTGGAGGACAACCTGGCGTGAGGCGCCCGGCATAGGGCGCAGCCATACGGGGTCCCGGCCTGAGCATGGGGCTTCCCCGTCAAGGCCAGGGGCCAGCCGCAGCCACGGCACTATTCAGGAGTTCAACCATGTCCCGCTCTTCTCGCTTCCTCTCAATCGCTGCCATTGCCCTCGCTGCCGCTGCCGGCTCGGTCATGTCGGCCGCCCTCGCTGTCCGTGACTACGCGGTGGCCGCCGTTCATCGCGTGTGGAACTTCGCCACCAGCGTGCTCATCGACAGCGGCCTGCAGCTTGAGGCGCCGGCACAGGAGAAGCCGCGCGTGGCCCTGGTGATGGCCAGGGCCTTCATTCGGCGCTTGATGCAGCGCGACCGGCCCCGCGTGCCTCCGCTGTGGCGCATGTGCCCGTCCATGTGACCCGCTGCGCTTGAGCGCATAAAAAGCCGCCCGCCGAGGCGGCTTTTTCATGCCCGCCCGGTATAGGGCTTAGGGAAAAAGCCTGGTGTTTTGACACTCCCCCACAAGCGAATCACGCATGTGGTTCGCGAAGACCAGGGCACGCAGGTGCTCTGGATTCATGAGCAGATGGCGCAGGCTTTCAAGGCCTGCACCGGATTGCTGGCCCTCGGCGGCCACGGCGATATGTGGCGGGACAGGCATGACGACATCACAAGAGAGTTTCTACGACAGCATCGATGGCGCATTGACGCCGGAACAGGCTGCCCAGGCCTATGCCTTGGCAGCATCGGGCGATACCGGCGCTACGGCGGCGGATGACGGTGGCGCGCCCGCGACCACCACTGTTCCTGCAGCAACTGGCGCCGAAGCTGGCACCGAGAAAGAACAGCAGCAGCCTGCTGCCCAGGGCAAGCCCGACGACGGCAAGACCGTGGATGTCAGCGCAATGGAGGTGGACGAGTCGCAGATCGACCCGACCAAGGCCGTGGTGCTGGCAAAGGATGGGAAGCACACCATCCCCTACGACCGGCTCGAGAAGGCACGCCAGGGCGAGCAGCAGTGGAAGGCAGCCGCAGAAACCGCCCAGCGTCAGCTGGCCGATCTGCAGGCGCAGGCGCAGGCCCGAGCAGACGCTGGCCAGGCACCGACCAAGACCGACAACATGGCAGCCCAAGCAGCGGCTGCCATCGAGGCGGGCGTGGATGCGGACCTGTTCGGCGACTTCTCCGAGGCCGCGCTGGCTGCGGGCATCCAGAAGCTGGTTGAGCGTCTGGTGGAGGCACAGGTCGACGCCAAGGTGGCGAAGGCTGTGCAGCCACTGCAGACCAAGCACCAGCAAGACGAATCCGCGAACCACTACGAGGCCATCTACAAGGCACATCCCAATGCCGACTCCATCGTCGGCAGCACGGAGTTCAAGGCCTGGGTGGACGGTCATCCGAGCGTGGTGCGCGATGCGTACTGGAGCCTGTTCGACGGCGAGAAAGGCGGCAGCGCTGCCCAGATCGTCGAGGTGTTCGACGCCTACACCAAGGCGACGACGCAGAAACCCTCTCAACCAACCGCCGCGGACCCCAAGGCCGCGGCACAGGCGGCCGTCGCGAGCGCCCGCGTTGAACCCCCTTCGAGCCTGTCCAGCATCCCTGGCGGCCACGCAAGCGGAGCTTCGGCGCTGGATGCCACGGCGGACATGAGCGGCCCCGAGATGCTGACAGCGACCCAACACATGTCGAAAGAGCAGATCGAGGCCTGGCTGAACCGTACAAGCTGAGGAGTTTCCAGTGAATACCAAGACCAACGTTCCGAGTGGCGCACCAGGCGCCATGATCGAGCAGGCGGTTGGTGTCTTCCACACCACCACGCAGCGCAACACGCAGATGCGCCACCTCACGGGCTCGATGCCCAAGTTGGACGGCGCAGTGGCCGCCGCAAAAGGCAACCAGTCCAAGACCTCCATGCCTATCGTGCGGGCTGACAACCTGACGAAGAACAAGGGCGAAGAGGTGACTTTCCACCTGGACAACCCAATCGGTGCGTATCCCATCATGGGCAGCGAGCATGCCGAGGGCCGGGGCACCGGCATGTCCTATTCCGAGGACAAGCTGCGCGTGAACCAGGCCCGCTTCCCCATCGATATGGGGAACACCATGACGCAGATCCGCAGTCCCTTCGACATGCGCCGCCTGGGCCGCCCGAAGGCTCAACGGCTGATGAACCAGTACCTGGACCAGTCCGCTCTTGTGCACATGGCCGGGGCACGGGGTTACCACGATCACAAGATCGAATGGACTGTGCCCGTGGACACTCACCCGAAGTTCGCCGCAATCATGGTGAATCGCGTGAAGGCGCCCACCCGGAACCGCCATCTGGTGGCCGACGGTGGCTCGGTGGGTGAGCTCAAGGTGGTTGGCGGCGAGCTGGACATCGCGTCCACCGACGTGCTTTCCATGGATGTGCTGGACTCGGTGCGCGAATGGGGCGACACGGTGGCGCTGCCGCCGCCTCCCGTCGAGTTCGACAACGACCAGGCCGCCACGGACAGCCCGATCCGCGTGTTCTTGGCGACCCCAGCGCAGTACAGCCAGTTCGCCACGGACCCCGCGTTCCGCGCGTTCCAGTCGAATGCCCATGCTCGCGCACGCCTTGCCAAGGACCACCCGTTGTTCCTGGGCGATGCCGGCCTTTGGAACGGGATCCTGATCCTCAAGAACCCGAAGCCCATCCGCTTCTATGCCGGCGACACGATCAAGTACTGCGCCGCCTATGACACCGAAGTGGAATCGAGCTGCCTGGTACCTGCATCGTTCGGCACGACCTTTGCGGTGGACCGCGGCCTGCTGTTGGGCGGCCAGGCGCTGGCCATGGCCTTCGGTGCCTCTGAGCACTCGGGCATCCCGTTCTTCTGGAGCGAGGTAAAGGGCGACCACGGCGACAAGATGGAACTGCTGATCGGCGCGATCCTGGGCATGTCGAAGATCCGCTTCGCGGTGGACCACGGCGACCACACGGAGTTCACCGACCACGGCGTGACCGTCCTGGACACCGCCGTGAAGATCATGAAGCCACGCTTCTGATGGTCTACGGGCCGGCCGTCGCGGCCGGCTCGCACTCTTCCCTCCCAACCCGATTCCTTGGAGGCACTATGCCAACCATCACGAAGAAGCACATCGGCGATCAGCAGTTCGGCGGCTTCACGCCCTACGGCAACGTCACTACCTTTCGCGCGACTCTGGAAACCACCGCGGCCGGCGCAGTCATCAACTCGGACAGCACCGCGGCCGTGGCGGCCGGCGATGTCATCCGCCTGCAGGAACTGCCCGAAGGCTTCCTGCTGGAGGACGCGCAGGCCATCGTGTCTGTGGGTATGACCGCAACCATCACGGGCTCCCTGGGCTTCGTCTATGTGGATGGCGTGGACAGCGCCGAGGTGCCACAGGATGCAGCCTACTTCGGCACCGGCCTGAACCTGGCGACTGCCGCGCGCTTGCGTACCACGTCGAGCAAGGCACCGCTGAAGTTGGCAAAGCCGGCGTATCTGGTGCTGACCACGGCTGTCGCTGCGAACGCGAAGGCGTCTCGCATCGACTTCATCGTGCACGGCGAGCGCCTGGGACCGAAGTAAGCAGTCCCAGCATGAAGGCGGGCCCTGCGCCCGCCCATTCGTTCGCAACACCAGGAGCCCAAAATGAGCCAGCCCCAAGGGATCGCCGTGACCTACACCGGTCGCGACGATCCGTTCATCGACCGCATCTACCGCTCGGGCCTGACTTTCGTCAACGGCCAGAGCCGCACCGTGCCGCCAACGCTGGCACAGCGCTTTTTGCGGCACACGGACGTTTTCTGCCCGACCGAAGCCGCAGTAGCGCCGGCGGTCAACAAGGCGCCCGAGAGCACTGACCAGATGAACACCGAGCGTCCCAAGGACGACACCCAGCAGCTGCTGGACGAAGCCCAGAAGAAGGACGATGACCAGCGTTTGAAGGACGATGCGCGCTTCGTGCTGCTGGATTCGCTGGACAGCATGGACAAGGCCGCGCTCATCGAGTGGGCGCAGGTCAAGTACCGGCAGAAGATCCCCGGCAACCTGGGTGTCGAGAAGGTGCGCGAGCGCGCCAAGGGCTTCGTCGATCAGTACGGGATGCCATGAACCTCTCCGGCCTGATCCGCAGCTTCCGCATCCTGTCGGGCGACAAGAACGAACCGTTCCTGTCGCCCGACGAGGATGTGAAGCTGTGGCTCAACGAAGCGCAGGCGCAGGCCTGCATCCGCGGGCGGCTGATCCGCGAGGACGAACTGGACGCGGTGTGCCGGATGGCGCTCGCCGCCGGCAAGCACACCTACCAGCTGCACCCTGCCGCCTACGAGCTGATCCACCTGGAGATCCTGCCTGCCAACGGCGACCGGCCGCGCGAGGTGGACCTGAAGTCGCGCGAGTGGCTGGACGCCAATGTGCACGACTGGCGCCGCATGGACCGGCCTTCCTGCATGGCCATCCAAGACGACACCACCCTGCGCCTGGTGGGCACCGTGCAGGCCGGCGACGTGCTGTCGCTGGAGTGCTATCGGCTGCCGTTGCAGGAACTGAAGCACCCCGCCGACAAGCCCGAGATCCACTCGATGCACCACGAGCACCTGGTGCAGTGGGCGCTGCACAAGGCCTTCAGCGTGCCGGACGCGGACCTGTTCGATCCCACTCGCTCCGACAAGGCCGAGAAGGCCTTCACAGCCTACTTCGGCCCGATGCCGGACAGCGACGCGCGCCGTGCCACCCGCACCGATCAGGTGCACCACAACGTTTCCATCCTTCCATAGGCCCACCATGTCCAACACTTCCTTCCAGCCCGGCATGCAGACCGTCCTGAGCGGCGGGGTAAACGCTTTGGCCGACACGCTCACCGCCTATCTGGTTGCCAACACCTACACCTTCAACGGTGCCGACCAGTATGTGGCGGCCCTGGGCACGACCATCGGCACTCCGGTGGACCTGACCGGCAAGAGCATCACCAACGGTGCACTGGGGGCTGACACCCTGGACTTCGGTGCCTTGCCCCCGGGCAACACCATCAAGGGCGTGGCCATTGCCAAGGCCACGGGCAACACGTCCACCAGCCCGCTGCTGCTGTGGTGGGACACAGGCAGCGGCCTGCCCCTGGCGACCAACGGCGGCAATGTCTCGTTTCCGTGGCCCAATGCCATCAAGAAGGTGGCTCGCCTGGGCGCGCCGTACTTCCCCAAGGGCGCGGAAAAGGTGTGGTCCGGCACCATCAACATGGTCACGGACGATATCCGCGCCATCCTGGTCCCCACCTCCTACGTGTACGACCCCAACCACGACTTTCTCGACGACATCCCTGCCATCGTCGGCTCGGCCGTGGCCTTGACCGGCAAGTCGGTGGCCGGCGGCGTCTTCGACGCCAACGATGCGGATTTCGGCGTGCTTGCCGCGGGGAGCACCATCGGCAGCGTGATGCTCTACAAGCACACAGGCACGGCCGCCACCAGCCCGCTCATCATGCGCTTCACGGACGTGGCGGGGCTGCCCCTGGCCACCAACGGTGCCGGCATCCTGCTGCAGTGGTCCAACGGCGCGGCCAAGATTGTGAGCCTGGTGCCAGCGTAAGGAGGTTCCATGACCCACCTCTACGCCAACAACGCCAAGACCACCCTGGCGGCGGTGCTGGGCACTGGCGAAACCACCATGACGGTGGACAGCGCCAGCCTGTTCCCGAGCCCATCCGATGGGCAGGTGATTCCGCTCACGCTCACGCATGGCACCCTGCCAGGTGAGTACGAGGTGGTCTACGTCACGGACACGGCCGGCGCTCCTGCGCTGACCGTGGTGCGCGCCGTAGAAGGCTCCGAGCAAGAATGGCCCGTCGGCACGGAAGTGCGGGCCAACATCACCGCCGGCATGCTGGGCGTATTTCTGCAGCAGGACCATGAAACGAAGGTCGTGCGCATGCCCAGCGGAAACGGTGTGCTGCTGGGCAGTGTGAAGGCGAGCAGCAGCACGTCCTATAGTGACAGCGTCGTTATCAACGGCCGCTCGCGCATGTCCAATGCCGTGCAGATCAGCGGCCGCCCAATCCTGCAACTGGCTGGGCCATCGGGCAGTGGCTTGGACCTGGAGTTCTCGCGTGTGCACGTCGGTGGCACGATACCAGTGGACTTGGGAGCCGTCGCGCCCTGGGTTGACGGCGACTACCGGCGCGGCAGCGTGGTGGCGCCGAGCACGCCCGATGGCTACCAGTACTGGCTGGAAATCGAAGACATCAACGCCGACTACCTGACTATCAGCGGAGAGCCTGCTTTCTCTAGTGATGGCAACCCTGTGGGCGTGACAGGGGGCACTTTCTGGGCGACGCCCACGCCCGCTGTGTTCACCACGAACAACATGCTGGGCCTCGTGGTCACCGAGGTGGGCTTCATTTGCCAGCGCTACGAGGCAGGCACGCCCCCAACGGTATCTGTCGGCACCGATTCGGCCCCGACACGCTATGCCAATGCAGTGTCGCTGGCCAGTATCAACGGCCACGACACGGTGCACCGGATTCCCATCTCGGTCGGGGGCGCCATCGTGAACTACGAGGCATTGCGCTTCGAGGTCACTACCCCTGCATCCGGTGGCCGTTGCCTGGGCCGCTTCTACTGGCACGGATTTTTCGTGGAACTGGACTCGGCCCTGTGACCTATCCATCGCTCATCGGCCAAACGCTCATCAATGGCGCAGGAAACGAGGATGGGCTGGACGGCATCGACCTGGTGCTCAGTGGTCAGCCCACGGCCACCGGCTTCCTGGGCGCCATCGGCGGCGCTGTGGCGCTGGAGATGGGGGATGTGACCCTCGGCCCCATGGTGCCCTTGGAAGGCATCGAACTGGCATCTACCGGAGCCGGCGCTGTGCTGGTCTACAACATGGTCATCGACCTGGATGGCATCGAGCTGGCGTCCACCGGCACCCATGTGCCGCGGTTCACCATCAACCACGTGAGCGTAGTGGCCCTGGAGGTGGGAGACATCGTTGCACGCAACGGCACGGACATGGCAATCGGGCTGACCGGCATTGAGCTGGCCCGCCATCCGTTCCACAGCCTCCAGGTGGGTGCCATCCTTCCGAGCAGCACCACTCTTTTGGCGATGAGTCACCGCCCGATGGAGATGGGGGACATCGAGGTCAGCTTGAGTCCCATCGCCATACAGGCCGGCGGTGTGCATGCGCTGGAAATGGGAGATATCGGGCCGGTGCGCGTTGGCCTGCAGGCGGCCGGCACGTTCGCGCTGGAGCTTGGGGACCTGGGCCCCGTGCGGATCGGGATCCTGGCACAAGGCGCGCGTGCGCTCGAGATGGGCGACATCACCAGCAGCCTGGCCATTCCCCTGGACGGCATTGACCTGGGCCGCCATGGCGCGCACATCGTCAAGGTCGCGGCGCTGGCGCTGCAGGCCGGTGGCATCCATGCGCTGGAGATGGGCGATCTGGGCAACCCCAGCATGTCCCTGCGCGTGCGCCAGCACTTCGCCCTGGAGATGGGCGACATCACCGTCGACCGGGGCAACCAATGCTGACATTCGAGAGCTTTTCGGGCATCAACAACGTGGTGCAGGAGCACCGGCTGGACGGCTCAGCCATGCTGGCAGCCACGGACGTGGACATCGGCCTTACCGGGGAGGTGCAGCGGCGCATGGGCTTCACCGAGGTGGCGGCCACGTGCCACAAGAACCTGCACAACGCCCACGGCTACCCGGCCGGGGGCTTCCAACTGGCCACCACGGGCAACGCGCTGGTGGCCATCCACCCGGGCGGCGCGCGGCACGTGATCCACCCGGCCATGGGCCTCGGCCGGGTCTGGTACTGCGATCTGCCGGGCGGGCGTACGACCTTCAGCGATGGCCTGCAGAGCGGCATCACCGATGGGCTGCAGGGCCTGGACATCTGCGTGCGGCCGCCCGACAGCCTGGGCGCGCCGGATGACGCCTTCGGCGGGCTGGCGCCCGGCAACTATCGCTATGAGCTGACCATGCGCCGGCTGGCCGATGGCGTGGAGAGCCCGTCGGTCGCCTCGGCGCCGTTCGCGGTGGTCAGCGGCGGCATCCGGCTGGATGGGCTGCCGCAGCGTGAGGGCCACGAGGTGCTGGTGCACCTGACCACTCAGGACGGCGAGCAAGCCATGCTGATCGGCAGAACCGCCACGGGCACCTTCGAGTGGAGCGGCAAGGCCTCGGACATCACGCTGCTGCCATGCCGCACGACGGGCACGCAGCTGCTGCCCACGGGCACGCTCATGGCCGCCTGGCGCGGCCGGCTCCTGGTGGCCGTGGGCAACGCCATTTGGGCCAGCCGCCCGAGCAATCCGCACCTTTCCGAATGGCGCGCGTTCAAGCAGATGCCAGCGACGATCACCCTGCTGCAGGCCGTGGATAACGGGATCTATGTGGGCACCACCGAAGACCTGGTGTGGCTGGGTGGGGATACCTGGGAGGGCCTGACCTACAACCCGACGAAGCGTGGGGCTGTGGTTCTGGGGTCCGGCGTGTCTGCACCGGGCAACCAGGTGCAGCAGGGTGAAGGCACGGGTAGCGGCACGGCCATGGTCTGCATCGCGGGCGGGGAAATCGTGGCCGGTTTCAGTGGCGGCAGCACCAGCAGCCTCACCGGCAAGCGGTATCGCACCGATGTAACCGAGGTGGCCGCGACCTTCCGCCTGCTGAATGACATCCCCCAATACATCGCCATCCCGCAATGATCTGGCGCCCGCAAGCATTCGGCCCGACCGGCATCCCTCTACCACCGCAGGCCCCGCCCGAGCTGCGCGTAGAGGGCGGGGTCGAGCCTTCCGCCCTGACGCTCAACCAGGCCCAACAGGCCTTCGCCCAGTTCTGCACCGACGCCCGCCTGTCCAACGTGCCCAACCCCACGCGCACGGCCAAGCTGCCCGATGGCACGCCCTACCGCATCGTGACCGTAGGCCCGCAGACCATCATGCAGATCTGGCCGGCCGCCGGCGGCGATGACAGGTTCAGCGGCATTGCGATCACCCTCGTCAATCTCGATGGCACACCGATCCCTGCCCACGCGGATGACGAGGGCGCTCCCATCACCTACCTGCTGACGCCCCAGCTGGAGGGGAAAACGCGCAAGGCCAACGGCAAATGGAAGGTGCGCAAGCCCAAGGGCCTGTCTGGTGGCAAGGCGGTGAACGCCTCGAAGACAGGACTCTTCTATTACACCGGCGTGGATGGAAAGCCGGACGTGGAAGTGCCGTTCTTTCGTGCCACAGGCTATGGCGTAAACGGCCTCGCGTACAACGATGAAGAGGATGGTGTGAATACCCAAATCTTCAAAAATTCGGCCTTCATGGGCCGCTCGCGCGACAACCCCATCCCCTTCCTGTTCCAGAAGGGTGAGGTGCGCTTGCCGATGCAAGTGCAGTTCATCAGTGAATTCGTTGACGGCAGTTTTGAGAATCGTGTCGAGCTATGGGTAGGCTCTGCAACGCAGGCCCAGGAGACCATCTGCTACGACCTGGTGGACTCCCAGGTGATGCCCACCGGACGGCTCCTGGATCGTGAGTCCATCACCTTCAAGGACGATGGAACCGAGGCCCGGGCCACTGGGCAAGCCCCCGGTGGGTTTGGCTTCTACACGATCCGTTTCACACCGACTGGCTTCAGCATTTCGCTGGACCGCACGCAAGCGCGCGACCGCGTCACCGGCACCTTGTGGCGTCAGTCCGGTAAGGCCACCTCGTCTGGAACACCTGGTGTGGTGGGTACCTACACTACGACGGGCGATGTCATCTACGGGACTCAACCACCTACAGAAGACTACGGCGCTACAGAGCCTTTCGAGGGGTCCGGCGACTACAACGTGGTCGGCTCGATTCTGGGAGAAATCGATTTTTATAACTACGGGCCGGACTCGTATAAGTTTGACCGCCGCGGGCAACCTGTGAGCGATGCGGGGGATCGCCGGCGCGTTCATGTGTCAGGTTACTCGACCAGGCACTTCGAAGAGACAGTAGTTATCACCCGGTGGCCCGATAACCCACTCGGGTTCTCAACTGACATTACCAACCTCGGCATTGAACACCGCGAAAAGACCGATACCCGGTACGGTGCTTTCGGGTCGGAGGTATTGGTGGACTATACGGACGACTGGGAAATTAGAGGCCACACGTTCTACCCCGACAGTGGTGGCGCTCCGAGTATTCAAGAACTCGAAGTCACGGGGCAGGGCCACAGCTACACAAACAGCAGCGGTCCGGCCCCGTTGTTCGAAGACGACGAGCTCGAATGTTCGGTCTACTACGACATCAAGAACATGCGGCGCCAGGAGTGGATCTGGAAGTTGATGCCAGAGTCGAGTCAGGGCTATGGCCGCGACTTCACGATGGACGAGATTACCTACGAATCCACCCTCAAGGTCAAGTGCAAAGGCGTGGAGCTGCTGTCCGTGGCCGTAGACCTGCAGAACTTCAAACGCCATGTGATTTTCATGGCCAGCGATCCAATGACTGGCGCGTTACTCCTGAATATCCAAGAGGTGCACTCCAGCTCGCGGGAGAAGCACCGCAGCTGGATATTCCTCGTGGACGACAAGGGTGGTAAGGCCCTCAACACGGTGCTCAAGGATCTGCCGACGAATGCCCGCGCCGTCCGAAACGCATCCATTTTTTCCGTGTGAGGCCACCATGACCACCATCGTTTGCAACCTGCTTAACGGCGCTGTCACCGAGTACACGCGGCACACGTTCCAGAGCATCACCCCCACCCACGGCGGGAGCGCATCGGGCTTGTACGAGCTGGGGGGCGACAACGACAACGGGCTGCCCATCGTATCGGTGGTTCGGCTGCCACCCACCCTGCGCGAGAGCACGCTGAAGACACACATCGCCATGGCCTACCTGTCGATCAAGGGCCGGGGGTGCATGCGCTTCACCGTGCTGGGCGAACCGCCCGTGGCATGGAACTACGAGTTCGCGCTGCGTAAGGAAGGTCAGACCCGCTGCGAAGTGGGCAAGGGCATCCGCCAGAACTACATCGGCTTCGGCCTGAGCAACCCTGCGGGCCAGATGTTCCGCCTCGACCGCATCGAGGTGCTGGACCTGCAATCGAAAACGAGGAGAGTTTGACCATGGCCGATGTGACCCAGAGCGCCGCAGAGATCGTCAATGAAAAGTGGGACCGCTCCATCGCGATTTCCGATGCGGCCGCTGGCGAGGTGGCCGCCACCGCGCAGGCCTTTCGCGAGGCGGCCGATTTCAAGCCGCCCACCATCAGCGCGAAATGGGATTCCATCCCGGCGCCCCAGCTGCCTGATGTGGGCGACGTGCCCAACCTGCCAACAATCGAGCTGCAGATCCCGGACGGCTTGCCCGCGCCGCTGCAGGCGGTGCTGCCGCAGATGCAGGTGCCCGAGTTCACCGGCACCGCGCCCACGCTCAACATCGGGCCCGCGCCCGTGCTGGTGATCGGCAGCGCGCCCACGCTGCCCGCCGTGCGCGACGTGGCCATCCCGGATGCGCCCACCGTGACGCTGCCCGATGCGCCGTCGTTCCTGGCACTGCAGACCCACACCTTCGGGGGCGTGAACATGCACGAGGGCTGGGCGCAGCGCCTGGAGAACATGCCGACCGACCTGGTGCTGGTGGAGCCCGCGCCATTCGATTTCACGCCCGGCGCGCGGTACGCGAGCCAATTGCTCGACGCCGTGCGCGCGCGGCTGCAGCAAATGGTCCACGGGGGCACCGGCATCAACGCGGCCGTGGAGGCGCAGATCTTCGGGCGGAACCTTGACCGCGAGACGGCGTTGGCGTTGGCGCGCGAGCAGGACGCGCTGCGCGGCTTTGAGGCCCTGGGCTACCCGCTGCCCCAGGGCGTGCTGGCGGGCCAGCTCTTCGATAGCCGCCGCCAGGCCGCCGACCAGCTTGCGGCCAGTTCGCGCGAGCTCGCCATCAAGCAGGCAGAGCTGGAGCAGGCCAATGCCCAGCAGGCCACGCAGGCCGCCATCCAGCTCGAAACCGTGATGCTGGACAACGCCTTTAAGCTCGAGCAGTTGGCGTTTCAGGTGGCGAAGGAAACGGCGGACAACGCGATCACCACGCACAACGTTGCTCTGGATCGCTTCAAGGCGCTGCTGGAGGGCTACCGGGTCACGGCCAGCGTGTACGAGACGCTGATCCGCGCCGAGATGAACAAGGTGGAGGTGTTCAAGGCGCTGCTGCAGGCCGAGCAGGCCAAGGCCGACATCAACAAGTCGCTGGTGGACCGCTTCAAGGCCGAAATCGATGCGTCCATGGCGGGCGTGGAGATCTACAAGGCCCGCGTCAGCGCCGCGCAAACGTTGGTGGAGCTGGAGCGCACCCGCGTGCAGGCCGGCGCCGAGGAAATCAAGGCCTTCGTGGCCACCGTCAACGCCGAGCAGGCCAAGGCCGAACTCCACAAGGTGCAGCTGGAAGGCGAGAAGGCGCGCATGGAGGTGTACGGCGAAGAGGTGAAGGCCTTCGGCATCCGCGCGAGCGCGGCGGCCGATGTGGCCCGCCTGAACGTGGCGAACTTCCAGGCGTTGATCTCTGCCAAGCAGTTGGAGTGGGAAGGATGGCGCGCCCGGCTGTCCGCGGCATCGGCCCAGGTGGAGGCCGCCGCACGCACGTCCAGCGTGATCGTCAATGGCTACGCCATGGGAGCCCGCGCCATCGAGGCCAAGGCCGCCAGCTACATGCGCCGCTGGGAGGCAGAGATCCAGCAGTACCAGGCCGGCCAGAACATCACCTTCACGGCGGCAAAGTACAACGCGGATGCGCTGCAGCACAAGAGCGCGGCCATGCTGGAGGCGGCGAAGGTGGAGTACACGACCAGCTCGCAGCGTCTGGCCAGCGCCTGGGCGATGGTGGCCACCTCCGCATCCATCAGCGGCAGCGCCACGCTCACGCAGACCATCTGAGCCCGCATAGGGCTTGGGCACCGCGCCAGGACTGCCGACACTGGCGCGCATCACCCCAATACAAGGAATCGACATGCGAGGCTTCGCCCCCCAGAAAGATCGAAAGCATCTCGCCGATGGCGGCGCGGTGTTTGGCGCGCGCGGCCTGGATGGCTTGCGCAACATCATCCCGGCCGTGCAGGCCATGGGCTACCCGCAGGGCGCCAGCGCGCCGGCGGCGCGCGGCTTCGACCCTGCTGCATTTGGCGGCCGTGGCCTGGCCGGATTGAAGGCTGTGGCACCCCAGGTGCAGGCCATGGGCTATGCCAACGGCGGCATGGTTCGCGGGCCGGGCACGGGCACGAGCGACGATATCCCTGCCGAACTGCCCGAGGGCAGCTACATCATGCCGGCGGACAGCACCGCGGCGGTAGGCGAGAAGGCATTGGACCGCATGGGCAACGGCACGCGCGGCTTCGTCCCGGGGCGCGGCAAGACCGTGCCCGCCCAGATCAGCAACGGGGAATACAACCTCACGCCCGACCAGGTGCATGCTGTGGGCGTGGAGACGTTGGACGGCATCAAGGATGCGACCCACCGGCCCGCGCGTGGCTTCACGCCCCGCACCAAGGCCGCGCCTGAGGAACCGCGCCAGTTCTTCGCTGGTGGTGGCCTGGTCGAGGATGAGCGCAAGCCGGGTGGCGTGGCGGGCTTCGTCGCGGGCGCTTTCCCGGGCACCACTGCTGCGGTCAAGGGCTCGATGCAGGATGCGAGGGATGCCTACAAGCAGGGCGGCCTGGGCGCGGCGGTTGGCCAGAGCGCCCGGGTGGCGGCCACGCCCCTGATCGGCTTGGCCGATGACGTGGCGTCCAGCGCGGCGCGCGCCATCGACCCTGCCGCGAACGCGCTGAAGACGTTCGTGACGGGAGACTCCACGCCCATCGGGCAGCAGCCGGGTGCCACCAGTGCGCCGCCGACAGCGCCATGGCCCACCGCCACGCCGACGGCGCCCGCCGCCAGCGCGGCGCCTGTGTCTGCCCCCATGGCGATCAAGAGCGGCATGCCTGGGTCCAGCGTATCGGATGCGCCGCCGGCGGCACCTGGTGCGACCGAGATTGCACCTGGCATCTACCGGAGCGGCAACAGCTATGGCGACAGCGCTGCGGCGGCGAGCACGGGGCCCACGGCCACCGGTCGGCCGACGGCGCAGAACGACCTGGCTGCCGCCAACCTGTCTGCACGCGGATTCAGCCCGGAGGCCGGGCGTGCGGCCATGGCGGGGTCTGCCGCGCCCGTCGTGGCGCCGGTGGCCAGGAACTCGGACAACGACTGGGCGGCCCGCAACCGGCTGCGCAACCTCGAGGTGTCGGCCAGCAGCATCACCAACAACGGCGGCCGCTTCGACGCCACGAAGGGCAACAACCCGGCGCAGGCGGCGTATCGTGCCGCTGTGGTCACCGACGAGGCGCTGCGCGCTGGGCAGCCCGCGTCCGAGGTCGCCGCGATGAACGCCAACGCCGCCATTCAGCGGGAAGGCGTGCAGCAGGCCGGCGCTGACCAGCGCTCGGCCCGCGGCTTCCAGGTGGATATGGGCCGCCTCGCCATCGAAGGCCGCCGCGCGGGCACCGAGGCGCAGCGCGCGGCCGAAGAATCGACCGTGCGAGGGTTCCAGACCCGGGCAGCGCGGCAGCAGGAGCAACTGCGCAACACGCTGATCGATCCGAACGCCACGCCGGCACAGCGTCAGCAGGCCCAGGCCGCACTGCAGACTCTCAACGGGAAGGGCGACAGCTGGAAGCCTGTGGCGCTGCAGGGTGGCACGGATGCTCAGGGGAACAAGACCGAAAGCATCCTGGGTGCGGTGAATGAGCGCACCGGAGAGATGAAGCGGATGGAGGGCCCGGGGGCGGCACAGCAGCCGTCAGCGAATCACGTGGCCGCACTGAAGGCGAACCCTGCTCAGGCAGCGCAGTTCGATGAGGTATACGGGAAAGGCGCCGCGGCCAAGGTGCTCGGCGGGTGATGAGCTACTGCCGCTTCTGCAGCAGTTCCTTGCCGTAGTTTGGATCCTTGAAGGGATTTTCGGCACCTGGGGGCTGAGTGGGGCCGGCCTGCGGCGGCGCAGGCGCTGCAATCGGTGTTCCCGCCTTGCCTGCGTGGACCGGCGTTGGCAGCCGGCCCTCAATTACGAAGGTCTTGGCGACAAACGCGAACCCAAGAAGGATGACGGCTATCGTCACGAATCCAAAGGCTGCGGCCACCTTCGCCAGGCGCGCCCACACAGCCTTGCCCTGGTAGAGCGTTGCCGCACGCCAGGTGCCGGTGCTTACGAGGGTGAAGTAGGCGGCGAAGGCCATCATCAGCAAGATGGCGGGTGGGCTGCCTGGAATAACGAAGGAAATGGCAATGCCCCAAAGGAAGCCACCCAGGATTCCCCAGCCCCAGTAGGTTCTGGCGAGCCCGGCGCGGCCGGTCCACAGGTTGGTGATGGTGTCCATGGTGTTCTCCTCCTGACACCACTCTATCAGGTGTGCCCACATTGAGAGTCGGGAGCTCTCATGGATTCGCTGCATGAGTTAGCATTTGCCATTCACTAAGCAATATGAGGCTGCTATGGATTTTTGGATTGAGTTTCTTGCGAAGCTCGCAGCGGCTGGAGGTTTGTTTTGGGTTGTTTTAAAGTTTGCTTTTGACGCTCAATTAAAGAGTATCGATGCGAAGCTCAAGTTGCAAGCAATTGACCATGACACAAAGCGCAAAGCAGAACTCGCTGAACAGGCAGCCCGCTTTGCTGAAATGCAGTCAAAAATCGATGCCACCCTTGCGGTGGCTGGCCATGCTCAAAACACGGTTTTTTCGAGATACGACGAAAAACGAGCTGATGCGATTTTGAAGCTTGAGGCGGCATTCAGCGCTTTCAATTGGGCTGTTGTCACCGCTACCCACCCCTCGTTCGACAATACGCCGAGCGAGATAGTTTTTATGACTAGAGCTTTTGAGCTGCAGGAACTGGCCAACGATGTTATTAAAATTGTCGGCCAGCATTCATTCTTTTTTCCGCACGATTTTAGAATTGCTGTTGGAGAGAGTTGGTACAAAAAGGCGCACTCGCTGTCGATGAAGGCTGTGGAGATAGGGGTGCAGCTGTCAGACGATGCGAGTTTTAAAACGGCGGATGATTTCGCAAAATCGCAAATGCTCTTGAAGGCATACCAAACTGGAATTGAACCGATCCGTGTTGAGACGCACTTAGCACGACATGCACTCAGCTACCAGTTAGAGCAGTGGTTCAAGGACTCCACTCCCATCACTTCTCCACAATCGCCAATCTAGACCCTGCATAGGGTTCGACGCGCGGGCGGGGCGCGGCGAGAGTGGGGGGATGGCACAGAACCCATTCTCCGATCCCAACTACGGCGCTGACGCAGCGAGCGCCAAGAAGTCCAATCCATTCTTAGACCCTGAATATGGGAAAGAGCCTTCACGCGGGTTCAAAGGCTGGGTCGGTGACGCCCTGGGAGTAGCAGCTCGCGGCGCCATCGCCGTGCCCGAGGCGGTGGTGGGCCTTGCCGATATTGCCACCGGCGGCCAAATCGGCAAGGCCCTGGAGAACGAGGGCGGCACCGTAGGCTTCCGGCCCAAGCAGGCCAAAGAGGCCGTGTCCGAGATGTTCGACTCGGACGCGACCAAGCAGCAGAACCAGCAGTTCCAGCAGGCCGATGGCATCGTGGAAAAAGCCAAGGTCGCGCTGTCGAACCCCAGCATGATCGTGCGCACGGTGGGCGAATCAATCGCGCCCATGCTGGCCGGCGGTGTTGCCGCGCGGGGTGTGCAGCTCGCCACCAAGGTGGGCCCTGTAGCAGCTGGTGCCATCGGCGAAGGCGTCACGGCCGCTGGCTCCGCCGCCGAGCAGATCCGCCAGGAAACCGAGGATGGCCGCCTCACTCCCACCCAGACAGCGCTGGCCGGCGCCACGGGCCTGGCCACCACCGTATTCGGTGCCGCTGGCGGCCGCGTGGCTCAGCGCCTGGGCATTGGCGACGCCGAGACCATGCTGGCCCAGGGCGCCAAGGGCGTGGCCAGCAAGAACGCGGACGATGCTGCGCGCGCCGCCACCGACCCTCTGCTGGCCCAAGCTCCGAAGAGCGTGCCGCGCAGCGTGATCGAGGGCGCCATTTCCGAAGGCCTGCTGGAAGAGCTGCCGCAATCCGTGGCCGAGCAGCTGTTCCAGAACCTGGCCCTGGACAAGCCCTGGGATACCGACCTCGATGGCGCGGCCGTGATGGGCGTACTGTCCGGTGGGGCCATGGGCGCTGGTGCCGCCGGGTACAGCGCGGCGACGCGGCCGCGTGCAGCTGCAGCGCCTGGCCAAGAAGCGGCCGCCCCTGGCGCCGACTCCGCGACTGGCGCGCCGGCCGCGCCGGGCTTGGAGCTTGCGCCCATGGGTGGCGACCTGCCCGCCCAGGGCGCTGATGTACGCGACACGCCGCTGGCCGAGCCGAGCGCCATGGACAGCGTGCGCACAACGTTCGACCCGCGCGCAGGCACGCAGCCGGCGCCAGGCCTGCTGCCCCAGGCCGATCAGTCCGGCATCCCGTACACCGTCGAGGAGGGTGCGCCGCCCGAGATCGATACCGCCAATCTTGCCCTGGGCGACCGTCAAACCCCGGCGCTCGGGTTCAACCCCCTCGCTGGCACGCCCACCGTATTCCCCGATGGGTCTGTGGCGCTGAATGGCGACCAGGAGTTCGAGGGCCGCACAGGCGTCAATCCCGCCACCATGCGGCCATCTCAGGCCATGGGCCTGGACCCGGCCGTCGGCAGCATGTCCGCCGCTGCAGCCCTTGCGGTGGACTCTGGCGCGACGCAGCAGATCGCGGAGCGCGACGCAGCGCAGCAGCAAGCGGAGGCCGGGCTGCAGGGATCGGCAGACGCCTTTAATCAGCAGATGGAGCAACTGCGCCTTGCGCGAAAGCAGCATGACGAAGAAGTGGCGGCCCGCTCCGCCCGTGAACAGGACGGCGAGAAGGCCGCGCGTGCCGGGCAGACCCGCTTGGACATGACGACTGGAGACCTGCTGGAGCCAGCCAGCATCGGCAACCTGACGGGGCAACAGCTGACCGAAACCTATCGCGCGGCGCGCAAACCCGAGACGCGGCGGATCCTGGAGAAAGAGTTGCAGAAGCGCGGTGGCAAGGTCGCGCAGCCCGCGCCGGCCACGGCCGCAGCCGATGCTGCTGCCGCAGCACCAGCACCAGCACCAGCACCAGCAGCCGAGGCCCGACTTTCGAAGCGAGAGCGCGCAGGCCTGGCCAGCACGGTCGCCGGCCGGGAGCTGGCGGACCAGCAGCTGTCCCCCGAACTGGCTGGCCTGCAGGCCCAGCTCGCCCAGGTGCAGCAGCGTGCGGCCGACAACGGCAGCTGGAACGTGCCCCTGATGGCCCAGCGCCGCCGCATCGAAGACGCCATCGCCAAGCTGCAACCCGCCACCAACCAAGGAGAAGCCAGTGGCCCTGAAGCCGACCAAGCCCAGCAAGATCGCCCGCAACCGCCGCAAGGCGCAACAGCGCCAGCAGTCGCACCTGCAGCACCAGATGCTCAAGGAAGCGGAGGCCCGCAAAGCGCTGGGCTTGCGGGGGTAGCCGGTGGCAGCACCACGAGTGCGAACGCTGGAGCGCAAGCAGCGCCAGCGCCTGGCGCGCCGGCTGAAGCGCAGGGCAGCGAAATCGAAGGCCTGCGCCAGCAACTGCGCGACGTAGAGGCCAAGATCCTGCAGGCCGCGCCGGCGGCGGGGCAGGGCGGCGGGGACATCGAGGCGGCGATGAAGAGCCGCAAGGTGCCTGTCACGTTGAAGGCACAGCGCAAGAAGCTGCAGGCGCAGGTGCGCGCGGCGAGCGCTCCCCAGGTTGTGCCCGAGAAATCGCAGGATGCGCCACCGCCTGCCCCCGCGCGCAAGCCCCGCGGCGTGCTGGCCAAGAAGGCGGAGGCCGAAGCCAAGGCGCGCGCCGACTACTTCACGCCTGGCAACATCGTGAAGAGCTACGGAGGCCATGACCGCGTGGTGTCCTACCAGGCGCCCGACGAGAATGGTCGCTGGAGCGTCACTGTGCGCCAGGTCCGGGGCCAGGGCGGCAAGTGGGTGGATGTGCCGAACGAGCGCGAGCGCGTGCATGCGACCGGCCCCGATGCCAAGGACTTGAAGGCGGGTCCCGTGGCCCGTGTTCCGGTGGCGGCGGAACAGGAGGTCGCTGCAGCGCCTGAGCCGGCCCAGGTGGCACCGGCCGCGCCCGAGGCTCCGAAGCCCGAGGGAATCCAGGACTTCGGCGAGAAGATCGGCGGCGCCCGCAAGGACCGCGCCGAGTCGGCTGGGCCCAAGGCCGCGCGCTCCCGCAGCACCGATGAGCGCCCGGCTTGGGCCCGCCGCTTCGAGGTCGCACAGATCGTCAAGAGCTCCCGGCCCGACGAGGAAGGCCGCTGGACCGTGCGCGACACCCGTTCCAAGGATGCGTTCGGCCAGGCCCGCCGGGTAGGGGAGCGCAGCTACGCCACCCGCGAGGACGCCGAGGCCGCGGTGCCGCTGATCGCGGTGAGCCAGAAGCACCGGCCCGTGGGCGTGCGCCATGGCGAGGGCTCGAGCTACGAGATCTGGCGCGACGTGACCGAGCGCAAGCGGGTGAAGGTGGTCGACCAGGTGTTCCCCACGCGCGAGGCCGCGCTGGAGTACATGGTCAAGCATGCGCAGGAGATCATCGAGACGAACACCACGTTTGGCGAGGCTGACCTGCCGCGGCCCGACTCCGAGGTGCGCTTGGGCGAGCAGCGTCGCACCGGCGACGCGCGCGACAGCGACTTCACCCAGGTCTTTGGGTTCAGGGGCGTGGAGTTCGGCAACTGGAACAACCAGGCAGAGCGCCAGCAGCTGCTGAACGATGCCTATGACGGTCTGCTGGACTTGGCAGAGGTGATGGGCATCCCGCCGCGCGCGATCAGCCTGAATGGCGAGCTGGCGCTGGCCTTCGGCGCACGTGGCCATGGCCTTTCTGGGGCGCGTGCCCACTACGAGACGGACAAGGCGGTCATCAACCTGACCAAGATGAACGGAGCCGGCTCGCTGGCACACGAGTGGTTTCATGCGCTGGACCACTACCTCGGCCGGCAGGACGGCAAGGCCTCCGCGCAGTGGGTGATCGGCAAGGACGGCACGCGCTCGCTGCAGGTGAACGGTGACCCCGCGGGAGATATGGCCAGCGGTGGGACGCGCGGCGAGCGCTCAGGCATGCGCGCCGAGCTGCGCGAGGCCTTGGCCGATGTGATGCGCACGATGTCGCGCAAAGCCGAGCAGTACCTGGAGGATGGGGCCAAGGCGGACAAGTTCGTAGCTGCCACGCGCGCCGAAGTGCAGCAGCGGCTGGACGACATCCGCAAGGACCTGGCCAGGCAGCTCGATCCGAAGTACTACACGCGCATGAACAAGCCGGCGACGGCCGAGCAGCTGGCGGAGTTCGATGCGGTCGCCGAGAAGATCGTGGCCGGGGAGCTGCTGGACCTGCGCGTGGAGTCCAAGAAGGGCGGCCGGTCGGTGATGTCCGGGGCCCGGTGGACGAACGACGCGCTCAACCAGCTCAGCGCGATCATGAAGGCGGTGCGGGGCCGCCAGGGCTTCACCGCTGACAACGATGGCCCGTTGGACCGGGTGCGCTCGAGCATGCAGCTCTACAGCGCGCGCCTGAAGATGCTGGCCGACGCCCAGGCCAGCAGCGAGAAGACCCGCATGGTGCCCACGCGCTTCGCCATGGACGCCAAGGAGCTGGACCAGGGGCGCGGCAAGGACTACTGGACCACGCCCTACGAAATGGCGGCCCGGGCGTTCCAGGGGTATGTCGAGGACAAGATCGCCGCGCGCGGCGGAAAGAGCCCATTCCTGAACCACGCCCCCGAGAACGCGGTCATTGACACGCCTTGGGGCTGGAAGCGCCCGTATCCCGCCGGCGATGAGCGCGTGGCGATCAATGGGGCGTTTGACAAGCTGGTGGGCACCATCCAGACGCGCGAGGAGGAGGGCGGTGGCGTGGCGGTGTTCCGCCGCGATGCTGCCGAGGCGACGGAATTCGACACGGCGGGGTTCCTGGCCGCCATGGGCAGGTCGCCATTCAGCCAGGCCGCCCGGGCCCAGGCCGTGCAGTCCGTCCAGGCGACGGTCGACGCTGCGCGCACCACCTGGGGCCCAAACGCGCCCCAGGTGGTGGTGGCCTTCGACATGCAGGACCCTGCTGTGCCCGCGGCCGCGCGCCGGGCCGACCTGCGCCAGCGCAGCGGCGGCGCGCGGGGGGCCCCCGAGGGCTTCTACTACCGCGGCAAGGCCTACCTGATGGCCTCGCGCCTGGGCACGCCCAACGACGCGGCGCGTGTGCTGTTCCACGAGGTGCTGGGCCACCACGGCCTGCGCGGCAAGTTCGGGCGTGACCTGGACCAGGTGCTGAACCAGATCGCCACCATGCGCAAGAAGGATGTGGCCGCCAAGATGCGTGAGTACGGGCTGCGCGGGGTGGACGGTTTGAGCGTGCGGGAGGCGGCCGAGGAGGTGCTGGCCGAGATGGCGGAGAAGAATCCGCAGCTGCACTTCGTGCGCCGCGCGGTGTCGGCGATTCGCAACTGGCTGCGTGTCCACGTGCCCGGGTTCCAGAGCCTGCGGCTTACGGACAACGACATCATCCAGGCGTACATCCTGCCGGCGCGCAGTTGGGTGGAGCGAGGTCGCGCTTCCTCAGGTGAAGGCGCGGAGCCCGCTTTCAGCCGCTCCGGCCCGGTCAGCACGCCGGACGCTATCATCGGCGGGCCGCTGGGCACGGCCACAGCGCATCCCGACTATGCCGCCGCCAAGGCGGGCAACATCGAGGCCGCGATGCGCCTGGCGCAGGACTTGGTGACCTCCGAACTGGTGGCGAAGGTCCGAACCCAGATCGGCGACCAGACGCCGCGCGTGGTGCCGGTTTCAGCCGAGGAGGCGGCCGGGCGCAATAAGATCCCCCTGGCCGTGGCCGAGGTGCTGGCGAACCGACTCGGGCTCGATGTGGAAACCGGCATCGTGCAGGCCAATCGTGCGCACCGCACCGGCCTTGATGGCCTGGACCGCATCTTTGCGCCTGTGGACTTCGCCGGCACCGTTCAGCCGTCCAGCTACCTGCTGGTGGATGACACGCTGACGCAGGGCGGCACCTTCGCTGCGCTGGCCGATCACATCCGCAGCGGCGGGGGTGAAGTGGCTGGGGTCATTGCGTTGACCGGCAAGCAGTACAGTGCAAAAATCCAGGCCTCTCCCGATATCCTGACCTCTCTCCGACAGAAACATGGCGACCTCGAAGACCATTTCCGAGCCGCAACAGGCTACGGCTTCGACGCCCTCACCGAGTCGGAAGCCCGCTACCTCGCACGCTACGAACCGGCTCAGCGACTCCGAGATCGAATCGTTGCGGCAGGACGCAGCAGCAGCCAGCGTGCAGATGAAGGCGATCCTGGCCAGGACGGCGGCGCCGAAGGCGGACTGAGCTTCAGCCGCTCCAAGCTGTCGGAGATCAAGGACAGCGCCCTGGATCAGCTCCAGCAGACCCTGACCCACGCCGGCAAGGTGTCGCTGTGGGACAAGACCGTGGGCACCATGCGGCACCTGGGCGAGCGCGCTCCGGCGTTCAAGCCCGTGTACGAGGCCGCGCAACGCTTCATCGACGACGTGTCCATGCTGGGCAACGATGCGGCCGACCGCGCGCCGCGGCTGCTGCCGCGCGTGGAGACGTTGGCTGACCTCAAGAAGAAGCCCATCACGGCGGCCGACAACACGGCCATCGCACGGCCGCTCTTCGAGGGCACGCTGATGTGGGGCCGCGACGTGGGCGGCGCCCCCACCTTGGTGGAGGACCTGACCAAGAAGTACGGCGACCTGCCGGCTGCGGAGAAGGCGCAGATCCTGCTGCGCGCCGGCCGCATCGAGCCCAACGTGCTGCAACTGTGGCAGGGCCTGCCTATGGGGCAGTTCGAAGCGGCTGTGAACACGCGATTCGAGGGGCAGATGCTGCGGCCGGGCGTGGCCTGGACCTCGAAGGAGCTGGCCGACCTGTTCGGGCTGAACCCGCAGCAAGTCAGCCTGTACCAGGAGGCCCGCGGCGCCATTGATCGCTCCATCGACATGACGGCCCGGGCCGACATGCTTCGCGCCCTGGGCAGCGAGTACGTCGGCATGCGCGACGTGGTGCTGGAGCAGGACAGCATGGCGGACGCCATGCAGGTGCTGACGGACACCCTGCAGGCCGATGCGCGAGAGAACCCCGACCGGGCAGAGCGCCTGCTGGCGCTGAACAACGCGGTGGTGAAGAGCTTCGATCGCGCCCAGGAGCTGCAGGCCGCTGGCTACGCGCCGCTGTCGCGCTTCGGCCGGTACACGGTCGACGTGGTGAGCCCGGATGGCACGCGCGAGTACTTCGGGATGTTCGAATCGGCGCGCGAGGCCAACCAGATGCGCATGCGCATGGCCAGCACCTTCCCGGGCGCCACGGTCACCTCGGGCACGATGAGCCAGGAGGCCTTCAAGCTGTTCCAGGGCATCACCCCCGAGAGCCTGGAGCAGTTCGGCGGCATGCTGGGGCTGAGCAGCACGGGCGATGAGGCGAAGGACAAGGCATTCCAGGCTTACCTGGCCCTGGCAAAGAACAACCACAGCGCGCTGAAGCGCCTGATCCACCGAAAGGGCATCGCGGGCTACAGCGAGGACGTGGGCCGCGTGCTGGCCAGCTTCGTCTACTCGAATGCGCGCCTAGCGGCCGGCGCGCTCAACGCCGGCACGCTGGAAACCGCCATCGAGGGCATTCCCAAGGAGCAGGGCGAGCTGCGCGACGTGGCCATGGGCCTGCGCTCCTACATCCAGGATCCGCAGGAGGAGGGCCAGGCCGTGCGCGGCATGCTGTTCGCCCAGTACCTGGGTGGATCCGTGGCCTCGGCCCTGGTGAACATGACCCAGCCGTTCCAGATCACCATGCCCTGGCTGTCGCAGTACGGCGGCATGCGGAAGGCGGCCACGCACCTGGCCGCGGCCGTGCGCGACATGGCGCGCGGCGGGCGCTATGAGGAGGACTTGGCCAAGGCCCTGCAGGCGGCCGAGGATGACGGCGTGGTGAGCCCGCAGGAAATCCACCAGCTGATGGCCCAGGCCCGGGGCACCGGCTCGCTGCGCACGGGCGACGGCACCCGCGTGGGGGATGCGCGCGCCGCGGCCGCCAACAACTGGGAGCGCGTCAAGGTGGCATGGGGCCAGCCCTTCGCCCTGGCCGAGCAGTTCAACCGTCGCTCCACATTCATCGCGGCCTACCGGCTGGCCAAGGACCAGGGCATGGATGCGCCGGCAGCCTTCGCGCGCCGCGCGGTGGTGGAATCGCAGTTCGTCTACTCGAAGGCCAACAAGCCCCGCTGGGCGCGGGGCGCCATCGGCGGCACGCTGTTCACCTTCAAGACCTACAGCGTGTCCTATCTGGAGCTGATGCAGCGAATGTGGACCCAGGGCGGGCCCGAAGGCAAGCGTGCCGTGGGCTGGGCGCTGGCCATGCTGATGCTGATGGGCGGGGCCGGCGGACTGCCGTTCATGGAGGACCTGGAAGACCTGATCGACGGCGCGGGCCAGCTCATGGGCTACAACCTGAGCAGCAAGCAGTGGCGCAAGCAGGCGCTGCGCGACACCGTGGGCAAGGAGCTGGCGGACTTCGTGGAGCAGGGCGTGTCAGGGCTGCCAGGCGCGCCCATTGACATCTCCGGTCGCCTGGGCATGGGCAATCTGCTGCCCGGTACCGGCCTGCTGCTGTCCAAGCAAAACCGCGAGCGCGATCTGCTGGAGGTGGCGGGCCCGGCCGGCGACCTGGTGACGCGCGGCTTCACCGGGGCGCGCAAGGCGCTGACCGGCGATCTGGCTGGCGCCGCGCTGGAGGTGTCGCCGGCAGCCGTGCGCAACGCTGTGAAGGGCACGGACATGGCCACCAGCGGGATCTACAAGGACACCAAGGGCTACAAGGTGATCGACACCACGTTGGACGAGGCCGTGTCCAAGTTCATCGGGTTCCAGCCGCGCAGCGTGGCTGAGGTGCAGGAGAGCAACTCGTTCATGCAGCGGTCGAAGGGCTTCTATGTCCAGACCAGCAGCGATATCAAGGCGCAGTGGGCCGATGCCCTGTTCCGCAAGGACGAAGCGGCCGTGAAGCGGGTGCGCGAGCGCCTGGCAGATTGGAACCGGGACAACCCGGACCAGCCCATCACGGTCAAGATGCCCGACATCTGGAAGCGGGTGCGCGAGATGGGCAAGGACCGCACGGAGCGGATTGCCGACACCGTGCCGAAGGCGCTGCGCCAGCAGATGCGCGAGATGGCACGCGAGGGCTGACCCGTATAGGGCGGAGCGTTTTTGGGTGGCAGCCGGGAAACTGGCTGCATGACCATCATCGCATCGCCCCTGTGCGTCACCATCGTCCAGGGGGCAACCCTGGAAGAGGCATGGCAGCGCCGTTTCTACCCCTACGAGGTGGTGGAGGAATGCGGCGTGCTGGTGAAGAAGGGCAGCGGCGAGCCCGCCCCCGACTCGGACATGGTGCTCGAAGACTACGCCGGCTGCGAGGCCGAGGCGAAGATGGTGCATCCCGTGACGGGCGCTGTCATTGCCACCCTGTCTACCGCAACCGGCGAAATCGTGCTGGACGGTGCTTGGCTGCGCCTGGAGATGGCCTACGCCGCCACAGCTGCTTTCGACTATGGCAGCGAGCCGCCTGAATGGAAGACCTGCACAGCCGAGGTCTTCGTTACCCGGCCCAACGGCAAGCGCGAAAAGCAGTACGAGATCTATTTCACGCTGGACGCCAAGGACACGCCGTGAGCACCGCTGTTGTCGCCCCGGCCGGATCCGTGCTCATTGAAAAAGCTATCAGCGTGGTGGTCACGCGGGAGCGCTGTGGCACGACCGTGGTCACCCCCCAGGTTGCGCCTGGAGCTGTCGTGCTGGTGCGCGGCGTACCCGGGCCGGCCGGCGATGCAGGCGGGGCGCTGCTGGTGGTCAATCAACTGAGTGAGTTCAACACCGAGCCGAAGCGCGCGGCCGCCCGAGCAAACCTCGGACTGGCCGTTATTGACGGCGGAACATTTTTCTAAAAGGAGCCGGCATGGCACGTCTACAACTCAAGCGCGGCCTCAAGGCCAATCTACCCACCAGCGGCATGCTGGCCGGCGAGCCGATGGTCACCACCGACCGCGGCACGCTGCATGTGGCCACGGACACCACCACCAAACTGCCGGTGGTGCCGGCAATCGATGACCTAGTCACGCTTGCTGGCATCTCCGGTGCTGATGACCTCCTCATCATCCACGACGCCAGTGAAACCGGAGGTCAGAAGGAAAAGAAGATTTCCTTCGACGCGTTCAAGACGGCGCTGAACATTCCTGCTGGCAGCACCGACGAAAAGGTGGCCGTGGTAGCGGGCGGCACTGCCGGCTACATCTGGGGCACGGATGGTACTGACGGTGTCATCCGCATGAATTCGAGCCTCTCCTGGAGCAAGGATGCGGGCAATGGCTTCGTGACCGTCGCTGTGGCAGTCGTTGATGGAGGAACTTTCTGATGGCACTCATTCAAATCAAGCGCGGGAACCGCGCCCAGATTGAAGCGGCCGCTTCTTTCGGCGCGCTACAGACCGGCGAGCCCTACCATATCGTCGATGAGAACCGAATTGCTCTCGGTATCTCTGGGGACAGCTTCGTCACGTTCCCCAACCTCGAAGACCTGGGGTATCGCGGGGCTCTGGTGGGGTCCATCGTGGCCTATGCCGGCGCTACCGCTCCTGGCGGATACCTGTTGTGCAATGGCCAGACGGTAAGCCGTAGCACGTACGCTGCGTTGTTTGCCGTGACGGGTGATACCTATGGCCCTGGCGATGGCACGACGACGTTCGCTGTGCCCGACCTGCGTGACCGGACTGCGCTTGGCGCCAGCGGCACGCGTGCGCTGGGCAGCAGCGGTGGCTCTGCATCTGTGACGCTGGTCCGGGGGCAGATTCCTCCGATGCTGGTCGATACGAGTGGCACCGGCACACTAAACGCCACCGCAGGAGCTGAAAATTGGTTGAGTGGCGGCAGTGGCGGTCCAGGCGCTGCTGGTATCTGGAAGAGCGCTGCACCTTCGAGCAGCATTGCCTACCTTGGCAACGACACTACGGTTGACCCGATAAACATCACGCCTTCGCACGTTGCGCTGAACTACCTCATCTACACAGGGGTGTGAGCGGTTGCCCTGTATAGGGCTGCTGCTTTTTTGCATGGGCGGGAATCATCCCGTCCATGAAGAACGAAACCATCGACGCCCTGGGCGCAACCGGCACGAAGGCCATCGCCACGGGCGCGGGCCTCACCAGCTTCGGCTGGATCACCTCCAACGAATTCCTGGGGCTGGTGGGGGCGTTCGTTGCCATCTCCGGCTTGGTTATCTCCTGGTACTACAAGCGCGAGGCCAATCGGCGCCAAGTGGTGGAGCACCGACTGCGCGTGGCGCGGCTTCGCAGGGGGATGCAAAGCGACACCGATCTGGGCACGCTGGGAGCCGACGATGACTGATCGCATCAGGTATTTCCCCCACCTGGTCGGTTCGCTGGCGCTGGCCAGCGCTGCGGTGCTCACCTTCCTGGGTCATTGGGAGCCGGACAAGCGCGACCCGGGCCTTGTTTATGCCGACCCGCTTGCGGGCGGCCTGCCCACGGTGTGCAAAGGCATCACGCGCCACGTCACCGCCACGCCCATCATCGTGGGCCAGCGCTGGACGCCGGCGCGCTGCGCGAAGGAAGAGGGCGCGGCCATCGAGGCGCTGCAGCTGCGCCTGGCCAAGTGCTTCACGCGGCTGCCGCCTCAGAGTGTGTTCGACATGGCCACCAGTCATGCCTGGAACAACGGCGTGGGCAACACCTGCGGCAGCCAGGCCATGGACGCCTGGAACGCAGGCGACTGGGCGCTGGGCTGCCGGCGTCTGGGCTTGTCCGACAGCGGCAGGCCCGTGTGGAGCTATCTGCGCACCGGCCGCACGCTGCCCGACGGCAAGCCCGAGATGCGCTTCGTGCAGGGCCTAGCCAACCGCCGCGCCGACGAGACGCGCCAATGCCTAGAGGGCCTGCTGAAATGAGCCTCCATGTCCTCATCCTAGCCGGCCTGCTGCACATCACGGCGCCGGCCACCCCCGAGCCGCAGCAATACATCGCCACCGCCTTCGCGCACCCGGGCGTTGAGCTGCAGTGGCGCGGCCGCGATGGCTGGGTGTCGCCGGACCTCTGCTACCAGCGCTGCGGCACGGTGCCCGACCAGGCCAACGTGCTGCTGGCTGGCGGGCTGAGCCTGCAGGACGCGGCAGACCTGGGCCTGACGGTGTGGCGCCTGGACGGCGTGCGCTGGATCCAGGTCATGCACTGCGCCCAGTTCTTCAGCGGGGCCTATTGCGGGCCGTGGGGTGCGTCATGATGCAGGCCCTGCTGATCGCCCTGGGGCTGAGCCTGGCCGGCAATGCTGGGCTGGCCTACATAAACCTGCAGCACCGCACCGAGGCCGCCGCCAGCTTGGCCACGGCCACCACGCAGCGCGATCAGGCTCGCGCCGACGCCACCGCCTGCAGTGATGCAACCGAGGCGCTGCGCGAGCTGGCCGACCGGCGCACCGCAGCCGCCGCGCCGGCCCGCGCTGCCGCGGCCAGCACCGCGCGCACGCTGCAGGCCCGCGCCGACCACACGCTCAGCCTGCAGCCCAGCAAGTCCGCTGATCTGTGCGCCGCGATGCAGGCCATGGGCGACGAGTGGCTGCAGGGGAGGGCGCGACGATGACGACAAAGGCGACTGCAAAATATTCCAGAAATTATTCCCGCGTCTCGCTGGTGCTAGGAGTGCTGGCAATGGTGGGCTGCGCGAGCCCCGTACAGGCCCCTGTTGTGCGCGTGCTTGTGCCCACCCCGGTGGAGTGCCGCGAGCCAGTGCCCGACCGGCCCGCCATGCCGACCGAACTGCTGCTGCCCGGGGCGCACCCGTGGGTGCTGCTGCGCGCAGCGCTGGCCGAGATCGACCGCCGCGAGGGGTACGAGGTGCAGCTGCGCGCAGGACTTGTGTTGTGCACCGCCCCCTGACCTATGCTGTATGGACCGTGTGATGCTCGGTGTCAGATTGAGACGGCCTGTTGCCATGCGTAACAGTCTCGGCGGGCCTATCTGCATACGATCTCTCACCAAGTGACTGTGGGAGGCGCACATGCCCCTGGAACTTCTTCGTACTCTTTCAGCGAGCCCGATGCCAGTGGAAATTCGGGCTCAGGAAGAGATTGACAAGTTGAGAGTATTGGCCGCTGCCCACATGGTAGATGCGGACATCCCCCCACCCGGTACACCAGGCGCTGCAGTGGTTCGACGAATCACGGGCTATGGTCGTGCAACTCTCGATGCGCGCCCGTATATTGAAGAGGAGGAGAGCAATTGAAGGAGTGCGCAGTATGAGACCGGTCGGTCTGGAAAGGAAGGCCCACCCATTGTTAGGCGAGTATTCGTCGAGCAGCACAGGACCGGATTGGACTGGATATGTGTCGACGCGTCTGAAGTCCATGCGTGTAGTCGGTCTGAATGGCACCTCTTCGTTTTCGGGGGAATTTCTGGAAGTGCCCAAGGCTGCTGCCGTTTTGGAGCTTTCCGGCGGCCGCGCCGGGCGATATTCGACGGCGCTTTGGGTAGGATTTTCCTTGGCTGTGGAATCCGAACTCCCGCCCCCCTTGTTTCTCCTTGGCGACAACACGGCTACCGGCAGCTTGGTGCTTCCAGTAGTGCTTTTGTCGCCTTGGCTGCACCTGCTGAGCCAGCCTGCCTATTTTCGGATTGGCGGTGATGGCAGCGGCAATGCCATTTCGTCCGACATGTCTTTCTGGGACTAGAAGGGTGCTGCTGTCCCTGCACATCGTCAAGGTTGAGCCGGGCCCCTGCCGCGCCCATGTCATGGACGGGCGCGAGGAGCTGGGCACCTTGGACATCATCAGCATCAGTGCCGCCATCCGCGAGGCCGCCGGCCACGCGCTGCCCGACCTGTCCGGTTACCAACTTTGGTATGAACACGTCTGCGCCGGAACCTGCACCGCCAGCAACATGCGCATTGAGCCCGAGGCCCTGGCCCAGCGGCTCATGGCACTGCACGGGGAGTTCAAGAGCTAGCGATGATCGCTATTCTTCATCGGGCACATCAGTGCCGATTCGGTAAACGACCAGCGCCCGCATGGCGGCCTGAAGCGGCGTCATGCCTTCCTGGTACTTGGGGTTGCCGGTTAATGCCACCACGGCCGCGCACCAGATCCAGCCCTTGCCGGGCATGGGGGAGATCATGATCTTCTCGCGCTCAAGCAGCGGCCCGGCTGCCGCCCAGTCGCTGGAGTAGGCCGGCCCTGGGGGCAGGCCCATGGCCTTGGCCACCCAGCGGTCGAGGGACTTGCCGGCCAGGTCGGAGGTCTTCATGGCGCCGATTGTCGCAGGGCGAAAACGTGGGATGGAAATTCTGGAAAAATGCTTGCAGACGTGTATAAGTTTTAAGCATTTCTTCCCGCGAACTCAGCGTCAGCCCGCATGGATGCTGGATCGCATGCTCTGATTGTGATTCCTGTTGTCGTGGGTTCGAGCCCCATCAGCCACCCCAAATAAAAAAACAAACCCGCCAGTGCTGTGAAGCGCTGGCGGGTTTTGTCTTTGGGCGCGCCGCTTGCATACCCCGCCTGCCACTTCGCCACCATGGCACTCTGGGCCGGGTGGCTGGAGGAAGGCGGTCAGACCTTGGCCTGGGCACGTGCCGTCCTCGGAGTGCATGGCCGCCACCTTTTCGGGTAATGGCGGCGCCCTGAACCGGCTGCTAGAGTGCCTGTCATACCAGTCAGGGGGCGAGCCCCCCATGGGGGTGATGGGCGTGAAGAAAATGATCGTCTGCGCGGTGGTGGCGTTGGGCTGCATAGCGGCGGCGGGGGGCCGTGTGCTCTACCGCCACGCCGTGGCCCTGCCTGCCGAGCAGGCGCAACGCCATGCCCTGGACGCCCAGCAGCGCGCCGAGGTCCACGCCCGGGAGGTGGAGCGCACGGTCAGCTACGCGCGCTGCCTGGAGGCCGTGGGCCTGGGCGCCCGGGCCCGCAAGGCGGACCAGTGCCAGAAGCTGGGGCAGGGCATGGGCTGCGAGCTGCCCGAGGATGCGGAGAGTGCCCTGGGCCGGCAGCGCGAGCGCGGCGAGGTGCAGTGCTTCAATGAGGCGAAGATCGGGCTGTAAGAACCTGTTCAAAGTCTTTTTGGAGCGGCAAAAAGACTTTGAACAGGTTCTGAGGGCCAGGGCGGCTCAGGCCCCCTGCAAGCGCTGGCCCCACTGCTCCGTCCACGGCCCGGCCATGGTCAGCACCATCATGACCCATGCCACGGCGACGAAGCGGCCGGGCCAGGCGGCGGGTGAGCGGCCCTGGCGCAGGGCCGCGTGCAGCGCGCAGGCGGACAGCGCGAAAGCCATGGGGACGGCCCAGGCCGAGACCCAGGCCAGCAGCGGTTGCTGGTCGTTGAAGATGGCGGGATGGGCCAGGGCGAACACCATGAGGCAGGCGATCTGGACCGCGGGCTGCAGCAGGTAGGTGGCTGCAGCGGGCGCCTTGGCGGTGGATGGGGTGGTGGTAGTGGCTGTGGCGTGCGGGCGGTTCATGGGTGGCGGGCGTCTCCTTGGCGCAATGTAGCAGTGGTAGAGGAGCCACTGCCCGCGCCGCGGCGCTTTGTGGCGAATGGACACTTTGGTTACATCTGCCGCGCGGGTAGGCAGGCGGTGGCTGTGCTTGGGTCGCCGGGCTGCTGGTGGACGATTTGGCATTTGTCGTGGACGCTTGGCGCACCCGGCCGGCAGCAGGCTGGAGACACTGGTGTTCCCTGAACACTTCCCGAGCTTCGCCATGCAGATCTCCGTTTACGACACCTACGTACAGCGCCCCGACGGGCTGCGCATGCACTTCGACATCCTCGTCCCGTCCAGCGTCACCGACCACGGGCAGGTGCTGCAGTACGGGCGGCGCTACCTGGCGGCCAAGGGGCTTGCGGCGTCGGACCTGAAGGCCGAGAAGTGCAGCTTCTGCCACATGCAGTCGGCCAGCCCCGCGGTGGAGGCCGAGATCGCGTCCATCGGCTTTGCCATCCTGGAGATGGAGCACTGCGGCTGAGCCGCTGCTTGCGGTACCCCTGGCGGCGCTGGGGGAGAAATTCCGTCGGATGTTTTATATACCAATGGTAAGTTACCATGGGTATATAGCAATCCAATGGAGTCTTTCCCATGCACGCACTCATCGTCGTCGCGCACCCAGATCGCGCTTCCCTGACCCATGCCGTGGCCGCCCAGGTGGCGCAGGGCATTGCGCCCCCTGACCAGCCGGGTCCGCACACCACGGAGATCGCCGACCTGGCGGCCGAGGGGTTCGACCCGCGCTTCACGGCTGCGGACCTGGCGTTGCACCTCAAGCAGGAGCCGCCCCCGCCCGACGTGGCGGCCGAGCATGCGCGGCTGGACAAGGCCGATGCGCTGGTGCTGGTGTACCCGGTGTACTGGTGGTCCTTTCCGGCGCTGCTCAAGGGCTGGATCGACCGGGTCTTCACCCAGGGCTATGCCTATGAGGAAAGGGCGGACGGCCAGCTCACCAAGAAGATGGGCCATCTGCAGGTGCACCTGCTGGGCCTGGGCGGGGCCGGTGGCGGCACCTATGAGCGGCGGGGCTATGCCGATGCGATGAAGACGCAGATCGAGCATGGCATCTTCGGCTACTGCGGCGCGCGCGTGGGCAGTTCCAGGCTGCTGCTACAGTCGCACGACAGGGAACTGGCGGCCGCGCACCTCGATGCCGCGCGGGAGCTGGGCCGCGGCCTGTTCGCCACATTCCCCTGAGTTCCCCGGAGTCCATGCCCCGCACACCGCCTGCCGCCCCACCGCCCGAGCCTGCACCCCGCCGTCGCATGGCACGGCATGAGCGTGCGCGCCAGCTGCTCGATGTGGCCTGGGCGCTGCTGCGCGCAGAAGGGGCCGATGCGCTCAGCCTGGGCCGGCTGGCCGAGGAGGCCGGTGTGACCAAGCCCGTGGTGTACGACCATTTCGGCACGCGCGAGGGCCTGCTGGCCGCGCTGTACCAGGACTTCGACGTGCGCCAGACCGCGGTGATGGACGCGGCCATCGCCGCTGCGCGCCCCACGCTCAAGGACAAGGCCGGCGCCATTGCCGCCGCCTACGTGCGCTGCGTGCTCACCCAGGGGCGCGAGATACCGCAGGTGCTGGCGGCGCTGCAGGGCTCGCCCGAGATGGCGGCCGTCAAGCGCCAGTACCAGGAGGTCTTCATCGCCAAGTGCCTGGCCATCCTGGCGCCCTTTGCCGGGGAGCAGGGCCTGGCGCGCGCCGGCCTGTGGGCCGTGCTGGGTGCGGCCGATGCGCTGTCGGACGCGGCCGTGGTGGGAGACATCAGTGCGCAAGCGGCGCAGGCTGAATTGTTCGAGACCATCGTCTCCATGGTCAAGCGCGCGAAGTGATGGCGTGCCGAAGGCAGCGCCGCTACCATGCACTGCCTTGCCACCCACCAGGAGCGCTTTTTCATGCAGCAACGCCAACTGGGCACCCACGGCCCCCTTGCCTCCGCCATCGGCCTGGGCTGCATGGGTATGAGCGAGTTCTATGGCGCGAGCGACGACGAGAGCTCGCTGCGCACGCTGGCGCGGGCGCTGGAGATCGGCGTCACGCACTTCGACACGGCCGATACGTACGGGCTGGGCCACAACGAGTCCCTGTTGGGCCGCTTCATCGCCAGTGCCGGGCCTGCCGCGCGCGTCCGCATGCAGATTGCCACCAAGTTCGGCATCGTGCGCCAGGCCGGGCAGTACGAGCGGCGCATCGACAACTCGCCGGCCTACATCCGCGCGGCCTGCGAGGCCTCATTGAAGCGCCTGGGTGTGGAGCGCATCGACCTGTACTACTGCCACCGCCGCAACCCTGACGTGCCCATCGAGGACGTGGTGGGCGCCATGGCCGACCTGGTGGCCGCCGGCAAGGTGGGTGCCCTGGGCCTGTCGGAAGTGTCCGCCGGCACCCTGCGCCGCGCCCATGCGGTGCACCCCATCGCGGCGCTGCAGAGCGAGTATTCGCTGTGGAGCCGTGGGCCGGAGGACGGCATGCTGGCGCTGTGCGCCGAGCTGGGCACGGCCTTCGTGGCCTACAGCCCGCTGGGGCGCGCCTTTCTCACCGGCACGGTGGATGTGAAGGCGCTGGCGGACAACGATTTCCGCAAGAACAACCCGCGCTTCGTGGGCGATGCCGAAGCGGCCAACCAGCGGCTGGTGCGGGCGCTGGAGGCGTTTGCACGGGCGCGCTGCCTGGCCAGTTCGCAGGTGGCGCTGGCGTGGCTGCTGGCCAAGCAGCCCCATGTGCTGCCGATACCGGGCACGCGGCGCATCGCGTACCTGGAGAGCAATGCCCTTGCGGCCCAGGTGACGCTCAGCCCCGCCGAGGTGGCCGAGCTCGATGCCCTGTTCGCCCCCGGCCACGTGTCCGGCGCGCGCTACCCGGATGCCGGCTTTGTCGGCATCGAAGGGTGATGCCGTGCGTGGCCACGCCGCGCTGTTGCTGGCCCTGGCGATGGTGACCGGCGGCGCGCAGGCCAAGCCGCTGCGGCCCTGGATCGACCCGGTGGTGAGCGCGGGGTTCGAGCGCATCGTTGCGCGCTGCCGGTTCATCTACACACAGCCCTTGCGGCCGCTGCAGCGGGTGGTGCTGCGGGAGGGTGACGACAAGCCCGCCACCTACGCGCTGGCGGGCATGGCGGACGACCTGGTGAAGACCTCGCACCCGGTGCGGCCCTTTCTGGGGCGGGTGATGCTGCGCTACGCCCTGGTGCCCCAGGAGCCGCCGGCGGACGCGCAGGCGCAGGCCGAGGAGGCCAAGTTCGGCACCCGCATCGTCGAGACACTGGAGTTTGCCTGGCAGGAGCGGCGCTGGGTGTTCCGCGGGGTGTCGGCGGCGATGTTCACCGGCCAGCACGACCGGCTGGATCTGCCGCTGGTGGACAGGACGCCCGCCGAGGACAGGGCCGAGCATGCGGCGGCGCTGCGGGCCTGCCTGGGCGGGCTCTGAGGTCTAGGGTTTGGTGGCCACAGCGGCCGCCCCGTCGTAGTTCGCCTCGCGGTCCATGGCCGGCATGGCCACTCCGGTGTCGGCCGCGGTGCCGGTGGCGGGCTCGTCTTCTTCCTTCGGGGGCCGGGCTGCCAGCGTGTTCTTGCGCCAGCCGCCGTAGCGGTAGTAGAGCCCCGCGAGCAGCACCGAGGTGATGGAGCCCAGCGGAAAGCTCCACCAGATCGCCTCGGCACCCCAGGCATCCTGCAGCGCGCCGGCAAAGGGCACGCGCACCAGCAGCATCGAGATGAAGAGGATGATGAGCGGCGGCAGCACCGCGCCCGTGGCGCGCACCACGCCAAAGAGCACGATGGTCACGCCGAACAGCACGAACGACCAGGCGGCCACGTTGTTGATGTGCACCGCTACGGCCACGGCGCCGCTGTCGCCTGGGAGGAACAGGCCCAGTGCATACCGGTCGGCCGCGTAGAGCGCCAGCACCAGCGCGCCGGTGAGCGCCAGGTTGAACAGCACGCCCGCGCGCGCGATCTGCTCCACCCGGTCCCAGCGGCCCGCGCCCACGTTCTGCGCGGCCATGGACGATACGGCCGCACCCGTGGCCAGGGCCGGCATCTGCACATAGGTCCACAGCTGCGCGGCCACGCCATAGGCCGCAGCCACCTGCACGCCATAGCCGTTGACCAGCCCCATCATGACCAGCGCGGCCGACGAAATCACGATCATCTGCAGCCCCATGGGCACGCCCTTGGCCACGATGGTGCGCAACAGCTTGGGCCGCGGCCGAAAGTGCGCCAGCTCATGCCGCCCCGGCAGCAGCGGGTGGCCGCGCCGCGCCAGCAGCACCAGCAGGCCGGTGAAGCTGATGCCCTGCGCCAGCAGCGTGGCCAGGGCCGAGCCCGCGATGCCCAGGGGCGGCAGCGGCCCCGCGCCGCGGATCAGGAGCGGGTTGAGCGCCACGTCGATGGCCACCGACAACGCCATGAACCAGAACGGCGTGCGCGAGTCGCCCGAGCCGCGCAGCACGGCCATGGCGAAGGCGAACGAGTTCATGATGGGCACGGCCACGAAGATCACCCGCAGGTAGGCGATGGCCGAGGGCAGGGCCGCCTCGGGTGTCTTGAGCAAACCCAGGATCTGCGGTGTGAACGCCCAGCCCGCTGCCGCAATCAGCGCAGATACGGCCAGGAAGAAGGTGGCCCCCGTGCCCACCACGCACTTGGCGCGTTCGACATCGCGTGCGCCATAGGCCTGCCCGATGAGGATGGTGGCCGCCATGGACACGCCGAACACCGCGCCCAGCAGCAGAAACAGCACCAGGTTGGCGTTGGAGGTGGCGGTGAGCGCCTCTTCGCCCAGCAGGTTGCCGATCCAGATCGCGTTGACCGAGCCGTTGAGCGACTGCAGCACGTTGGAGCCCAGCACCGGCAGGGCGAAGGCGATGAGCGTGCGGGCGATGGGGCCCTGGGTCAGGTCGCGCTGGGGCGGGCGGCGGGGTGGTGGTGCGTTCATGGCTGGGTGTGGTGTGCAGGCAGTCTACGTGCTGGCGTGCCCATACGGGTAGGACGCCACCGCCAGGGAGCCGTGTTGCCAGAGCGCAGAACGCGCGCGTGCGGGCGGGCGGGCCTGAGTTTTCGGCGCTGTATGGGACTGGTGTGTCCCCACAGTTGCAAGGGTATGTAATTGATTGGTTCATTGTGTGTCGGCGCGCGCGCCCCAGGCCATGGTGCAGATGGGCCCCGTGGGCGTGTTCAGCGGCAGCTTCTGCGCGTCCGATGTCTGGGCCATGCGTGGGCGAAATGACCGGCGGGAGCGGCCCGCACGGGGCTGCAGCGGTGCCCTGCGAGAACCACCGCCGCCCCTGGATGCCGGATCAGCCACCCGTGTGCCGGCTGCGCGCGGCCGGTAAGGCCTGTGGGCACCCCACCCTGAACGGGGGATGGACAGGCCCTATCGCTCCGTGCATGCTCGGGCAACCAGCTGTGTCGCCCTGTGACCGCATGCAACGGCTTGCCCTGCATGGTATGGGCTGCGGTCGCCTTCGTGCCGCGCCACTGCCTGGAGCCTGGTCGTTCTTTTGTTTTTTCCTTGTCCGTTCGATCTATCTACTTTCTTTGAAAGGCTTGCCCCCCATGACTTTCCTGGCAGTGTTGACCCACCGGTTGCCGTCCATGCAGTTCGCACCACCCCGCAAGGTGGCTGCCCAACTGGCGGTTGCCTGCGCCATGCTTGCGGGGGCTGTCAGCGCCCATGCGGCCACGGTCGTGAAGTTCGCCACCGGCGCATCCAATTCGGCCGCCATCCTGAGCGATGGCACGCTGTGGACCTGGGGCAACAACAAGAATGGACAGCTGGGCAACGGCACCTCCGTCAGCGCGCAAAAGCCGGTGCAGGTGGGCACGGGCTTCACCCAGGTCATGGTGGGCAGCCGCTACATGGTGGCACTCAAGGCCGACGGGGGCCTGTGGATGTGGGGCCATGCCGTGTTGAAGGACCGTGAGTTCTACGAGACTGCGCCGGTGCAGATCGCCAGCGGCTTTGCCAAGCTGCTGAGCGCCGACACCGCCGCCAAGGCCGATGGCAGCGTCTGGTTCTGGGGCGATGCCAAGGGCATCTACAGCGCGCCCCCGGGCGGCACCGGGCCGCTGGACGCCTTGCCCGCTGGCTACCAGCAGATGGCCACCGGCCCCTACAACGCCCTGTTCGTGCTCGATGGCGGCGCACTGCGCTATGTGTCCAACAACAACCTGCTGAACATCTGGCGCACCGCCTTTGGCAGCACCGGCCCGGCGGGCAGCGACTTCACGCAGGTGGCGTTGAACGTGAGCACCGCCGCGGGCGTGAAGAAGGATGGAACGCTCTGGCAGTGGAAGGGCGAAGAGCAGCCTGCCTCGCTGGGCGCCGGCTACAGCCAGGTGGCCAAGGGGAGCGCGCACACGCTGGCGCTCAAGACCGATGGCTCCGTCTGGGCATGGGGCTCCAACGCCAACGGCCAGCTGGGCACCGAGGCCACGGCCGATGCAGACAGCCCGCAGCTCGTGGGCAACGGCTACACGCAGATCGCGGCCGCCAGCCAGCACACCCTGGCCCTGAAGTCCGACGGCACCCTGGTGGCCTGGGGCAGCAACAGCGCTGGGCAACTGGGTACCGGCGTTGCCGGCACGTCGTCGCAAAAGGCGGCGGCCGTGGTGTTCGATGCCACCTACTCCCCGCAGCCAGGCACCGTGACCGCCACCGGGCCCATCGGGCGCCAGACCGTGACCGCCAAGGTGCAGATCGCCAGCGAGCATCTGGACAACGGCGTCAAGGGCAATGCCTTCGTCGTGGCCATCACCGCGGACGGCGGGATCTACGCTTACAACGGGGGCGCGTTCGTGTCCGCCAACGCGTTCAGCATGCCTGCCGCCTGGACCGGCAGCCTGCAGAACACGAGCACGGCCTTGTTCACCGACCAGGACCTGACGGCCGTGGCCGGCACGGCGTTCTTCGTCGGCTACGGCCTGGGCCCGACGACCTCGGAAAGCCTGGCGGAGATGCTGGCGAGCAAGCGCTACCAACTGGGGTATGTGGTCCGCTGACAGCGGGTGGCGTGGGCTGACCACCATGGGCACGAGCAAGGCCCGCGCAAGCGGGCCTTGCTTCGTCTGCATGGAATCCGCACGGGTCTGGCAGGAGGACTGCCGGTGGGGCGCACGAACTGGCCGCGTGTTGACCATCCCCGGTGCAGGCGTCCTGCCTGGCCCCGTACACGGTTGACAACTTGTCCGGTCGCATGGCCTGGCCGCAGCCCAGAATGCCCCGAAACCGATGCCCAGGCGCTGTGGTGGATCGCACCAGGCCAGGCGCTATGACTGCGGCACATGAAGTGGATGGGGCAATGCGATGGCTGGTGATTGGAACCCCTGCCGAATGTCAGCGAGGACATGGAGCGGGAACTGGCCAGGGCCATTTCGCTGGACGATGGGGTGCTGTCTCAAAAGCTCCTCGGGCAAGGCATCTCGGCTTTCCCTATCTTTCGCGGAGATGAGAACGAAAGCGGCGATCTGGGCACTCTTCACAAGCCCATTGCGCAAGTGATCGCCATCAAGAATGCGTTGCGCATCGCCAGCACGTTCTGCACGCCACTTATGCATGCGCTGCACGGTTCTCGGTACCTGAGAGGATGCAGCCAAGCTCTCCAACCGCAGGCAACTTGACCCAATCCGATGAACGAAGCCGAAGTCAATGCAGGACTCTCGCCCACGCCGCAATACCGCTACGCGGATCGCGTCGGCAATCAGCTGTTCGTGGCTGGCCAGGTCCCTCTCGACTCCCATGGCCACCTGGTAGGCCAAGAGAACCCGGGCGCACAAGCCTTGCAGTGTTTGCGCAACTTGGAACGGCTCCTTGCAGTGCACGAATTTCAAGTCCAGGACATTCGACAATTGCTTGTGTATGTGATCGGAGATCAAGCAAGTCTCTCCGCGGCATGGTCAGCGGTCGCAGCTTGGTTTGGTGGCCAGGTTCCCCCAGCTACCCTGCTTGGTGTTGCCGGACTGGGCCACGTGGGACAACTCGTAGAGATTGACGCCACGGTGATCAAGGCTTGAGCGCATCGCATCACAAGCTCTTCAGGGTTTCGTCGAAGCTGGTCGCACGGCTGCGGGGATGGGTTAACAGGCCATAGGCCTTGCTCCAGCTCCCACAGCGTGTTGAGGTCGCCGGGGCGCTCTCCGGCCCGGGCGCCGCCGGTCGATGCGGCCACTGTCTTCTCGAGCCCCGAGCCATCGAGTGCCTGCACAATGAGGGCGAGCGCCTGCCGCTCCATGGCGTCGGTGTCCTGCGCGATGTCCGCGTGCGGGTTGAGCGACGACCACGCGCTCGCTGCGCGCGAGGAGGGCCGAGGCTACCGCAGAACCGACGTGGCCGGTGCCGCCCATGACGATGTACACAGGGTGATCCTTTCGTTGCTGTTTTTTCTTCAACGGCGGGGGCGGCGGGACCTGGCCTTCTTCAACGCGAGCTCGGCCCAGGCGGGCGCATGGTCGCTGGCACCCTCGCGGCCGCGCTCTTCGCGGTCCACGCCGGCGTCCTGCACCGTGAAGGCCTGGCCAGCCAGGATGTGGTCGATGCGCAGGCCGGCATTGCGCTCCCAGCGCTTGCGCCGGTAGTCCCAGAAGGTGAAGGGCAGGGGCGCCGTTTGCTTCGCTTTGCGGTGCGCCTGGGCGAGGGCATCGGTCCAGCCCTGGGCCAGGATGGCGGCGAAGGCGGCGCGCACCTCTGGCTGCAGCAGGGCGTCGTCGCCCCAGGTGTTGGGTTGGTAGATGTCGGCGTCGGTGGGCACCACGTTCCAGTCGCCCAGCAGCACCACGGGGTGGCCTGTGTCCCACAGCTGCTGGGTGCGCAGCCGCAGGCGCTCCAGCCACTGCAGTTTGTAGTCGAACTTGGGGCCGGGCTGCGGGTTGCCGTTGGGCAGGTAGAGGCCGGCGAAGAGCACGCCATCGATGGCGGCCTCCAGGTAGCGCGCCTGGGTGTCGGCCGGTTCGCCGGGCAGTGCGGTCAGGCCAGGCAGGGGCTCGTGCCCGCGGCACAGCAGTGCCACGCCGTTCCAGGTGCGCTGCCCGACAGCGATGGATGCATAGCCGGCGGCCTGCAGCGCTGCCATGGGGAAGTCGGCCGTGGTGCATTTGAGTTCCTGCAGCGCCACCACGTCGGGCTGGGTGCGCGCGAGCCAGTCCACCAGCAGGCCGATGCGCTTGTTGACATTGTTGATGTTCCAGGTGGCGACGCGCATGCGCTGCGCTCCGGTCAGGCCGCCTTGCGCTGGGGGGGCGTCTTCTTCGTGGCGGCGGTCTTTCTGGCGACGGCTTTCCTGGCCGGCGCCTTGGCGCTGGCAGGCTTCTTCTTGGCGGGGGCCTTGGAGCCGGACTTGGCGCCGGCCTTGAGGCTGCGCTGCAGCAAGGCGGTGAGGTCGATGATGTCGGCGCTGGGCGAGGGGGCTTCCTCCTCGGGCTCGACCACGGTTTGGCCCTCGCCGGCCTTGGCTTTTTTCTCGACCAGCTTCATCACCTGGCGCCGGAATTCGTCCTTGAAGTCCTCGGGCTTCCACGGCCCCGACATTTCCTTGATCAGCTGCGTGGCCATCTTCAGTTCGGCGGCGCTCACGTTCTTTCTGCCTGCGGGCGGCAGTTTCAGGGTGTCCAGGGCCTTGACCTCGTCGCCCCAGCGCAGCAGGTTGAGCACCAGCGCCGCGCCCGAGGGCACGAGGGCGGCCAGGTGCTGCTTGGTGGCTATGACTACGCGGGCCAGGCCGATGGTGCCGGTGGCGAGCAGTGCCTCGCGCAGCAGGGCGTAGACCTTGTCGCTCTTGTTCACTGGCGCGACGAAGTAGGGCCGCTCCAGGAAGGTGAAGGGCATCTCGTTGGCGTCGATGAAACGCTCGATGGCGATGGTCTGCGTGGTCTTGGGGAACACGGCCTCGATCTCTTCGGGGCTGATGATGACGTACTTGCCGTCCTCGTACTCCACGCCCTTGACGATGTGGTCTTTGGCGATCTCCTTGCCCGTGCGCTTGTTCACGCGCTTGTAGCCCACCGGGTCCATGGTGCGCTTGTCCAGCCAGTCGAAGTCCACGCCGTCGGCCGTGGCGGCCGTGTGCAGGCCCACGGGGATGTGCACCAGGCCAAAGGTGATGGCGCCCTTCCAGAGGGTGCGGCTGCTTCCAGTCGTTGCCATGGGGATCTTTCCGTACTGCAGAGCTTGCGGTGGCCAAAGTCTGCCGCACACCGGGCCCTACGGGCTGTAGGCCGGTGCTTACGCGAACAGTAGGCCGGGCACCAGTGACAGGGCGCCGCCCGGACCTATGCTGGGCGCATGGCCACGCAGCTTCGCCCCATCGCCGTGCATGTCACCGAGCCCGAGCCGGGGGCCTTCCAGTGGGTGCTGGCCGAACTTGCCGACAACCGCACCTGGAGCCCGTTGCAGGCCGCCGAAGCCCACCATGCCACGTACAGGGAGGCCATGGCCGATGGCCTGCTGGCCCTGCAGGTGCTGGCCGCCGACCTGGACCAGGGGCCGCGCATGCCTGCGGCGCACCGGCGCGCCACAGCGGCACCGGCCCGCGGCGATGTGCCCGCCGGGAACGATGCCGCGGGCAAGGCCCGGCGCTCGGCTTTCGGTTTTGGCCTGGCGAACTGAGGGCGGGGCTGCGCGGCCAAGGTCTGCCGATGTCCGCTGAGAATGGCGGCACCCGGAGTTTTCTGCATGCCCGACACAACGACCCCCTTCGACACCTACCTGCGGCGCTGGAACGCAGCGCCAGATGGTGAACCCTTTGCAACCCATAGCGGCGAGCTGATGCCGGTGCGCCTTGACGGCCATACAAACGGTCGCCCCGCGATGCTCAAGATTGCCAGAAGCATGGAAGAGCGGATCGGCGGCCAGGTGATGCGTTGGTGGGCGGGCGATGGCGCGGCGCATGTGTATGCCTGCGATGAGGACGCGGGCGTGCTGCTGATGGAGCGGGCCACCGGCACGCAACATCTGCTGACCATGGCGCTGGAAGGCGAGGACGACGCCGCCACGCGCATTGTCTGCCGCGCCATTGGCCAATTGCACGCGAAGCGGCCTTCGCCGCCGCCTGGGGATCTGCTGCCCCTGGCCCGGTTCTTTGCATCGCTGGCACCCATGGCGCAGCGCGAGGGCGGCCTGATGGCCGAATGTGCCGTGGTGGCCGATGGCTTGCTGCGTTCGCAACGTGAGCCGGTCGTGCTGCATGGTGATGCGCACCACAGCAACATCCTCGATTTCGGCGAACGCGGCTGGCTGGCCATCGACCCCAAGGGCGTGACCGGCGAGCGTTGCTACGACTACGTCAACGTGCTGTGCAACCCCGACTTGCAGACCTGCACCGACCCCCTGCGTTTCGCGCGGCAACTGGACATCGTTGTCGACGCCGCAGGGCTGGAGCGCCGCCGCCTGCTCCAGTGGGTGATGGCCCATGCCGCGCTGTCAGCCGCCTGGTTTCTGGAGGACGGAGAGCGCGGCGAGGCCGACAACGAACTGGCTGTGGCCTACCTTGCCCGGCAGGCACTGGGTTGAACGCCCGCGCATTGCCGGGCCAGGTGCGAAGGGCCTTCGCGACCCCGAAATTGGTGCCAACAGGCCCTGGTGTGAACAGGCCCTAATCAGCGGTTTGAAGAACCGGCTTGTGGCAGGCGGAGCCTGTTGCGCTGCAGGCCGCGCCATCGGCATGGCCCAACGTCACGGGCACGCCGGCGGCAGACATGATGGCCGTGGCGGCCTTGGTGCTGGCCCTGGTTTCGGTGGCGGTGGCGGCGACGGCGACGGCGGCGGCGGCGGCGAGAGTCTTTGCCACCTGTTGCTGCGGCGGGGCGTCGGGGCCATCACCACTGACCGTGTCGACGGGATCGGCAGCGCTGCGGGTGTTCCAGGTGATCGCGGCATAGCCGGCGGCGTACTTGGGCATGTCGACGTCGATGGCACCCTGGTAGGTCATGAGCGGGGCACCGCTCAGCTGGCGCACATAGAGCCACTGGCCCTGGTCGGTGCTGCCGCGGTTGGCGTCGAGCTGGCCGCCCATGAAGCGCAGGCTGCCGCTGCCATCGTGCACGACGAGCTGCTCGGCACCGTCCTTGACCAGGCGCGAGAACAGGGCGTCGACGCGCTCACCCGTCCTGGCGGCCTGGTATTCGGCTTCGCTCAGCGGGTCCACGCGCACAGGCTCCTTGCCATACCGCAGCACAAAGGCCGATTGGGTGTGCAGGGGGGCATACCCCGAGAGCAGCAGCGAGCGCGTGCCTGCGGGGATGAAAATCTTGAACTCCTTGTGCGGCTGCAGTTGGTCCCCCGTGAACTCGGGCAGGGGCAGGGAGCCGCCGCCCGGGAAGGCGCAGCCGCCCGTGCCGAAACCGATGGAGCAGCCCGCCACGCCGGTAGGCGCGTACTGCTCCTTGAAACCCACTTTGGTGTCAAAGGTGTACTGGAAGGTGCCGGCTGCGGGAGGCAGTGCGATGGGGTGCGGAAGCTGGTGAACCGACAGGAAGTTGGCAGCCTGCGCCAAGGTGCTGAACGCCGCCAGGGAAACAAGAAACAAGGACCTCATTGATGAACCACTCCACTCCAAAATAATTCTCGGCAAATGTTGGCCGCCCTTTTGCCGCCCTTTTGCCGCTCCTTCGCCACTTCTCGGGGCCCCGCCATGGGCACGAACGGCCCCGTGGCAGGGGCGCATATTCTCCCAGCAAAAGCAGCGCCGGGGCCTGCGAGCGGCGCAGCGTACATGAGCTTGGCCAGGCAAGGGGTTATCCCGAGGGCCTGATTCCACTCGGTTCGCAGGGTCACCGGCGCGCTGCCAGGCGTTTGTCCTTCGACCGGCCCAGCACGAGCAGGGCCGCATGTGGGCCGGGGCGACGGGTTTCTCCTGCCATTCGACCCTTGTGCGGGGGGGCACCCCGTTCCATGTGATGATGGCGCCTGCATTAGAACGGACACGACACTCCCATGGCATCCCCTTCCGACAACAGCATCAGCATGGCCCTGTTCTGCGACTTTGAAAACGTCGCCCTGGGCGTGCGCGATGCGCAGTATGAAAAATTCGACATCAAGCCGGTGCTGGAGCGCCTGCTGCTCAAGGGCTCCATCGTGGTCAAGAAGGCCTATTGCGACTGGGAGCGCTACAAGGGCTTCAAGGCCGCGATGCACGAGGCGAATTTCGAGCTGATCGAGATTCCGCACGTGCGCCAGTCGGGCAAGAACTCGGCCGACATCCGCCTGGTGGTGGACGCGCTGGACCTGTGCTACACCAAGTCGCACGTGGACACCTTCGTCATCATCAGCGGCGACTCGGACTTTTCGCCCCTGGTCTCCAAGCTGCGCGAGAACGCCAAGCAGGTGATCGGCGTGGGCGTGAAGCAGTCCACCTCGGACCTGCTCATCGCCAACTGCGACGAGTTCATCTTCTACGACGACCTGGTGCGCGAGAAGCAGCGCACGCTGGCCCGCCGCCAGGGCCAGGGCTCCGGTGCCGCAGCAGCGCCCGCGGCACCGCGCCGCACGCCCGAGGAGGAGCGCCAGCGCAAGGAAAAGCAGGACGCGCGCCGCACCCAGGGGGTGGAGCTGGCGGTGGAGACCTTCGAGGACCTGATCTCCGAGCGCGGCGACAGCGGCAAGATCTGGGCCTCGGTGCTCAAGGAGGCGATCAAGCGCCGCCGGCCCGATTTCAGCGAGAGCTACTACGGTTTTCGCACCTTCGGCAACCTGCTCGAAGAGGCGCAGGCGCGTGGGCTGATGGAGTTTGGGCGCGACGAGAAGTCGGGCGCCTATGTGTTCCGCAGCCTGGGCGGTGGTGGTGTCGGCCCAGTGGGCGATGCCGCGGCACCTGCCGCATCTGCCGAACGGCAGGGCAGCCAACGCCATGATTTCCATGCCGTGGCGGCGCTGCCCGACGCGCCGGCCGAGGGCGGTGGTGGTGGCCGGGGTGGCCGCGGCCGTGGGCGCCGGGGTGACGGGCATGCGCGGGCCAGGCTGCCGCAGCACGGCGAGGTCCGCCAGGACATGCTGCATACCGAGGACCATGCTGCCGAGCCGGGCATCGAAGAGCACGACGACGATGCGCACCCGGACGAACCCGTGGTGAGCCGGTATTTCAGCCAGCCGGCGCCCGCCGCGATGCCGGTGCACGTCGAGGCGCAGCTTGATGTGGCGGAGAACAGCGCCGATACGGATGCTGCCCCCGCCAAGGTGGAGCCTGCCCAGGCCGATGCAGAACAACAGGCCCCTGCACCGCGCAGCCGCCGTGGTGCCGCACCGCGCAAGAGCACGGCCGGCCGCGGCAAGGCCGCTGCAGCGGCAGCAGCGCAGCTCGACGTACCGGCCGACGGGCCCGCGGCGGCTGCAGAGCCCGAGGCGGCCGCGGCACCTGCCGCCAAGGCGGCAGCGCCCCGCGCACGCAAGCCACGCACTGCGGCGGCAGGGAAGGACGCCAAGGCCGGCAAGTAGGCATTGGCCCCTGGCAGGGCGCAAAGGAGCCCTGTGCCATTGCATGGGACTCGCGTGTTGGCTGGTGTATCTATCGTAGGCAAAGGCCAGTAGCTGCTGTATTTCGCTCATTGGCGCCCGTCGGCCCGGCAGGCGCTGGGCCATCATGGCGCCGTGGCATTTGCCACAGGGCCATTGCGAAATACTACAGGAGAAGATCGCATGCATTCAACGAAAGGAACAACACCGCTGCCCACGCAGCTGATGGCCGTGGCTGCCCTGGCGGCCCTGTCCGCCTGTGGTGGCGGCGGCGACGACCGCGCCACCTACACGCTGGGCGGCAGCGCGAGCGGCGTGCCCAGCGGGCGCCCCCTGGTGCTGGCCAACAATGGCGGTGACGAGCTGTCCGTGGCGGCCGACGGTGCCTTCACCTTCGCCCGGCCGCTGGCCGATGGCAGCGTCTATGCGGTGGCCGTGAAGGCGGCGCCCGCCGGCTCTGGCTGCGTGGTGCGCAATGCGGCCGGCACGGTGGCCGCCGCAGCGGCGGACACCGTGGCGGTGCGCTGCGCGCCGCTGGCGACGCTGTCCGACGGCCCCTGGGAGCAGGACCAATGCCAGCCCGCAGCGGGTGGCAGCGGTGGGCGGGAGCTGTGGAATGTGGCGAGCGATTCCAGCGGTTCGCGCCCGGTCGGCCGGGGCACCGTGACCTACCGCAACGGGCAATGCACGGGCGTGGGTGTCGCCGCCTCGGGCGCGCTGAGCAGTACCTTCTGGTTCCAGCAGGAGCGCACGGAGGCCAACGCGGAGCTGTCGGCTTTCTGGGGCAAGCGCCAGACCTTTCCGGGCGGGCTGCTGAACCCTGCCGTCTTCACCCCCGTGGTGCTGGTGCGCAAGGCCAATCACCTGTGCCTGCTGGAGGACACCTCTACGCCGCCGGCCTTCCCGAACCTCGCTGGCCTGGCGGCGCATGTGAACGCGGCCATCGCCGCGGGAAGGTGTTACACGCCCCGGTAGCCTGCACAGGCGGCCTCGTGTGCGGATGCGCAGTGCCGTCGGCGTGGCTGGCGTTGTGCAGGCGCAGCAGTCTGCCTGAAGCCGTTTCCTCCACCCGGAACGGCTGTGGCTTGCGTCTGGCCTGCAGCGATTTCGGCAGATTTTCTCTTCAACGGATCCCACTCCGGACGCTAGCGCCGGTAGCCCGACAAGGCCACCACCTGCTCGAGCAGGCCGCGTGCCGAAGCCTCGCCCTCCAGGCTGTCGGTAAGGGCGATGGTGCCACCGTTCTTGAGTTGGGCCAGCAGCCGGTACCAGGCGATCTCGCGGCCCCTGTGCTCGGTGGTTTGCTCGTGCTGCAGCACGAGGCGCTTGACCATGCCGGGCGGCACCTGGTGGCTGTGCAGCGGCAGGCCGAGAAAACGGCGCCGCACGCGGATACCGCGCTCGTCCAGCTCGGCCTGCAGGCTGGTGGTGATGCAAAAGACGCTGCTGGCGGCAAAGGCCACCCCCGCCATGCCGAACACTGCGGCGAAGATGCCGGCGACCGAGTCGCCGCGTTCCATGAACCACCCCACCCCGATGGCGACGGCGAGAAAGGCGCTGCCACCGGCCAGCGCGCCGATGTGCCGCCCCAGGTCTCGCCCGTAGGGCAGGTGCAGGCGCACGCCGCCGGGCACCTGGTGCAGCCAGATGTTGCCGTACCGTCGGGGCAGGCCGGGCGCGTGCTCCCCGGTCTTGCCGCCCGCCTTGCCCTCGGCCATGTGGCCAGGGCCGTGGCTGGGCGCACGGTGCAGCCGCAGCGCAAAGAACAGCAGCCCCAGGCCGCTGCTGCCGAAGACCAACGCCAATCCGGCATGGACGGCGAGCAGTTCCCAACGCAGTCCGCGGTCGATGGTGGCATCGAGCGGGTTGGCGGGGTTGACCCAGATGCGCACAGGCTCGCCGCGCTGCAGGTGCTCCATCAGCGTGCGTGCCATCGTGGCCTGGTAGCTGCCGATGTTGTCGCTGCCGCGCGAGATGCCCACGCGTTGGCTGGTGTATTCCTCACCCCCTACGGTATAGCGGTAGGTGGCCGTGGCTTCTGTGGTGGCACCGCCCCGGCTGCCGGGGCGCACCGCCAGCCGGGCCGCCACAAGAGTGGCCTGCGCCGGCTGCCAGCGCGACATGCGGGCCCAGTCGCTGAGCGCGGGCCAGACCCCGGTGATCAGCAGCCAGAAGGCGATGGCGATGAAGGGCAGCCCGAACAGGCCGAACCACCAGGCTGCGGCGCGGCGTTGGAGTGGGGAAATGTTGTCGATAGCGGGCATGCGGGCGGCGCGGCAAGTACAGAAAAAGCCATCGCGGGGGCGAGGGGGGCTGATTCTGCGGGTGATCGCTGCACCGGGCAACTGCATGGCCGGGTGTGTGTTGGGTTCCTGCTGCAAGCGGTATGGCGGCCAACGGAAAGGCGGTGGCGCGTGTCGCATGGCGGGCCGCGCCCGGGGGGAGCTGGGGCTGGGGCGGGGCGGCTGCTCATTTCATGCGCCAAGCCAAAAAAAGAGCGGGTGGACAGCGCGCGTTGGTGCGCGCCGTCCACCCGCCATATTTGCAGGAGCGGATTCAGTCGAAGCTCATGACGTTGCGAATGGAGCGGCCCCCGAGGTCGTTGTAGGTGATGCCCAGTTCGCCTGTGGTGGGTATTGCCAGGTTCTGGGGAGGCACGAGAATGCTGGCGCTGAACGAGGTCGCGTTGGCGGCGGGGTAGGTCGTGCGGTCCAGGCGCACGTTCGGGAACGCCGCAGACGCGCTGACCCGGCCCTGCTCGAAGATGTAGCCGCTCTCCAGGCGCAGCGGTGTGCTGGCCTTGGCCGGCTTGACCACAGTCACCTGGATCGCGGCTGCCGTCTTGTTGCGCAAGGCGGTGGCGATGTCCACGGGGGTGAGCGACATCGTCGCATTGGGGTAGTTGGCCGTGGTGCCGGCAGCCAACGCAGCAGCGCTTACAGGCAGGGCGCCAAGGCGGGCCTGGTAGGTGGCGATGGGAGTCTTGCCGGCCTGGCCATTCACGGTTTTCCAGCCATCGTCGGCGTACATCTGGAGCGTGTAGGTGCCGCCCGCCGCAAAGCCCAGCGCAGCGAAGGCCCGGTCCAGCGCCGCCGCATCGGTTTTCTGCACACGCACCGAGTTGATCTCGGCACCATTTTGCGTGCAGTCGGCAACGGCGGCGTCGGCCAGGCCGGCAGAGCCGGCGGTCCAGCAAATGCGAAAGGCATCTTCTGGCACGGGATCGAGCGAGTTGCCGGGCTTGCCCGCGAACTCGGGCGCCGTGGCCAGCAGGCGGGGCGACACCAGCTTGCAGGCGCCAGATTGGCACGCCGGCAAGGGCCTTCGCGACCCCGAAAACAGTGTCACAGGCCCTAGCCCATGCAGCCCGCTCACGGCTCCACGGGGCAGGCGCCGTATGCGCAGGCGGGTGCCCTTGCCGCCGGGACATGCCTGGGAGCGGCGCGCACCGGGCCTTGCCTGGGCTCGGCACCCGGCTCCGCCACCAGTTGCGCCACCAGCGCCCCGGCCCGCAGGTCGTCGATGCGGCCGAAATGGTTGAGCCGCAGCCGCCCCGCCCGGTCAATCAGCAACAGGCTGGGCGTACCGCGCAGCCCATAGGCCTGCATGGTGCGCGGGATGGGGTTGCCGCCCGCACCCGGCATGTCGATGCCGATGGGAAAGGCCAGCCGGTACTCGTGCACGAAGGCCGCAAGCGCCTGCGGCGTCATCACCGCATGGTGCTCGAACACCGAATGCAGCCCCAGTACGGCCACGTCACGTTCGTCGAACAGGGCATGGATGGCCGCCGCCTGCGGCAGGCCATGGGCCACGCAGCCGGGGCAGAGCATCTGGAAGGCGTGGACCACCACCACCTTGCCACGCAGGCCTTGCAGCGTGATCGGCGCAGCGGCATTGAGCCACTGGGCGATTTCCAGTTCGGGTGCGTGGTAGTCCATGGCCCGGCCTCTCAGCGCTTGAGCGCGACGGACGGGAAGTCCACCGGCACTGCGAATGCCACGTTCACATAGTTGGTGAACAGGTTCAGCGCCACGTGCGCCAGGATCTCGACCACCTGGCCATCGCTGAAGCCGGCGCCGCGCAAGGCCTGCACATCGGCCTCGGACACCTGGCCGCGCGCCTCCACGAGCTTCAGCGCAAAGGCCAGGGCAGCCGCGGTGCGCGGGTCGTCGGACTGGCCGGTCTGCGCGGCGCCCATCTCGGCGGCGCTGGCGCCGGCCTTGCGGCCCAGGGCCGTGTGCGCGGCCAGGCAGTAGTGGCAGTCGTTGCGGTTGGCGACCGCCACGGCGATCTTCTCGCCGAGTTGCGCGTCGATGCTGCCGCCGCCCAGGGCGCCGAAAAATCCCCACATGGCGTTGAGCGCGGCGGGCGATTGGGCCACCGTGCGGAACATGTTGGGCGTGGCGCCAAAGGCGCCATGGATGGCGTCGAGCGTGCCGGCGACGCTGGCGGGGGCGGATGCGCGGTCGATCAGGGGGATGCGGTTCATGGTGATGGTTCCTTGGTTGAGGTGGGTATGGTTACGGGACGGGGGAAATCAGCGGTTCACCTTTCCGGGCAGGGACAGGTCGCCCGAGGCGACCTTCATCACATCCGGCACGCACAGCAGTGGCGCATGCACGCTGGCGTTCACGCGCAGCGCGGCGGCCACGCCGTCGAACGAGGCGGCCTGCACGGCGCCGATGTCGTCGAAGGGCACCTTCACCTCCAGCGTCTGGCCGCTGAAGTTCGGGTGCCAGCCGGGGCTGTCGATCAGGATGGGCAGGCCGGGCCAGGTCTTGGGCAATTTCGGCTTGGCGCCCTCGGGGATGTCCACCACCTTGAGCTTGCCCTTGCCGCAGGCATCGTCGGGCTGCAGCACCACCCAGTGCGAGTGCCAGACATCGCCGTCGTTGGCGGGGTTGCCGTCGCCGTTTTCGTCGAACAGCGGCGTGTCGTCGAAGTCCGGGTGCGAGGTGACGGCAAAGGCCAGGATGCCGGCCTTGGGCTCGAAGCCCACGGTGGACGGGTCCAGCGTGGTCGGCCAGACATACGAAAACACCGTGCTGCCGGCCAGCTTGCCCGATTTGGCGGGCTTGGTGGCGCCGGCCTTGCCCGACACGGCCACATGGAAGATGGCGGTATTGCCATCGGTGCTGATGCGGGTGTGGAAGATGTCGAAGGCCGGCTTGACCTTGGGCGCCGGTGCGGTGCGGATGCCGCCGGTGTGGGCGTCCTTGGCGCTGGCCTTGTGGTGCGCGTCGTGGGCGCTGGCGCTGCAGGCCAGAGCGGCCAGGGCCAGCGCCGTGGCGCTGCGGGAGAGAAGAAGGGTGCGTCGTCGCATGGCTGACTTTCCTTGTGTGGTGTCGATGGGTGCTTGTCGCGGCGTCTGCGTTGGCTGGTTGCTGCAGACACCGTGGAATGAAGTTTCCTCTGCGGTGCAGTAAAATATGGCGCGTTGAATCCATGAAACATGCCATTTCGTCCTGATTGCTCTGCCAGGCCATGAGTGCACCCCTGCCGCAACCCGTCGACCGCCTGTCCTCACTGCTCGAGCGCTTTCGCCTGCGTGCGCACCTGTTCCATGCCGGGCCGCTGTGCGGGGTGACGCACTTCGCGGCGCAGCCGGGGCGGGGCTTTCTGCACGTGCTGCGCAGTGGCGAGATGGAGGTGACGCACCGCGCGCGCGGCGTCAGGCGCCGGCTGCAGGTGAGCGAGCCCACGCTGCTGTTCTACCCGCGCCCGCTGGCGCACGACTTCCACAACGCGCCGGTGGACGGAGCCGACTTCGTCTGCGCCACGCTCGATTTCGACGGCGGCGACAGCCACCCGCTGGTGCGCGCGCTGCCGCCCATGCTGGCGCTGCCGCTGCGCGAGGTGCAGGGCCTGGAGCACACGCTGGCGCTGCTGTTTGCCGAGACCGAGCGGCTGCGCTGCGGCCAGCGCCTGCTGGCGGACCGGCTGTTCGAGGTGCTGGTGATACAGCTCTTGCGCTGGCTGCTGGACCACACGGGCGAGACCGAGCTGCCCGCCGGTCTGCTCACCGGCCTGGCCGAGCCGCGCCTGGCGCGCACCCTGGTGGCCCTGCACGAGCGGCCCGAGGCCGACTGGACGCTGGACACCATGGCCGCGCAGGCCGGCATGTCGCGCAGCGCGTTTGCCGCGGCCTTCCGCACCCATGTGGGCCAGCCGCCGGCGGACTACCTGGCCCAGTGGCGCATGGCGATTGCGCAGACCCTGCTGCGCCAGGGCACACCGGTCAAGGCCGCGGCCGACCAGCTGGGCTATGCCAGTGCGTCATCGTTCTCGCGCGCGTTCACGCAGGTGGTGGGGCAGGCGCCGCGTAGCTGGGTGCAGGGGCTGCAAGGATGAGCCGTGGCGCCGGTGCGCCACGGTTCCAGGCGGATCGAAAAAGCCTTCCGAAATATGTGGTATCCATTGATTGCTTGAGATAATTTTCGTTTCATCGCGTGGTGTGCTGCGAAATCAGGTGCTCCCTGCCCGGGGGCGAAATGGGCCGGTTTTGCGATGCTGATGCACTCACGAAATCTTTTTGCAATGCAAAACGTCTAGGCTCTTTGGACAGGCAACGAATATGAACAGAACTCACGACGCAGCGGACAAGGGTGTTGCCTTTGTTGATTCTTCCCTTGCCGGATATCACGACATCATTGCCTCCATGCCGGTGGGGATTGAAGTGGTGGTACTGGATGCCGCCCGCGATGGCCTCACGCAGATGGCCGAATGGGCGGCCGGGCATGCGGGCTACAGTTCCATCCATCTGATCAGCCATGGTGCGCCCGGCTCCTTTCAGATCGGGCAGACGACCACCGATGCCGCCAGCCTTCAGCGTCAGGACACGCAGGACAATCTGCGGAAAATCGGGGGAGCCCTTGCCGAGGATGGCGACTTCCTCATCTATGGATGCTCTGTGGGAGCAGACCAGCACGGTGCCGATTTCATCCACCGGCTCCAGGAGCTCACCGGGGCCGACATCGCTGCTTCGCAGAACCTTACCGGCAGCAAGGCCCTTGGTGGCGATTGGGTGTTGGAGCGGGCGGAGGCGGTGGAATCCCAGGTGCTGGCGTTCGAGGGCTATTCGTTCGCCCTGCCCAGCTACACCATGACTTCGTCGACAACGCTGACGCTGACCAATGGAGTGCAAGACCTCCTCTACATACCAAACGGCTTCTATGTCAGCGGCGGTAGCTATGCGAACGGGGCTTTCAGCATGCCCAATTCTCCCGTGATAACGGGGTTCAATGCCGGCGAAGACTTTATCGATCTGCGTGACGTGGCGGCTCTCAGCGGGGTCACTGTTGATTTCACTACCAACTTCGTCGATGAGCAGAACCTTGAAAACTTTGTAGGCTACGACAATCTCTACACCAGTTACAACCCAGCCGGGCAAGGCGGTTTCTACAATTCCGGCAATACCATCCAAAATGGCGCGGCTACCGGCATTGTGGTGGGGTATGGGTCCGGGTATTTCCCCGCGGTCTACATGTTTTTCTCGGGAACGGTCGGAACCCTTACCGCGGCCAATTTCCTGCTGCCAGGCCAGTCGCTGGGCCCCTCGGCACCGCCCGCGCCTGCCGTGACCTCCGGCAGCGACAGCGGCACCGTGGGCGACGGCATTACCAACGACAACACGCCTACCGTGACCGGCACCGCCGCGGCCAACAACACCGTCAAGCTCTACGATACCGATGGCACGACGCTGCTGGGCACCACCACGGCAGACAGCTCGGGCAACTGGAGCATCACCAGCAGCGCACTGTCCGACGGCACGCACAATCTGAAGGTTTCCCAGACGGACTCAGGCAATGCCGTCTCGCCCTTGAGCGCGGCGCTGGTGCTGAAGATCGACACGGTGGCCGCCGCGCCCACGTCATTGGGAATGTCGGCCGGCAGCGATAGCGGCACCCTTGGCGACGGCATCACCAATGTCGGCACGCCGCTGATCACCGGCCAGGCCGAAGCCCTTGCCACGGTCCGTCTCTACGACAGCGATGGCAACACGTTGTTGGGCACGACCACGGCCAACGGCTCGGGCGCCTTCTCCATCACCAGCAGTTCGCTGGCAAGCGGCGCGCACACGCTGACAGTCAAACAGACCGACGTGGCCGGAAACGTGTCGGTGGCATCGTCCGGCTTCGCGTATGTGCTCGATACCATCGGCCCGGTCGGCATGGCCCTGAGCACCACCAGCGTCATGGCGGCTGCAGCCACCAACGGCAGCACGGTCGCCACGCTTTCGGCCACCGACATCACGGCCGTCACCTACGGCTTTGCCATTGGCAATGGTGTGATCGATGCGGACAACGGCAAGTTCACGATCTCGGGCACCGGCCTGGTGGCGGCCCAGAACCTGACTGCCGGCGATTACCGCATCTACCTGAAGGCATCCGATGCGGCTGGCAACGATGCCTTCCAGATATTCACGATCAACGTCACCGACGCGCCAAGCGTTGCCTCCATAGTGCGGGCGGCAGGGGCGCCGGCAACAGTGCAGGGGACGGCCACGTCGGTCGACTACACCGTAACGTTCACTGCTCCCGTGACTGGTGTGGATGCGGGTGACTTCGCATTGACAACCACAGGCTCTGCGGGGGGCTCCATTGCCAACCTCACGGGCTCCGGGGCCACCTATACCGTCAGCGTCAATGGCCTGTCGGGCGACGGCACCCTGCGCCTGGACCTCAAGGGCAGCGGCACGGGCATCCAGAACGCTTCGGCCGTCGGCATCGCCGGGGGTTACACCGTCGGCCAGCAGTTCACGCTGGACCACACCGCCCCCACCACCACGGGGAGCACGCTCGCCTTCTCTGCCGACACGGGCGCCAACACCAGCGACCTCAAGACCTCCGCCGCCAGCCAGACCCTGTC
>NZ_JBWKYR010000005.1:0-330807 GCF_059423865.1 Acidovorax sp. GW458-11-26-14-TSB4
TCTCTTTGGTGACTTTCTCTTGGCGGCCCAAGAGAAAGTTACTGCGCCGCCGGGCGCACATCCCGGCCTCCGCCCTCCACCCAGGCAAGAAGCATCAAAGCGAAGCGACAACCCCAAAAAATCAGAACCACCGCGCCATAACGATATGCGCAATCCCCGCCTCCTCATAAGGCTCCCCCACCACCGAAAACCCAGCCCGCCGATAAAACCCCTCAGCACTGCACACCGCATGCAACTGCACCTCCCGGTCCCCACGGGCCCGCGAAGCATCGACCAGGACATCCAACACCTTGCGTCCCCAAAGAGCCCCCCGCACCGATCGGTCCACCGCCAGCCGCCCAATCCGCCCAACCCCAGGTGCCTCCTGCAACAACCGCCCCGTAGCAATCGCCTGCTCCAGCCGGTTGTAGACCACCGCATGGCGCGCAGTGGCATCAAGCGCATCGGCTTCGATCTCGGCGGGAATGCCCTGCTCCGTGACGAACACAGCGGTGCGCAATCGGCCCGCATCACGGCCCAGCGCATTCCAGTCGCCGGTCTTGACTTCGGCCGTGTCCTCACCGGCCTCGAAGGCCGTGATGATGTCGCGCAGCGCCTGGGGAACGGGGCGCGACTTCTGCGCCACCGGATCAGCGAACACGTACACCAGCTCACCCGACACCAGCAGGCGCTCACCGCCGAAGATGCCGGCCTCGAAGACACACGAGGAGTTGCCCACGCGCGCGCACCGCATGCCCACGTCCAGCGTGTCGTCCATGCGCGCCGAGGCGTGGTATTCGAGGCTGGCCTTCTTCACGAACATCTCGCCCTGCAGCGCGTGCATGCTGGCGTCGTAGGGCAGGCCCAACGCGCGCCAGTACTCGGACATCGCGTTGTCGATGTACATCAGGTAGTGGCCGTTGAACACGATCTTCTGCATGTCCACTTCGGCCCAGCGCACACGCAGGCGGTGGAAGCAGCGGAAATCACGACGTTGCATAGCTGTTGCCTCTCATTCCAATGAAAAGGCCTGGCGCAGCGCGCGCGCCGCGTCGGCATGGGCCTTTCGCGCCTCGGGAATGGCGCGGCCCATCTTGATGAATTCGTGCGTCACGCCGCGGTAGATCTCCAGGTCCACGGCCACGCCGGCCGCACGCAGCTTGTCGGCATAGTCCACGCCTTCATCCACCAGCGGGTCGCACTCGGCCAGGCCGATCCACGCGGGGGCCACGCCCTCCACGTCGTCGGCATGCAGGGGCGCAAAGCGCCAGTCCTGGCGCTGCTCTCGGCTGGTCACGTACTGGCCGAAGAACCAGGTGATGGCCGGCTCGTCGAGCACCAGGCCGCTCGCGAAGCGGGTGTGCGAGGGCGTGTCCTGGTGCGCCGCGCAACCTGGGTAGATCAGCAGCTGCAGCGCCAGCGGCAGGCCCGCATCGCGTGCGAGGATGGCGTTCACCGTGGCCAGGGTGCCGCCTGCGCTGTCGCCGCCCACCGCCATGCACGCCGGGTCAGCGCCCAGGCGGGTGGCGTTGGCATGCAGCCAGACCAGCGCATCCCAGGCATCGTTGGTGGCGGTGGGAAAGCGGTGCTCGGGCGCCAGCCGGTAGTCGAGCGAGACCACCATGCAGCCTGCCAGTCGCGCCAGCTCTCGGCACAGGATATCGTGCGTGCCGATGCTGCCGATGGTGAAGCCACCGCCATGCGTGTACAGCAGCACGGGCAACGGTGCGCCGGTCGAAGGCGCATACAACCGCGCCGGCAGCGCATGGCCGTCGCGCGCGGGAATGGTGAAGTCCTCCACCCGGGGCAGTTGGGCCTTCGGGACCTCGAGCACATCGGCGCCGGCCGCATAGGCGGTGCGCGCGTCCTGCGGGCTGCGGGTGTACAGCGGGGGGTGGCCCGCGCGCGCCATGCGCTCGAGCACGCTGCGCATCTGGGGGGTCAGGCGGTGGGCATGGATATGCAGATCGGTCAACGCAAAGGCTCTCTCAGGGACGATGAAGAAGAAAACTACTTGAAGGTCACGCGTACTGGCGCGGCACCCGGCAAGCCGTCGTAGGTGGCGGTGACCGACAGGCCGGCCCTGGGCGGCAGCAGCGCCGAGAACGAGCCCAGGCTCACCAGGTCGCCCGGCTGCAGGGTGATGCCCTCTTTCTGCAAGGCAGCGGCCAGCCAGGTGACGGCATTGAGCGGATGCTCGAGGATATCGCTGCCCTTGCCACCGCCCAGGCGTGCGCCAGTGCCATCGGTGAGCGAGACATTCATCTCGGCAAGGGCCTTGAGCAGCGCGTAGCGCTCGCCCCGGTAGGCCGGCACCGGCAGCGGCGCACCCGCAACGCCCAGGCGCGCGCCCACGTTGATGGCCGTGACACCGGCACCGTTGAGCTGGGGCGGCGCCTGCACCATCAGGTCGGGCAGCTCGATGAAGGGGATGACCTGGTCGATGGCGTCCAGCACCTCCTCGGGCGTCCTGGCGTGGTTGATGGCCGCGCTCTTCACGCGCACCAGCATGTCGGCCTCGTACAGCGCGCGGGCGCCGAAGGCGGCCTCCACGCTGGCGCCGTTTGGCAGCACCATGCCTTCGTAGAGCTTGCCCCACACGGGCTTGTCGGTGTTGAAGCGTTTTTGCACCGCCGGGTTGGTGAGGCCTGCCTTGTAGCCCACGACCTTGCCCATGCGCTGCGCCAGCAGCTGGTTGAACTTGCCGCGTGTGCAGGCGCCATCGGCGTCCGACAGGTTCTCCGGATTCGGGGCTGGGGTGCGCGCCACGTAGTGCGCGAGCAGCTCGGCGGCCTGCGCATCGGTCAGGCAATCGGCCTGCACCGCTGTCACGCACGTGACGAACAAAGTGGCGGCGATGAGGGTTTGCTTCAGGGTCATGGGTGTCTCCCGGTTGTACATTGTTCGGAACCCGCCAGATATCGTAAACGCATCCTTACAAAGCCATGGCCTTCATTTACTACGTCACCCAGATCCAGTTCGAGTTCGGCGCCGTGAAGCTGCTCCAGCAGGAATGCGAGCGCGTGGGCATCACCCGCCCGCTGGTGGTGACGGACCCTGGCGTCAAGGCTGCGGGCGTGCTGCAAAAGGCGCTGGACGCGCTCACGGGCCTGCCCGTGGCAGTGTTCGACCAGACCCCCGCCAACCCCACCGAAGCGGCCGTGCGCGCCGCGGTCGAGGTCTACAAGGCCCAGGGCTGCGATGGCCTGATCGCCGTGGGCGGCGGCTCGGCCATCGACTGCGCCAAGGGCATTGCGATTGCAGCCACGCACGAAGGCCCGCTCACCCACTACGCCACCATCGAGGGCGGCTCGCCGCGCATCACCGAACGCGCCGCGCCGCTGATCGCCGTGCCCACCACCAGCGGCACCGGCAGCGAGGTGGCGCGCGGCGCCATCATCATCGTGGACGACCACCGCAAGCTCGGCTTCCACTCCTGGAACCTGGTGCCCAAGACCGCCATCTGCGACCCCGAACTCACACTGGGCCTGCCGCCTGCACTCACGGCCGCCACGGGCATGGACGCCATCGCGCACTGCATGGAGACCTTCATGTCCGCCGCGTTCAACCCGCCGGCCGACGGCATAGCGCTCGATGGCCTCACACGCGGCTGGGCCCACATCGGGCCGGCCACGCGCAACGGTGGCGACCGAGACGCGCGCCTGCACATGATGAGCGCCAGCATGCAGGGCGCCATGGCCTTCCAGAAGGGCCTGGGCGCCGTGCACTCGCTCAGCCACAGCCTGGGCGGTGTGAACCCGCGCCTGCACCATGGCACGCTCAACGCCATGTTCCTGCCGGCCGTGGTGCGCTTCAATGCACAGGCCGAATCGGTGCAGAAGGACAAGCGCCTGGAACGCATGGCCCACGCCATGGGCCTGGGCAGTGCAGGCGATATTCCCGAGGCCATCCGCGACATGAGCGCGCGCCTGGGCCTGCCCACAGGCCTCGCGGCCATGGGCGTGACCGAGAGCATGTTCGACGACATCATCAAGGGCGCCATGGCCGACCACTGCCACAAGACCAACCCACGCATCGCCACGCCCGAAGAATACCGGGACATGCTCGTGCAGTCGTTGTAGCCGCCCCGCAAGGCACGGCCCCCTGGCCGTGCCAGCTCCAAGGAGGCAGGGGGCAGTGGCCCGCGCAGCCACGCCCCGCCAGAGCCTCCCCCATACGGGCGGGGCGCGTTCAGCGTCCGTGCAGCTAAACTGCTGTCTGTCAAACAATAATTAACAAAATAATTAACAGGCCGGTGCTGCAGAGCGCCAGGCCCCGTTGCCACTGCTGAGCGAGCGGCATGCATGGTGGGAGTGCATGGCCGGCGCGCAGGCCGGGCCCTTGGCGCGCCACCCGAAACCGGCTGGCGCCAGCCCATGGCGGTGCTGCGTGCGCTCTTTCTTTCATCCATTCCATGCAATGACTGGCTGATCCATCCATGCGCGCAGAAAAATTCAGGGCCTGGCTGACGCAGGGAACCACCCCCCGGCTGTACCTCGCGATCCTGGCGATCATCGTGGCGGTCGTGGCCGTGCGCTACCAGCAACTGGTATCGCTTGAGGAGCAGGAAGCCCACGACCGCGCCGTGGCCGAACTCGCGCGCGTGGGCGACAACCTGCTCCCCACCCTGGTGGCCCTGGACCCGGCCCAGCGCGAATCGGCGGCCCGCGTGCTGCAGGCCACACCCACCCGCTTCGGCCCGGCCGTACAGTCGCTGCTGTGGCAGGTGCCGGGCCAGGCGCCCCTGCAGTGGACGGCGCCACCCCTGGGCATGCAGGCCCCGGCCTGGTTTGCCGATCTCCTGGACATCGCCCCGCCCGCACAGCGCTTCGGCCAGGCCTTTGCCGACGGTCGCACCGGCGTGCTCACGGTCACCGCCGATCCCGGCATCCTGGTGGACCGGGTGTGGAAGACCGTGGTGGTGCAGGCGCGCATCTCGGCGCTGAACATCTTCACCATCCTGTTCCTGCTGACCCTGATCCTGCGCGCCAATGCCCGCATGCTGCGCCGCCTGACCGAGGCCACGGACCGCTTCCGCCAGGGGCACCTGGACACGCGCATGGACATCCAGGGCGCGCTGGAATCGCGCGCCGTGGCCCACACCTTCAACGACATGGCGGGCAAGGTGCAATCGCTGGTGCACTCTCTGCGCGAGACCCAGCAGCTGCAGAGCGAGCAGTTGCACTTCACGCGCCAGCTCATCGACGCCCTGCCCCTGCCGGTGTTCGTGCGCGAGGCCGACGGCACCTTCATCGACGCCAACCGCGCCTGGCAGCGGCTGTTCCAGAACGGTGACCCCGGCCTGCCGGGCCAGGGCATGTTCCCGGGCCTCACGGCGCCGCACCTGCTGTCACCGGCCCAGTCCCGGGAGCTGGCCATGTCGCAGGACAACGAGGTGCTGGTACAGCCGCCTGGCCAGTTGGCGCGCACCATGGCCTACTACGAGGCGCCGTTCACCAGCATGAACGGCTCGGTGGCTGGCACCGTGGGCACGCTGGTGGACATCACCGAGCGCAAGCGGGCCGAGCAGGCCCTGCGCAACGAGAAGGACCGGGCCCAGGTCACGCTGGCCTCCATCGGCGATGGTGTCATCACCACCGACCTGGCCGGCTGCATCGAGACCATCAATGAAGCCGCCCAGCTCATGACCGGCTACACCGCCGAGCAGGCCGTGGGGGAACTGCTGGACGACGTGTTCCGCCTCTACGAGCAACCGGCCAGCCAGGCGGCCACCCGGGCCACCGGCGATGCCGCCGTGGGCACGCCCAACCGCCCTGCCGTGCAGGAAGTGCTGCTGCACCGCTCGGGCGAGCGCTATGCCATCGCCTACACCGCGTCGGCCATCCGCCAGGGCAGCGGGCGCGCCTCGGGCTGCGTGCTGGTGTTCCGTGATGTGACGGAGGCCAGCCATTTGCGCCACCAGATCTCCTGGCACGCACGGCACGACGCCCTGACCGGCCTGCTCAACCGCGCTTCCCTGGCCGAGCGGCTCACGCACGCCCTGTTCGTCACCGGCCGCAGCCCGACCCTGCTGGCCGTGTGCATGCTGGACCTGGACCATTTCCAAGCCATCAACGCCACCCACGGCCACCGCGTCGGCGACCGCCTGCTCAAGGAGGTGGCCCAGCGCCTGAACGCCTTTGCCACGGGCAGCAATGCCGCGGCGCGCCTGGGCGGCGACGAGTTCGTGCTGCTGCTCAACCACCAGGTCGACGTGCCCGCCATCGAGGAGCATGTGCGCCAGCTCATGCAGCAGCTGGCCGAGCCCTATGCCATCGACGACCGCGTGCTGCACACCACCGCCAGCATCGGCGTGGCCGTGTTTCCGCAGGCCGACGTGAACCCCGACACCCTGCTGCGCCAGGCCGACCAGGCCATGTGCCAGGCCAAACGCTCGGGCCGCAACCGCATGCACCTGTTCGACGTGCAGCTCGACCATGCGGTGCAGACCCAGCACTCGCAGCAGACCCGGGTGGCACAGGGCCTGCAGGCCGGCGAGATGCGCCTGTACTACCAGCCCAAGGTCAACCTGCGCACCGGCGAGGTGCTGGGCATGGAGGCGCTGCTGCGCTGGCAGCACCCCGAACAGGGACTGCTCGGCCCGCAGCATGTGCTGCCCTTGCTGGAAGATGCGCAGGCCGTGGCCGAACTCGGGGAATGGGTGCTGCAGGAAGCCCTGTCCCAGATGCGGCAGTGGAGCCTGGCGGGCGTGCAATGGGAGGTCAGCGTGAACATCGCTGCACAGCACTTCCACCGGCCCGATTTCGTGGACCGGCTCAAGGACCTGCTGCTCACCTGCCCGGAAGTGTCCCCCGCCCAGCTCGAACTCGAGATCCTCGAATCCGCCGCGCTGCAGGACATGCACTACATGCGCAGCATGATGCGCAGCTGCCAGGCACTGGGCGTGCGCTTTGCGCTGGACGACTTCGGCACCGGCTTCTCGTCGCTGTCCTACCTCAAGCGCTTGCCGGCGGAGAGCATCAAGATCGACCAGTCTTTCGTGCGCGGCATCCTGCACGACGAGGACGACCTGACGCTGGTCACCGCCGTCATCACCCTGGCCCAGGCCTTCAACCGCCACGTGATTGCCGAAGGCGTGGAAACACCGGCCCATGGCGACAAGCTGCTGGCACTGGGTTGCGAACGCGCGCAGGGTTTCGGCATTGCGCCGCCCATGCCTGCGCACGAGGTACTGGCATGGACCCGGGCCTACGAGCAGGCCCCACCCCGGCACGCCGCCCAGGCCCCGGCGGCCGCGGCGGCAGCAGCACCCACCACGGCGGCCCGCTGACTACAGGGGCTGCACGGCCGCCATGTCCGGCCGCTGCAGCCACTGTGCAAACTCGTCGGCAAGTTGGCGGCTGGCCGACGTGGCGGCCAGCCAGGCCTTGGCGCGGGCCGCACTGTCCAGGCCGTAGTGGGTGAAGTCGTTGCGGTCCGGCAGCTTGCTGTTGGGCAGCGCACGCACCCATTCGGGGTGGGGTGACAGCACCACCATGGAATCGAGCGCGCTGGTGGAACGGTGGCGCCACTTGAGCCCCTTGTCCAGCCAGCCCGGCACCACCTGCTGCTGAAAGTGCGGGTACAGCACCAGGCCGCCGCCGGCCCGGGCCGCGCCTTCGACCACCTGCGCCATCGGGGCCTGGTGGTAGCCCAGGTGCAGGTGGTAGTCGGTGATGCCGCCATCCCAGTAAGCGCCGCGTGGCGCGCCCGGAATGTCGTGCACGGCCTGCAGCACGAACGGAATCGAGCAACTTGCCTGCAGCGCCGGCATGAAGTTCTGCTCGGTGAGCTGTACCTGGCGCGTGCGGAAGTCGGCCGTCCCGAAAGGCAGGGCCGCACCGGTTGCCAGGCCTGCATCCGGCGACGAGAACACCACACGCTCCAGCCAGGCGGCCAGGGCCTTGCGGTGCAACGTGTTGCTCAGGAAAGCCCCGAGGTAGCCGAGCGGCGTGCCCACACGGTGTTCGCGCGCCAGCACATGCCGGCCGCGCGAGGTGACGATGTGCAGGTGAAAGCGCGGGTGGCTCAGCACCTCCCCGATCCGCCCGCCGTAGAAGGCTTCGAGGTTCTGGCCAAAGCGTTCGCTGACATGCGATGCCGAAGGCCGCTTCTTGCCCGGCGGCAGCTCATAGCTCTGGTGGATGTAGTCGTGCTCCAGCCGCTCGAAGGCCGCCACCGAAGACCCCAGGCAGGCCGTGGCCATGCGCCAGGCGCCAATGGAGGCACCCACCAGGTGCACCGGCTGGCTGGATGCGGCCAGCCACTCGCCAAACAGGAAACGGTCCAGCGGGCCGAGGACCAGGCCCTTGGGGCCGCCGGCCGCCGCGGGGATCACACGCACATCGCCCGCTTGCAGGCCGTGCTGTTCGAGGTGCTGGCGGGCGCGGGGGCCCGCGTGGATGCGCAGTGCTTTCATGCCCTGCATTGTCCCAGAGCGAGGCCCGTGGTTCAGACCACGTAATCGGCGGCGGCCTCGGGGCGTACGTTCCAGTCGATGGGGTCCTGCTGCAGCACCATGTCGATGTCCAGGCCCAGCACCAACCCCACTTCGCCCGGGAAGGAGACGGCGAGCTCGTTCTCGTTGAGCCCGGCTTCGCGCGCCCGCGCGCGCCAGGAGGCCAGGTGGATCACGCCGGCCAGCGGCTCGTAGGCCTTGTTCTCGAACGGCGCGTCCTGGTACTGCAGCGCATCGACCACCACTTCGGGCAGTTGCCAGCGGCGTGCCAGCCCAGCAGACACATTGGCATAGCAGTAGCCGAAGATGCGCTGCTCCACCTTGCTGCGGCGCATGTCCAGCGGCGCCACCAGGGTGTTGACCGAATGGGCCTTCTCGGGATCGGCCAGGTGGATCACGAGTTCTCCCAGGCCGTGCAGCAGGCCCGCCGTGTAGGCCGCGATCTGGTCGTGGTGCACCAGGCCCGCCAGCGAGCGCGAGAGCTTGGCCGTGTTCAGGCTGTAGCGCCAGAACTGCTGCATGTTGATGCCGGGCACGGAGCGCGACGTGGTGCCCAGCGGCGCGGAAGTGACCAGGGTGCGCAACTGGCCAGTGCCCAGCAGGGCCAGGGCCTGGGGGATGCCGGCGATCTGGCGCGGCATCTGGAAGGCCGGGGAGTTGGCCAGCTCCAGCAGGCGCGCGGCCAGGGCCGGATCGGTGCCAAAGAGCTGGTTCATGCGCCGCAGGCTGGGCTCGGGCTGGGCCAGCTCGCTCATCAGCAGCGCAACGGTGCGCGGCAGACTGGGCAGGGCCGCCGGCTGTGCCAGCAGTGCATTCAACTCCATGGGTGGCAGGGCCTCTGGTGGGACAAGCGCCGATTATGGCGCTGCCCGCAGCCCCGGCCCATCACCCATTTTTGCCATGCAGTCTTACCTGCACGGACGGCGCCTGTGGCCGTACCAGCGGTCAGAACGGTGCGATGTCAGCGGCTCTTGGTCTGTTGCAGCTTGGCGAAGGCCGAAGCCATGGCCGATTGCTGCGCCGGCTCGGGCGCGCGGCGCCCTCCCTGCTGCTGTCCACGCCCCGCGCTCTCGAAGCGGTTGTCGCGGTAGCCACCGCGGTCGCCGCCCTGGCGCGGCGGGGCATCGCCGAGCTTCATCGACAGGCCGATGCGCTTGCGCTCCACATCCACCTCCATGACCTTGACCTTGACGATGTCGCCGGTCTTGACCACTTCGCGTGCGTCGTTCACGAACTTGTGTGCCAGCTGGCTCACGTGCACCAGGCCGTCCTGGTGCACGCCCAGGTCCACGAAGGCGCCGAACTGGGCCACGTTGCTCACCGTGCCCTCCAGGACCATGCCTTCCTTGAGGTCCTTGATGTCCTCCACGCCATCGTTGAATCGCGCCACCTTGAAGTCCGGGCGTGGGTCGCGGCCCGGTTTTTCGAGCTCGCCCAGGATGTCCTTGACGGTGATGACGCCGAACTTCTCGTTGGCAAAGAGCTCGGGCTTCAGGGTCTTGAGCATGTCGCTGCGGCCCATGATCTCGGCCACCGGCTTGCCGGTCTTTTCCATGATCTGCTCGACCACGGGGTAGGTCTCAGGGTGCACGCCGGTCATGTCCAGCGGGTTCTCACCGCCGCGGATGCGCAGAAAGCCCGCGCTCTGCTCGAAGGTCTTGGCACCCAGGCCGGCCACGTCCATGAGCTGCTTGCGGCTCTTGAAGGCGCCATTGGCCTCGCGCCAGCGCACCACGGCCTTGGCCACGCTGGCCGACAGGCCCGACACGCGCGACAGCAGCGGCACGCTCGCCGTGTTCAGGTCCACACCCACGGAGTTCACGCAGTCCTCGACCACGGTGCCCAGGGTGCGGGCCAGCTCGCTCTGGTTCACGTCGTGCTGGTACTGGCCCACGCCGATGCTCTTGGGGTCGATCTTGACCAGCTCGGCCAGCGGGTCCTGCAGGCGGCGCGCAATGCTGGCGGCGCCGCGCAGGCTCACGTCCACATCGGGCATCTCCTGCGAGGCGTATTCGCTGGCGGAGTAGACCGAGGCGCCGGCCTCGCTCACCACCACCTTCTCGATCACGCGCTCGGCCTTGGCCGCCAGCTTGATCAGGTCGGCCGCCAGCTTGTCGGTCTCGCGGCTGGCCGTGCCGTTGCCGATGGCGATCAGGTTCACGCCATGCTTGTCGGCCAGCTTGGCCAGCGTGTGCAGCGAGCCCTCCCAGTCGCGGCGCGGCTCGTGCGGGTATACCGTGGCCGTCTCCACCAGCTTGCCCGTGGCATCCACCACGGCCACCTTCACGCCGGTGCGGATGCCCGGGTCCAGCCCCATCACCACGCGCGGGCCGGCCGGCGCGGCCAGCAACAGGTCGCGCAGGTTGTCGGCGAACACCTTGATGGCGACCTTCTCGGCCTCGTCGCGCAGGCGGGCGAACAGGTCGCGCTCGGTCGACAGGCTCAGCTTCACACGCCAGGTCCAGGCCACGCACTTGCGCAGCAGGTCGTCGGCCGGACGGCCGGCATGGCTCCAGCCCAGGTGCAGGGCGATCTTGCCTTCGGCGATGCTGGGCTTGCCCGGCTCGGGCTCCACCGGCAGCACCAGCTTGCCCTCCAGGATTTCGAGCGCACGGCCGCGGAACACGGCCAGCGCGCGGTGCGAGGGCACGCGGCCGATGGGCTCGTCATACTCGAAGTAGTCGCGGAACTTGGAGACCTCGGGGTCATTCTCGTTCTTGCCGTCGATCTTCTTGCTGCGCAGCAGGCCCTCGGCCCACAGCCATTCGCGCAGCGACTGCACCAGCACGGCGTCTTCGGCCCAGCGCTCCGACAGGATGTCGCGCACACCGTCCAGAACGGCCGGCACGGTGGAGAAATCGGCGCCCGTCTTGCCGTCGTCCAGCACTTCGGGCGGCTTGGTGTACGCAGCGGCCTCGGCCGCCGGGTCCAGCGTGGGGTCGGCAAACAGCTTGTCGGCCAGGGGCTCGATGCCGAACTCGCGCGCCATCTGGCCCTTGGTGCGGCGCTTTTGCTTGAAGGGCAGGTATATGTCTTCGAGCTCCTGCTTGGTCGGCGCGGCGGCAATGGCCGCGCGCAGCGCGTCGGTCAGCTTGCCCTGCTCGTCGATGCTCTTGAGCACGGCCACGCGGCGGTCTTCCAGCTCGCGCAGGTAGGACAGGCGCGCCTCCAGCTCACGCAGCTGGATGTCGTCGAGCCCGCCCGTCACTTCCTTGCGGTAGCGGGCGATGAAGGGCACCGTGGCGCCCCCGTCCAGCAGCTCCACCGCTGCACGCACCTGGGATTCACTGACTTTGATTTCTGCGGCCAACTGCCGGACGATCTGCTGCATGGGTGGGCAAACTCTCTGAAACTCGAAAAAATACGCGAAGCGCGGGAGTTTGCCACAGGCACTTTTGGTAACAGCCGGGGCAATGCCCTGGCCTTCGGTTGAAAAGGCCGGACATCCCTAGAATGCAGGCACCGCCTGCCTGCACGCCTTGTTCATGACGACCCTGCCCTTCCCCGTCCGCACGGAATGCCCGCCCGGCGCCTGTGTCTGCGAGCGGGAGGCACTGATCCAGGGCCCGGGCGGCGACACCCGCATCCTGCAGCTGACCCAAGCGGAAGAGAAAAAACTGGTCACCCGGCTGGAGAACATCTCTAGCCTCTCCGACCTGCGCCGCATGCAGGAACGCATGGAGCAGCAACTGGGCATACGCATCGCCATCAGCCTCAGCCCCAACGAGGTACGCACCCTGCGCGGCATCGCCATCCTGGTGCACGAGCAGCCCGGCCTGTGCCGCAAAACGCGCCAGGCGATTCCCGCCGCGATCAAGAAGGGCATGGACCAGCGCCCCGAGATTGCCTACGAGCTGCTGGACGAAGGCGGCCTGTTCTCCAGCTCCTGAAGGCGGCCAAGGGCCTGGATGGCGCTACCATCCCGGGAATCGCCCGTTTTGTTTCCCGTTTGTCCCGGAGTCCCCATGGCCGCTGCTGAATCAGGCACCGAACTCGTCAAAGTCGTCGTGCTGCTGGCCGCTGGCGTCATCGCCGTCCCCCTGTTCAAGCGGCTGGGCCTGGGCTCGGTACTCGGCTACCTGGCCGCCGGCCTGGCCATCGGCCCCTTCGGCCTGGGCTTCTTCAGCGATGCGCAGACCATCCTGCACGTGGCCGAGCTCGGGGTGGTGATGTTCCTCTTCGTCATCGGGCTGGAGATGCAGCCCACCCGGCTGTGGAACCTGCGCCGCCAGATCTTCGGGCTGGGCCTGGCCCAGGTGCTGGTGTGCATTGCCCTGCTCACCGCCACGGGCGTGCTGGCGGGGCTGTCGACAGCGGTGGCCTTCATCGCAGCCTCGGGCTTCGTGCTCTCGTCCACCGCCATCGTGATGCAGTTGCTCGACGAGAGCGGCGACACCTCCACCCCCCGCGGCCAGCGCATCGTCTCCATCCTGCTGCTCGAAGACCTGGCCATCGTGCCGCTCCTGGCCATCGTGGCCTTCCTGTCGCCCGCACCGGCGGGCGAGGCCGTCTCGCGCTGGGTCACCGTGGGCGTGGCCCTGGCGGCCGTGGCCGGGCTCGTGGCCGTGAGCCGCTGGCTGCTCAACCCCCTGTTCAGCGTGCTGGCCCGCTCCAAGGCGCGTGAGGTGATGACCGCCGCCGCCCTGCTGGTGGTGCTGGGCGCGGCGCTGGCCATGCAGTGGGGCGGGCTGTCCATGGCCATGGGCGCCTTCGCCGCGGGCGTGATGCTCTCCGAATCCACCTTCCGCCACCAGCTCGAAGCCGATGTGGAGCCGTTCCGCGGCATCCTGCTGGGCCTGTTCTTCATGGGCGTGGGCATGGCGCTCGACATCCCGCTGGTGCTGCAGAACTGGACGCTGCTGCTGGGCGGCGTGGTGGCCTGCATGGCCATCAAGGGCATCGGCGTGTATGCCGTGGCGCGCTTCACCAAGGCCGCGCATGGCGAGGCCCTGCAGCGCACCATGCTCATGGCCCAGGGCGGCGAATTCGCCTTCGTGCTGTACTCGGCCGCAGCCAGCGCCGGCATCGTGGAGGCGCGCATGAACGCCGTGCTTACCGCCGCAGTGATCATCTCCATGGCGCTCACGCCGCTGGCCGTGCTCTCGCTGCGCTGGCTCATGCCGCCCGAGCCCGCGCAGGACATGGACGGCATCGAGGCCGCCGACGGCCTCCAGGGCACGGTGCTCATCATCGGCTTCGGCCGCTTCGCGCAGATCGCCAGCCAGCTTTTGCTGGCGCGCGGGGTGGACATCGCCATCATCGAGAACGACACCGACATGATCCGGGCGGCCGCGAAGTTCGGCTTCAAGGTCTACTACGGCGACGGCACGCGCCTGGACGTACTGCACGCCAGCGGCGCGCACCACGCCAAGTCCATCCTGGTCTGCACCGACGATGCCAAGACCACCACCCACATCGTGGAGCTGCTCAAGCACGAGTGCCCGCTGATCCCCGTGCTGGCCCGCGCCTTCGACCGGCAGCACGCCATCGAGCTGCTGCGCCTGGGCGTGGACTACCAGATGCGGGAGACCTTCGAGTCGGCCATGGGCTTCGGCATGCAGGCGCTGGAAACCCTGGGTGTGGACCCCGAAGAGGCAGCCGAGGTGGCAGACAGCATCCGCGCCCGCGATGCCGAGCGCCTGCAGCTGGAGCTGGCCGGCGACCAGGACGGCGCGCGCAACTTCTTCCAGGGCAACAAGTGGATTCCCACGCCCCTCACCCAACCCCAGCGCGAAGGCCGCGCCCTCAACGAAGAGGCGGCCGATGCCATCGAGGAGCCGCTGCAGCCCGCGGCGGCCGCCCCGCTGGCATGAGCAGCAGCATCCAGGACGATCTGTTCGGCGGCCCGCCGCCACCGCCGCCCCCTCCGGCTCCAGTGGCCCCACCCGCAGAGGTGGCGCCGCCCAAAAAGAAAAAGGGCATCGGTGTCGCCGCCCAGCCGCAGGACCAGGCGCTGCAGGCGCTGGCGGACCAACTGCCACGCAATCTGCGCCTGGGCACCTCCACCTGGACCTACCCGGGCTGGAAGGGCCTGGTCTGGGAGGGTGAGCACTCCGAAGCCCAGCTCTCCAAGAACGGCCTGCCCATCTACGCCCAGCACCCGCTGTTGCGCACGGTGAGCATCGACCGCAGCTTCTACCGCCCGCTCACCGTGAGCCAGTACGAGCGCTACGCGAGCCAGGTGCCCGACGACTTCCGGTTCGTGGTCAAGGCCCCGAGCCTGGTGACCGACGCCCTGGTGCGCAGCGAGGACGGCCGGGGGCGCGAGCCCAACCCCGCCTTCCTCGATGCCGACCTGGCGCGCACCGAGTTCGTCGAACCTGCGCTGCAGGGCCTGGGCCACAAGGTGGGGGCGCTGGTGTTCCAGCTCAGCCCCCTGCCCATGGACCAGCTCGACCGCCTGCCCGAGGTGCTGCAGCGCCTGCGCGCCCTGCTGCTGGCCCAGCCCAAAGTGGCGCCCATCGCGCCCGACGGCATCCTGGCCGTGGAGGTGCGCGACCCCGAATGGGTGCGCGAGCATTGGATAGGCCCCGACTTCGCCGCCGTGCTGCGCGAGGCCGGCGCCACCTACTGCATCGACCTGCACCCCAAGATGCCGCCGCTGGCCGAGCAGTTGCCCATGCTGCGCGCGCTGTGGCCCGGCCCCCTGGTCTGCCGCTGGATGCTCAACACCGTGCACGGCCCCTACGGCTACGAAGAGGCGGAAAAGCTCTACGAGCCCTTCGACAGGGTGCACCACCCCGATCCGGAGAACCATGAGGCGCTGGCGCGCCTGATCACCGGCGTGACCGGCGCGGGCCAGAACGCCTACGTCTGCATCAGCAACCATGCCGAGGGCTCGGCGCCCCGCACCATCCGCACCCTGGCCGAGCGGGTGGCCGCACAGCCGCCAACGCCCCGAAAGGGGTGATCAGGCCTTGGCCGCAGCCGGCACCGGGTCGCCGTGCCCCGCCAGCGTGATCCAGGCCAGCGCCACGCCCACCAGGGCGCCCGTGGCCATGCCCACCACCATGGGCAGCGGCCTTCCGTTGGCGAACAGGCCCACGATGCCCATGGCCGCCGCACCGGTCAGCATCTGCAGCGTGCCCAGCAGCGCCGAGGCCGTGCCCGCAATGGCACCGTGCTTTTCCAGTGCCAGCACCGAGGTGGTCGGGATCACGAGCCCCATGAGCGCACTGGCCACGAAATACAGGCCGATGAGCACCGCGAGCTGGTCACCACCCAGCAGGTAGTAGGACAGCATGGCCACCATGACCATGCCCGAGCCCGTGGCCGCCACCTTGACCAGACGCACCAGGCCAAAGCGCTCGCCCAGCGCCGCCGTGAACTGCGAAGTGCCGATGAAGGCTGCCGCGTTGACCGAGAACGCCAGGCTGTACTGCGTCGGGGTGAGGCCGTAGTGGTTGATCAGCACGAAGGGCGAGCCCGCCAGGTAGACGAAAAAGCCCGCCATGGCGCAGCCGCCGATGAATACCAGGCCCAGGTAATGCCAGTCGCGCAGCAGCAGGCCATAGGCGCGCAGGGCGCCGCCCAGGCTGCTCTCCACCCGGTCCTCGGCGGGCCGCGTCTCGCCCAGGCTGGCATACACCAGCGCCAGGCCTGCAACGGCGGCAATCGCCACGGCCCAGAAGACGCCACGCCAGCCGGCCAGCGCGATCAAACCGCTGCCCGCCAGCGGCGCCAGGATGGGCGAGACGCTGAACACCAGCATCAGCAGCGACATCAGCCGCGCCGCATCGGTGCCCGTATGCAGGTCGCGCACCACGGCACGCGGGATCGCCATGCCCGCCGCCGCGCCCAGGCCCTGCACGAAGCGCAGCGCCACCAGGGTCTCGATGTCGGTGGCCAGGGCGCAGCCCACGCTGGCCAAGGTGAACAGCGCCAGGCCAAAGTACATCGGCGGCTTGCGGCCCACCATGTCCGACACCGGGCCATAGAGCAACTGGCCCGCCCCCAGCGAGAGGAAGAAGGCCGTGAGGCTCCACTGCACGGCGCCCACCGAGGCACCCAGGCTGGCCCCGATCTCGGGCAGCGCAGGCAGGTACATGTCGATCGCGAATGGGCCAATGGCCGAGAGCAGGCCCAGGACCAGGGCCATCTTGAAGAAACCGGAAGAATGCATGGCCGCCATTGTCGCGGCTTTTTGTAAAGACCCTTTACTACCGTCGGAGCCGCTTTCAGGGTAGGCAGGCCCGGAGTCAGTCGTGCTGCGGCTCTACGCGGTTGCCACCGGCCTGCCGTGCACGGGCCAGGGCCGCACTGGCAGCGCGCACCAGTTCGTCGTGGCGCTGGTCGCGCACCGGAGCCACCTGCGCCACGCCACCGCCCATGCTGACCCGACCCAGGGCCGAGCCTTCGTGCGGCAACGCCAGCGTGCGCACGGCCACCACGGCCGCTTCGGCCAGGACATGCGCCTCATCGGCGCTGGCGCCCGGCAGCAGCAGGGCAAAGGCATCGCCCGCAAACCGGGCCACCAGGCTACCGGGGCGCTCCTGCACCAGTTGGGTGAGCGTGAGGGCGATGGTCTTCAGGCAGGCATCTCCCGCCAGGTGGCCATGGCGGTCCATGAAGTGGCGCAGCGCATCCACTTCCAGCAGCACCAGGGCCAGCGGCGTGGCAGCCCGCTGGGCGCGCTCCCAGGCCTGCTGCAGCACATGGTCGAACTGGCGCCGGTTGCCCAGGCCGGTGAGGCTGTCGGTGCGGTCCATGGCGTCGATGCGCTGCTGCGCCTCGGCCAAAGCACGCGTGCTCTCCTGGAGTTGGGCCTGGAGCATGCGGTGCTCGGACTGCAGGCGCGCCATGGCCGCCGAGGCGCTGGCCTGCGGCAGGGGTCCCGAAGGCACCGAGGTGCCGCTGTGCACGATCTTCCACTCCGCGCCTTCCAGGCGGAACACCAGCACCAGGCGCGCCACCGGCACCTGGCCGGCCGGCGTCTCGCCCGCATCGGGGCCACGCACATGCACCAGCGCCGTGGCCGAGACCACGTCCTCGGCCAGGTCCTGCAGGCACAGGTCCAGCACCTCGATGCGCATGTGCTGCGGCACCAGCGCAAAGTCCTGCAGGATGGCGCCCACCCACTCGCTGCGGGTGTGCACCAGGCGGTCACTGCGGCTGGCATAGCCGCTGAACTGGGTGCTCAGGCGCGCGATCAGGCGCTCATCGCGCGTGGAGTACAGCGCGATGTAGTCGTCGAACAACTGGCGGATGAGCGGCTGGCGGTCCGGTCGCATCGGTACGGGTTCCTCGTCAGGGCAGCCTGGATGATGAAAAATGAGAGCGCCGGCCGCACAGGCCGCAAGGGCGCGACGCACTGTAGCACCCCTGACCGCCGGCAGCGTGCGCACTTCGTGCGAACATCGGGCTGTATGACGCACTTTTTCCCCACCCGCAGCCTGGCGCTGGCCCTTGCCTGCCTCGCGGCCCCCATGGCGGTCCGGGCGCAGGCGACTACCGAGCCCGCAGTGGCCCTGGCGCTCTCGCCCGACGGCAGCCTGGTGGTGGACACCCGCGCCAGGCTGGCCTGGCCGCGCTGCGTGGAAGGCATGCAATGGAACGGCAAGACCTGCACCGGCACGCCGCTGGAGCTGGACTATGCCCAGGCCCTGGCCCATGCCCAGGCGCGCTGGAAGGCCGAGAACCTGCCCTGGCGCCTGCCACGCGCCGCCGAACTGCGCCGCCTGGTCGACAAGTCGGCCAGCACGCCCGGGCTCGATGCCCGGCTGTTCCCGGCCGCGCCCTCGGGCTGGCACTGGGCCTCCAACACCAACGTGCAGGGGGGCCTCGCGGGCAACCAGTACAACTACGGCAACGTGGAGCGGGCCCAGCGCCAGGGGCAAGGCGGTGAAAGCCTGGACTCCACACGCGTGAACCAGCGCTTTGCCGTGGACCTGGAGACCGGTGACATCCGCTCCGACGCAGCGAAGTACAGCAAGCTGCACTTCCGCCTGGTCCGTACCTATACCGATCAATAGAGCATGAACCGCCGGGCGCCGATGCCCGCAGGCCTCCCCTCCCCCCCAAAGACGCACCTGCATGGCCAGCCCGGCCCCCGTCGCCGTCGTGATCGAAGACGAGACTGACCGAGGCCGGCACCCGCAAGCCCGACCGCGCACTACCCGTGGAACAGCTTGGCCGGCCAGGTCACCAGCCAGGGGAAGATCACCATCAGGAACATGATGGCGAACTCCGCGATCATGAAGGGCACCACACCCTTGGTCACGTCGTCCATTGACATCTTGCCCACCCCCGCCACTACATTGAGCACCGTGCCCACGGGCGGCGTCACGAGGCCGATGGAGTTGTTGATGATGAACATCACGCCGAAGTAGACCGGATCGATGCCTGCGGCGTTCACCACCGGCATCAGCACGGGGGTGAGGATCAGGATGGTGGGTGTCATGTCCATGGCAGTGCCCACGGCCATCACCAGCACCATGATGGCCGCCATCAGCAGGATCTTGTTGTCCATGAAGGGCTGCAGCAGCCCCACCACCTTGGACGGCAGATCCGCTACGGTGATGAGCCAGGCGCTGACCATGGCCGCGGCGATCAGGAACATCACGATGGCGCTGGTCTTGGCGGCGGCCACGAAGATGCCGTAGAGGTCGCGCCAGCTGATCTCGCGGTAGATGACGGCCGAGACGAAGAGTGCGTACACCGCAGCCACCACGGCCGCTTCGGTGGGGGTGAACACCCCCATGCGCAGGCCCACGAGGATGATCACCGGCAGCATCAGCGCCCACAGCGCCTTGCGCAGGGCCGTGAAGATCTCGGCAGCCGACTTGCGCGGTGGCGGCACGATCTTCTCGCGCCGCACCAGGAAGGCCCAGGTCAGCCACAGCGCGGCGCCGATCAGGATGCCCGGCACGATGGCCGCGAGGAACAGCTTGGAGATCGACACATTGGCCGCCACCCCGAAGATGACCAGGCCGATGCTCGGCGGGATCACCGGGCCGATGACGCCGGTGGCCGCGATCAGCCCGCCGGCACGCGGCTTGTCGTGCCCGGCCTTGACCATCATGGGCAGCAGCAGCGCGGTGAGCGCCGCCGCATCGGCCACGGCCGAACCCGACAGGGCCGACAGCAGGCAGCCGGCCATGATGGTCACATAGCCCAGCCCGCCCTTCACATGGCCCACCAGGGCCAGCGCGAAGTCCACGATGCGGCGCGACAGGCCGCCCACGTTCATGATCTCGCCGGCCAGCATGAAGAAGGGCACGGCCAGCAGCGGAAAGCTGTCGGCCCCGCCGATCAGGTTCTGCGCCAGGATCTGCGCGTCGAACAGGTCCAGGTGCCACATCAGCGCCACGCCGCTGGCCAGCAGCGAAAACGCGATCGGGATGCCCATGGCCATGGCCAGCAGCAGCGAACCGACAAAGACGAAGATGGTCATCGCGCGCCCTCCTTGCCACGGGACGCATCGGCACCAGCGTTGCCCAGGATCTGCTGCAACTGCACCGCTTCTTCCGATTCCTGCACCATCACCAGGTCCTCATCGGCGATCTGGCCGCTGAGCAGGCGGTACAGGTCGATGGCCAGGATCAGCGCCGCGCACACCGCGAACACCAGGCCCGCCGCATAGACGATGGCCATCGAAGCCCCCGTGGTCGGCGCCGTCACATCCCAGTTGATGCGCGCCTGCGCCAGGCTGCCCTGGAACAGCAGCCAGACGATATAGAGCATCACCCCGTGCCCAAGGGCCAAGCAGGCCTTCTTGCCCGCCGCCGGCAGGCGCTGCACGACCATGTCCACCCCCAGGTGGCCATGCTCGCGCAGCGCGACGATGGCACCCAGGAAGGTCATCCAGATGAAGAGCCAGCGCGACACCTCTTCCGACACGGTGATGCCGGAATTGAAGCCATAGCGCAGCACCACGTTGCCGAACACCAGCACCACCATCAGCGCCAGCATGGCGGCGATCACTGCCTCCAGGCCACGGCAGGCGCGGTCTATCCATCTATTCATGTAGTTTTCTCTTGTGATGGGAAATTGCAGAAGGGAAAAACCGCACCCAGACCTTACTTCGCGGCAGCTTCGCGCAGGCTTTCCACCAGCGAGCGCAGCGCCGCCAGGTAGGAGTGCGGGCCGAAGCCCTGCACCGTGGCCTTGACGGCCGGCGAGATGATGGAGTGCGCACGCCAGGCCTCGCGCGCGGCGATGTTGGACATGTGCACCTCGATCACCGGGAAGGGCATGGCCTTGATCGCATCGTGCAGCGGCACGCCATGCTGCGTGAGGCCTGCGGGGTTCACCAGCGCGCCCTGAGCGGCGTCGATATTGGCGTGCAGGAAGTCGATCAGCACGCCCTCGTGGTTGGACTGCAGGATGTCCAGCTCGACACCGAGTTCGCCAGCCAGCGTCTGCAGCCGCTCGTTGATCTGCGCAAGCGTGGTGGTGCCGTAGATATGGGGTTCGCGGCGGCCGAACAGGTTCAGGTTGGGGCCGTGGAGGACAAGGATTTTCATGGTGGTGCGAAACCGTGGGACTTATTTGCGGATGCGTGCGAGTTCGTCGTTGTAGAGCTTGACGATGGCTTGGTCATAGGTCGCGGCGAACTTGTCGCTCACGGGCTTGGCGATCTGTTGCATGCGGGCCAGCTCGGCCGGGGCGATCTCGTTGTAGGCCATGCCCTTGGCCTGCAGGTCGCCCACGGCCTTCTGCGCAGCGGCGCGGCTGACCTGGCGCTGGTAGCCGCGCGTTTCGTCGGCGGCCTCGTGCATCATCTTCTGCTCGGCGGGAGACAGCTGGTCCCAGAACTTCTTGCTCACGAGAACGATGTTGGCGGCATACACGTGGTTGGTGGCGCTCACGTACTTCTGCACCTCGAACATCTTGTTCGACAGGATCACGGCGTAGGGGTTCTCCTGGCCGTCCACGGCCTTGGATTCGAGCGCGCCATACAGCTCGGCGAACGGCATGGGCACGGGGTTGGCCTTGAAGGCCTTGAAGGTCTCCAGGAACACCGGGTTGGGGATCACGCGCAGCTTGAGGCCATCGAAGTCATCGGCCTTGGTGATGGCGCGCTTGCTGTTGGTCACGTTGCGAAATCCCAGGTCCCAGTAGCCCAGGGCCACCAACCCCTTCTCGGGCAGCTTGGCGATCAGCGCCTGGCCCAGCGGGCCGTCGAGCAGGGCATCGGCCTGGGCGAAGTTGGCCACGGCGAACGGAAAGTCCACCAGCCCGAATTCCTTGACGATGCCGGCCAGCGAGGTCGTGGCCGGCGCCGACATCTGCTGCACCCCGCCCTGCAGGGCCGACTGCTGCTGCAGCTCATTGCCCAGCTGCGAGGCCGGGAACTCCTGCACCTTGAGCTTGCCACCGCTCTTGGCCGCCAGCAGCTCGCCAAAGCGCTTGACGCCAAAGCTCACCGGGTGGTCGGCGTTGTTCAGGTGGCCGAAGCGGATCACACGCTCCTGCTGCGCGGCAGCGGGCAGCGCGGTCATCAGCAGGGACAGGCCGGCGGCGGCCAGGAGGCAGGCAGTTTTTCTCACGGGAGGATCTCCATCAAAAGTCGGACCAGGGACATGCATCCGGAACACCGGTTGCGCCATGGGAAGAGATCGTAGTTAAAAAGTGGAAACTCTTTCCATAGTAGAAACCCTTTAACAATTTTTGGTACATTGCCGGGAAAGATAGAAAGAACCCGCCATGAGCAGCATCCTCGAACGCAGCTTCAAAGTGCTGGAGCACCTGGCCCCGCACCCCGAGGGCAAGGCCCTGTCGAGCCTGGCGTCCGAACTGGACATGCCGCTGAGCGCCACGCACCGCCTGCTGGCCGAGCTGGTGCGCTGCGGCTATGTGCGCCAGGACCACAGCCAGGGCAACTACACGCTCACCATCAAGCTGGTGTCACTGGGCCTGTCGCACCTGAGCGCCACGGGCGTGGTGGACATCGCCCAGCCCCTGCTCGACCGCCTCGCGGTCGAATCCGGCGAGCTGGTGCGGCTGGCCGTGGTGAACGGGGACGAACTGACCTTCGTGGCCAAGGCCCAGGGCGCCGTGCGCGGCCTGCGCTACGATCCCGACATGGGCCTGTCGGTCAATCTCTCGTGCAGTTCGGCCGGCCATGCCTGGCTGTCCACCATGAGCGACGAGGAGGCCCTGGCCCTGGTGGCACGCCAGGGTTTCGGCAAGCCCGAGGACTATGGCCCGAACGCCCCCACCACGGTCAAGGAACTGCTGGCCTACCTGCGCACGGCGCGGCAGCAGGGCTTCAGCACCATCGTGGAAGTCTTCGCCCCGGCCATGACGGCCATGGCCGCGCCCATCCGCCGGGGCAACGGCACGGTGCTGGGGGTGGTGACCATCGCCGGCCCGCTGGTGCGCCTGACGCCCGAGCGCATGCAGGCCCTGGGCCCTGCGCTGCTGAACACCACGCACGACCTGGCCATGGCCAGCGGGGGCTCTGCACTGCTGAAAAAGCGCGGTTAATCCCTGGGCGCAAACAGCGCCAGCGTGTCGTGGGCGAAAGCGCCCTCGATCTCCAGCATGCGCATCTTGGTGGCCGCCCCGCCGCCGGCCGAGAAGCCGCCCGTCTTGCCGCCTGCGGCCAGGATGCGGTGGCACGGCACCACCGGTGCAAACGGGTTATGCCCCAGCGCCTGGCCCACGGCGCGCGCGGCACCGGGCTCGCCCAGGGCGGCGGCCATCTCGCCATAGGTCATGGTCTTGCCGGGCGGTATGCGCCGGGCCAATTCGTAGACGCGGGCATTGAAGGGCGGCACGCCCTCGGTGGCCAGCGGCACATCGAGCAGATCGTCGTGCGCACCCGCGAGCAGGGCCACCACGCGGGCCGCCCAGGCGGCCACCTGGGGCGGCATGGGCGACTCGGGTGCGCCCGGAAAGCGCTGCTGCATGCGCGCGCGGGTGTGTTCCTCCCCCGCATCCTCGGGCAGTTGCACGCCCATCAGCACAGCGCCATCCCAGGCGATGCCGCAGTGCCCCACCGACGTGGCGAACAGCGCAAAGCCCTGGGCGGCCGATGGCCCGCGCTTTTCAGTCTGCACGCAGTGCGGCCTTGAGCTGGGCGCCGATCTCGGGCTTGCCCGCGAACGGATCGGTGGGATTGCGCATGAGCATGATGTCTTCCATGCGCGTCTGCACCGAGGCAATCGCCTTGGGGTGGCTGTAGATATAGAACTGGCGCTCTGCGGCCGCATCGAACACCTTCTGCGCCACCTCGGCCGCCGTCACCTTGCCGCTGCCCACGGCCTTGTCGGTCATGGCCTGGCCGATGAGCTGGCTGCGCGTGGGCTTTTCGGCCGGCAGGTCGCCCGGGCGGTTGCGGTGGCTCTGGCTGATGCCCGTGGGCACGAAGAAGGGGCACAGCACGCTGGCGCTGACCTGGTCGGTCACCAGGGCCAGGTCCTGGTAAAGGGTTTCGGACAGGCTCACCACGGCGTGCTTGCTCACGTTGTAGACGCCCATGTTGGGCGCATCGAGCAGGCCGGCCATGCTGGCCGTGTTGACGATGTGGCCGCGCCAGGCCGGGTCCTTCTTGGCGGCGGCGAGCATCATGGGTGTGAACAGGCGCACACCGTGGATCACGCCCCAGAGGTTCACACCCAGCACCCATTCCCAGTCCTTGACGGAGTTTTCCCAGACCAGGCCGCCCGCGCCCACACCGGCGTTGTTGAACACCAGGTGCGGTGCACCGAAGCGCTGCTCCACATCCACCGCGAGCTGCTCCATCTGCGCGGCACTGGATACATCCACCTTGCGCGCCAGCACCTGGGCGCCTGCTGCCTGCGCCTCGGCGGTTGCGGCGTCGAGCGCGTCCTGCTGCACGTCCACCAGCACCAGGTTCATGCCCAGGCGCGCGCCGATGCGCGCGCATTCGAGGCCGAAGCCTGAGCCTGCGCCGGTGAGTACGGCCGTCTTGCCCTTGAAATCGTCGATCATGTGCTTGCTTTCTCTGCCTTGCGCAAGGTGTAGCCAATACGGGGGAAATGCACGTGCACCGTGCCTGCGCGCGGGTCGGTGCGGCGCAGGGTGTAGCGCGTGCGCGTGGCGGCGATCAGCTCGCCTTCGGTGGGTTCGGTGCCAAAGCTCTCGGCGGCAATGGTCACCGGGCTACCCAGCGGGATGCCGTGCTCGTCCTGGAACACATCGTCGGCCAGCGGCAGCGGGTCCAGCCCCGCGGCAACGGTGATGGCGTCCTCGGCGCTGAGCTTTTCCATGCGGCCATGGCCCAGGGCGGCCACGCGGTCCATCCATTCGAGCAGCGCCGGCGTGGCGTTGAAGATGTCGGCCATCACCGGCACGCACTGGCGCGTGAACCACAGCGGGTGGTAGGCGGCAAAATCGGCCAGGCAGGGCTCGGCGCCGAACAGGAAGTCATGCTCCTCGGCCATGTGCGCGATGCGGCGCAGGTAGGAGCGGTAGGCTGCCGTGGCATCGGCCGGGCGCAGGCGCTGCATGCCGGCGCTCATCTCGCGGCGATCCTCGCCAAAGGCCTGGGCCACGGCGGGCGGCAGGTTGGCGAACATGGCCGCCGCGCCCTTGGGCTGCAGGTTGTAGGCCATGGCCGCCCAGAACAGCGTGGTGTCGGCCCACTGCGCGAACACGCGCGCCACGCCTTTCAGGTGCGGCGGGTAGAGCACAGGCTCTGGCTGTTCGTGCTCCAGCACGTCGCAGATCAGGGCCGAGTCGCAGTAGATGTCGGCACCGATCTGCAGGAACGGCGTCTTGCGGTAGCCGCCCGTGAGCGCCACCACATCGGGTTTGGGCGCGATGCTGGGGATGACCACGGACTTCCAGGCCAGTTGCTTGTAGCCCAGGGCCAGGCGGATCTTTTCCGAGAACGGGGACGAAGGGTAATGGTGCAGGATCAGGGAGGTGGTCATCGGGGATCTCCGGTTTCTTGTACGTCGCGGGGCTCAAGCAGGCAGCGCGCGCTCCAGCAGCGCGTCGAAATCCACACCGGCGCCCAGCGTACCGAAGCTGTAGCCCCAGTCGCCACCCAGGCGCGCATCGCAGAAGGCACCGAACACGCTGGCCGGCGCACTTTGGTACAGCAGCGCGGCCTGTACGGCCAGGGCCACGTCCTGCGCCAGGCGCCGGGCCTCGGCTTCGGTGGTCATGGCATCCACGCGCAAGGGCAATGCGCTGGCCAGGCGGTCCAGCGCAGGGTGGGCGCCACGAGCGGGGGCCAGTTCGTCGGCCAGCGCAGCCGCGGTGTCGGCGCGGCGCACGGCGCGCAGCAGGTCCAGCGCCATGATGTTGCCCGCGCCTTCCCAGATGGAGTTGAGCGGCATCTCGCGGTAGATGCGCGCCATGGTGCCTTCGCCGCCCTCTTCCACATAGCCGTTGCCGCCCAGGCATTCCATGGCCTCCTGCGCAAAAGTGCTGCCGCGCTTGCAGGTCCAGAACTTGGCCACGGGTGTGAGCAGGCGCGCCATCACGGCTTCGTGCGCGTCGCTGTCCTTCCTGTCGAAGGCGCTGGCCAGGCGGATCGCCAGGGCCGTGGCGGCCTCGCTCTCCAGCGCTAGGTCGGCCAGCACGTTGCGCATCAGCGGCTGGTCGATGAGCTTCTTGCCAAAGGCCATGCGCTGGCGCGTGTGGTGCAGGGCCAGCGACAGCGCCTGGCGCATGAGGCCGCTGGTGCCCAGGGCGCAATCGAGCCGCGTCATGGTGCCCATCTCCAGGATCTGGGCCACGCCGCGCCCCTCCTCGCCCACGCGCCAGGCCAGGGCCTCGGTGAACTCGACCTCGGAACTGGCGTTGGCATGGTTGCCCAGCTTGTCCTTGAGGCGCTGGACGCGGATGGCGTTGAGGCTGCCGTTTTCGCACTCTCCTGGCAGTACCCGCGGCAGGAAGAAGCAGGTGAGCCCGCCCGGCGCCTGGGCCAGCACCAGGAAGGCATCGCACATGGGGGCCGAGAAGAACCATTTGTGGCCCGTGAGCCGGTAGCGCGCACCCCAGGCATCGTTGCCGTCGGCCACAGCCTGCGTGGTGTTGGCGCGCACGTCCGAGCCGCCCTGCTTCTCGGTCATGCCCATGCCCATGGTGAGCGCGGACTTCTGCGAGAACAGCGCCAGGCGCGGGTCGTAGCGGGTGCTGGCCAGGCCAGCGCTCCAATCGGTCCACACAGCCGCGTTGCCGCGCAGCGCCGGGGTCACGGCATAGCTCATGGAAACCGGGCAGAGCACCGAGGGCTCGGTCTCGGTGAAGAGCATGAAGCCGGCCGCGCGCTCCAGGTGCGCATGGGCGGCCCCGGCATCCGTGCGCGACCAGGGCGTGGCATGCAGGCCGTGGCGCAGGGCGGAGCCAATGAGTGCGTGGTAGCTGGGGTGGAACTTCACCGCATCGGTGCGGCGGCCCACACGGTCGTGGGTGTGCAGCACCGGCTTGTGGGTGTTGGCCAGGCGCGCATGCTCCAGCATCTCTGCCGATCCCATCTCGGCGCCCAATGCCGTGAGTGCGCGGCGGTCCAGCGCGGGCGCGTGCAGGTGCACCGCATCCTGCAGCGGCCGGTTGGAGGTGAACAGGTTCACATCCGCCAGCGGCGTGCTCTGGTTGAAGACGGTGTGCGTGGCGGAGACGGTCGCGGACAGAGCGGTCATGGTGGGGAACTCCACAGCATTTCGATATGGGGGATGTCGTCCTCGAGGTACTCGTCCGACACCGCCACGAAACCCAGGCTGCCGTAAAAGCGCTGCAGGTGCGCCTGGGCGCTGATGCGCACACTGCGGCCCGGCCACACCTGGCGGCAGCGTTCCAGGCCCTCCTGCATCAAGAGGCGCCCTGTGCCGCCGCCGCGGGCCTCCTTGGCGGTCACCACACGGCCGATGGACGGCTCGGGGTAGTTCACGCCCGGGTCCACCACGCGCAGGCAGGCCTGCAGCGCACCAGCGCCATCGTAGCCCAGCAGGTGCCAGGACTGCTTGTCGGCCCCGTCCGGATCCTGGTAGGGGCCCTGCTCCAGGATGAAGACCTTGCAGCGCAGGGCCAGGGCGTCGTGCAGGGCATGCACGCCGAGGTCATCGAAGCGGGCCCATTTCCAGTGCAGGTTCATCGACGCCATGTGCAGGTGCGCTCCTTCAGATCAGTTTGACCAGTTGCTTGCCGAAGTTCTTGCCCTTGAGCAGGCCCAGGAAGGCCTCGGGCGCGGCGGCGATGCCCTCTGCAATAGTCTCGCGCGGGCGCAGCTTGCCGGTGCCCACCAGGGTGCCCAGCTCCTTCAGCGCATCGGGCCAGACTTCCATGTGCTCGCTGACGATGAAGCCTTCGATCTTCATGCGGTTGATCAGCATCAGCGCGGGGTTGGCCATGGGCAGGGGCTGGCCATCGTAGCCGGCGATCATGCCGCACAGGGCCACGCGGCTGAAGGCGTTCATGCGCAGCATCACGGCGTCCATGATCCAGCCGCCCACGTTCTCGAAATAGCCATCGATGCCGTTCGGGCAGGCTTCCTTCAGCGCCTTGGACAGGGCCTTCACGTCGCCGTGCGCCTTGTAGTCGATGCAGGCGTCGAAGCCCAGTTCCTCGACCGCATAGCGGCACTTGTCGGCACCGCCAGCAATGCCCACGGCACGGCAGCCACGCGCCTTGGCCAGGGCCGCGAAGGCGCTGCCGACGGCGCCGGTGGCAGCGCTCACCACCACGGTGTCACCCTCCTTGGGGGCGATGATCTTGACCAGGCCGTACCAGGCCGTCACGCCGGGCATGCCCACGGCGCCCAGGTAGTGCGACAGCGGCACATGCGTGGTGTCCACCTTGCGCAGCGCGCCCGGGGTATTGGCATCGACCACGCTGTACTCCTGCCAGCCGCCCATGCCGACGACCTTGTCGCCCACGGCGTATTTGGGGTTACGGCTTTCGGCCACCTCGCCCACGGTGCCGCCGATCATGACTTCGCCCAGCGCCTGCGAGGCCGCGTAGCTCTTGCTCTCGTTCATGCGGCCGCGCATGTAGGGGTCCAGGCTCAGGTAGTGGTGGCGCACCAGCACCTGGCCGTCCTGCAGCGCGGGCGTGTCGCTGGCCACGAGCTTGAAGTTGCCGGCAACGGCCTCACCCTGCGGGCGGTTGTCGAGCACGATCTGTTGGTTGCGGGCCATGGGGAACTCCTTGAAAAACAAATGGGGGATGGTGGAGAGGCCCATGGCCTCTCAGGGAAGAGCTCAGTCGCTCGCAATCGACTTCAGCGGTTGGCCGGTGGCCGGATCGACCGCGCGGCGCACGTACTTGAAGGTGCCGGTGGCATGGCTGCACAGGCGTCCCTCGGCGTCGTAGACCGAACCTTCGGTGAAGGCCATCGAGGCCGTGCGGTGCAGCAGGCGGCCCTTGGCCACCAGCGGGCCGCGTGCGGCCTGCATGAAGCTGGTCTTCATCTCGATGGTGACCACGCCGTGGTCGGGTGTCTCGCTGCGCGCTGCCGTGGCCATGGCCACGTCCAGCAGGGTCATGGTGGCGCCGCCGTGCGTGACATCGAACGAATTGCGGTGCTCGGGCGCCGCCTCGTAACGCAGCTCCGACTCGCCCTGCGCCATGCGGTGCAGCGTGAAGCCCAGGTGGCTGACGAAAGGAATGGGAACACCGAAATTCAGCACAGGCAACTCCAGAATGCAAAGAGAAAAGGCTGCAAGCATAGCCCCGCTGGAGCCGCCCGGCAGCCGGCCTGCGCGCCATCGGCGCGCAGGCGCTGGCCTCAGCCTCCGGTGACGATGCTCACACCGCCATCGACGGCCAGCCACTGGCCGGTGATGTGCTTGCCGGCGTCCGAGGCATACAGCGCGCACAGGCCCTTGAGGTCCTCGTCGTCGCCCAGGCGGCCCAGTGGGGCGTGGGCAGCCAGGGCCTCCTCGCCCATGGCCTTCAGGGTGCCCACCGTCATCTTGCTCGGGAAGAAACCGGGGCAGATGGCGTTGACGCGGATGCCATATTGGCCCCATTCGGCGGCCAGCGCACGCGTGAAGTTGATCACCGCACCCTTGGAGGTGTTGTAAGCAATGGTGTTCATGCCCTTGGGGTTGCCGCCCAGGCCGGCGATGGACGCCACGTTGATGATGCTGCCGCTGCGGCGGCCGATCATGCTGTGCTTGGCGATATGCTGCGACAGGATGAAGTAGCCGCGCACATTGAGGTTCATGACCTTGTCCCAGGCCTCCACGGGGTGGTCTTCGGCCGGCGCACCCCATGCGGCGCCCGCGTTGTTGAGCAGGATGTCCACATGGCCCAGGCGCGCCAGGGTCTCGTCGGCCAGGCGGCGGATATCGGCTTCGTTGGCACAGTCGGCCGCGATCCATTGCGCATCGATGCCGGCGGCCTTGAGCTCGGCGGCGGCCTCTTCCAGGTCGGAGGCCTTGCGCGAGCTCAGCAGCACCTTGGCGCCGGCCTCGCCCAGCGCCTGCGCCAGTTGCAGGCCCAGGCCACGCGAGCCGCCGGTCACCAGGGCGGTCTTGCCGCTCAGGTCGAACAGTTGTTGGATGGTGCGGGTGGTCATGTCGTCGTCTCCTTGGGTTGTCGTAGAGGGAGGGCCCAGGGCCTTTCAGGCCCCGCGCGGGAAAGGAAAGCTTGCCCCGGCATTGTGCGGCGCAAAACCGGGCGGCCTTGTCACCCGTCGGACTTGAGGCGCGAGCGCACGCCGATGAGCACCAGGCCCGCCGCCACCAGGGCGCCGCCCGCCAGGCCCAGCGACCAGCCCAGCGGCTCGTCCGCTGCTGCCGTGGCAATTCCGAGGACCAGCGCGAGCAGGCCGCCGTAGATCAGTGCCCAGATGAGCTGGTGCATGCGCTCCAGGGTGCGCTGCGCGGGCATCAGAAGGCCTCTTCGGGGAACTCGGCGCAGGTCGGGTCGCGTCTGCTCACGACCTGCAGCCAGGCACCGATCTTGGGCAGCTCGTAGTGGAAGAAGAAGCGCATGGACCCCATTCTGCCCATGCTGGCGGCCTGTGCGAGCTGCGCATCGGCCTGCAGCGTGGCCAGGGCCACGTCCAGCCAGACCCAGGCCAGCACCATGTGGCCGAAGGCCTGCATGTAGGGCACGGCATTGGCCAGTGCATCGGTGGGCCGGCCGGTGGACCAGGCGGCCTTGGTGGCGGCGCCCACCTGCTGCAGCGCGCTGCCCAGGGCATTGGCGTGCGCAGCAAGTTCGGGCACCTGGATGGCGCGCTCGATGGTGGCGTTGATGCGGGCGGCCAGCAATTGCAGGCCGCGGCCGTTTTCCATCAGCACCTTGCGGCCCAGCAGGTCCATGGCCTGGATGCCGTGCGTGCCCTCGTGGATCATGTTCAGGCGGTTGTCGCGCCAGTACTGCTCCACCGGGAAGTCGCGCGTGTAGCCGTAGCCGCCATGGATCTGGATGGCCAGGCTGTTGGCCTCCAGACACCATTCGCTGGGCCAGCTCTTGGCGATGGGAGTGAGCACTTCCAGCAGCAGGCGCGCCTCGTCGGCGGCGGCCGAATCGCCCGTGGCCTGCTCGTCCACCAGGCGCGCGCAGAACAGGTTGAGCGCGAGCGCGCCCTCGCCATAGGACTTCTGCGCCAGCAGCATGCGCTTGACGTCGGCATGCTCGATGATGCGCACCTGCGGCTGGGCCACATCCTTGACCACGGCGGCGGCCGCGGCATCCTTGTCCTTGGGATTCTGCACCGGGCGGCCCTGGGGGCGGTTCTTCGCGTAGTCGAGGCTGGCGTAGTAGCCTGCCAGGCCCAGCATGGTGGCCGCCATGCCGATGCCGATACGCGCCTCGTTCATCATGTGGAACATGCAATGCAGGCCCTTGCCGGCCTGGCCGACCAGGTAACCCACGGCGCCGGCCTCGCCATCGACCGGGTACTTGCCCTCGCCGAAGTTGAGCAGCGTGTTGGTGGTGCCGCGCCAGCCGAGCTTGTGGTTCAGGCCCGCCAGCGCCACGTCGTTGCGCACGCCGGTCAGATTGCCCTCGGTGTCCACCAGCTTCTTGGGCACGATGAACAGCGAGATGCCGCGGGTGCCGGGCACCAGCTTGCCATCGGGCCCGGGGATCTTGGCCAGCACCAGGTGGATGATGTTCTCGGTGAGCTCATGCTCACCGGCCGAGATCCACATCTTGTTGCCCTTGAGGCGGTAGCGCGGGCCCAGCGGGTCGCTTTCATAACCTTCGCCATCGGGCACGGCGCGCGTGGCCACGTCGCTCAGGCTGGAGCCGGCCTGCGGCTCCGACAGGCACATGGTGCCCGAGAAGCGTCCCGAGAATTCGTTGAGCGCGAACACCTTCTGCTGCACCTCGGTGCCATGCACCATGAGCAGGTTGGCATTGCCCACCGTGAGCAGGCCCGAGCCCATGCTGATGGACGCCAGGCCGAAGAAGCTGTTGGCCGCCGCCTCCACCGTGTAGGGCAGCTGCATGCCGCCGATGTCGTAGTCCTGCGCGGCGCTGAGCATGCCCGAGGCGGCATAGGCCTTCTGCGCATCGTAGGTGCACTGCGGCAGGATGACCTTGTCGCCATCGAACTGCGGTTCCTGCGTGTCGACCGTGCGGTTGAACGGTGCGTACTTCTCGCGCGCGATGCGCTCGCAGGTGTCGAGCACGGCGTCGAAGGTGTCGCGCGAATGGTCGGCAAAGCGCTCGCGCCCGGGCAGGTTCTGGGCGTCAAGCCACTGGTAGAGAAGGAATTCGACGGTGGGACGGTAGCTCATGTGTGAAAACCCTGGAGAAAACGCGCACGCAGCGCGGGGTGCACCACCGGCCCACAGCACCACCGCACGGGGCGGCGCTTGCCTGCCTGGCGGCGGCTACTTCTTTTGGTTCAGGACGACTTCGGCAAAGCACCAGTAGTCCATGTCGTCCTCGGGCTTGGGCTGGCAGTTGTTCTCGCCCAGTTGCAGGCGCCGCGCCGTGGCCGGCAGGCCGGGGAACTGGACCTTCAGGATCTTGCGGTTGCCGGGCCGGATGGTGTCCATGCCGTCGTCGCAGGCCTTGAGGCCGCTGGAGCCCAGCTGTTTCCAGACCTTGCCGGTATCCAGGTCCTTGATCGAGAACGACTCGGGACGGGCCGTGGCATGCGCGCAGGCCTCGATGGTGTCTTTGCTGGTGTTGCGCAGCACGATGGTCGCCGTGGTGCGCTCGGGCGTGACGGCGATCTCCTGCAGGATGGTGTCGGGGTCATCGGCCAGCGGCTGGTTGAGCCGGTAGCTCTGCGCGTGGGCAACACCCGCAGTGGAAACGACCAGAACGGCCAGGGCTGCGCAAACCTTCGTGAACATGGATGGATCTCTCTTGGTGGAATGGTGATTTTTCTGGGCCCGGAACGGTGCGCAGCCATGGCCGCGCACCGCCCGCAGGCTGGCCGCTCCCGCAGCCGCCTGCATTGTCACCAAACCCGGTGTGAGCAAACGTAAACGCCGTAACGCCTGCGTGCGCCCACTCACCGGGCATCCATCAGAGCACTTCGAAGATGCCTGCAGCGCCCATGCCGCCGCCGATGCACATGGTCACCGCCACGCGCTTGGCGCCGCGGCGCTTGCCTTCGATCAGGGCGTGGCCGGTCAGGCGCTGGCCCGACACGCCATAGGGGTGGCCCACGGCGATGGCACCGCCGTTCACGTTCAGGCGGTCGGCAGGGATGCCGAGCTTGTCGCGGCAGTAGATCACCTGCACGGCAAAGGCTTCGTTCAGCTCCCAAAGGTCGATGTCGTTGACCGTGAGGCCCAGCTTCTTGAGCACCTTGGGCACGGCGAACACGGGGCCGATGCCCATTTCGTCGGGCTCGCAGCCGGCCACGGCAAAACCGAGGAAACGGCCCAGGGGCTTCAAGCCCTTCTTGCTGGCGTACTCTTCGCTCACCACCACGCAGGCGCCGGCGCCGTCGGAGAACTGGCTGGCATTGCCGGCCGAGATCAGGCCGCCGGGCAGTGCCGAGCGCAGGCCGCTGATGGACTCGACCGTCGTGCCTTCGCGCGTGCCTTCGTCCTTGGACAGGGTCACCTGCTTGGTGATCAGGCCCAGGGTCTTGTCGGCCACGCCGGCCGTCACGGTGATGGGAGCGATCTCGGCATCGAACAGGCCGGCGGCCTGGGCGGCGCAGGCCTTTTGCTGGCTGGCGGCGCCGTACTCGTCCATGGCTTCACGGCCGATGTTGTAGCGCTTGGCCACCTGCTCGGCGGTCTGCAGCATGCTCCAGTAGATCTCGGGCTTGACCTTGTCCAGGGCCAGGTCGCGCAGCATGTGGATGTTCATTTCCTGCTGCACGCAGGAGATGCTTTCCACGCCGCCGGCCACGTACACGTCGGCTTCGCCGGCGATGATGCGCTGGGCTGCCATGGCGATGGTCTGCAGGCCCGAGGAGCAGAAACGGTTGACCGTGACGCCCGATGCCGTCACCGGCAGGCCGGCGGCCAGCGCGATCTGGCGCGCGATGTTGGCGCCGGTGGCGCCTTCGGGGTTGGCACAGCCCATGATGACGTCTTCGACGTCGGCACCGTCGATGCCGGCGCGCTCGATGGCGTGCTTGACGGCATGGCCGCCCAGCGTGGCGCCATGGGTCATGTTGAGGGCACCCTTCCAGCTCTTGGCGAGCGGGGTACGGGCGGTGGAAACGATCACTGCGGAGGTCATGGAAAAATCCTTTCAGGGGTGGAACGCACCGGTGTGGCGGCCTTGGGCACGCGCATCCGGAGCGGCTTCACTGCATCAATCTGTTCTGCTCGCTCAGGCGAATGCCTTGCCTTCGGCCGCCAGCTTGGCCAGCAGCGGAGCGGGCTTCCAGAACGCCGCATCGTCGTTGGGGTTCTTGGCAAAGCGGTCCATGGCCTGCACCACGTTGAACAGGCCCACTTCGCTGGCGTAGTGCATGGGGCCGCCACGGTAGATGGGGAAACCATAGCCCGTGAGGTAGACCATGTCGATGTCGCCGGACTTGCTGGCGATGCCGTCTTCCAGGATGTGCGCACCTTCGTTGACCAGGGCGAACACCAGGCGCTGCACGATTTCCTCATCGGAGATCTTGCGCGGCGTGATGCCCAACTCCTTGCGGTGGTCTTCGATCATCTTGTTGACCAGCTCGCTCGGGATCGCATCGCGCTTGCCGGCCTGGTAGTCGTACCAGCCTGCGCCGGTCTTCTGACCGAAGCGGCCCAGCTCGCAGAGCTTGTCGGCCGTGCGGCTGTACTTCATGTCGGCGCGCTCGACGGCGCGGCGCTTGCGGATCGCCCAGCCGATGTCGTTGCCGGCCAGGTCGCCCATGCGGAACGGGCCCATGGCAAAGCCGAACTTCTCGACGGCCTTGTCCACCTGCTGGGGCGTTGCGCCTTCGTCCAGCAGGAAGCCGGCCTGGCGGCTGTACTGCTCGATCATGCGGTTGCCGATGAAGCCGTCGCACACGCCCGAGACCACGGCGGTCTTCTTGATCTTCTTGGCCACGGCCATCACTGTGGCCAGCACGTCCTTGCCGGTCTTGGCGCCGCGCACCACTTCCAGCAGCTTCATCACGTTGGCGGGGCTGAAGAAGTGCATGCCCACCACGTCTTCAGGGCGCTTGGTGAAGGCGGCGATCTTGTCCACGTCCAGCGTGGAGGTGTTGGAGGCGAGGATGGCGCCGGGCTTCATCAAGGCATCGAGCTGCTTGAACACGGTTTCCTTGACGCCCAGCTCCTCGAACACGGCCTCGATCACGAGGTCGGCGTCCTTGAGGTCGGCGTAGTCGAGCGTGGTCGTCAACAGGGCCATGCGCTGCGCGTACTTGTCTTCCTTGAGCTTGCCCTTCTTGACCTGGGCTTCGTAGTTCTTCTTGATCGTGGCGATGCCGCGGTCCAGGGCTTCCTGCTTGGTCTCCAGGATCTTGACGGGGATGCCCGCGTTCAGGAAGTTCATGGAGATGCCGCCACCCATGGTGCCGGCGCCGATCACGGCCACCGACTTGATTTCGCGCTTGGGCGTGTCGGACGGCACGTCGGGGATCTTGGACGCGGCGCGCTCGGCCATGAACAGGTGGCGCAGGGCGCGCGACTCGGGCGTCCACATCAGGTTGATGAAGATCTCGCGCTCGAACAGCATGCCGTCGGCGAACTTGCGCTTGGTGGCGGCTTCGACCGCATCCACGCACTTGGCGGGCGCGGGGTAGTTCTTGGCCATGCCCTTGACCATGTTGCGCGCGAACTGGAAGTACGCGTCGCCCTCGGGGTGCTTGCAGGGCAGGTTGCGCACCAGCGGCAGGGGGCGCACGTCGGCCACGCTCTGGGCAAAGGCCAGAGCGTCGGCGGCCAGGGCCTCGGCCGAGGCAGCCATCTTGTCGAACAGCTTCTGGCCGGGCACGGCGCCGATCATTTCGCTCTTGACGGGCTCACCGCTCACGATGAGGTTCAGGGCGGCTTCGACACCGATCACGCGCGGCAGGCGCTGCGTGCCGCCGGCGCCGGGGATCAGGCCCAGTTTCACTTCAGGCAACGCGATGGAGCAGCCAGGTGCCGCAATGCGGTAGTGGCAGCCCAGGGCCAGCTCCAGACCGCCGCCCATGGCGACGGTGTGCATGGCGGCGACGACCGGCTTGGCCGAATTCTCGATGGCGGCGATCACCGACAGCAGATTCGGCTCCTGCAGCGACTTGTCGGTGCCGAACTCCTTGATGTCGGCACCGCCGGAAAACGCACTACCGGCACCGGTGATGACGATGGAGCTGACCGCTGCATCGGCATTGGCACGGCCGAGGCCGTCCACGATGCCCTGGCGGGTGGCCAGGCCCAGTCCATTGACGGGAGGATTGGCCAGGGTGATCACGGCGACGGAGCCGTGGACTTTGTATTCAGCGGTCATGCTGTTGTTCCTTGGAGAGTGAAAAAGAACGATCGTGCGTTTTTATTGTAGAGACTTCGCGCGGCGCTGGCGTGTCAATTTGTCCCGGTGGGGACATGGGGGTTGACCACCAAACCGCCCTGCCCGGCAAAAAAAGAGGCGCCATGAGCATCTGTCAGGCGCCTCCTGGCCGTGCATCTGGTCCAAGTCGTCAGACTTCGAGCCATTCTTTCCGGATGTAGTTGTCGGCGCGCAGGCTGTCGGGCGTGCCCTGGAAGACGATGGAGCCGTGGCCCATCACCAGCGCGCGGTCCGAGATCTTCATCGCGATGGTCAGCTTCTGCTCGATCAGCAGCACCGAGATGCCGCGCGCCTTGATGGTCTGCAGGTACTGGCCCACGAGTTCGACGATCTTGGGCGCCAGGCCCTCGGTGGGCTCGTCGATGATGATCAGGTCCGGGTCGCCCATGAGCGTGCGGCACAGCGTGAGCATCTGCTGCTCGCCGCCCGACATCACGCCGGCCTCGGTGTGCTGGCGCTCCTTGAGGCGCGGGAACAGCTCGTACATGTCGTCGAAGGACCAGCGGCTGCCCTTGCCGCGCCCCTTCTGGCCCAGCAGCAGGTTCTGGTGCACGGTGAGGTTGGGGAACACGTCGCGGCTCTCGGGCACATAGCCCAGGCCCAGGTGGGCGATCTCGTAGGCCTTCCTGCCGTTGAGGTCCTGGCCCTTGAACTGCAGCGTGCCCTCCCAGTCCACCAGGCCCATGATGGCCTTGGCGGTGGTCGACCGGCCCGAGCCGTTGCGCCCCAGCAGCGCCACGATCTCGCCGGGCTGCACGTCGAAGCTCACGCCATGCAGCACATGGCTCTTGCCGTAGTAGGCGTGGAGGTTGTCAATTTTCAGCATAGTCAATCAGTGTCCTGCGCCCTGCTCATCGGCCACCACGGAACCCAGGTAGGCCTCCTGCACGCGCGCATTGGCGCGCACCTTGTCGGGGGTATCGAAGGCGATCACCTCGCCATAGACCACCACGGCGATCTTGTCGGCAAGGCCGAACACCACGCCCATGTCGTGCTCCACGGTGAGCAGGGTGCGGCCTTCGGTCACCTCCTTGATGAGGTGGATGAAGCGCGTGGTCTCGCTCTTGCTCATGCCGGCCGTGGGCTCGTCCAGCAGGATCACGTTGGCGCCGCCGGCAATGGTGATGCCGATCTCCAGCGCGCGCTGCTCCGCATAGGTCAGGTTCATAGCCAGCGTGTCGCGCTTCTTGTCGAGCTTGATCATCTCCATGAGCTCCTTGGCCCGCTGGTTGGCATCGTGCAGGTTCGACAGGAAGCGCAGGAAGGTGTAGCGGTAGCCCATGCTCCAGAGCACGCCGCAGCGCAGGTTCTCGAACACGCTCAGCTTGGGGAAGATGTTCGTGATCTGGAAGCTGCGCGACAGCCCCATGCGGTTGATCTCGTACGGGGCCAGGCCGTTGATGCGCTGGCCGTTGAGGATGACGTCGCCGCTGGTGGGCGCAAAGCGCCCGCTGATCAGGTTGAACAGGGTTGACTTGCCGGCGCCGTTGGGGCCGATGATGGCCACGCGTTCGCCGGGCGCCACCGCCAGGTTGGCGCCGCGGATGATCTCGGTCTTGCCGAAGCTCTTGCGCAGGTCACGCAGTTCCAGGGCGAAGGACGAGGAGGAAGAGGGATTTGCTGCTGCCATGGTCTTGCTCACGCCGACTCCCCCCGCTTGATTTCATGTTCGATTTCTTCCTGGATGCTGCCCCACTGGCGCAGGAACTGCCGGCGGCACAGCTCGAACAGTGCCAGGCCCGTGGCGAACACGAAGCCCGCACCGAACCAGGCCGTGAGGCCCTTGGCGTTGATCATGGCGCCCATGAACTTGAGCTCCGGGCCCAGGGCCGCGTTGAGCTGCAGGTGGTAGGTCATCTCGACCATGCAGGCGGCGCCCAGCACGGCCACGAGGCCCGTGCCCGCCAGGCCCAGGTAGGACACCCAGAGCCGGCGCAGCTTGCCGTACTTGGCCACGCGCAGGTTCATCATGATCAGGCTGGCGATACCGCCGGGCGCATACATCACCATGAACAGGAACACCAGGCCCAGGTACAGTAGCCAGGCCTTGGAGATCTCGGACAGCAGCACCGAGGCCAGCACCAGCAGCACGGCGCCGATGATGGGCCCGAAGAAGAAGGTGGCCCCGCCCAGGAAGGTGAACAGCAGATAGCTGCCCGAGCGCAGCACGTTCACGCTGTCGGCACCAGTCACGATCTCGAAGTTGATGGTGGCCAGCCCGCCGCCGATGCCGGCAAAGAAGCCCGCGATGATGAAGGCGAAGTAGCGCACGCGCTGCGTGTTGTAGCCGATGAACTCCACACGCTCGGGGTTGTCGCGCACCGCGTTCAGGATGCGCCCGAGCGGCGTTCCGGTGAAGGCGAACATGGCCGCCGTGCAGACGAAGCAGTAGACCGCGATCAGGTAGTACACCTGCATGCCCGAGCCGAAGTTCAGCCCGAAGAAGGGCTTGCCGTAGACGCGGTCGGTGGTGATGCCACCCTCGCCGCCGAAGAACTCGGGGAACATCAGCGCCATCGACGCCACGAGCTCGCCGATACCGAGCGTGATCATCGCGAAGGTGGTGCCCGACTTCTTGGTCGTCACGAAGCCCAGCAGGATCGCGAAGAACATGCCCGCCAGGCCGCCCACCAGGGGGATGAGCACCAGCGGAATGGGCAGGCTGCCCTTGCCGGCCAGGTTCATCGCATGGATGGCGATGAAGGAACCCAGGCCGGTGTACACCGCGTGCCCGAAGCTGAGCATGCCGCCCTGCCCCAAGAGGATGTTGTAGGACAGGCAGATGATGATCAGGTAGCCGATCTGCGAGAGCATGGTCAGCGCCAGGCTGCTGGTGAACACGTGAGGCGCCACGATCAGCATCGCGGCGAACAGCGACCAGATGACGAAGCGGCCCACGTTCCAGGGCTTGAAGCGGTAGTGCCCCGCGCCCTGCGAGGCGGGCGGGTTGGCGTGCGGTGCGGCGCCGGAGAGGGTGGTGGTGGATGAGGTCATGGCATCAGTCCTCCCGCGTGCCCAGCAGGCCCTTGGGACGGAAGATCAGGATGAGCACCAGGAACAGGTACGGAAGGATGGGCGCCACCTGCGAGATGGTGAGCTTGAGCAGCGGGTAGCCGAAGGTCTGGTCGGTCACGGCCACGCCCAGGGGGCGCAGCACATGGATCATCGAGTAGTCGAGCGCCACCGCGAAGGTCTGCACCAGGCCGATGAGCAGCGAGGCCAGGAAGGCGCCCGCCAGCGAGCCCATGCCGCCGACCACCACCACCACGAAGATGATGGAGCCGACCGACGCCGCCATCGCCGGCTCGGTCACGTAGGTGTTGCCGCCGATCACGCCGGCCAGCCCGGCCAGGGCCGCACCGCCGCCGAAGACCAGCATGAACACGCGTGGCACGTTGTGGCCCAGGGCCTCGACCATCTCGGGGTACTTGAGCGCCGCCTGGATCACCAGGCCGATGCGGGTGCGCGTGAGCAGCAGCCAGACCGACAGCAGCATCAGGATGGCGATCAGCATCACGAACGAACGCGACTTGGGGAACTGCGTGCCGTACAGGCTGAACAGGGGGCCTTGCAGCTGCTCGGGCAGGCCGTAGGGCACCGTGGCTCGCCCCCAGACCAGCTGCACGACTTCAAGAATCAGGTAGGACAGCCCGAAGGTCACCAGCAGCTCGGGCACGTGGCCGAACTTGTGCACGCGGCGCAGGCAGTAGCGCTCGAACGCGGCGCCCAGAGCGAACACGATCAGCGGAGCGATCACCAGCGCCGGCCAGAAGCCGATCACACCGGAAATGCTGTACGCGAAATACGCGCCCAGCATGTAGAAGCTGGTGTGCGCAAAATTGAGCACACCCATCATGCTGAAAATCAGCGTGAGTCCCGAGCTCAGCATGAACAGCAGCAGCCCGTAGCTCACGCCGTTGAGCAGGGAGATCACGAAAAACTCAAGATTCATCGCAATGTTTTCAGAACAGGGGTAAAAAAAAGGCCCGAGCCAGGTCGGGCCTCCGGAAGCAACCAAGAGCGGATCACAAAACTCAGCGAAGCGGTTCTGGCCAGGCGCTGCGTCGCAGGCAGTACGAGTAGTACGACAAGACGCAGCAACGACGCCAGAAGAGTTTTGTTAGCCGCTCGAAGGCCTTATGGGCGCTTCATCTGGCACGAAGTGGGCGTGCTGGCGACGAAGGGCTCGTAGTACTTCACAGGCACGAAGGTGTAGCCGGTGTTCTCCGAATCCAGCGGGAACTTGCCGCCGGCCTTCTCCCACTTGGAGATGAACAGGCCCTGCTGCAGCTGGTGGTCAGCCTTGCGCATCTCGACCTCGCCGTTGAAGCTCTTGAACTTCATGCCTTCCAGGGCTGCCGCCACCTTCACGGGGTCGGTGGACTTGGTCTTCACGAAGGCATCGGTGAGCATCGAGAAGGCGTGGTAGACCGAGCCGGTGTACATGTCGTCGTTGAACTTCTTCTTGTAGTCCACCACGATCTTGTTGAGCTCGCCCGGCAGGTTGATGTGGGCATAGGCCACCATGTACACGCGGCCCGCGGCAGCGGCGCCCATGGCCGTGGGGCTGCCCGTGACCGAGCCGTAGTAGGTGTAGAAGTTGACGTTGTTCAGGCCGGCGTCGTTGGCGGCCTTGATCAGGAGCGCCAGGTCGGAACCCCAGTTGCCGGTGATCACGCTGTCGGCGCCCGACTGCTTGATCTTGGCGATGTAGGGCGAGAAGTCGCGCACCTGGGCCAGGGGGTGAAGGTCGTCGCCGACGAACTGCACGTCAGGGCGCTTGCGGGCCATGATTTCCTTGGCGAACTTGGAGACCTGGTGGCCGTGCGAGTAGTTCTGGTTGATCAGGTAGACCTTCTTGACCTCGGGCAGGTCCTTCATGAAGGTGGTCAGCGCTTCCATCTTCATGGAGGTGTCCGCATCCAGGCGGAAGTGCCAGTAGCTGCACTTGCTGTTGGTCAGGTCCGGGTCCACGGCGGCGTAGTTCAGGAACAGCACTTCCTTGCCGGGGTTGCGGGCGTTGTGCTTTTCCAGCGCGTCCATGATCGCCAGGGCCGGGCCGGAGCCGTTGCCCTGCACCACATAGCGCGCGCCCTGGTCCATGGCCGAGCGCAGGGCGCTGGTGGTTTCCTGTGGGCTCAGTTTGTTGTCGATGCCGATGATCTCGAACTTCACGCCGGCAGCGTTCTTCTTGTTGAACTCCTCGGAGACGAACTGGAAGCTCTTGAGCTGGTTGGTTCCCACGGCCGCCATCAGGCCGGACAGGGGGTCGAGCCAGGCGATCTTGACGGTCTCACCTTTTTGGGCGAACGCCGCGCCAGCGCTTGCCAGCAGGACGGTGGCTGCTACAGCCTTCATAGCGAATTTCATGGTTTTGTCTCCTTGTAAATCGGTAAAACGCAGCGTACCGCGTTGCAACAATACGACCCTCAGGGATTGCCCCTACCGGCGTCGCACACGTGACTGGGGCAGCGCTCCCCCGAGCGCCGCCCCCATCTGGATCACAGGCCCGGAAGCTTGTAATCCTTGAGCTGCTCGCGCAGCTTTGTCTTGAGCATCTTGCCGGTGGCACCCAGCGGAATCGCCTCCACGAAGACCACGTCGTCGGGGATCTGCCACTTGGCCGTCTTGCCTTCGAAGAAGGCCAGCAGCTCCTCGCGCGTCACCTCGGCACCCGGGCGCTTGACCACGGCCACGATGGGGCGTTCGTCCCACTTGGGATGCGGCATGCCCACGCATGCCGCCATGGCGATGGCCGGGTGGGCCATGGCGATGTTCTCGATGTCGATGGAGCTGATCCACTCGCCGCCGGACTTGATCACGTCCTTGCTGCGGTCGGTGATCTGCATGAAGCCATCGGCGTCGATGGTTGCCACGTCCCCCGTGGGGAACCAGCCGCGGCCCTGCTGGTCCTTGACCAGGGGGTGGCCGCCCTCGCCCTTGAAGTAGCTGTCCACGATCCACGGACCCTTGACCAGCAGGTCGCCGTAGGTCTTGCCATCCCAGGGCAGCTCTTCGCCATCGGCGCCGACGATCTTCATGTCCACGCCGTAGATCGCGCGGCCCTGCTTGAGCAGGACCTTCATCTGTTCTTCCTTGGGCAGTTCCAGGTGCTTGTTCTTCAGGGTGCACAGCGTGCCCAGCGGGCTCATCTCGGTCATGCCCCAGGCATGCAGCACCTCCACGCCGTAGTCTTCCTTGAAGGCGTGGATCATGGCCGGCGGGCAGGCCGAGCCGCCGATCACGGTGCGCCTGAGGGTCGAGAACTTCAGCCCCGCAGGCTTCATGTGGCCCAGCATCATCTGCCAGACGGTGGGCACACCGGCGGCGTAGGTGACCTTCTCGGCCTCGATCAGTTCGTAGATCGACTTGCCATCCATGGCCGGGCCGGGGAACACCAGCTTGCAACCGGTGAGCGCGGCCGAGTACGGGATGCCCCAGGCGTTGACGTGGAACATGGGCACCACGGGCAGCACCGAGTCACGGGCCGACAGGCACATCACATCGGGCAGCGCCGCCGAGTAGGCATGCAGCGTGGTCGAGCGGTGGCTGTACAGCGCGGCCTTGGGGTTGCCGGTGGTGCCGCTGGTGTAGCACATGCTCGATGCCGAGTTCTCGTCGAACTCGGGCCAGGCGTAGTCGGGCGACTGCGCACCGATCCAGGCCTCGTAGCTCGTGAGGCCGGGGATGCCCGAATCCGCAGGCAGCTTGTCCGCATCGCACAGCGCCACCCACTTCTTGACGGTGGGGCATTTGGCATGCACTGCCTGCACCAGGGGCAGGAAGGTGATGTCGAAGCACAGCACCTGGTCTTCGGCATGGTTGGCGATCCAGGCGATCTGCTCGGGGTGCAGGCGCGGGTTGATGGTGTGCAGCACGCGGCCCGAGCCGGAGACGCCGAAGTACATCTCCATGTGGCGGTAGCCATTCCAGGCCAGCGTGGCTACGCGGTCGCTGAACTCCAGGCCCAGGCCATCCAGGGCGTTGGCCAGGCGGCGTGCACGCTGCGCCAGGTCCTTGTAGGTGTAGCGGTGGATGTCGCCCTCCACCCGGCGCGACACGATCTCGGCGTCGCCATGGTGGCGTTCGGCGAACTCGATCAGCGACGAGATCAACAGGGGTTGGCTCTGCATCAGGCCCAGCATGTGTGCTCCTTGGATTTTGTGGTGAAAGTGGCAATCATCGTAACGCGCGCAGGCCTGCTGCGGGGTCTCCGAAGCGCCCCTTTCGGCTGCGTGCCACGCGGCTTTGCTGGCTGCGCAGTGTGCAGCGCGGGGCCTGCCGCGCCAACACCTGTCGCCCACCCGACAAAGGCCAAGGGATTACCCTGAACGGCGCGGGCTGCAGCGACAATCCGCGGCATGCTCTGCACCGCCCCGCACGCCCAGCGCTTCATCACCGCCCAGCCCTGGTTTGCCGGGCTGCCGGCCGCCACGCAGGAGCGCGTGCGCGCCCACGTGTTCGAGGAAAGCGGCGACAAGGGCGAGGTCATGAAGCCAGCCGGCAGCGCCGTGCAGGGCTGGCATGCCGTGCTCTCGGGCCTGGTGATGCTGCAAAGCCCGGCCAGCCGCGGCCGCTCGTCGGCCTTCATCGGCGTGCCCGATGGCGAGTGGTTCGGCGAAGGCTCGGCCATGAAGCCCGAGCCGCGCAAATACCATGTGGTCGCGCTGCGCCCTACCCGGCTCATGTGCCTGCCGCTGCCGGTCTTCGAAGAACTGCGTGGCACCAGCCTGGCCTTCAACCAGTTCCTGGTGCTGCACCTGAACATGCGGCTCGGCCAGGCCATGACCATCATCGAGGCCGGGCGCACACAGTCCACCGAGCACCGCGTGGCGCTGTACCTGAGCCGCCTGTTCTGGCCCAGCACGCGCCGGCTCAACCTGACGCAGGACGAGCTGGGCCAGCTCGTGGGCCTGTCACGCCAGACGGTCAACCGCGTGCTGCGCACGCTCGAAGGCATGGGCATCGTGTCGCTCGATTTCGGCAAGGTGGCCATCGTGGACGACGATGCGCTGGGCGCATACCTCACGGCCACGGTCGCTACTTGAACAGACATGGGAAGCAGCATCAGACTTCAGGCCCTTACTGCTGGCTCAGGCGCGTGGCCTTCAGGTCCGCATCGAAGATGAACTTGCGCGGCCAGGGCTGCCATTCCTGGCCCAGGCCCGCATGGTTGGGGTTGCCGGTGTGCACGAAGGCACGCACGCTGTCCATCATCACGGCCGACAGCGCCAGGCGCCCGGGCTGGTTGGCCGTGCTGTTGGCCGCCTTGGCCAGCAGCGAGGGGCCGAAGTTGCCGAACACGAAAGGCAGGTCGAAGCCGTGGGCCGCGCCGTACACATCGTTCCAGGGCGCGGGCTGCTGGGCCCAGTTGAACTGGTAGCTCCAGACATTGGACTGCTGGGTGCGCAGCGTATTGAGCAGGTTGTCGCGGCTCGGGTCGATGAACACGCCGCCCAGGAGCTTCATGCGGGCGTTGTAGCCCGTGCCGGGCGCCGTGACCGGCAGGTAGGACGGATCGATGATGTCCGCCACCGTGAGCGTGGTCGGCGCATCGGGGTTGAAGGCCTGCGTCATCGCAAAGCGCTCGGCATCGCTGATCTTCATGCCCGGCTTGCCGCCCAGCAGTGCCAGGAAGGGGGCGAACAGCTTGGCCTCATCGGCCGTGTAGCCCGACAGCACCGGCACCTTGTGGTAGCGGCCGGCCGCCATCTCGGCAATCGGATCGGCGGGCAGCACCACGTTGTCCGGGATGGGGCCGGAGCCCGTGAGGCCGGCGCGCAGCACCGTCTGCAGGACCACGCGGCCGTCCTTGCCGCGCAGGTAGCTGGCGGTCTGGGCCGGCGTCCAGCCGGCAATGATGGCTGCGGCGCCCATGGTGTCGGCCGCCAGGCCATCGGCCTGCACCAGGGCGGCGAGCAATGCGGCCGACTGGCTTGCGTATTTGGACGCAGGGTTCAGCGTGGGAATGGAGCCTGCCGGCAACTGGCTGGACAGCGAAGTGCCGCCGCTGATGGGCAGGGCCTTGTGGAACAGCCCCGCCGCCCGCGGCGAGGTCAGCAATGCCAGCACATTGCCGGCGCCGGCCGACTGGCCCATCAGCGTGACATTGCCCGCATTGCCGCCAAAGCTGGCGATGTTGCGCTGGATGAAGGACAGCGCCTGCACGTTGTCGAGCAGCGCATAGTTGCATGTATAGGGCTGCGTACCCGTGTGCAGCTGCGGCATCTGGAAGAAGCCCAGCACATCGAGCCGGTAGTTGGCCGTGACCACCACGGCGTTGGCGGCACGGGCCAGCGCCGCGCCGTCGTAGACCGGGTCGGCCGTGTAGCCCGAGATGGCGCTGCCGCCGTGCAGGAACAGCAATACGGGCAGATTGTCCTGGTTGCTTGCGGGGCGCCAGATGTTCAGGGTCAGGCAGTCCTCGCTGCCCACGGGCGTGCCGAGGGTCTGGCCGATGGTGTCGTCGAAGCGGTTGTTGGCGCCGGGGCTGTACATCCGGCCCATCTGCAGGCAGGCATTGCCAAAGCGCGTGGCATCGCGCTCGCCCGCCCAGCTTGCAGGCGCCACTGGCGGCTGCCAGCGCAGTTCGCCCACGGGTGGCCTGGCAAAGGGGATGCCCTTCCACGAATAGGTGCCCGTGCTGGCGCTGGCGTCCGTGCCGCGCACCATGCCATACGCGGTTTCGCGCACCTCGGGCGGATTGCCCGAATCACCGCCGCAACCGGCCAGCGCCAGTGCGGACACCACAGCTCCCAACCATTGAACACGCCACCGTGCATCGACCATGTCTTGTCTCCTTGGGGGTTTTTTGAACGGGTGGTGCCTCTGTGTACAGTTACGTTCCACAGGGAACCACCTCGCCGCCGATTGTGGAAAGGGACCGGCCTTTCGCTACTATCGCAACCTTGCCAAAACACTGACTTCAGACACCACCTGGCGTAAACCCTGAGCCCCTTCAGCCCGTGACTTCCACCCGATGACCCCCCGTACCAGTTCCGCTGCCTGGGTGCGCGGCACCACCGACATGATGGCCGCCGAAGGCCTGCCCGTGGCCGAGCTGTGCAGCGAGGCCGGCATCGACCTGGCCGCACTGCAGCAACCCCACGCACGCGTGGACGTGGACCGCATCAGCCAGCTGTGGGACCTGGCCGTGGCGCGCTCCGGCAAGGTGGACCTGGGCCTGTGCCCGCAGCTCACCGCGCGCTACGGCAACGTGGACGTGGTGGGCTATGCGCTCGCCTCGGGCCCGAACCTGCTGGTGGGCTTTCAGCACCTCACGCGCCACATGGCGGTGATCTCCGACTGCACGGCCTTCGCCTTGGAGCGCGACGCGCGCGGCTACTGGTTCTCCATAGAGCACATCGGCGGTACGCGCCCGGTGCCGCGCCAGCGCGTGGAATACGCGCTGCTCACCCTGTTCACGCTGTGCGGCTGGCTCACGCGCTGCGACATCCAGCCCCTGGCGGTGGAGCTGAGCACGCCGCCACCGCCACCCGGGATGCAGGCACGCTACGAAACCGCCTTCAGGACCATGCCGCGCTTTGGCCAGCCCGCCAGCCGCATCCTGCTGACCGAAGCCGACATGCTGGCCGACATCCCCACCCACAACCCCAGCCTGTGGGCCATGCACGAACGCCTGGTGGAAACGGAGCTCGACCACCTGGGCCATTCGCTGGCGAGCACGCGCGTGCGCGACGAGGTGGCGCGCATCCTGCACAAGGGCGAGCCGCGCCGCGAGGACATCGCCACGCGCCTGAACATGACCGACCGCACCCTGCAGCGCCGGCTGCAGGCCGAGTCGGCCACCTACCAGCAGCTGCTGGACGATACGCGCTGCGAACTGGCGCGCCAGTACCTGGCCGACCCGCGCCGCAACCTGACCGAAGTGGCCGACCTGCTGGGCTTTGCCGACCAGAGCAACATGTTCCGCGCCTGCAAGCGCTGGTTCGGCATGCCGCCCGGGCAGTACCGCGCGCAATTGCAGCAACCCGGCAGCGCGGCGCCCTCTTCCAGCGCCTGAAGCCAACACTCCGCCCTCAGAACCTGTTCAAGATCTTTTTGAAGCCGCGCAAGTCCCTTTTCGGGATGGGATGCAAGGCTCGGGGTGCAGCCAACAGCTCGGCTATCGGCAAGCACCGCAACGCCGCAGACCGCCCGAAAAGAGCCTTGCCCTGCGGGTTGGAGTGAAATCGGTCCGATGAATTCGGAATGTTGGCGCCCCGGCTGCTTGCATGGGCATCAGCCCATGCGCGCATCCGAAGCATCCACTCATCCCGATTGCATTCCAACGCGGCTGCAAAAAGATCTTGAGCAGGTTCTCAGCCCTTGTGCCCCGGCACCATCTGGATGGTGCCCACCCCGGCCTGGCGGCGCGGCGCCAGCCAGTGCACCCACAGCCCGCGCACCCAGGCCAGCGTGAAGACCAGGGCCAGCAGCAGCCCGCCCCAGTGCTGCGCCTGCCAGGCGGTGTAGAACGCCAGGGGCTGCGCCGCCTGGCCGGCCAGGCAGGCACAGCGGCGCGCCGTTTCATGCGTGGATTGGGACAGCCACACCGCAAGGGCACCGAACACGGCGATGGCGATCTGGTCGAGCGACCACAGGGCGGGGCTGTCCACACCGAACCCCATCAGGACAGGCGCACTTCGAAGTACGCGCCATCCACCTCGCCCAGGCCCTGGTAGCCGGCCTCGCGGGCCGCCTGGGCCGCGCGGGTCCACTGCCGGGCCAGGGCCAGGTCCTCGGCGCTGGCATCGCTGCCATCGGACTCTTCGAGCAGCATCACGGCACGCAGCGCATCGGCCACCACCTCGGGGCCGCCGAGCTTGCGCTCCAGCACCCGGGCGTACCGGTTCTCGGCCGCGCTACGCTCGCGCAAGGGCAGCTCGGGATAATCACGCAGGGCAACGGTGTAGACGGTTTCAACGGCTTCCATGGAAGGCTCCTTGTAGATACTGGAAAAATATACAGTATTTTCAGGAAAAAAACAGGGCCCATTCAACCCTGTGGCAAGCGCGCACCACGCAGCCGTGGCCCAGGCCATTTCAGCAGCCCATGGCTCTGCGCACAAAACCGGCACGGCCCCACCGTGCAAGGGCCGCCAAGCCGCGTATGCGGCGCTTCGTTTGCGTGCACCGGGGCGTCCCTCCCGCATTGCGCAGCAATGCGGGAAGGGGTGAAGGCGCGAAGCGCCTCAGGGGGTGCTTGTCCTCAAGCCTCAGCCAGTGCCGCGCGGGCCACCTGGTTGCGGCCGCGGCGCTTGGCCTGGTAGAGGGCCTCGTCCGCGCTGCCGTAGGCGGCGTCGAAGCTGCTGCCCTGCACCTGCCAGCTGACCCCGAAGCTGGCGGTCACGCGGCTGCGGTCGGGCAGCTGGAAATCATGGGCCGCGATGGCCCGGCGCATGCTCTCGGCCGCATGGGCCGCGGATTCGAGCGACAGGCCGGGCAGCAGCGCGGTGAATTCCTCACCGCCCACACGCCCGATCTGCGCAATGGAGGGCGCCACCCCCTTGAGGCAATCCACCACGCCGCAGATCACGGTGTCGCCGACCGGGTGGCCGAACGAATCGTTGACGCGCTTGAAATGGTCGATGTCAAGGACGATCAGCGCCAGGCTGTCGCTGGCCAGGTAGCGGTTGGAGCGCTCGATGATGGCCGCGCGGTTGAGCACGCCCGTGAGCGGGTCGTGCGTGGCGCGGTATTCCAGCTGGCCGGTGAGGTCCTGCAGGCGCTGGTTGAGCTGGTTCATCTCGAGCTCGGCGCGGTCGCTGCGCCGCACCATGCGGCGCGTCTCGCGCAGCAGGCGCTCATAGGAGGTCAGCAGCTCGCCCAGGGCCTGGCGGTGCGCGCCCGGGGGGCTGGCCGCATCATCGAAGGCAAGGCGCGCTGCCAGCAGGGCGCGGCTTTCGGCGTCGAACAGGTCAGGTGCGTCGGACATCGAAACCCGTCACGCCGATTTCACTGCGTGGTTGACGAACTGAATGGCCGTGAAGTCGTCCTTGAGCTCCTGGCCGAATTCGAAGATCGTATCGTCCTCTTCGTCGTGGAACCAGTTGAGCACCACCTCGTTGCCTGCTTCGGCCGCATCGCTGAGCAGGCCGACCAGGTTGAACAGCATCTTCGTGCTGGAGCTGTTGAAGTACGCCAACGCAATGCTGACGGTGATCTTGCGGCCGTCGCAGGCGCCCAGGTAGGCCTCGAGCTGGCGCAGGATGTCACCGAAGAACGCGGCAGCGTTCTCGGGGTACGACTCGCCACGCAGGCTGAGCGTGTTCTCGTCGAATTTGAAGTCCACCTCCGGCGAGCTGGGTGTGGGGGGTATGTAGAGATTGTCCATCCGTGATTTCACAGTGCGGGTTGGCCCATGGCCTCAAGCCCGGAAACAGAAAAAGGTCAGGTCATCGCGGCGCTGGTGGCTGCCTTGCCAGTCCTGCAGCGCCTGCTGCATGGCGGCATTGAGCTGCGCGGGGGTCTGGTCGCGCTGGGCGACGATCACCTCCTGGACGCGGCGCTTGCCGAAGGTGATGGCCTTGGGGCCCCCCACCTGGTCGATGAGGCCATCGGTGGTCACGAACACCAGGCTGCCGGCTGCAAGGGCCACGGTGCTCGTGGTCCAGGTGTGGTCGAAATCGCTGTCCACATAGCCCACGCCCTTGCGGTCGCCGGCCACCACCTGCACGCTGTCCGCACCGGGAGCCAGCACGAAGAGCGACAGGTTGGCACCGGCAAAACGCAGCTCGCGCGTGGCGGGTGCATACCAGAAGCAGGCGGCGTCCATCCCGTCATCGGAGCCCGGGGTATCGTCCTGGCCGTCCATCTGGCCGAGCATCTGCTTGATGCTGCGGTTGACACTGGACAGCAGCTGCGCCGGATCGCGCGGGCCGTACTGCTCGATGGCCTTGCCCAGTGTGCTCGATGCAATCAGCGTCATGAAGGCGCCGGGCACGCCGTGGCCGGTGCAGTCGGCCACGGTGGCAAACCAGCCATCTGGCATGGTGGTGAACTGGTAGAAGTCGCCGCCGACCACGTCGCGCGGTTCCCACACCAGGTCGGCATCGGCCTGGGCCTGCACCAGCGCATCGCGCGAGGCGCGCAGCATGGAGCGCTGGATCACGCTCGCGTATTCGATGCTGTGCATCACCTGGCGGTTGCGCGCAGCCTGCAGCTCGGCCACCACGCGCATCAACTGCAGGCCGTGGCCCACGCCGACGAAAGTGCCCTCGCGCGCCACGATGAAACCGTCCGACAGTGCCTTCTCACCGTACTCCACGGTCTTGAAGGTCAGCTCCTCGATGCCCATGGCGGCATCGACGATGAGCGGCGCCTTGTCCATGAAGGCGATGCAGTTCTTGCGTCCGTAGATTTCCCAGCGGTAGGGCTTGCTCATCTCGGACATGAAGATGTCGCGGTTGATCAGGCCGATCGGACGGTCGCCCTCGACGACCGGCAGGCTGATCAGGTCCTTGTGCGCGGAAAAGATCTCCATCACCTTCTCGTTGGTCTCTTCCACGGCCATCGAGGGAACCTGAACGCACATGTCCGCGGCACTGGGCTGGCGAAAACGCGGGCGATAGTCGTGCAGATAGGCGGGGAGTTCGGACATGAAGAGGATGGCCCGTGCGGCAGAGAATGACACCGAAGCTTACAAGTCGCATATTGCGATTGCGTGACAAATAGCACGTGCATGCGCAGGCATGTCATTCACCTTGCGCCATGCCGGGAACGAGGCGGCCGTGCCCGGCCGGCCACAGGTCGGCCGCCGCGGGGGCCGGGGCGGCCTGCTGCGCGGCCGGGCGGGGCTCGCGGCGCGCCAACTGCTGCAGGTACTGCGCCAGCGGCAGCGGCTTGGCAATGCCATAGCCCTGCACGTAATCCACGCCGTAGGCCGCCAGCAGGGCGCGCTGGGCTGGCGTTTCGACGAACTCGGCGATGGTCGTGAGCCCCATGGCCCGCACCACGTCACAGATGGCAAGCACGATGCGCTGGTCCACCCGCGACGACAGGATGCCCTGCACGAAGCTGCCATCGATCTTCACATAGTCGAGCGGCAGCGACTTGAGGTAGTCGAAGGTCGCCAGGCCGGTGCCGAAATCATCGAGCGAGGTGCGGGCGCCCATGGCCCGCAGGCTGGCCAGCAGGTCCACCGCCCGGCTGCGCTGCACGATGCCCGCGGTTTCCGTGACCTCGAAGCAGAACATCGCCGGGTCGAGCCCGCTGGCGCCCAGGCACTGGTCGATATGGGCGAGCAGCCGCGGGTCCGACACCGAGGCGCCGGACAGGTTGATCGCCACCTTGCCGAGGTCCCTGCGCGTGACGCCATGCGCCACGAGGGCCGAAAACACCTGCGTGATGACCCAGCGGTCCACCTGCGGCATGAGCCCGTAGCGCTCGGCCAGGGGCAGAAACTCCCCCGGCAGGTGCGGCGAGCCGCTGCTCGACGCCCAGCGCAGCAGCACCTCCACACCGAGGTCGCCATCGTGGTCGCCATGCGCCGAGCGGATGGGCTGGCAGGCCAGCCACAGCCCGCTGGTCTCGGGGCTGCCGGCAGGCAGGCGCAGGGCGTCCTTGAGCGCCTCGACCTGGGACAGCTGGCCCCGGCGGATGCGCATCAGATGGTCCGGCGCCAGGTCCGCCCCCTGCGCATGGCGGTCGCCCAGCGCGGGGTCGCCGTCCGCCTCGCACAGCAGCATCAGCGCTGCCAATACGTCATCGCCCAGGGCCCGCCCCCCGTCCAGCGGCAGCAGCCCGAACGCGGTCTGGATGCGCACGCTGTGCTCTGCGAAGACATAGCGGCGCCCGTCCAGCGCGGTGCGCAGCTGCAGCAGCCGGGCATCGGCATCGTCCGCGGAAAACGGCACGGCCACCACGAAAAAACCATCGCGCGGCCGCGCGTAGACGCAGGCCCGGCCCAGCTGGTTGCGCAGGAAGATCGACACGTCCTGCTCTATCTCGCGCGTATGGAACAGGCCGATGAGGTCGACCACATGCTCCAGGTTGTGCAGGCTCACGCCGATCAGCCGGGTCGGGCCCGGGGCCGCCTCCTTGAGCGCCTTGAGCAGGCCGCGCTCGTTGAGGAACCCCGTCAAGCCGTCATGGCTGGCGGCCTCGTGCAGGCTGCGCTCCATTTCCCGGCGGTGCTCCATGGTCGCCGACGCGAAGAAACTCAGCGCGGCCAGGCAGACCATGAGCAATGCCTGGTCCAGCACCACCAGGGAGGGGCTGTGGCCGGCCATCAGCGGCGGCGTGAAGGCCAGCAGGGTCAGTGCCGACAGCGCCGTGGTCAGGTGCACGAACAGGGGGTTGCCCCGGTAGGCGGCCCAGGCCACCAGCAGGAAGACGATGTAGCGCGCCGACGGGCCGACGCCCGGGCCAGCCAGCGACGACCCCCAGTGCGCAATCGCCATCACCGCCGCCAGCCCGGCCACCCAGAAGCCCTGCCACCGCGCCCAGCGCAGCGGCCCGGCCCTCCAGCCGCCATCGAAGGCATGGGCGGCCAGCTCGGTCAGCCGCGAGAACAGCAGAATGCCGAACACCTCGGACATGCCCATGACGCCGGCCACCCGCAGGAGCCCGCCCGGCGGCGCATCCTCGGCCAGCAGAAACTGCCAGCTGCCCAACGCCGTCAGCACCGCGGCGCCCGGCAGCACCGTCAGCGCATGGAAGCGGATGGCCGTGACCACCGGGTTGCGGCCCGCCTCGCGGCGCCGGTCGAACCGCATCAGGTGCCAGACCAGTTGCGCTGCCAGCACCAGGGCACCCACGCCGATGAGCGACTGCAGCAGGCCGATGCCGTGCAGCGCATGCCACAGCGCCACGGCCGGCCCCAGGGCCCAGAGCATGCGCGGCCCGTAGGCCAGCACCAGCCCGATGGCAATGCCATCGGCGGGCCAGATGAGGCTCATGTCCAGGCCGCCAAGGGAATAGGCCTGCGAGGCCTGGGCCACCACCATCCACAGCAATGCGCCCGCCAGACCGCGCTTGTAGTCGAACGCCAGGGAGGTGGTGGTTGCGGGAAGGTGTTTCGAAGGCATACGGGTTGCAGGAGGAAGCAACCCACAAGTTGCCCGGCCGCACGGCGGACCTATCCCACACCTTCGCACACCAATATGACAGCCATGCGGCAGAACCTGGATTTTCCCGCCCGTCGTGCAGGGTCCGCCCGGAACCTGCCATGCGACTGCAATGAAATTGCCACAAAGGCTCCGTAGCATGGTTGTCACAAATACCTGACCTAGAGAGGCATCCTCCGGTGGAAATCCGCAAGTTCGTCGCCCCGCTGCTCGCGGCCCTGCTGCTGGCCGGTGTTGCGGGGGGCATCTGGTTCTCCCATTCCAGTGTGACCGGCGAACGCAGCGCCCAGGAGGCGGCACGCATCGAGCAGGCCCGCCAGGTGCAGGCACGCGGCCTCATCGGCTCGGAAAAGGAAGCCTTCTTCGCCGATCCACGCGTGCAGCAGGCCCTGGCCGCGCGCGGCATCAGCGTGGTGATCGAAAAGGCCGGCTCGCGCGCCATTGCCGGCCGCTACGACGCCAAGGCCTACGACTTCGGCTTTCCCTCGGGCGCCCCCGCAGCGGCGCAGCTTCGGGCAGCAGCCAAGGCAGGCACGGTGTTCAACCCGTTCTACACCCCCATGGTGCTGGCCAGCTGGCGGCCGATCGCCGACATCCTGGTGGCCAACGGCATCGCCCAGCGCCAGGGCGACATCTATTACGTGGTGGACCTGCCCGCCCTGATGGACCTGGTGGAAAAGGGCAAGCGCTGGCGCGACCTCAAGGGCAGCCAGGCGTTCTCGACCAACAAGTCGCTGCTCATCAGCTCCACCGATGTGCGCACCTCCAACAGCGCCGCCATGTACCTGGCCCTGGCCAGCTACCTGGCCAACGGCCAGCAGATCGTGCAGAGCCAGGCCGACGTGGACCGCGTGCTGCCCACCGTGGCGCCGCTGTTCCTGCGCCAGGGTTTCCAGGAGCAGTCCTCCTCCGGCCCGTTCGAGGACTACCTGGCCCTGGGCATGGGCAAGGCTCCGCTGCTCATGGCCTACGAGTCGCAGATGGTGGAGTTCTGGCTCAAGCACCCGGCCAAGGTCCAGAGCGACATGGTGCTGCTGTACCCCAAGCCCACGGTGTTCTCCAAGCATGTGCTGGTGCCCTACACGCCCGCAGGCGTGCGCGTGGGCGAAGCGCTGGAGAACGACCCGGCACTGCGCACCCTGGCCAACGAGTACGGCTTTCGCACCGGCGGCGCCACGCGCGGGCCCGAGACCTGGGCCCAGCGCGGCATCACCGTGCCCGAGGTGCTCGTCGACGTGATTGACCCGCCCAGCCACGAGTGGCTGGAGCGAATGATCGAAGCCATAGAAGCCCGCTTCAAATAAGGACTGATCCATGACCAACACCTCGCAGCCCGATGCCCTGCAGCCTCCCACGGTGGCTGCCGTACGGCAGGATTTCGTGCTGGAGCCGCCTGCGCCGGTGGCGGCCATTCCCATCGAGTCGGCCAGCGGCCGCGTGCGCATCAAGCCCGAGGACGTGGTGGCGCTGGATGCGCAGGTGCGCCAGTTCATCGAGGACATCACCGTCAACGACAGCCAGCACCCTAAGTTCAAGGAAGCCGTGGAGCGTATCCACTCCATGGGCAACAAGGACATCGAGGCATCGGCCAGCGTCTCCAACCGCATGCTGGACCGCCCCGTGAAGTCGGTGCAGGACGGCCTGTTCGGCAAGGGCACGGACATCGGCCAGGGCCTGATCGACCTGCGCCACCAGATCGAGGAACTCGACCCCTCGCGCCAGGGCGACCTGTTCTCGGTGCGCAAGCTGCTGGGCATCATTCCCATGGGCAACAAGCTGGTGGCCTACTTTGACCGCTACCAGTCGTCACAGGCGCACCTGAACGCCATCATCGAGACGCTCAAGCGCGGCAAGGACGAGCTGATGCGCGACAACGCCGCCATCGACCAGGAAAAGCAGAACCTGTGGTCGCTGATGGAGCGGCTCGAAAAATACATCCACATCGGCAAGAAGCTCGACAGCGAACTCGATGCCAAGGCCTTCGCACTGGACGCGGCCGACCCCGAGAAGGCCCGCGTGGTGCGCGAGGAGATGCTGTTCTACACGCGCCAGAAGGTCACCGACCTGCTCACGCAGATGAGCGTGAACATCCAGGGCTACCTGGCGCTGGACATGATCCGCAAGAACAACCTGGAGCTGATGAAGGGTGTGGACCGCGCCACCACGACCACCATCTCGGCCCTGCGCACTGCCGTGATCGTGGCCCAGGCCCTGGCCAACCAGAAGCTGGTGCTCGACCAGATCAGCGCGCTCAACACCACCACCGGCAACCTGATCGCCTCCACCAGCGAGATGCTGCGCGACCAGAGCGCCGCCATCCACCAGCAGGCGGCCTCGGGCACCATCGACATCGCCAAGCTGCAGCAGGCTTTCCAGAACGTCTACCAGGCCATGGACACGATTGCCGACTTCAAGCTCAAGGCCCTCGATTCCATGCAGACCACGGTCAACACCCTGACCAGCGAGGTCGACAAGTCGCGCGCCTACCTGGAGCGGGCACGGGGCACGGCCGAGGCCGCCAGCGCCAGCACCGAGGTCCGGCTGTGAGCATGCGCCGCAGCGCCTGGCTGGCCGCCTGCGCCCTGGGCCTGGTGCTGGCTGCCTGCGGCCAGCGCGAGGAGGCCGCACCGCCCGCCCCGGCAGGGGCAGCGCAAGCCACCTTCAACGTGCTTGCGGGCTCGGAGATCAAGGACATCGAACCCATGCTGCTCAAGGCGGCGGCCGATGCCAACGTGAAGCTCCAGCTGTCCTACGCCGGCACGCTGGACATCGTGGAGCGCATCAATGCCGGCGAGCAGTTCGATGCCATCCTGCCGCCCAATGGCGCCTACCCGGCCCTCGCACTCACGGCCAAGCCGCTGGCACGCGAAAAGCTCTTCTATTCGCGCGTCGCCCTGGGCGTGAAGGCCGCCCGGGCCCGCGCCCTGGGCTGGGACATGCAGGCCCCGACCTGGGCCGACATCGCCAAGGCGGCAGGCGCAGGCCGCCTGCGCTATGCCATGACCAACCCCACCAGCTCCAACACGGGCATGAGCGCCCTGTTCGCAGTGGCATCGGCCGTGGCCGGCAAGACCGAGGACCTCACCATCGCCGAGGTGAATGCCAAGGTGCTGACCGCGTTTCTGTCGGGGCAGAAGCTCACCGCCGGCAGCTCCGGCTGGCTCGCCGAAGCCTTCGTGAAGGACCCGGCGGACCTGGACGGCATGGTCAACTACGAAGCCGTGATCCTGCGCGCCAACGAAAAGCTGGCTGCGGCAGACCGGCTTTCGCTGGTCTATCCCAAGGATGGCGTAATCTCCGCCGACTACCCGCTGATGCTGCTGCGCCCCGCGCAGCGCGAGGCCTATGACCGCCTGGTGGCCGCCCTCAAGGCACCCGCGCTGCAGCGCCAGCTCGCTGCCGACGCCTTCCTGCGGCCCACGGCGCCGGACATCGCCCTCCCCGCCAGCCTGCCCAGCGAAGCGGTGGCGGAGCTGAGCTTCCCCAACCGCCTGGAGGTGATCGACGCGGTGCTGGCCGCCTACCAGGGTGAATGGCGGCGCCCCGCCACCTCGATCTTCGTGCTCGACACCAGCGGCTCCATGCAGGGCGCGCGCATGGAAGGCATGCGCGAGGCGCTCAAGGTGCTGGCCGGCGCCAAGGCCGATACCGCGAGCGCCCGCTACGCACGCTTCCAGAGCCGCGAGCGCGTGGTGCTGCTGTCCTTCTCCGACACGGTGGGCACCCCCATGCAGGTGAACTTCGAACGCGCCACCCTGGCCGACGCGCAGACCCAGGTGACGGCCTATGCCGACCGCCTGCAGGCATCTGGCGGCACCGGCATCTACGACGCACTGCTGCAGGCACAGACCCTGGCCGCGCGCGAACGCGCCAGCGACCCCGAGCGCTACGTGAGCATCGTGCTGCTGACCGACGGGCTCAACACCAGCGGAGCCAACCTCGACACCTTCCGCAGCCGCGTGGGAACAGCCTCGCCAGCCCGCATCTTCCCCATCCTGTTCGGAGAGGCCAGCAACACCGACATGGCGGCCCTGGCCCAACTCACCGGTGGGCGCGTGTTCGACGGCCGCAAGGCTGCGCTGGCGCTGGTCTTCAAGGAGATACGGGGCTACCAGTGACGGCACCAGCCAGCGCAAACTCCCCCTCCCCGGGTCGCCCGTTCAAGCTGCGGGCGCTGCTTTTTCTCTACAGCAACGCCAACATCGCGGGCTGCGCGCTGGCCCTGGCGGGCCCGGCACTGCTGTTCGCGGGCGCCATCGGGCCAGGCTGGCTGGCCATCACGGCCGGGCTGTATGCCGCTGGCTGGCTGCTGGGCCGCGCCGGCCGCCAGGCACCCGAGATCGACCGCCACATCGAGGACTCGCTCACGGTGGACGAAGCCCTGCGCCGGCTCGACGCGCTGGCCGCCCAAGTCAGCCCGCACCTGGGGCCCGAGATGAACGCGCACCTGCGCAGCCTGCGCACCTCCATCGCCGAGGTGCTGCCCCGCCTGCTGGGTGACCGCAGCCACCACGACGCCAATCTGTTCACCGTGCGCGAGACGGTGCTGCGCTACCTGCCCGAGACCCTGGCCAACTACGTGGCTCTGCCACCGGCCTTTCGCACCACCCACGCGGTCAAGGACGGCAAGACCGCGCGCCAGATCCTGGCCGACCAGTTGGCGCTGCTCGATGCCAAGATGCAGGAGATCGTGGCCAATGTCGCAGGCGCCGACGCGCAGGCCCTGCTGGCCAACGGCAAGTTCCTGGAGATGAAGTTCCAGCAGCCGGACTTCCTGGCAGGCATGGGCTGAGGAGCGTTCAGGACGTCCAGGGCGGTCAAAGGGACATTGGCTGACAGGCCGGGCCGCCGTCCTGCGCTACGCTGGCGCGCCACTCCCACCATGCCGCCCATGCACCCTGCACTTGCCACCCACCGTCCACGCACCAGCCACCGGGCCCGGGCGCTGTCCGCGGCCTTCTCGGCGCTGGCGGGCCTGGCGCCGCCCGCCATGGCACAGGCCAGCGAGGGCGGCACCCTGGCGCCCGTCGAGGTGCAGGGCAACGCCCAGGCCCAGCGCCGCTTCGACAGTGCGGCCAGCCACACCAGCGTGCAGGTCGATGGCTTCACGGCGGCCACACCGCTGGTCCACCTGTCCGAACTGCTGGCCGGCCAGGCCGGCGTGGTGGCGCTGGACCGGCAGAACTACGCCCAGGACCTGCAGATCGCCGTGCGCGGCTTCGGCGCGCGCTCCACCTTCGGCGTGCGCGGCGTGCGCATCCTGGTGGACGGCATCCCCGCCACCATGCCCGACGGCCAGGGCCAGGCCGCCACGGCGCAGCTGCAGTCGGCCGCCCAGGTGGACGTGCTGCGCGGCCCGCTGGCACAGCTCTACGGCAATGCCGCGGGCGGCGTGCTGCAGGTGAACACCCGAGAACCGCGCGCGGGCGGCGGGGCCCAGGCTTCGGTGGCGGCAGGCTCCTTCGGCCAGCGGCTGGCCGATGCCTCGTTCGACTTCGGCAACCGCACGCTCTCGGGCCTGGTCGACGTGTCGCGCTTCGAGACCGATGGCTGGCGCGAGCACAGCGCGGCCCGGCGCACCCACTTGAACGGCAAGCTGGTGGCACGCCCCGATGCGGACACGAAGATCACCGCCCTGCTCAACCTCTACGACCAGCCCGATGCACAGGACCCGCTGGGCCTGACGCGCGCGCAGTTCAACGCCAACCCGCGCCAGGCACCCGAGGTGGCGGCCAGCTTCGGCACGCGCAAGTCGGTGGCGCAGAACCAGTGGGGCCTGGTGCTGGAACGGCAACTGGGCCCGGCCGACAGCGTGCGCGCCCGCGCCTATGGCGGCCGGCGCACGCTCACCCAGTACCTGTCGTTCAGCGGCGCGGCCGAGAACAGCGCGGGCGGCGTGGTGGACCTCGACCGCGATTACCACGGCCTGGGCCTGGCATGGACGCACAGCGCCAGGATGCCTTCGGGCCTGCCGCTCACCTGGACCCTGGGCCTGGACGCCGACCGCCTTTCCGAACAGCGCCAGGGCTTCGTCAACCAGAACGGCGAGAGCGGCGCGCTGCGCCGCAACGAGCGCGACCGCGCCGGCAACACCGACCTGTTTGCCCAGGTGGACGCCTGGCTCGCACCCACCTGGCGCGCTGTGGCAGGCCTGCGCGCCAGCCGGGTGGACATGCGCGTGAGCGACCACTTCATCACCCCTGCCAACCCCGACGACAGCGGCGCGCGCCGCTGGCGCCAGACCAGCCCGGTGCTCGGCCTGGTGTGGAGCGCGAGCGACCAGCTCAACCTGTATGCCAACCTGGGCCGCGGCTTCGAGACGCCTACGCTGGCCGAGATGGCCTACAGCCGGGACAACACCGGCCCCAACTTCGGCCTCGCGGCCTCGCGCAGCCGGCAGATGGAGATCGGCGCCAAGTGGCAAGGCGCCGTGCACCAGGTGCAGGCCGCCTGGTTCGATGCGCGCAGCCGCAGCGAGATCGTGCCCGCCGCCACGGTGAACGGCCGCACCGTGTTCCAGAACGCTGACAACGTGCGCCGCCGCGGGCTGGAACTGGCATGGAGCGCGCAGGCCGGCGCCTGGAAGCCGCGCGCCGCCTACACGTACCTCGACGCCTTCTTTGGCGATGCCTACACCGGTGCCGCCGGCGCCCGGGTGGGCGCGGGCAACCGCCTGCCCGGTACGGCGCGGCACCTGGCACAGCTGGCGCTGGACTATGCGCCCAGCGCCCACTGGCAACTGGGCGCCACGCTCGATGTGTCCGGCAAGGTGTTTGCCAACGACGTGAACACCGAAGCCGCCCCCGGCTTTGCCGTGCTGGGCCTGCGCGCCGGTTACACCTTCGGCCATGCCGCCGCCAGCCCGCGCTGGCAGGCCTGGGCCCGGCTCGACAACCTGCTCGGCCGGCAGTACGCGGGTTCGCTCATCGTGAACGATGGCAACGGCCGATTCTTCGAGCCGGCGGCCGGGCGGCGCATCATGGTGGGGCTGCGCGCGCAATTCCCGTAGCGGCAACTCGCGCCTTCTGGCGGCTTTGGTTGTCTTCTTCCGATTTTTACCCCCTTCTTAGCCCTTTTTCAGCATCCACCCGCGGATGCACCGGGTGTAACACCTGCAACGCCCGGGTGCCGGAGCCCGGGCAGCATGCCGACATGGGCGAAAATACGCGGTTTTGCCCACGGGGACCCGTTTCCCGGATGCCTGCCGCCCCGCAAGGGTTGCAGGCGAAGTGAATGGCTACCCCCGGGATGTATCTGCACCAACGACTCGATAGTTCACGCCTCGTCGTCCTGCTCGCGCAATGGACGCGGGCAGAGCGTGCCCCGGCACGCCCGGACGTGGCGGAACAGCTGGGCCAGTGGCTGAGCGTGGTGGATGCGGTCGAGCTCAACGGCTCGCTGCGTTCGATCGAGGCCCACACCGTCGCGCCGTCTGCGGGCGACGAAGAGGCCATCGATGCGCAGGCCCTGGAGGACCTGCTGCAAAAGACCAAGGCCGATTTGACCCGCCTGGCAACCGCCCCTGCCCGCCCCGCCCGGCCGCTGCGCGAACGCGCCGACAACACCCCCGTCGAGCAGCCCGATCCGCAGGCCCAGGCCGACTTCGCAGCCCACGGGCCGCGCTATGCGGAGCAGCAAAGGCAGCTCGATGCCCGATTGGGTGCCCTGCGCGCCCAGGTGCGCGCGGCCCTGCTCAAGGGCCCCGCGCCGCTGCGGCAGCTGGCGGCGCTGGACGGGGTGATGGAGCAGATGCTGGGCGCGCGCGAGCAGCGCCTGTGGGCGTCGCTGCCCGGCCACCTGGAGCGGCGCTTCGTGCAGTTGCGCAAGGCGCACCAGGCCCGGGTGCAGGCCTCGGGCCACGCCGACGAGCCGCTGCGCTGGCGCCAGGCCGGCGGCTGGCTGGCCGGCTTCGAGCAGGACCTGCAGGCCCTGCTGCTGGCGGAGATGCAGGTGCGGCTGCAACCCATCATGGGGCTGCTGGAGGCAGCCCGCAACGAGAACAAGAGAACAGGGTTTCAGGAATGAACAAGAGTGTGATGGCCGGCGTGTTTGCAGCCGGCCTGGCGGTCGCCGGCTGGGTGGCCTGGGGTTTCGTGGGCACGAGCCCGCTGGCGCTGGCCATGACGGCCGTGATCGCGCTGGTCTACCTGCTGGGCGCCTATGAGTTGGTGCAGTTCCGCTCGGCCACCCGCTCCCTGGCGGATGCGCTGGCCGACACGCCGGCCGAGCCCCAGGCGGATCTGGCCCCCTGGCTGGAGCGCCTGCCCGCGCCCCTGCGCCACCCCGTGCGCCAGCGCATCGAGGGCGAGCGCGTGGCCCTGCCCGGCCCGGCCCTGGCACCCTACCTGGTGGGCCTGCTGGTCATGCTGGGCATGCTGGGCACTTTCCTCGGGATGGTGGTGACGTTCCGGGGCGCGGTGTTCGCGCTGGAAGCCTCGTCCAACCTCGAAGCCATCCGCGCGGCGCTGGCCGCCCCCATCAAGGGCCTGGGCCTGTCGTTCGGCACCTCGGTCGCGGGCGTGGCCACCTCCGCCGCACTGGGCCTGATGTCGGCCCTGGGCCGGCGCGAACGCCTGCAGGTGCTGCGCCAGCTCGATGCCCGCGTGGCCACGGCCTTCCGCAGCTTCTCGCCCGCCCACAAGCGCGACGCCATGTTCGACGCGCTGCAGGCCCAGGCCCAGGCCATGCCGCTGATCGCCGAGCGCCTGCAGGCCCTGATGGAAGGATTGGAGCGCCGCCACGGCCAGCTCAACGAGCAGTTGGCCGACCAGCAGCAGGGCTTTCACCGCGAAGCCGCTACCGCCTACACCGCACTGGCCAGCACCGTGGGCGCATCGCTGCAGGACAGCCTGGCCAGCAGCGCCCGCCAGGCCGGCGAATCCATCCGCCCCGTGGTCGAGCAGGCCATGGCCACGCTGGCCCAGGAGGCCGAACGCTCGCACCAGCGCCTGCGCGAGGCCACCGATGCCCAGATGCAGGCCCTGTCCGCCCAGTGGGCGGGCACGGCGCATCAGGTGGCTGCTACCTGGGCCGACGCGCTGCAAGGCCACACCCAGGCCCAGGACCGCCTGGTGGCACAGCTCGATGGCGCCCTGCAGACGGTGACCCAGGGCTTCGAGCAGCGCACCGGCGCCCTGCTGGACGCGCTCAAGGAGACGGTGGACCAGTCGCACGCGGCCCAGGCGGCTGCCGACCAGCAGCGCCTGGAAGGCTGGAACCGGTCCATGGAAAACACCGCCAGCGCGCTCACGGCCGAATGGCAGCGCGCGGGCACCCAGGCCGCTGCCCAGCAGCACGAGACAGGCCAGGCCCTGGCCGGTGCGGCCCGCCAGCTGGAGCAATCCCTGCAGGCGGCCAGCCAGGCCTTCGACCAACGCGCCAGCGGCCTGGTCGCTGCGCTGCAGGACACAGTCACCCAATCGCACGCCGCCCAGGTGGCCGCTGACCAGCAGCGCGTCGAGAGCTGGAGCCGCTCCATGGAAGGCATGGCCGGCACCCTGTCGGCCGAGTGGCAGCGCGCAAGCGCCCAGACCACCGAGCAGCAGCGCGCCGTGGGCCAGGCCCTGGAAGGCGCGGCAGCGCAACTCGACAGCGCGCTGCAGGCCGCCACCCGGTCCTTCGGGCAGCGCGCCGACGCACTGCTGGCCTCATTGCAGGACACCGTGGCGCAGTCGCACGCAGCCCAGGCCGCCGCCGACCAGCAGCGTGTGGAAGGCTGGAACCGCTCCATGGAAGGCATGGCCGGCACCCTGTCCGCCGAGTGGCAGCGCGCAAGCGCCCAGACCGCCGAGCAGCAGCGCGCCGTGGGCCAGGCGCTGGAGAGCGCCGCAGCGCAACTCGATAGCGCGCTGCAGGCCGCCACCCAGTCCTTCGAGCAGCGTGCCAATGCCCTGCTGGCCTCGCTGCAGGACACCGTGGCGCAGTCGCACACCGCCCAGGTGCAGGCCGACCAGCAGCGCCTGGACACCTGGAGCCGATCGATGGAAGGCATGGCCGGCGCCGTCACGGCCGAACTGCAACGCGCAGGCGCGCAGGCCGTCGAACAACAGCAGGGCCTGTACCGCGCGCTGGAAGGCACGGCAGCGCAACTCAGTGAGCGCATGTCCGGCCAGGTGGAGCAGACCCTGGGCAGCACCGCCCGCCTGATGGAGCAGTCCGATGCGCTGCTGCGCACGCGCGTGGAGGCCGAGGCACGCTGGGAACAGGCCCAGGGCGAGCGCATGGACAACCTCACCGGCGTGTGGCGCACCGAACTGGCGGCCCTGCGCGACGCCGAGGCCGCCCGCGGCCAGGCCGCGGTGGACCGGCTCGACACCCTGCAGGCGGCGGTGGCCCAGCACCTGGCCACGCTGGGCGCAGCGCTCGAAGCGCCGCTCACGCGCCTGCTGCAGACCGCATCCGACGTACCGCAGGCCGCGGCCGAAGTCATCACCCAGCTGCGCCAGGAGATGACGCGCCTGGGCGAGCGCGACAATCTCGCGCTGGAAGAGCGCACGGCCATGATGGAGCAGCTCTCCACCCTGCTGCATTCGGTCAATGATGCGACTGCACAGCAGCGCGCGTCCATCGAATCGCTGGTGGGCTCGGCCGCCCAGGTGCTGGAGCAGGCCGGCCAGCAGTTTGCCGACGCACTGGGCACCCAGGCCGGCAAGATCGACGAAGTGGCCACGCATGTGGCCGCGAGCGCGGTGGAGCTGGCCAGCCTGGGCGAATCCTTCAGCCATGGCGTGGGCCTGTTCACCGCCAGCAACGACAAGCTGGTGCAGGGCCTGCAAAGCATCGAGGGCGCCATCGGCCAGTTGCTGGGCCGCAGCGATGAGCAACTGGCCTACTACGTGGCCCAGGCGCGCGAGGTGATCGACCTGAGCATCTCCTCGCAGCAGGGCATCGTCGAAGACCTGCGCCGCCTGCACAGCCAGGCCGCCACAGCGGCCTCGCAAGGGATGGCCGCGTGAGCACCTTCGAAGATACGCTGGACGACGCCACCGAGCAGACCGCCCCCGTCTGGGCCGTGTTCGGCGACCTGATGGCGGGCCTGCTGGGTGCCTTCGTGCTCATCCTGGTGGGCGTGCTGGTGGTGCAGATCGACCTGGTGAACAGCCTCCAGCAGGAAGTGGAAAAGCGCCAGCAGGCCGAGCAGCGCCGCATGGCCCTGGAGAAGGCCCTGGCTGGCCCGCTGGCCAGCGGCCGTGTGACCATGAACGACGGCCGCATCGGCATCAGCGGCAGCGTGCTGTTCGCCACCGGCTCGGCCGAGCTGCGCCCCGAAGGCCGCCAGTTGCTGACCACCCTGGTGCAGCCGCTGCTGGTGTACCTGCGCGAGCGCGACGAGATGCTGATGGTGAGCGGCTTCACCGACAACATCCCGCTGCGCAGCGGCGGCAGCCAGCGCTTTGCCGACAACCTGGAGCTTTCGGCCCAGCGCGCGCTGACCGTCGCGCGCGCCCTGGCCGAAGAAGGCATGCCCTCGTCCCAGGTGTTTGCCGCCGCCTTTGGCGCCGAGCAGCCCGTGGCCGACAACACCGACGAAAAAGGCCGCGCCCAGAACCGCCGCGTGGAGATGGCCCCGGTAGCCCGCCCCGCCCAGCCCAAGCCGGCCGCCACGCCATGAGCGGCACCGACGACGACCAGAGCACCGCCCCTCCCGACGCCACGCTGGAATCGCTGCAGGCCGAGGGCGCCGAGCGTCATGACCCTGCGCGCTTCGCCTACCTGCAGGCGCTGGCGCGGCGCATGCAGGCGCAGCCACCCGCCGTACAGCAACTGCTGCAAGGCCGGCTGGACGCCGCCGTGGCCGCCTATGCAGCAGCCCGGGTGGGCCCTGTGGCGACCAAGGAGCCCGTCGCAGCACCCGGCCGCACTGCGGATTCCCCCCTGGCCCAGCTGAACCGCGAACTCGCCGCCCGCGCCCAGGCCGATGCCGACCAGGTGCGCACCAGCGAAAGCGCCAGCCTGTCGGAGATGAAAAGCGTGCGCCAGTTCAGCGAGGTCTGGTCCAGGATCTCGGCAGAGCAGCAGGTCACGCAGGCCATGCGCAAGGCGCCCGAGCATGCCGGGCCGCTGAACTCGCACAAGCTCATGCTGCGCTCGCTGGCGCTCATGCGCGGGCTCTCGCCCGACTACCTGCGGCGCTTTCTGTCGCAGATGGATTCGCTGCTCTGGCTGGAAGAGACCAATGCCCAATTGGCGCGCCCGGCGCCGAGGGTGCCGCGCACCCAGCGCACCGCGCGCCGGTAGGCAGCACTTGCGGCTACCATGCCGGGCATGGCCCCACCACCCCACCGGAAGGCGCTGCGTGCCATCGCCGCCTTCGAAGCCTTCAAGGGGGTCGCCGCACTGGCGGCCAGCCTGGGCTTTCTCAGCCTGCTGCACCACGACCTGCACCACATCGTGGCCTCGCTGATCGGGCACGTCGGCCTTTCGCCCGGCGACCGCTACCCGGCCATGGTCCTCTCGGACATCGACCAGTTGGCGCGCACCGACCTCAAACCCCTGCTGCTCGCCGCAGCGGCCTATGTGCTGGTGCGCTTTGCCGAGGCCTATGGTCTGTGGAAGGACCGCTGGTGGGGTGAGTGGCTGGGCACGCTGTCTGGCGGGCTGTACATCCCGTTCGAGCTCTGGCACTTCTTCCACCACCCCAGCCTGGTTTCGGCTGTCGTGGCCTTGGCCAACATGGCGGTGGTGGGCTTTTTAGGGCAGCAGCTTTGGCGGCGCAAGCGATGAAACAACACAATGCGCCGGCCTGGCGCCCAACTGCGGGCGGCAAGCCAGCGCCCACAGTCCCACGGGCTTCACGCCAGCCCGGCCACAAGCATCAGCCCAATCCGGCTTTGGCAAGCAGGCGGTCCATGTCATCGCCCACGCCATAGCCGAATGCATGGCTGGTGTGGCGCACGGCATCCAGCCTCGCCAGCAGGGCCTGCCTATTTTCCAGGGGCAGCGCCTGAACGGCGTCCAGCGCCTGATTGAACATCAGCACCAGGGCATCAAAATATCCCTCGTCCTGCAGGCCGAACTCATTGCTGAATCCCGCACTGCGTTCGCAATAGAAAACCATGAGTTCCACCGCGCCCTCGGACAGCCCCACGGCCTTTTTGAAGTCCGAAATGGCTTTCTTGGCCTTGGACACCGAGAAATCCTGATTTCTGTGGAAGTCCGGCCAGAGCCAGCGGTCAATGGTGGCCTTGTAGGGCTTGAGCACATCGTCACCCAGGGCGTAGCGCGCATGCAAGAACGACTGGTTTTCCTTGCTGGCTGCATACATGTCCTGCAGCAGGCGGATCAGGTCGGCACGGTCCATCCCGGCCAACTGCGCCTTCACATCGCTCCAGCCGGGTCCATTCTTTTTTGCAGCCATTTGATCGCGTTTTGGTGACGCCTGTTCTATCGCAGTGCGTGGTGCATTGGGCTTCGCATGAAAGTCGTGCGGATTCGGTGTGAATCTCAGGACAAAACCAGACAACGAGGCACAAAGAAAAACGCCAGACAACAGGGGGTTACCCATTGTCTGGCGTTGTTGTGGATGGGCTGGCGTCAATTGAAAGTCCCTCTGCAACCCTCATGGAATATAGCTTTCCATTTTCCCGCATGGCAAATGTTCCCCCATTTGTTCCCCCGCTTTGGTTTTGCTACCCCCGCCACCGGCACCAATTGACCCACCCCCCTCCCCCAAAACCTGCGCGCGTAAAAATTTAGGGAACTGATCGGTTTCCGGGGCAAAGCCTCCAAACTTTGGACGCCCCCCTACCCCTCCACCATCCAGCCCAGGGCCAGGCCAGCCAAACCCCCGGGGGGTAGTTTTCACTCCCCATAAAAGGACACCTGAACAGTCGGTTTCCAGGCAGCAACACTCAGACTTTTGCCCCACCCCCTCCCACCCCGAGACAAGCCCCCCACCTTCCATTTTTCCCGGCGTTGCGAGCGAAGAGTACAGGCCGGTCTGCAGTGGCCATGCGTGCATGTTTTTGATAGCCCCTCCCTGGCCAGACTGCGCCCACCAAACAGGGAGTACCCCCCCTCGAAGATTTCCCGGCCGCGTACGCGTGATTGGGCAATCGGTTTCCGGCCTCAGGGCATGCAAACACCATGACCCCCATACCCCCCTGCCGGGCGCTCGGCCGTTCAGTTGGATGCACATTTTTGGGCATCGAGTGCAATCGTGTGCGCCCGCATCCTTCGCCCCCTTGTGTTTTTGCATGGGAACAGTGGGAACAGTGGGAACACCGCATAAACAGGGGCTTAGCGCGTTCCCACTCTGTTCCCACTGCCGGCGTGAGTGGGAACAAATTTCAGGGAAAAACGCGATTTCTGCACATTTCCGGGCGTGCAGGCCGGTCGTTGTTACAACTCAAACCCACTTTCGAGCGCGAGCGTAAAAAGCGCTGATGCACACTCTGGGGCATCTGAGTAATCGCGGCGCGAAGTGAACTCCTGCCCCGCCCCAACAGGCGGCCGGAAGCTGCGTACTTCGGTCGCTATTGGTCATCGCCTCCCGGGATGTTTTCCTTCCCATTGCTGCATCGAAGTGCACGCCGCCACGGCGAGCATAGTTCTACGGCATCCGTGGGTTCGCTTGCTGAAAAGGGAGGCTCATAACATGGCGTTTTACAGCGCACTTACCTCGCCTCTGCACGCGCCCGAACAGCCTGTCTGCAACCGGTCGATCTCGGGCAGTCATGCGCTCGGGTAAAGTTGGTGAATTCAAGGGGCTACTTATGTCGTTCGATCATCTAATAGAAGTCGCTGTTCCACCTGAGACCTCCACTACGGCGCGAGGCTCAGTGCTAGAACGATTTGCTGCACGATTCTTGAAGACGCAAAACTTTAAGGTCGTGGAGCAGGTAAGACTCACCGGGACTGAGGTTGACCTACTTGGAACAGATCACTCAACTGGTGAGAAGATCTTTGTCGAGTGCAAAGCGTACCGGTCAACGATCTCCAGTGAAGTTCTAACCAAGCTTTTAGGGAACGTAATGTTCCGCAAGTATTCATCAGGCTGGCTCTTGTCGACATTCGCCTTAGGCAAGGATGCGAAGGGTTTTCAGGAGGAGTGGAATCAGCGCCCACCTCAGGAACGTAGACAACTACAAATATATCCACCACAAGACTTGGTGCAGCGGCTCATCTCAGCCCATCTAGTAGTCGATCCTGCACAACTCCCAATAGATCTGAGCAAGCTCACTCCGGGAACTGAAGCTGTTCTACTGCTTACGCTTAGTGCAGAGTATTGGGCTATCCCGGTGATCGACAGCGGAACGGGGATTCGGACGGGTGCTCTACTGTTCAAAGCTGAAAATGGACAGCGGGTCACGGATGCAGCCACTTTTGACCTTCTTGCCAAAACTGACACAACATTCACCGTTCCTTGGCTTACGGAGAAGCTTGAGTCACAGGCAGTCGCCGAAAGCAGGCTTCGGGACGAACTTCAAAGCATAGTTCAGGTACCGGTGGCTGACCACTGGGCCGATTACAGACCCGCGCGGCCCGCAGATTTCATTGGTCGCGATAGTTTGCAGAGTGACATTTTCGATTTCTTGGAGGCGGTACGAAACAAGACAACGAGCACACGATTGATTGCGCTAAAGGGTCCGTCCGGGTGGGGCAAGAGTTCCACCGTACTCAAGATTGCAGCCCGGGCACGTAATGTTCGCCATCGAGGAAAATACTTTGTCTTTACTGTCGACTCTCGCGCAGCAACGACCGCGCGATTTCCTGAGCTGGCAGTCTCAACAGCTGTTCGGGCTGCAATGAGTGCTGGCTTCGGTACAAGCTTAGAGGCTCCAGAGCTTGGCGGAGCAGCGAGCATCTTCTCCACTCCGCCAATGCATGAGTTTTTTAGAGCATTGGAAGCTCAGGGCAGAGTGCTATGCGTGTTTTTTGACCAGTTCGAGGAGCTGCTTTACAAAGCTGAGCTGGCAGACGTTTTCAGCCAAATGCGAAGCATATGTGCCGCTGTCGAGGAGACGCAATCCAACTTGGTGATCGGCTTTTCGTGGAAGACTGACGGCGTAATCCCAGCGGAGCACAACGCGTATCACTTGTGGCACTCGCTCGCAGATCGCCGAAAGGAGCTGGCACTCATCCCTTTCTCCAAGAGAGAGGTTGAGACTGCGATCAACCGCTTTGCGAAAGAACTTGGTCAGCCCCTAATCCCTCAGTTGAGACGAGTTCTCCAGGATCACTCGCAGGGTTTTCCGTGGCTCTTGAAGAAACTTTGCGTTCACATTATGGAGCTGTCTCGCAGTGGTATCGAGCAGGCCGACATTCTCAACCAATCCATAAATATCGAGTCTCTTTTCAAGCGCGATCTGGATAATGTGGGGCCTTCAGATCATGCGTGCTTGAAAAAAATTGCGCAAGAGTCGCCTGCTGAGTTCTTCCGAATCACCCAAGACTTTGGCGAGGACGTTGTTGCGAGACTGATCGACAAGCGCCTTGTGATCCGGAGCGGCACGCGTCTTGCCGTCTACTGGGATATTTTTAGGGACTACATCCTCACTGAGAAAATTCCATACATCCCCGTTACCTACATCCCTCAAACCACATTCCCAAGATACGCAAAAGCATTGCGCTTCATAATTGGAAAACCGCAGCTCAGTTACGCGCTGCTAGCGAAGCACATGGGTTTGAGTATTGGAGCCACAGACAACCTGGTGCGCGACCTAGCGAATTTGGGTCACGTGGAGGCGAACAGAAAGGAAACGAAGATAGTGCCCGCGTTCAAGTCAGAACAGCAGGCGCTCGATCTAGCTCTTGCCTATTGGAATGCGCATGAGATTGTCAGGAGGCTAAGAGAGAAGGCGATGCATGGCACGTTGCCGGCTGATCGTTTCACTCAAATTTACGATGAGGCGAACAAGCGCGAAGAACTCGGAGCGAAGACCATTGCATCCTATGCTGTTCGTGTTCTAGGTTGGCTTCATGGCTTGGGGATAACGTCCCAAATCGGCAAGACACTCGTCGTAGCTGATTCTTCTCAGAAAGGGCTTTCGTCTCTCTCCGAGGTTCCTGACATTCGTCGGGCTTCCGATATTTTTCTCGGCCAGGCACCTCCACACAAAGTTGTGGCGGCCTTTGAACATCTATGTACTTCTAAGCGAAGCCGACTCGAAATGGAAAAGGAGCACGGGCGAAATACGTTCGCATGTCTCGTGAGCTTGGGGCTTGCGCGTCCAGACGGTACACCTCTGGCCGAAGCGACAACCTCTCAAGCCTCTCTTGTGGTCGCAACAAGGGCGGCGTCACGCCCTACTGTCCGTGCGGCGATTGAACTTGTCACTGCGAAAGAAAGTTTGTCTGGTTTAGATGTTGGGCAGCACCTAAAGGAAAAATTCGAAACTCACTGGTCTGAGGGTTCTCAAAGAAGGATTGGAAACGCTCTGAGGCAGTGGGCTGCATGGAGCCTGACTCTAACCAAGTGAGAGATTTGCGCAGAGGGCAGAGTTCGAGACGGTGGCTCTTGGTGCCTGTACAGTCTCGGCCTCTGATGCTGTGTCAACAGCTAAATGTCGATGGCGAAAAGCGCTGGGGAAATGCGGAAGCAGTTTGACAACCCCATCCCCGGCAAACGCTGCTTGCAATCGAATGCACGACCGGTACCAGGGATCAATGCCCCATGCTCCAGAAGGACACGGGCCACTGCCTGGTAGTCGAAGCCTTGGCACACCTCGGCACGGAACACCTCGGGCAGCACGAAGTATTCAACGCTGACCCCCTCGCCATCGGCAGGGGCCATGCGCTCGCCATACTCCCGCTGGTGCTCGGCATCGTTTTTGATCGGCTTGCCGTCCTTGTCAACCATGCGGCGAAATCCTGCCCGCTGCAGCGTCTTGGCGTTGTGGTCGTCGGATGCCCGGTGCCACCAGGTAAAGCGGCCTTCACCGTGCGATTCCAGAAAGCGGCGCACGGCCCGCAGCATGCTGACCACCTCGCCATTGCCGGCGCCGCCACGGGCGCGCAGCCAGGCTTGAAAGCACACGTGTGCAGCGCGCTCGCTCTCGCCCGCTGGCCACCCCGTGAGCTGCGCCTCTGTGGCCAGCTCGCCGGCCGCCCCCACCAGGGCAAACCGTGCGGCCACCCGGTCCACCTGGCCCGAGGCACCCTCGGGCACCCACTGCCGTGCCAGGGCCTGCACGCGCGCGCGCACACGCTTGCCCAGGCCATCCGCGTTGCTGCAGGCCCATTCAAGGAATGCGCGGCCTGGCGCACCATGGCAGGTCTGCGCCTCTCGCGTCAGATGGCTGGAGAACACGGCCCCGCCTGCGAAGTCGTGCAGGTTCTCGAACGTGCCGAAGCCGGCGCCGGCATCGGCCGGAATGTCGGCCATGCGCACCTCTTGGCCGGTGCGCGTGCGCTTCATGCCCTCGGCCATGTGGTCGGCTAGGCCCAACTCACCGGCACTGAGAAACAGCAGGCGCCAGGACAGGCGGGCACGTGGCGCGCCGTTGCGTGTGGCGCGTGCTTTGCTCTGTTCGTTGGCCAGCATATATGCACACTCCCCGGCCACCTTGCCCTCTACCTGCGCCAGCTCATCAAGGATCAGCAACGAATCGCAATGCTGCGCCGCGATGGCTTCAAGCGCGTTATCGGTCGTGCGCCAGCGCTGCATGTAGCTCGGGCCACCGTAAACGCTGGCGGCCAGACGCAGGGCCGTGGTCTTGCCGCTGGAGCTGTCGCCACGAATGTGAAAGCCGCCGCTCTCCATACCTGCAGGGCGCAGCAGCGGCCCGGCAAATGCGCTGGCCACGGCGAACACCAGGCGCGAATTGCCTATGCACAGCGCCCCGATGCGGTCGCGCCAAACCTCCGCATCGTGCTTCACACGAAAGGTGTTTTCCATCTGGTTTTCAGACTGGAACACGATGCGCTCGGCATCGTCGCCGATAGTTTCATGCGGCAGCACGAAGGCCCGGCCGTGCCAGCCGATACGGTCCGTACAGCTCGCAAACTCGCCGGGGTCGCGCGTTTGGATGTACTGGGTCAGAAGGTTGCGGGCGCTGGGCGATGGGGCGATGCGCAGGCCCATATTCAGCAGCGCGGCGCGGTATTCCCCACCATCACCAGACAGCATGCGGGCGGGCATAGCCCATTGCTTGGGCTTGCCCAGCGGGTCGGCAAAGGCGAGCAGGTAGCCCCACCCTGCCCCGTCTTGGTCTCGCGTCAGGGCCTGCACGTCCAGGCGGCTGCAAACCCACTGCGGCGGCTTTGGCTGGCCCTCGCGGTCCACGCCGGCATGCCATACGCCCGAATCATCCACGGTGAAGGGGTCGAAGGGGCGCCCCTCCCCCGCAGCCGCGCCGCTTGGCCCAGCAGGGCGGCCAGGCGGGCCAGGAGGGGGCGCATTGCCGCTTGGCCCACCCTGCCCCGCGTCAGCCGGTTCTGCGGGCTCTGTGCCCCTCGCATGAATGGCTGCATCAATGCAACCGCTCACAGCTTCCATGCCGCGCGCCTGGCCCATGTCGTTGAAGTCGCTGCCGCCCTCGGGCAGCCCCTCAGGGAAAACGGCCAAGCCCCCCACCGCCTGCGCTGCTGCCTGGGCCTTCACGCGGCCGGTGTTGGTGCCTGTGCGTGCCTCGGTGGCCTGATCATCGTCGCCACACAGCACCAGCAGAGCAGCAGGGTAAGACGCCTGCAGAGCCTTGGCCACGCTCGCCAGGTTGCCGGCATCGAAGGCGACAGCGACAGGCCGGCCCGTGGCCTGGTGCAGGCTGGCGGCCGTGGCGTAGCCCTCAGCAATCAACAGCACATCGGCGCCGGCCGGCTCACCGCACCAGTGCCACAGGCCAGACTTTCGCCCACCCTTGATGAACAGTTTGTCTGTGCCATAACGTGCGCGCTCAGGCGCAATGCGCTGCAGGTTCCACAGCTTGCCCGCCGCATCGCGCACCGGCACCAGCAGCCAGCCGTCTGCAGTGAAGCGCACGCCTACCGCCTGCACGCCCTTGCGTGCCAGGTAAGCGCTTGTGCCGCTGTCGCTGCTGGCATCCCACAAAGCCACCGCCTCGGCCGCCGCTGCGGCCTGCGCTGCCTGGCGCGTGGTCTGTTCTTCTTGGCGCTGTCTGGCCCGCTCTACCTCGCGCCTGGCCAGCTCGGCAGGGTCAGGCGCTGCCGGCGTTTCGGTGGCCTTGGGCAGGGTAAAGCCATGCACCTTGGCGATGTGCAACAGCGTGCTGATGGTGACGCCCCCGCCAGCTTTGATGCTGCGCCAGGTGCTGCGCGTGGCCCGCGCGTCGTGCGTGTCTGCAGTCGCGCTCCATGCCTCGAAAAGCTCCTGGCCGGTGTTATCTGGATACTCGCTTTTTATGGCCATGGCCACCCGCGCCCATTCGTCCCGCGCAAGGCTGGCCGGAATGTGCGCCAGGGCTGCGCGGATCAGGTCGGGGGTGATGGGTGTTGTCATGTACCGGGGTGGTTAAACCACTCTTCATTGCGCCAGGCGAGGGGCCGCAGGTAGGTCAGCTCTGCCGCCTGCAGGTAGCGGCAGTTGTCGCCGTGGGTGGAAGCCAGTTGCAAGGCAGCGCGTGCGGCATCCAGCCGACGCCACACCTCAGGGGCCACAGGTGCATACGTGTGCACAAGCTGCTCGGCCAGCGCATCGAGGCACGTTCCTGCCTGATGGTCTGCCTTGAGAAACGACATGCGCTCTTTCTCCACGACCCCGGCCAGTTGCTGCGGCAGCAGCTCGCCAAACCCCAGTGGCACGAAAAGGGTTTCGTGTTGAAAAGTGCGCCATGCCAGCAGATGGGCCGCATGCTCAACTCGTGTCATCGCGCGTTTCATGCTGGGTCATCCCCTGCGATGCGGGCCTGTACCCAAGCGAAGATTGCCGACTCAGGCCACGCGGCCATGCGGGCAGTGATACGCACACAGCGGGGAAACTTGCCCTCTTTCATCAGCTTGTAAATGGTGCTTTTCTTGCAGCCGGTCGCGGCCTCGACATCGGGCAGGCGCAACAGGCGATCACGGGGAACAACGGGTTTGGTGGAGTGCACAACTTGCATGGAAAAACCTTTCATGTCTGCCGGCGCATCCGTCGTGGTGCACACAAGGCATGAACGCAGTTTTCGCCATGCAACTCTGCAAAGTCGCGTTGCAAATGGGTTGCAGCTTTCCGCACTGGCTCGCTGAGAGCTGGACGCACTCACGGCCGGACTTATCGCTGCAACCCTCCTGCAACCCAATGCGCGGCCTGCGGCGCAATGCGAGGCCACTTTCTACCCCTGGCCGGGGTTCCTTAGGTCAATGATTTGCTCAAGGTGCTCATCGACGTAAGCCGGCGAATCAATCGCCCCCATCAGCGCTTCTGCCAGCCGCAGAAAGCGCCCAGCAATGCCCCGCACCGCATGGTGTGCGCCGTGCGCTTCCTCGATGTTGGGCACCAGGCCGGGCAGCAGCCTGGCCAGCGCGTCCAGCTCCCATGCAACTTCCAAGCAAACGCGCTGGCGCCTGTCGGAAAGCGTCACGCTCGGCCGCTCAATGTGATTTGCGAGCATGGGCAGTCTCCTGTTCTTTGAAGGCAAGCCAAGCCACAGAGCGGCGTTGCTGCGCCCGGTCTACATGACGGCATTTGACTGACTCGGCTTGGCGGCTTATGCAGCCTTGTATCTCGTCTGCCTTGCCCCAAATCGCTTTGAGGGCATGCACGATGTTGTCTAGATGACGGTAGCCGTCTGGGCTTTCAAAGCTCTTCAATGCGAGCTTTGCGATGGCGGCAATTTCAGAGAATCCGTCTTCCGACAATCCGTCCATTACCTCTACCGCTTCCGCCAACTTGAGGGCTTGCAGGTCGTCTGATGTGGCCATGGCTCAAGCCCTCCCACGATCAGCGAACACAGGCGGCATCGACCATTCCAGCGGCGAGTGCAGATCCACATACCCACCAGCTGGCGCAGCACATTGCGCGGCCATATCGGCCAGCCACCCGATGCGCTGCGCGAGGCATCGACTGGCAAAAGCGAGCGCGTCTTCATCCTCCAGTTCCCCACCCAAGGGCGCGTCCTGCTGCATCGTCCCTATGCGCTCCATGGCTCGCGCAGTGCGAGAAATCTCCGACAGAGCGCATGCGAGCTGGCCCCGGCTCCATTGCATTTGTGCCATGGCTTAAGCCCTCCTATTGATTGGCGCGCACGGGGCTACCTGGCCCACTTGCTCACCTTCAAACTGCTGCACCAGGCGGTGCGCTGTGGCCAGTGCAGCGAACGCATCGCAGTGCACGCCGAAGGCCTGGCCCGTGCTGCACTGCATGCCCTGCAGGGCACATTGCTGGCGTGCTGCCAGCCAGGCCGCAAACATTGCCATGGTGGCGGGAGCCGGGGTGTGAGGATGTGCCATGGTCAAGCACTCCCATCTGGGCTTGCGCACACATCTGCACTCGCCAGGCAGCGCAGCGCGGCCAGGGCCTGCACAGCCTTGCGTGATGCACCGGGCACATTGGCTTGAGGCATGCGTAGGTAATGCAGCGCCATGGCCAATGCGTTGTGCGCATCGGCATACAACTGGATGGGATCAGGGGTGCCCGAGGTGGGCGATTTGGGCGCAGCGCAGCGGCCGGCCGAAGTGGTGGCAGTCATGGTCTTGGCTCCTTCGGGAATCAAGGGAACCACCGTTTGCGTTTTCAAGCGCAGCGGGTGGACGGGATGTTGAAAACACGTCCGAAGCCGTGCGGGCGGCGTTGCCGTTCGCCCCATCCCGCCCGAAACCATGAGAGGCGGCGCAGGCGCACCGACCCAGAATTTAGGCGTGACAAAGCCCCGCTTTCAGGTGGGGGCTGCGACCTCTTCGGATGGGGTGTTTTCAAGCACCGGGCCTCTCGGCTTGCGCGCAGTGTAGCGTGCCTGGGGCGGATCAGCAAGGCACCAGGGAGAGGCTATGCCTACTTCCACGACTGCCACAACGCAACAGCTGATATGGCCAGGGCAAGCAGCGATATCCAAACCGCGCGCCCTGCCGCATCCGCTTGCCGCACAGCAGATCCCTGCGGAGTTCGCAAGAAGGCCTTATGGCGCAGCTTTGCTTCCCGCGTCACCCAACGTTTGACCTCAGCTTGTTCTTTCGGGTCAGCGAAGTCGCCCCGCTCAAGCATCTCAACGATGAAAGGTAGTCCCTTGCTGGTGTTGCTCAACGCCTGCAACCGCTTCTCAAGCTCTGGGCTCATGTCACATCCGGTAGTTTGAATGAAGCGCCATTGAACCAGAAAGACGCCCCACCAAAGCAGCGCCTATGCAACCTTGCGCCCGTCTCGCACTGCGGTAACGGGCTGCCCAGTGCCTGCCGCGTCCTTCGCCGCGCGCTTGCGGCCGCTACTAGTGACTGACAGCTTGAGCGGCTTGCGCAACGATTCTCGCCCCGCTAGTCCCACCTCTTTAGCCATTGCGTCAAGTGCGGCGGACTCCGTTATTCCCAATTCCTTGCGCTGGCCAAGCTCGGTGAGTGCTACCGGTATCTGATTGCCCAGCCCCCAGTCGCTTCCCTGATTTGCTTGGCGGTACGCTTTTAGGGCGTCCCAATCCGCCAGAGGAAAGGCGGATGCACGCGCTTCCTCCACTACAGTGCCCCAACTCCACAATTCATGCGCCACCGCGAAAGGCACAGCAAGACGCCCGAAAGAGCGCATGAACTTTGTGCATCGTTTCACCCAGTCTTCGAGGCTCAAAAAGTACTTCGTCCGATACAACTCTTCCCATTCGGCCGGCCCCACGGAAGATCGAGCTACCTGCTTCATCTGCTTGCAATACGCGATCCAGCCGATGCGATAAAAATCATCAGTGCGAAGCACATAGCCCGGCCAAGAGTCCTCCCATGTGTTGGCAATTTCGCGCACAGTTCCCGAAGAGCTGGTATCAGGATAAGAATACGAAAGCTCCCCCCACAGATCCTTCGTTTTGGGATTGAGCTTGTCGCCGATTGCCAGAGGTTGCGCGTAGTCATCCCCATTGATGACATACAGCACCATACGCCGATGCGGCGAGTCGGCTTCATCCAACTGAATCAGGTGGCTGAAAACGGCATATATGGCCTTCTTTCGCGGCCATTCCAGCTTGTGCCCCATCCAATGGAGAGCTTCGTCAAGGCGCAATAGGCGGCAATCGCCAGTCCCGCTAAAGCGCTGCAAACCATATGGACCTTGCGGCACCCAATCACTGCCATCAGGCGGCTTGATCGCACTGACCGAATCGATAGCCATCAATCTTCCCCGTTAGCCGGAGGCGGCACCAAGTAGGTAGCCTGCAGGCGTTTCAGCTCAAGCAGCAGGCCCAAGTGCTGGGGCACCCATGCGGGTATCTCCACGCCGTCATTACGCCAACGGCTAGGGGTGTTGCGGTGCAGACCCGTTGCACGGCAGAACTCACTTACCTTCCAGCCCAGTGCCGACAGCGCAGCGTCAAAGTCATCAATCGTCATGGAAATCCTTTCGTGGCGTTCATTGTGTCATTCCTCCCGATAGTGTGCAAAAATCACCGTATAGCGCACACTATTAAACATAACGCCCGTCGTATCTACTGTGCATTGTGGACAGCTTTTCGCACATTATCGGGAGAGTGAGCATTCATGCGGGTTCCCAGCGCATGGTGCACTTGCTCAATATTTCAGCACATTAATGGGAATAGTTATCCACAGACAGACGACGCGAGTGCAAACGTCTGCACGCGGCCCCGAGGGTGGTTCCAGGGGAAGGCCCTCACGCGCTCATTTCCACGAATGTGCGTGCCGGTGCGCCGATGACACGGCAGGGCCAAAGGGCCAAAAGCGAGGCCATGAAGGGATGGGAATAGGTAGAAAAGAGTGTTGTGTGAGTTATTTTTCTCACTATGTAAAAGTGTTCCCACTCTGTTCCCAGTCTGTTCCCACTTTGTTCCCACTCGCTACCGGCCGGTAATCCGCATGGTTGCTAGGTTCATGGTGTCTGTTCCCACTGTTCCCACGGTTTTCCCGGGAATGGTGGTGAAGGAAATTTGCACGACCATCGCGCGCCCATGAAAAAAGGGCCTCACGGCCCCTTGTGTCTGGTGCTGGTGCAGCCCGTCAGGCGGCACGCTGCGGCATTGGCAACACGTCTGCACCCTTGCGCAGTTTGTCCAGGTAGTCGGCCCACTGCTGCACCTGGTCAAAGCGCTTCGTGAGGTACTGGGTGCGGTTGTAGCTGCGGCCGTTGGAGTCCTTCACCGCGTGGGCCAGGTTCGCTTCAATGGCCAGCGGGTCGAGATCGAGCTGGTCCACCAGCATCGTGCGGGCGCTGGCCCGAAAGCCATGCCATGACTGTTCATCGCCGAAGCCCAGCGAGTACAGGGCACTGCGTACCGAGTTATCCGACATGGGCCGGCCGTGGTCGCGCTGGCCAGGGAACACGTATGCGCCGTGGCCTGTGAGGGGGTGCAGATCGCGCAGCAGCTCCACGGCCTGGGTGGGCATGGGCACCACGTGAGCAGCGCCCTGCTCTTTTTCCCTTTTGGTGCGCTTCATCTTCGCGCTTGGGATGGTCCACAGTGCGGCATCAAGGTCCAGCTCAGCCCACTCCATGGCCCGCAGGTTACCCGGGCGCTGGTACAGCAGCGGGGCCAGCAGCAGCGCCGTGCGCACGGTCGGCCCGCCCTTGTAGGCGTGCATGGCCCGCAGCAACTCGCCAAAGCGCTTCGGCTCCACCACGGCGGGGAAGTTCGTGCCGCGATAGGGCGTGAGGCGGCTTTTCAGGCCTTCGGTAATGTCGCGCTGGGTGTTGGCAGCGGTGGGGAGCCAGTAGCGCCATACCTGGCGGCACAGCATCAGGGCGCGGTCGGCGGTTTCTATCGCGCCACGCTCTTCCACCTTCTGCAGGGCGGCCAGCAGTTCCATGGGTTCAATGCTGGCCATCGAGCGCTCACCAATCCAGGGGAACAGATCCCGCTCAAGCTGGCGCTTGGTGCGCTCGGCATGGCCAGGGCTCCACTCGGGCACCTGCTTACCGTGCCACTCCAGGGCCACGGCCTTGAAGGTGTCGCCGTCCTGCCGGGCGCCCTTGAGCTTCTCCACCTTGCGGGCCTGCACCGGGTCAACGCCTGCCGCCTTCTGGCTCTTGGCGGCATCACGCGCCTTGCGGGCGGCCGTCAGGCCCACGGCCGGGTAACTGCCCAGTGCCATGCGCCCTTCCTTCCCATCCTTGCGGTACTTCCAGAACCACCGCTTTGAACCCGAGGGGCTGACCTCCAGGTACAGGCCTCCCGAGTCGGCCAGGCGCTCGCGTTTGGCGCCGGGGGAACAACTCGCGTTTTTGCAGTGCGCATCGGTCAGCATGGGGGAACAGCTCCAGGGGTGGGGGAACGGGCTCCCCCATAGGGAAACGGGGGAACAACTGGCCCGAGTCTACGACTTTCCGGATTTGTTCCCCCGTCTGTTCCCCCGCTTTGCCTCGGATGTAGATGGACTACCGCGAACGTCTATGCACTGTAAGTCGTTGATTCACCAAAGAAAAAGGGCGTTCGCTGGATGTCAGCGAACGCCCTTGGACGTTGTAATGGTGGAGCTGGCGGGAATTGAACCCGCGTCCGCAAGCCTTCACCAGGCAGATCTACATGTTTAGCGGTCTGTTTTGGATCTCGCTGCCTGTGTCGCGCAGTCGCACGCTACACCGGCCGCCAGTACCCTTGAATCTCGCCCCAACCCAAGGTACCCGGATTGGAGCCAGCCCATGTAATTATCCTTGCAGCCGGGAGGCACTGATTGCTCAGAACCCCCTTGCCCAGCCCATCGGCCAACTGTTGCAAGGCTCACTGGCAATTAAGCAGCGAGTGCGAAACGTTCGTCGTTTGCAGTTAGTTTGTTAAATCGAGATTTACGAGCGTGACTCAAGCTCGACATGCACCACACTGACTCCGAACCCACGTCGAAACCAGGACAGCCCCAGACCCTCTATTTTAGGCCTGTCCCAGCAGTTGCAAGAGCTCGGAGGGAGATTTAATTGCAGCGTGCGCGCCCCAGGCGTGCGGCGCCTGGGCAGCACCCAGGTAGCCGTAGGTGGCGGCAACGGTGCCCATGCCGGCGGCCAGGCCGGCGACGATGTCGCGCTCGTCATCGCCCACGTAGATGCATTGGCTGGCGTCGATTTTCAAGCGAGCGGCAGCCTCCAGCAGCGGCGCCGGGTGGGGCTTGGCATGCGGTGTGGTGTCGCCGCTGACCACGGCGCCCGCGCTGGCGAACAGCGGCATGGCGCGGGTGAGCGGGTCGGTGAAGCGCATGGCCTTGTTGGTCACCACGCCCCAGGCCAGGCCCTTCGCGTGCAGGGCCTCGACCATGGCGGGCACGCCGTCGAACACCTGCGTCAGCACGGTCATGCGCGCCTCATAGTTGGCAAAGAACTCCTCGCGCAGGGCGGCGAATTCGGCGTCCTCGGGCTTGAGGCCGAAGGCCTCGCCCAGCATGCCGCGCGCACCTGCGCCGGCCATGGGGCGGTAGCGTTCGAGCGGCAGCGATTCCATGCCGCGGTCGGTGCGCATCTTGTCGGCGGCGGCCGCCAGATCGGGTGCGCTGTCGATCAGGGTGCCGTCGAGGTCGAACAGCACGGCGCGGATGTTGTGGAATATGGGGTTCGTCGTCACGGACAGGGTCTCTCGATGGGGCTCAGGCCGGCTTGCGGGTGGCGAACATGTAGTTCACGCTGGTGTCCCCGCTCAGCCAATAGCGCTTGGTCAATGGGTTGTATTCCAGCCCCCGCGTCTGCTGCACATCCAGGCCTGCAGCGCGGCAGTGCAAAGCCAGCTCGCTCGGGCGGATCATCTTGGCATACTCGTGCGTGCCGCGCGGCAGCATGTTGAGCACGTATTCCGCCCCCACGATGGCCAGCATGAAGGCCTTGGCATTGCGGTGGATGGTGGAGAAGAATACCCAGCCGCCGGGCTTGACCAATGCAGAACAAGCCTTGACGACGGAGGCCGGGTCGGGTACGTGCTCCAGCATCTCCATGCAGGTCACCACATCGAAGCTGGCGGGCTGCTCGGCCGCGAGCGCCTCCACGCTGATCTCGCGGTACTGCACCCCTTTGGTGCCGGCCTCGAGCGCGTGCAACTGGGCCACGCGCAGCGCCTTGCTCGCCAGGTCGATACCGGTCACGTCCGCGCCCTTTCGCGCCATGGAGTCGGCCAGGATGCCGCCGCCACAACCCACGTCGAGCACGCGCTTGCCACCCAGGCCTGCCAAGGCATGGATCCAGTCCAGGCGCAGCGGGTTGATCTGGTGCAGTGGGCGGAACTCGCTGTCCGGGTCCCACCAGCGGTGGGCCAGTGCGGAAAACTTGGCCAGCTCGGCCGGATCGGCATTCAGGGTGGGGGTGGTCGTATCGTCACTCATGGCATGCATTGTCAACGATGGCGGGATCTCCAGGCGGCCAGCACCCCAGGAGGGGCTGTTGCCCGCTCATATATATAAGAGGCGGCGGTCCGGACAAGGGTGGTGCACTTTGTACCAGTACAAAGGCCGCGCCCTCAGCCGGCTCCAGACGAAAAAAAGCCCCGTTGCCGGGGCTTTTTGGTGCGAAGCAATCGAGAGATTACTGGCCGGCGCGGGTGCCAACCACTTCGATTTCCACGCGGCGGTTCTTGGCGCGGCCTTCAGCGGTCTTGTTGTCAGCCACTGGTTGCTTCTCGCCCTTGCCTTCGGTGTACACGCGGTTCTTTTCGATGCCCTTGGACACCAGATAAGCCTTGACGGCTTCGGAACGGCGGACCGACAGCTTCTGGTTGTAAGCATCGGAGCCCACGGAGTCGGTGTGACCCACGGCGATGATGACTTCCAGGTTGATGCCCTTGACCTTGGAGACCAGGTCGTCCAGCTTGGCCTTGCCTTCTGCCTTCAGCACCGACTTGTCGAAGTCGAAGAATGCGTCGGCAGCGTAGGTCACCTTGCTGGCCATGACTGCTGGAGCAGCAGCGGCTGGAGCAGCAGCTGGTGCAGGTGCGGGAGCAGCGCCAGGAGCAGGAGCAGCAGCGGGTGCGGGAGCTGGAGCAACGATGGCGCCATCGCAGCCTGGAGCGGCGGTGGCCGGCGTCCAGTTGGCATTGCGCCAGCAGTATTCGTTCGTGCCGTTCTTCCAGACCAGTTGGCCAGAAGCGTCTCTCCAGTTGTCAACGGTTTGAGCGCCAGCGGCGGTTGCGAGCGCTGCAGAGGCAAACAACATCGCCACTTTGTTCAGTTTCTTCATGGTTCTCCTCTTGGGGAAAAAGCCGCAGCCGCGCTGCGAATCAGGACGCTTGAGGTGACCATCACCCAAAGCGTTCAAACGATTGTGCCATACGTAACTGACCAAAAGCGCCCGCACCGCATTGGGGCCCGTAGGACAAAACCGTAATTGCGACGATATGTTGCGGGAGCGCTACACGCTTTCCCCTCTAAAATGATTCTCCTTCGCCGCATTGCCGCCCTATGACCCAGTTTGCCAAAGAAACCCTGCCCATCAGCCTCGAAGAGGAGATGCGGCGCAGTTACCTCGACTACGCGATGAGCGTGATCGTGGGCCGGGCGCTGCCCGATGCGCGCGATGGCTTGAAGCCCGTGCACCGGCGCGTGCTGTACGCCATGCACGAGCTCAACAACGACTGGAACCGGCCGTACAAGAAGTCCGCGCGTATCGTCGGCGACGTGATCGGCAAGTACCACCCGCACGGCGATTCGGCGGTGTACGACACCATCGTGCGCATGGCACAGGACTTCTCCTTGCGCCACATGCTGGTGGATGGCCAAGGCAATTTCGGGTCTGTCGACGGTGACAACGCGGCCGCAATGCGGTACACGGAAATCCGCCTGGCGAAGATCGCGCACGAGATGCTGGGCGACATCGACAAGGAAACCGTCGACTTCGGCCCCAACTACGACGGCAGCGAGAAGGAGCCGCTGGTCCTGCCCAGCAAGCTGCCCAACCTGCTGGTCAACGGCTCGGCCGGCATCGCGGTGGGCATGGCCACCAACATCCCGCCGCACAACCTCAACGAAGTGGTCGATGGCTGCCTGCACATGCTGCGCAACCCCGACGCCACGGTCGACGAGCTGATGGAGATCATTCCCGCACCCGACTTCCCCACGGCCGGCATCATCTACGGCATCAACGGCGTGAAGGACGGCTACCGCACCGGCCGCGGCAAGGTCGTGATGCGCGCCAAGTGCCACTTCGAGGACATCGACCGCGGCCAGCGCCAGGCCATCATCGTCGACGAGCTGCCCTACCAGGTCAACAAGAAGACGCTGCAGGAGCGCATGGCCGAACTGGTGCACGAGAAGAAGATCGAGGGCATCAGCCACATCCAGGACGAGTCCGACAAGTCGGGCATGCGCCTGGTGATCGAGCTCAAGCGCGGCGAAGTGCCCGAGGTGGTGCTCAACAACCTGTACAAGCAGACGCAGCTGCAGGACACCTTCGGCATGAACATGGTGGCGCTGATCGACGGCCAGCCCCGCCTGTGCAACCTGCGCGACCTGATCAGCGTCTTTTTGCAGCACCGCCGCGAAGTGGTCACCCGCCGCACGGTGTTCGAGCTGCGCAAGGCGCGCGACCGCGGCCACGTGCTCGAAGGCCTGGCCGTGGCGCTGGCCAACATCGACGATTTCATCGCCATCATCCGCAACGCCCCCACCCCGCCGGTGGCCAAGGCCGAGCTGATGGCCCGCCCCTGGGACAGCAAGCTGGTGCGCGAGATGCTCACCCGCACGCGCGCCGATGGCGGCGTGGTGAGTGCCGACGACTACCGCCCCGATGGGCTGGAGAAGGAATTCGGCATGGGCCAGGACGGCCTGTACCGCCTGTCGGAAACGCAGGCCCAGGAAATCCTGCAGATGCGCCTGCAGCGCCTGACCGGCCTGGAGCAGGACAAGATCGTCGCCGAGTACAAGGAAGTCATGTCGGTCATCGAAGACCTGCTGGACATCCTGGCCAAGCCCGAGCGCGTCTCCACCATCATTGGCGAAGAGCTCACCTCGATCAAGACGGAATTCGGCCAGAGCAAGCTGGGCGCACGCCGCAGCATCGTCGAATACAGCGCGCAGGATCTCTCCACCGAGGACCTGATCACCCCCACCGACATGGTGGTGACGCTCAGCCACACCGGCTACATCAAGAGCCAGCCCCTGTCCGAGTACCGCTCGCAAAAGCGCGGCGGGCGCGGCAAGCAGGCCACGGCAACCAAGGAAGACGACTGGATCGACCAGCTCTTCATCGCCAACACGCACGACTACATCCTGTGCTTCTCCAACCGCGGCCGGCTGTACTGGCTCAAGGTCTGGGAAGTGCCGGCAGGCTCGCGCGGCTCGCGTGGCCGCCCCATCGTCAACATGTTCCCGCTGCAGGAAGGCGAGAAGATCAACGTGGTGCTGGCGCTCACCGGCGACATGCGCACCTTCCCGGCCGACCGTTACGTGTTCATGGCGACCAGCATGGGCACCGTGAAGAAGACCGCGCTCGACGAGTTCAGCAACCCGCGCAAGGGCGGCATCATCGCCGTCAACCTCGATGACGGCGACTACCTGATCGGCGCGGCGCTGACCGATGGCCAGCACGACGTGATGCTGTTCAGCGACGGCGGCAAGGCCGTGCGCTTCGACGAGAACGACGTGCGCCCCCTGGGCCGCCAGGCCCGCGGCGTGCGCGGCATGACGCTGGAAGACGGCCAGAGCGTGATCGCCATGCTGGTCGCCGAAGACGAAACGCAAAGCGTGCTCACTGCCACCGAAAACGGCTACGGCAAGCGCACCAGCATCGTCGAGTACACGCGCCACGGCCGCGGCACCAAGGGCATGATCGCGATCCAGCAGAGCGAGCGCAACGGCAAGGTCGTGGCCGCCACGCTGGTGCATGCCGACGACGAGATCATGCTGATCACCGACAAGGGCGTGCTGGTGCGCACCCGCGTCTCCGAGATCCGCGAGCTGGGCCGCGCCACGCAGGGCGTGACGCTGATCGCACTGGACGAGGGCTCCCAGCTCAGCGGCCTGCAGCGCATCGTCGAGAACGATGCCAATGTGATCGAAGGCGAAGGCGGCGCAGCCGACGCCGGCGGTGACGCCGCACCGGGAGCGGACGGGCCCTCCGAGTCCTGACGGACTGCATGCGCGCAGCAGCATCCCCGGGGCCTGCCGGGTGCTGCGCGCGATGCGGCTTGGTGCAGCATGAAGCAATGCGGGCCAGCGCGGCGCAAGCCGCCAGCCCATCGAGACTGACCTTCCTTTTTTCGTTTCGCCTGACATGAACCGCCCCTACAACTTCTCCGCCGGCCCCGCCGCCATTCCCGCCGAAGTGCTGCAGCAAGCCGCCTCCGAAATGCTGGACTGGCATGGCAGCGGCATGGGCGTGATGGAGATGAGCCACCGTGGCAAGGAGTTCCTGTCCATCTACCAGCAGGCCGAGGCCGACCTGCGCACGCTGCTGGCCGTGCCCGCGAACTTCAAGATCCTGTTCATGCAGGGCGGCGGCCTGGCAGAGAACGCCATCGTGCCGCTGAACCTCTCGCGCGCCGCCGTCGTGGACTTTGTGGTCACCGGCAGCTGGAGCCAGAAGTCGCAAAAGGAGGCGCGCAAGTACGCCTCGGAAGTCAACATCGCCGCCAGCAGCCAGGACAGCGACTTCACCACCGTGCCCGACCCCGCCACCTGGAACCTGAGCCGCGGCGCGAGCTACCTGCACCTGTGCAGCAACGAAACCATCAACGGCACCGAATTCCACGAACTGCCCGACCTCAAGGCCCTGGGCTCCGATGCCCCGCTGGTCATCGACTTCTCCTCGCACGTGGCCTCGCGCAGCGTGGACTGGTCGCGCGTGGGCCTGGCCTTCGGCGGCGCGCAGAAGAACCTGGGCCCCGCCGGCCTGACCCTGGTGGTGGTGCGCGAAGACCTGCTGGGCCATGCCCTGCCCGCCTGCCCCAGCGCCTTCGACTACAAGACCGTGGCGGACAACGAGTCCATGTACAACACGCCACCCACCTGGGGCATCTACGTGGCGGGCCTGACCTTCCAGTGGCTGCTGCGCCAGCGCGAGGGCGAGCTGACCGGCGTGGCCGCCATGGAGCAGCGCAACATCGCCAAGGCCGAGCTGCTGTACAACGCCATCGACGCCTCGCAGCTGTACGTGAACAAGGTGGCCGCCAACTGCCGTTCGCGCATGAACATCCCCTTCTTCCTGCGCGACGAGTCGCGCAACGACGCCTTCCTGGCCGGCGCCCGCGAGCGCGGCCTGCTGCAACTCAAGGGCCACAAGTCCGTGGGCGGCATGCGTGCCAGCATCTACAACGCCATGCCCTTGGCCGGTGTACAGGCGCTGGTGGACTACATGCGAGAATTTGAACAGAAGCGCGCCTGAGTCCCGCCCTCCCGCCCCTCTCCCACCGGACGCCCGCCAGAAAAGCTGCCCCCTTCATGACCGAACCGCAAGCCTCCCCTGATCTCGCCAGCCTGCGCGTGCAGATCGACTCCCTCGACCGGCAACTGCTCACGCTGCTCAACCAGAGGGCCCTGGTCGCCGAGCAGGTCGGAGAGGTCAAGAAGCGCGAGGGCACGCCGTTCTTCCGGCCCGACCGCGTGGCCCAGGTCATCGACAAGATCCAGACCGCCAACCCCGGCCCGCTCAAGGGTGCGCACGTGGCGGCCATCTGGCGCGAGATCATGTCGGCCTGCCTGGCGCTCGAATCGCCCCAGCGCGTGGCCGTGCTCGGCCCCGAAGGCACCTTCTGCGAGCAGGCCGCCATCGAGTTCTTCGGCGGCGCCGCCGACCTGATGTACTGCGCCAACTTCGACGAGGTGTTCCACGCCACGGCGGCGGGCAGTGCCCAGTACGGCGTGGTGGGCGTGGAGAACTCCACCGAAGGCGTGGTCACGCGCTCGCTCGACCTGTTCCTGCACACCCCCACGCACGTGGTGGGCGAGGTCAGCCTGCTGGTGCGCCACAACCTGCTGCGCACCAGCAACTCGCTCGACGGCATCGAGGCCGTGCTGGCCCACCCGCAGGCCCTGGCCCAGTGCCAGGCCTGGCTGTCCAAGCACCTGCCGCACGCCGAGCGCCGCCCGGTGTCGAGCAATGCCGAAGGCGCGCGCCTGGCCACCACCAACCCGGCCTGGGCCGCGCTGTCGAGCGAACGCGCCGCCACCCAGTTCGGCCTGCACATCGTTGCGCATGCCATCCAGGACGATGCGTACAACCGCACGCGCTTTGCCATCATCTGCCTGCCGCACACGCTGCAGACGCCGCCGCCCTCGGGCAAGGACTGCACCAGCCTGGTAGTCTCGGTGCCCAACCGCCCCGGCGCGGTGCACGACCTGCTGGTGCCGCTCAAGGCGCACGGCGTGTCCATGACGCGCTTCGAGTCGCGCCCTGCGCGCACCGGCCAGTGGGAGTACTATTTCTACATCGACCTGGACGGCCACCCCGCCCAGCCCCACGTGGCCCGCGCACTCGAAGAGCTGCGCAGCCTGTGCGCCTTCTACAAGGTGCTGGGCACCTACCCGGTGGCGCCATGAGCCTGGACATGCCCACGCGCACCCCTGAACGCCCGGCGATCGCACCCCGTCGCCCCCTGCCGGAATCGCACCACCATGTTTGAACAATTGGGACTCATCGGCTGCGGCCTCATGGGCGGCTCCTTCGCGCTGGCGATGAAGAAGGCCGGCCTGGTCAAGCGCGTGGTGGGCTACAGCAAATCGCCCTCCACCACCGACCGGGCGCGCCAGCTCGGCGTGATCGACGTCGAAGCCCCTTCGGCCCTGCTGGCCGTGGCCGGCGCCGACATCGTGCTGGTGGCAGTGCCCGTGGCCGCCACCGAAGCCACGCTCAAGGCCATCCGCCACCTGGTCACGCCCAACATGCTGATCATGGACGTGGGCTCCACCAAGGCCGACGTGGTGCAGGCTGCACGCCGCGCGCTGCGCGACCAGGTGGGCTCGTTCGTGCCCGCCCACCCCATCACCGGCCGCGAGGTCTCGGGCGTGGAGCATGCCGACGCCGAGCTGTACACCGGCCGCCAGGTCATCCTGACGCCCATCGAGCGCACGGCGAACACCCAGCTCGGCACCCTCCCCACCCAGCTCAGCCAGGCCGAGACCGTGTGGAACGCGCTGGGCTGCCGGGTGAGCAGCATGTCGCCCGAATCCCATGACGCGGCCTTCGCCGCCGTGAGCCACCTGCCCCACCTGCTGGCCTTTGCGATGATGAACAGCATCACCGGCCAGAAGGACGGCGACGACTTCCTCTCGCTCGCCGGCCCGGGCTTTCGCGACTTCACGCGCATTGCCGCCAGCGATCCCAAGGTCTGGCGCGACATCCTGCTGTCCAACCGCGAAGAACTGCTGGCCCAGTCGCGCCAGTTCCAGCAGACCCTGCAGAACATCGAGCAGGCCATGCAGAAGAACGATGCGCAGGCGCTCGAAGACATGATCACACTGGCCAGCGAGACCCGCGCGCACTGGCGCATGGGCGCGCAGCGCTCGAGCAAGGGCCGCTGATGTTCAGCACCCCCTGGCTCGACCTGCCGGCCCTCTGCGCCGCAGGCGGCGAAGTCCACCTGCCCGGCTCCAAGAGCATCTCCAACCGCGTGCTGCTGCTGGCTGCCCTGAGCGCCGGCACCACCACCGTGCACGACCTGCTGGCTTCGGACGACACCCGCGTCATGCTCGACGCCCTGCGCCAGATCGGCTGCACGGTGGACGAGGATGGCAGCACCACGGTGCGCATCACCGGCCTGGGTGGCGCAACACCCCATTCGCCCGCCAAACTCTTCATGGGCAACGCCGGCACGGCCATGCGCCCGCTCACGGCCGCGCTGTCGCTGCTGGGTGGTGAATTCGAGCTGTCGGGCGTGCCGCGCATGCATGAGCGCCCCATCGGCGACCTGGTCGACGCGCTGCGCCAGCTCGGCTGCCAGATCGACTACCTGGGCAACGACGGCTACCCGCCGCTGCGCATCGCGCACGGCCAGGGCGTGCCGGCCCTGGCGCTGGCCGGCCCGATCCGCGTGCGCGGCGATGTCTCCAGCCAGTTCCTCACGGCCCTGCTCATGGCGCTGCCGCTGGCCGCTCGCACGCAGGCCATCGAGATCGACGTGGTGGGCGAGCTGATCTCCAAGCCCTACATCGCCATCACCCTGCAACTGCTCGCGCGCTTCGGCATCGCGGTCACGCACCAGGACTGGCAGCGCTTCACCATCCCCGCCGGCAGCCAGTACCGCTCGCCGGGCGAGATCCATGTGGAGGCGGACGCCTCCTCGGCCAGCTACTTCATCGCACTGGGCGCCATCGCCTCGGGCCACGAAGGCCTGCCCGAGGGCATCCGCATCCAAGGCGTGGGGCTCGATTCCATCCAGGGCGACATCCGCTTCGTCGAGGCTGCGCGCGCCATGGGCGCGCAGGTCACCGGTGGTGCCAACTGGCTGCACATCCGCCGCGGCGAACCCGGCCAGGGCTGGCCCCTGAAGGCCATCGACCTCGATTGCAACCACATCCCCGACGCGGCCATGACCCTGGCCGTGATGGCCCTGTATGCCGAAGGCACGACCCGACTGACCAACATCGCGAGCTGGCGCGTGAAGGAGACCGACCGCATCGCCGCCATGGCCACCGAGCTGCGCAAGCTCGGCGCCACGGTGGAGGAAGGCGCCGATTTCATCCGCGTGACCCCGCCTGCGCAGTTGGCCGACTGGAAGGCCGCCAGCATCCACACCTACGACGACCACCGCGTGGCCATGTGCTTCTCGCTCGCGGCCTTCAACCCGGCCCGGTTGCCGGTGCGCATCGAAGACCCCAAGTGCGTGGCCAAGACCTTCCCGGACTATTTCGAGGCCCTGTTCTCGGTGGCCCACGCCGCCACCGAGCAGATCCCGGTGATCTGCATCGACGGCCCCACGGCCTCGGGCAAGGGCACCGTGGCCGCCGCCGTGGCCCAGCGCCTGGGCTACCGCTTCCTCGACTCGGGCGCCATGTACCGCATCACGGCGCTGGCCGCATTGCGCGCGGGCCTGGCCATCGACGCCGCCCATGAATCCCGCATCGCCGACATGGCCAAGACCCTGCCCGTGCACTTCGAAGGCGGCCGGGTGTTGCTGGGCGAAGACGACGTGAGCGCCGATATCCGCACCGAAGAGGCAGGCATGAACGCCTCGCGCGTGTCCTCCCTGCCCGCGGTGCGCGAGGCCCTGGTGGACCTGCAGCACAGTTTCCGGCGCCTGCCGGGCCTGGTGGCCGACGGGCGCGACATGGGCACGGTGATCTTCCCCGAAGCACCTTTGAAGGTGTATCTGACCGCCAGCGCCGCCTGCCGTGCGGAGCGCCGGTATAAGCAGTTGATTTCAAAGGGATTTTCGGCTAACATATCCGACCTTCGCGCAGACCTTGAGGCACGCGATGCGCGGGACAGTTCCCGCAGCGTCGCTCCCTTGAAGCCCGCGCAGGACGCCCTGGTGCTGGACAACTCCGACTTGACGATCGATGAAGCCGTCGAGCAGGTGATTGCCTGGTGGCAGGAGCGGCAGCCTTTCGCAGCCTCGGCCGCGCAGGGCTGACTGGCAGGGCCGCAAGGCGCTGCAAGCCAGGGCGCAAGCCCTGCACGGCCCCAAAGGCACCGCTCGCTCACCAGCGCACGGGCCCTGTGGATCAACCACCACCTAACCGCGGCTTTGCCGCAAAAAACCACCGCAAGCAGCTATAAAAACGGAAGCAATGGTGCTTCCGGAATCCTGTTTGTGGCAAGGAAACACATGTCCGAATCTTTTGCCGCCCTTTTTGAAGAATCCCTGCAGCGTACCGAAATGCGCCCAGGCGAAGTGATCACCGCCGAAGTCGTGCGCGTGGAACACAACTTCGTCGTGGTCAACGCCGGCCTCAAGTCCGAAGCCTACGTGCCGCTGGAAGAGTTCAAGAACGACAAGGGCGAAGTCGAAGTCCAAGTGGGTGACTTCGTGTCGGTGGCCATTGGCTCCATCGAAAACGGCTACGGCGACACCATCCTGTCGCGCGACACCGCCAAGCGCCTGGCTTCGTGGATGAGCCTGGAAAAGGCCCTGGAATCCGGCGAATTCGTCACCGGCACCACCAGCGGCAAGGTCAAGGGCGGCCTGACCGTGCTGGTCAACGGCATCCGCGCATTCCTGCCCGGCTCGCTGATCGACACGCGTCCTATCAAGGACCTGACGCCTTACGAGAACAAGACCCTGGAATTCAAGGTCATCAAGCTCGACCGCAAGCGCAACAACGTGGTGCTGAGCCGCCGCGCCGTGGTGGAAGCCTCCATGGGCGAAGAACGCGCCAAGCTGATGGAAACCCTGAAGGAAGGCTCCATCGTGCAGGGCGTGGTCAAGAACATCACCGAATACGGTGCGTTCGTGGACCTGGGCGGCATCGACGGCCTGCTGCACATCACCGACATGGCATGGCGCCGCGTGCGTCACCCATCGGAAGTGGTGACCGCCGGCCAGGAAATCACCGCCAAGATCCTGAAGTTCGACACCGAGAAGAACCGTGTCTCGCTGGGTCTGAAGCAGATGGGCGACGACCCATGGATGGGCGTGAACCGCCGCTACCCCCAAGGTACGCGCCTGTTCGGCAAGATCACGAACATCGCCGACTACGGCGCGTTCGTCGAACTCGAACCCGGCATCGAAGGCCTGGTGCACGTCTCCGAAATGGACTGGACCAACAAGAACATCGCTCCCGCCAAGCTGGTTTCGCTGGGCGACGAAGTCGAAGTCATGGTCCTGGAAATCGACGAAGACAAGCGCCGCATCAGCCTGGGCATGAAGCAGTGCAAGGCCAACCCATGGCAGGAATTCGCACAGGACACGAAGCGCGGTGACCGCGTCAAGGGTCCGATCAAGTCGATCACCGACTTCGGCGTGTTCGTGGGCCTGGCTGCCGGCATCGACGGCCTGGTGCACCTGTCCGACCTCTCGTGGAACGAACCCGGCGAAGCCGCTGTTCGCAACTACAAGAAGGGCCAGGAAGTGGAAGCCATCGTGCTGGCCGTGGACGTGGACCGCGAACGCATCTCGCTGGGCATCAAGCAGCTCGACGGCGACCCATTCACGACCTTCGTGACCGTGAACGACAAGGGCCAGACGGTGACCGGCAAGGTCAAGACCGTGGACGCCCGTGGCGCTGAAATCGACCTCGGCGAAGACATCGTGGGCTACCTGCGCGCTTCGGAAATCTCCCGCGACCGCGTGGAAGATGCCCGCAACGTGCTCAAGGAAGGCGACGAAGTCACGGCCGTGGTGGTCAACGTGGATCGCAAGACCCGCAACATCCAGCTGTCGATCAAGCAAAAGGACATGGCCGACGAACAAGGCGCCATGGCCAGCCTGAGCCAGCAATCGAGCCGCGAAAGCGCCGGTACGACCAGCCTGGGCGCCCTGCTGCGCGCCAAGCTGGACAACTCCGACAAGTGAGTGACGGCTTGACCTTCTGAAGGTCAATCCTCAGCGGGCGCCTCGTGCGCCCGCTTCTCTTTATCCCCGACAATCGACGCCATGACCCGCTCCGACCTTGTAGAAGAACTGGCCGCCCGCTTTGGCCAGCTCACCCACCGCGATGCCGAATACGCCGTCAAGACCATTCTTGATGCGGTGGGCGATGCGCTGGTGCGTGGCCATCGCATCGAGATCCGGGGATTCGGCAGCTTCTCGGTGAACCACCGCCCGCCACGCATGGGCCGCAACCCGCGCAGCGGCGAAGCCGTGGCCATTCCGGAAAAGCGCGTGCCCCACTTCAAGCCGGGCAAGGCCCTGCGCGAAGCTGTGGACAAGCGCACGGCCGAGATGGAAGACGACGGTACACCCGCACCGGCAACCGCGGCCAAGGCCACGGGCACCTCGGGTTGACACAGCGGCCGGGCCGAACGCCAACCAGGGAGTGCATTCCCCACAGGGGTGCGCACCATCCCGGGGACAGCGCCACCAGCGCCGTAGAATCTCCCCACCACCGGGGAGCCCCATGAAATACCTCCTGTGGCTGCTCAAGGCAGCCATTTTTTTTACCCTCTTCGCGTTCGCGCTGAACAACCAGCAGGACGCCACCGTGCACTTCTTCTTCGGCACACAGTGGCGCGCGCCGCTGGTGCTGGTCGTGCTCACGGCGTTTTCCGCCGGCCTCATCGTCGGCGTGCTGGGCATGGTGCCGCGCTGGTGGAAGCACCGCAGCGTGGCACGCCAGGCACTGAAGCAGACAACACCACCCGCCACCCCTGCCAAGGCCGCCGTCCCGGCCGAAGCCGCACCTGCCGAGATGCCGCCCATCCATGGAATTTGACCTCAGCTGGATCCTGCTGGGCCTGCCGCTGGCCTTCGTGCTCGGCTGGCTGGCATCGCGCTTCGACATCCGCCAGTTGCGCGCAGAGAACCGCCGCGCACCCAAGGCCTACTTCAAGGGACTGAACTTCCTGCTCAACGAGCAGCAGGACCAGGCCATCGACGCCTTCATCGAGGCGGTGCAGAACGACCCCGACACCTCGGAGCTGCACTTCGCCCTCGGCAATCTGTTCCGCCGCCGCGGCGAGTACGACCGCGCCGTGCGCGTGCACGAGCACCTGCTTTCGCGCGGCGACCTGAGCCGCACCGACCGCGAGCGCGCCCAGCATGCGCTGGCGCTCGACTTTCTCAAGGCTGGCCTGCTCGACCGCGCCGAGGACGCGCTCAACCGCCTGGAGGGCACGCCCTTCGAGGCCCAGGCCCGTCTGGCACTGCTGGCCATCTACGAGCGCTCGCGCGACTGGCCGCACGCCACCACCATCGCGCGCAAGATGCACGATGCCGACCAGGGCGACTTCAGCACCCGCCAGGCGCATTACCTGTGCGAGCAGGCGGCAGCGCTCAGCGGCCAGGCCGACCATGCCGGCGCCCTCGCGCTGCTGGAGCAGGCCGTGGCCGCAGCCCCGGGCGCCGCACGCGCCCGCATCGACATGGCACGGCTGCAACACCTGATGGGCCAGCCCGCCGCCGCACTGGCCACCCTGAAGGCGCTGGGCGAGCACAACCCCGCCGCCCTGCCCCTGGCCGCGCCACTGATGGTGGAGGTGGCCGCCACCACGGGGCAGACGGCGCAGGCCCAGGCCCTGCTGCAGGAGCACTACGACGGCGGCCCCTCGCTCGACGTGCTGGAGAGCCTGGTGTCCATCGACACCGCCCTGGGAGCCGGAGAAGGCGCCCGCCAGCGCTATGTGGACCACCTGGACAAGGAAAAATCCCTGGTGGCCGCCGCCAAGTGGCTGGCCGGCGAGAAGCTGGAGCACGAGGAGTTCCACCCCCAGGTGCAACGGGCCCTGGACCACGCCGTCAAGCCGCTCACGCGCTACCGCTGCGCGGCCTGCGGTTTCGAGGCGCGCCAGCATTTCTGGCAATGCCCCGGCTGCCAGACCTGGGACAGTTACCCCGCCCGCCGTGTAGAAGAGCTTTGATCCCCCGGGCCGATATGATGGCTGCGCGAGCCGTCCGGCCCGCGCTCAACACACAACTAGAGGGAGCCGCATCCATGTTCAAGAAATTCCTGTTCATCATTGCCCTGCTGTTTGCGGGCGCGTCGTTCGCCGCCGTGGACGTGAACAAGGCCAGCGCGGCCGAACTCGACGGCATCAAGGGCATCGGCCCGGCCATGTCCGAGAAGATCCTCAACGAGCGCAAGAAAAGCGAGTTCAAGGACTGGAGCGACTTCATCGGCCGCGTGGGAGGCGTGGGCGAGAAGACGGCCGCCAAGTTCTCGGCCGAGGGCCTGACCGTCAACGGCAAGCGCTTCAGCGCCGCCGCCCAGGCCAAGGCCGACAAGAAAAAGAAGGAAGCGGAAGCCAAGGCCAGCAAGACCGCAGCCAAGGGCGAAGACAAGCCCGCCAGCAAGAAGAAGGACAAGGCGGCAGAGCCTGCTGCCGCTGCTGCCCCGCAGGCGACCGCCAGCGACGCGAAGAAGTGACGAGAGCCCGCTCCGCGGGCGCATCCGCATGGCAGTCAGCCCGCTCAAGCGGGCTTTTTCATGCCCGGCCCCTGGCCATGCAGGAGCCGTCTCTCTCCAGCCGCTGCAAAGGGACTTTGGGAGCACGCCCTAAAATCGTTCGGGCATGCCCCTGATCACCCTCATCATCCTCCCCTTCATCGGCAGCCTGCTGGCGGCGGTCCTGCCCACCAACGCCCGCAACACCGAATCCACCTTGGCCGGCCTCATCGCCCTGTTCTGTGCGGTGCAGGCCGCGCTGTACTTTCCCCAGATCGCAGGGGGCGAGGTGCTGCGCCAGGAGATCACCTGGCTGCCCGCACTGGGCCTGAACCTGGTGCTGCGCCTGGACGGCTTTGCCTGGATGTTCTGCATGCTGGTGCTGGGCGTGGGCTCGCTCGTCGTGCTGTATGCGCGCTACTACATGTCGGCGGCCGACCCGGTGCCGCGCTTCTTCTCGTTCTTCCTGGCCTTCATGGGCGCCATGGTGGGTGTGGTGCTGTCGGGCAACATCATCCAGATCGCGCTGTTCTGGGAGCTGACCAGCCTGTTCTCGTTTCTGCTGATCGGCTACTGGCACCACCGCAAGGATGCACGCCGCGGCGCGCGCATGGCGCTCACCGTCACGGGCACGGGCGGGTTGTGCATGCTGGCCGGCATGCTGGTGCTGGGCCACGTCGTGGGCAGCTACGACCTAGACCACGTGCTCGCCGCGGGCACGCTGATCAAGGCGCATCCGCTGTACCTCACGGCGCTGGTGCTGGTGCTGCTGGGCGCCTTCACCAAGAGCGCGCAGTTCCCCTTCCAGTTCTGGCTGCCCAATGCCATGGCGGCGCCCACGCCGGTGTCGGCCTACCTGCACTCGGCCACCATGGTCAAGGCTGGCGTCTTCCTGCTGGCGCGGCTGTGGCCGGCGCTGGCCGGCACGGAGCAGTGGTTCTGGCTGGTGGGCGGCGCAGGCCTGTGCACCCTGCTGGTGGGCGGCTATGCAGCCATGTTCCAGCACGACCTCAAGGGCTTGCTGGCCTACTCCACCATCTCGCACCTCGGACTCATCACCCTGCTGCTGGGCCTGAACAGCCCGCTGGCCGCCGTGGCCGCCGTGTTCCACATCATGAACCACGCCACCTTCAAGGCCTCGCTGTTCATGGCGGCCGGCATCGTGGACCATGAAAGCGGCACCCGCGACATCCGCCGCCTGTCAGGCCTGCTGCGCATGATGCCCATCACCGGCACGCTGGCCATGGTGGCCAGCGCCGCCATGGCCGGTGTGCCGCTGCTCAACGGCTTTCTGTCCAAGGAGATGTTCTTTGCCGAGACGGTGTTCGTGAACACCGTGCCCTGGCTCGAAATCCTGCTGCCCGTGGCCGCCACCCTGGCCGGCATCTTCAGCGTGGCCTACTCGCTGCGCTTCATCGCAGACGTGTTCTTCGGCCCGCCCGCCACCGATCTGCCCCACACGCCGCACGAGCCCCCGCACTGGATGCGCGTGCCGGTGGAACTGCTGGTGCTGGCCTGCCTGGTGGTGGGCATGGTGCCGGCGTGGTCGGTCGGCGCCGTGCTGCAGGCCGCGGCCAGGCCCGTGGTCGGCGGCGAGCTGCCCACCTACAGCCTGGCCGTGTGGCACGGCTTCAACACCCCGTTCGTGATGAGCCTGGTGGCCCTGGGCGGCGGCGTGGCGCTCTACCTGCTGCTGCGCTGGCTGCGCGAGCGCGGCGCGCTGGACGCACCACCGCTCATGCACCACATCAGCGGCCAGCGCCTGTTCGACTGGGTCCTGGCCCGGTTGTCGCTGGCCGGGCGCAATGGCCGGCGCCTGCTGGGCACCGGGCGGCTGCAGTGGCAGATGCTCTGGCTGGTGGTCGCGGCCCTGGTGGCCGGCACGCTGCCGCTGTGGGTGCGCGGCCTGCCCATCGGTTCGCGCGAACAGTTGCCCCTGTCGCCGGCGTTCGCGGGGCTCTGGCTGTTGGGTGCCCTGTGCGCCGTGGCGGCCGCCTGGCAGGCCAAGTACCACCGGCTGGCCGCGCTCACCTTGCTGGGCGGTGCCGGGCTGTGCACCTGCCTGACCTTCCTGTGGTTCTCGGCGCCCGACCTCGCGCTCACGCAGATCGTGGTGGAGGTGGTGACCACCATCCTCATCCTGCTAGGCCTGCGCTGGCTGCCCCGGCGCGACGAAAGCCTGCGCGTGCCCACGCTGTCGCAGGCGCGCCGCACCCAGCTGCGCCGCTACCGCGACATGGCCCTGGCCCTGCTCTCGGGCACCGGCATGGCCCTGCTGTCGTTCGCCATGATGAGCCGGCCCTTCCCCGAGAGCACCTCCACCTTCTTCCTGGAGCGGGCTCTCACCGAGGGCGGCGGCACCAACGTGGTCAACGTGATGCTGGTGGACTTCCGCGGGTTCGATACCTTCGGCGAGATCGTGGTGCTGGGCATTGTGGCGCTCACGGTGTATGCGCTGCTGCGGCGCTTCCGCCCCGCGCGCGAGGTCATGGACCTGCCGCCCCAGCAGCGCGCCGTGCCGGCCGACGTGGCCACCGACCTGGCCAACCCACGCCAGACCGCCGACACCGCCGTGGGCTACCTCATGGTGCCGGCCGTGCTGGTGCGCCTGCTGCTGCCTTTTGCGACCATGGTGGCGGTGTACCTCTTCATGCGCGGGCACAACGAGCCGGGCGGCGGCTTCGTGGCCGGCCTGGTGTTCTCGGTCGCCCTGGTGCTGCAGTACATGGTGTCGGGCACCTCCTGGGTCGAAGCCCACCTGCCGCTGTACCCGCGCCGCTGGATCGGCACCGGCCTGCTGACCGCGCTGGCCACGGGCCTGGGCGCGCTGTTCTGGGGCTACCCCTTCCTCACCAGCCACACGGCCCACCTGGACCTGCCCGTGGTGGGCGAGATCCATGTGGCCAGCGCGCTGTTCTTCGACATCGGCGTGTTCACCCTGGTCGTGGGCTCCACCCTGCTGATCCTCACCGCCATCGCCCACCAGTCGGTGCGCAGCCACCGCTTCAACGCCCGCGCCGCCGAGGAAGCGCAGGAGGAACAGGCCGCCGCCATGGCCGCGCTGGCGGCAGCAGGCACCCACAACAACAACATCCCAGGAGTCCGCTGATGGAACTGATACTCGCACTGGCCATCGGCATACTCACCGGCTCGGGCGTGTGGCTGCTGCTGCGCCCACGCACCTTCCAGGTCATCATGGGACTGGCGCTGCTGTCCTATGCCGTCAACCTGTTCATCTTCAGCATGGGCCGCCTGGGCCTGGCCATCGACAAGGAGCCCGTGCTGCAGCAAGGACTGCCGCAGGACCTGCAGCACTATGCCGACCCCATGCCGCAGGCGCTCACGCTCACGGCCATCGTCATCGGCTTTGCCATGACGGCGCTGTTCCTCGTGGTGCTGCTGGCCTCGCGCGGCATGTCCGGCACCGACCATGTGGACGGCACCGCGGGCAAAGACGGGCAGGAGATGCCATGATGGCGGGCGATTTCACCGCGCGCGTCACGGCGCTGCTCATGCCGCACCTGATCCTGGCGCCCATCGCGCTGCCCATGCTCACGGCCGGGCTCATGCTGCTGCTGCGCGAAGAGCGCCAGCGCACCAAGGTGGCCATGAACGTGGTCTCCACCTTCCTCGGCCTCGTGATCGCCGTGCTGCTGCTGGTGCAGGCCAAGCAGCCCGGCGTGCAGACCAGCCTGGGCGTCTACCTGCCCGGCAACTGGCCCGCCCCCTTCGGCATCGTGCTGGCGCTGGACCGCCTCTCGGCCATGATGCTGGTGCTGGCCAGCACCGTGGCGCTGGCCACGGTGCTGTTCTCGGCCGCGCGCTGGCACAAGGCGGGGGTGCATTTCCATCCACTGTTCCAGTTCCAGCTCATGGGCCTGTCGGGCGCCTTTCTCACGGCCGACCTGTTCAACCTGTTCGTGTTCTTCGAGATCATGCTGGCGGCTTCCTACGGCCTGCTGCTGCACGGCTCGGGGCGACCGCGCGTCGCGGCAGGACTTCACTACATCGCCATCAACCTCGCGGCGTCCTCGCTGTTCCTGATCGGCGTGTCCATGCTCTACGGCATCACCGGCACGCTGAACATGGCCGATCTGGCGCGCGGCATCGCGGGCATCGATCCGTCCGACCGGGGCCTGCTGCACGCGGGTGCGGGCATCCTCGCGGTGGCCTTTCTCATCAAGGCCGCCGTGTGGCCGCTCAACTTCTGGCTGGTGCCGGCCTACAGCGCGGCCACGGCACCGGTGGGCGCGCTGTTCGCGCTCATGACCAAGGTGGGGGTCTACAGCATCCTCAGGCTGTGGACCCTGATGTTCAGCAGCGATGCGGGCGACTCGGCCCAGTTCGGCAGCCAGTGGATCGTGGGTGCGGGCCTGGTGACCATGTGCTTCGGCGCCCTGGGCATGCTGGGCTCGCAGCGCCTGGGGCACCTGGCCGGCTATGCCGCCATCCTCTCCTCGGGCACCTTGCTCGCGGCCCTGGGCTTCGGGCAGACCCTGCTGACTGCCGGCCTGCTGTACTACCTGCTGGGCTCCACCCTGGCGGTGAGCGCCCTGTTCCTGCTGACCGACCTGATCGAGCGCTGGCGCAACGATGGCGCCAGCCTGGCACCGCACGAGCAGACGGACGACGCGCCCTTCCTCACCGCCGACCTGGTGCACACCCAGGGCCTGAACCTGGACGAGAAGGAAGAGGTTCTGATCGGCCAGGTCATCCCGGCCGCGGTGGCCTTCCTGGGCCTGGCCTTCATGGCCTGCACCCTGGTGATCGCCGGGCTGCCGCCGCTGCCGGGCTTCGTGGGCAAGTTCGCGATGATCCACGCCCTGCTCAACCCGCTGGGCCTGGGCGCTTCGGGCGGCTTCGTGCTGGGCTCGGGCGGCTGGGCGCTGCTGGCGCTGATGGTGGGCACAGGCCTTCTGGCGCTGATCGCGCTCACCCGCGCCGGCATCCGCCACTTCTGGGCCTTGCACGACCGCGCCGCGCCCAAGCTGCTGGTGCTGGAGGGCCTGCCCATCGCCCTGCTGCTCACGGGCTGCGCATTGCTGGCCTGGCAGGGCGGCGCGGTGATGCGCTACACCCAGGCCACGGCCGACGCACTGCATGCCCCCGGCACCTACGTGCAGGCCGTGATGTCGGCCATGCCCGTGCCCAACCCGCCCGGCACGGCACCGGGCGCCAACGGAAGGCCGCAGTGATGATGAAGCGCATCCTCCCCGCCCCCATGCTGTCGCTGGCGCTGCTGGTGCTGTGGCTGCTGCTCAACCGCTCGCTGAGCGCCGGCAACTTCGTGCTGGGCGGCGTGCTGGCACTGGCCATACCGCTGCTCACGGCGGGCCTGCGCCCCCTGCCCGTGCGCGTGCGCGCCCCGGGCGCCGTGCTGCGCCTGGCCCTCACGGTGATGGGCGACACCGTGCAGTCCAACATCGCCGTGGCGCGGCTGCTGCTGGCCCCCGGCCGCAGGCGCCACCCCTCGGGCTTCGTGCAGATTCCGCTGGAGCTGCGCGATGCCAATGCCCTGGCCGTGCTGGCCGTCATCGTGAGCATCGCACCGGGCACGGCCTGGGCCGAGCTCTCGGTGGACCGCAGCGTGCTGATGCTGCACGTGCTGGAAGTGGACGATGCCGCCGCCATCGCCGCGCAGATCAAGCGGCGCTACGAGCGCCCCCTGATGGAGATTTTCGAATGACGAGCACGACCCCCATCCTCGACTGGGCCTTGCCTGCCGCCCTGTTCATGCTGGTGCTGGCCATGGGCTGCGCGCTGGCGCGCCTGCTCAAGGGCCCCTCGGCCCAGGACCGCGTGCTGGCGCTGGACTGCATGTACCTCAACGGCATGCTGCTCATGCTGGTGCTGGGCCTGCTGTACGGCAGCAAGAACTACTTCGAGGCGGCGCTGCTGCTGGCGCTGTTCAGCTTTGTCGGCTCGGTGGCCATGGCCAAGTTCCTGCTGCGTGGCGAGGTGATCGAATGAACGGCGCCACCACCGCCCTGCCCCTGTGGCTGGAAATCGTGGTCGCCCTCCTGGTGCTGCTGGGTGCGGGCATGGCCCTCTTGGGTTCGCTCGGCCTGCTGCGCCTGCGCAGTTTCTTCGAGCGCCTGCATGCCCCCTCCATCGCCGCGACCATGGGCTGCTGGTGCATCATGCATGCCACGGTGGTCTACTTCTCGGTGGCCGATGGCAGCCTGGCGTTGCATGCGTTGTTGATCGCTGGCTTCGTGGCGATCACGGTGCCCGTGACCTCGATCTTCCTGATGCGCGCCGCCCTGTTCCGCGCACGCCAGGCGGGCCAGCCCGGCGTGCCGCCCAGCCTGAGCGGCCCCGCCGCCGAAGGGCGCAAGGATCTTTGATACGGCCAGGCCCGCGCGGCGCGCGGGCCTGCACCGTCAGCCGACGAAGCCGAAGCCGCCGCCCCCGGGGGTATGGATCTCGAACACATCGCCCGGCTGCATCTGCGCCTGGCCGATGTGGTCGAGCTGCTCCACCCTGCCATCGGCGCGCACCACCTTGTTGATGCCCACCGCCCCAGCCGATCCCCCGGCCATGCCGAAGGCGCCGTGGTGGCGGCCGTTGGAGAGGATGCTGGCCGTCATGGGCTCCAGAAAGCGCACGCGGCGCACGCCGCCATCGCCGCCCGCCCAGCGCCCGGCCCCGCCCGATCCCTTGCGGATCTCGTAGCCCTCGAGCCGCACGGGGAAGCGGAACTCCAGCACCTCGGGGTCCGTGAGGCGCGAGTTGGTCATGTGGCACTGCACCACGCTCGTGCCCGCAAAGCCATCCACCAGCGTGCCCGCAGCGTCCCACACACCGCCCGCGCCGCTGCCCCCCGAGATGGTCTCGTAGTACTGGTAGCGCTCGCTGCCGAAGGTGAAGTTGTTCATGGTGCACTGCCCTGCCGCCATCAGGCCCAGTGCGCCATAGATGGCGTTGGTGATGCAGGTCGAGGTCTCAACGTTGCCCGCCACCACCGAGGCCGGTGGATTGGGGTTGAGCATGGAGCCCTGCGGGATGATGACCTTGAGCGGCTTGAGGCAGCCCGCGTTCAGCGGAATGTCGTCCTGCACCAGGGTGCGGAACACATACAGCACCGCTGCCATGCACACCGCCGTGGGCGCGTTGAAGTTGTGCGTCTGCTGCGCGCTGGTGCCGGTGAAGTCGATCTCGGCGCTGCGGTTCTTGGCATCCACGCGCACGGCCACGCTGATCTGCGAGCCATTGTCCAGCGGCAGGGTGAACTGGCCGTCTTTCAGGCGTGTGATCACGCGGCGCACGGACTCCTCGGCGTTGTCCTGCACGTGGCGCATGTAGGCCTGCACGACATCGAGGCCGAACTCTCCCACCATGCGGCGCAGCTCCTGCTGGCCCTTTTCGTTGGCGGCGATCTGCGCGCGCAGGTCGGCCATGTTCTGCTGCGGGTTGCGCGAGGGGTACTCGCCGCTTTCCAGCAGCGCGATCATCTCAGCCTCTCGCAGCACACCGCGTTCCACCAGCTTCACGTTGTTGATCTGCACGCCCTCTTCCTCGATGCGCGTGGAGAACGGGGGCATGGAGCCGGGCGTGATGCCGCCCACGTCCGCATGGTGGCCACGGCTGCCCACGTAGAACGTCGGCTCGGCCTCTTCGCCAATGTAGACCGGCGTGATCACCGTGATGTCGGGCAAATGGGTACCGCCGTGGTACGGGTCATTGAGAACGAACACATCGCCGGGCTGCATGCGGCCTGCGTTGTCGCGGATCACGGTCTTGATGCTCTCGCCCATGGACCCGAGGTGCACCGGCATGTGCGGCGCATTGGCGATGAGGTTGCCTTCGGCATCGAACAGCGCGCAGCTGAAGTCCAGCCGCTCCTTGATGTTGACCGAGTAGGCCGTGTTCTGCAGCTGCAGGCCCATCTGCTCGGCGATGTTCATGAACAGGTTGTTGAACACCTCCAGCAGCACCGGGTCCACCGTGGTGCCCACGGCATGCTGCACGGCGCGCGCCACGCGGCGCTCAAGCAGCAGGTGGTCCAGGTCGGTGAGCTGCGCTTCCCAGCCGGGCTCGACGATGGTGGTGGCGTTCTTCTCGGCAATGATGGCAGGGCCGGGGATCACGTCGCCGGGGCGCAGGTCCTCACGCACCACCAGGGCGGCGTCGTGCCAGGCGGGCACGCCATCGGTGCCGCCGGTGTACATGCGCACGGTGCTGCGGCGCGGCACTTCGCGTGCGGGGTTGAGCGCATGGCGCGGCTCCACGGCCGCATCGCCGGCGACCACGGCCTCGACCGACACGGCTTCCACCACCAGGCCCTTGCCTTGCATCAGGAAGGCGAAACGCTGGCGGTAAGCGGATTCGAAACCCGCGGTGATCGCCGCCACGTCGCCGAAGGGCACGATCAGGGCGCTGTCGCTGCCTTCGTAGCGCACATGCACACGCCGGTGCACCGTGGCGGTGCCGTCGCCCGCCTGCTGCTCCAGTTCGGCGCGCGCGGCCGTGGCCAGGCGTTCCAGCACGGCATCGATCTCGGCCAGCGCCTCGGGTGCGAGCTTGCGCTCCACGGCCTGCTCGCGGATCACGTTCTGGTCCGCCAGGCCCATGCCGTAGGCGCTGAGCACCCCGGCCAGCGGGTGCACGAAGACGCGCGTCATGCCCAATGCGTCTGCGACCAGGCAGGCATGCTGGCCGCCCGCGCCGCCAAAGCACTGCAGGGTGTAGCGCGTCACATCGTAGCCGCGCGCCACCGAGATCTTCTTGATCGCGTTGGCCATCTGCTGCACGGCGATCTGGATGAAGCCATGGGCCACATCCTCGCCTGCGCGGCCGGTCTGCTCTGACAGCGCGGCGAACTTCTCTGCCACGGCATCGCCGTCCAGTGCCTCGTTGGCCGCATGGCCGAACACGCGCGGGAAGTGCGCGGGCTGGATCTTGCCCACCATCACGTTGGCATCGGTCACGGCCAGCGGGCCGCCGCGGCGGTAGCTGGCCGGGCCGGGGTTGGCGCCGGCACTCTCGGGACCCACGCGGAAACGCGCGCCGTCGAAACCGAGGATGGAGCCCCCGCCCGCCGCCACGGTGTGGATGCTCATCATGGGTGCGCGCATGCGCACGCCCGCCACCTGGGTCTCGAACTCGCGCTCGAACTCGCCCGCGTAGTGGCTCACATCGGTGGAGGTACCGCCCATGTCGAAGCCGATCACGCGCTGGTGCCCGGCCAGGCCCGCCGTGCGCGCCATGCCCACAATGCCGCCGGCCGGACCGGACAGGATCGCGTCCTTGCCCTGGAAGGCATGGGCATCGGTCAGCCCGCCCGAAGATTGCATGAAATACAGCGGCACGCCCGGCATCTCACCGGCCACCTGCTCCACGTAGCGGCGCAGGATGGGCGAGAGGTAGGCATCGACCACCGTGGTGTCGCCCCGGCTCACCAACTTCATCATGGGGCTGGTGGCATGCGATGCACTCACCTGCGTGAAGCCGGCCTCGCGCGCGATGCGGGCGGCCGCTTCTTCGTGCGCGGTGTAGCGGTAGCCGTGCATGAAGACCACGGCCGCGCTGCGCAGGCCGGCGTCGTAGGCGGCCCACAGGCGCTCCTTGAGGTGGGCCTCGTCCAGCGCCTCGATCACCTCGCCGTGCGCGCCCATGCGCTCCTGCGCCTCGATCACGCGGCTGTAGAGCAGCTCGGGCAGCACGATGTGGCGGTCGAAAAGGCGCGGCCGGTTCTGGTAGGCGATGCGCAGCGCATCGCGAAAGCCTTTGGTGGTGATCAAGAGAGTGGGCTCGCCCTTGCGCTCCAGGAGCGCATTGGTGGCCACCGTGGTGCCCATCTTCACGCACTCCACCGCCTCGGGCGTCACCGGCTCGCCCGCCTTCAGCCCCAGCAGATGGCGGATGCCAGCCACGGCCGCATCCTTGTACTGCTCGGGGTTCTCGGACAGGAGCTTGTGCGTGACCAGCGTGCCGTCGGGCCGCTTGCCCACCACATCGGTGAAGGTACCCCCGCGGTCGATCCAGAACTGCCAGCGCGCGGGGTGGGTGGAGGCGGGAGAAGCCATCGTCATGCAATCAATAGAGGAGAAAGAGGGAGCGACGGGCCATGCCGCCACACATCACAGGGAAGCGGCCGAACGGGCCGCCTGGTCGTACATGCCCGAGAGCACACGCAGCAAACGGGCCAGCTCGCCGATGTCGCGGTTCAGGGCATCGTCGGCATGCAGGGCGTCGATCAGGCAGCGCTCGCGGATCTCGCGGTAGCGCTGCACATAGGCACGGCCCACATCGGTGGCGGCATAGGTCACTTCCTTGCCATTCTTCTGCGAAGCCACCACGCCCAGGTTCTGCAGTTTCTTCAGGGCGTAGTTCACCAGGTGGGTGTCTTCCACATTCATGATGAAGCAGATATCGGCAAGACGCTTGTCGCGCGCACGGTGCGTCACATGGTGCAGCACCACCACGTCGAGCGGCGTGAGGTCCTTGAGGCCCGCGGCCGCCATGCAGTGCACCACCCAGCGGTGAAAGGCGTTGCCCGCGACGATGAGCCCGAACTCGAACTCGCTCATCTCCGCGCTCTGGGCCGACACCAGGTGCGCCGAAGACACGATGGGTCCGGAATCACCTTTGCCCTTGGCCGCAGGTTTCATGAAAAACGCCTTTGCAGTAGTCACAACTGGCACGGGATGTGCATGCGGCGATTGTAGGCAAGTCACCGATGATTTGTTGGCAATTTGTCAACGTTCAGGCAAAACACCTATGCGGTAACGAGTTGTTTTCGATACAGTCGCCTGACTTCCCCCACCCATGTCCCTTCCATTTGCGGAGCACTCCATGAAGCGTCGAATCTTCCCCGTCACTGCGCTCGGCCTGGCACTGGCCTTCGGCTTCACCGCCACCTCGGCCATGGCCCAGGCCAAATGGGATCTGGCCGCCGCCTATCCCGCGACCAACTTCCACACCGAGAACCTGATGCAGTTCGCCAAGGACGTGGACACGGCCACGGCCGGCAAGCTCAAGATCACGGTGCACGCCAACGCGTCCCTGTTCAAGGCCAACGAGATCAAGCGCGCCGTGCAGGGCGGTCAGGCGCCGGCCGGTGAGGTGCTGCTGGGCAACTTCGAAAACGAGAACCCGCTGTACGGCGTGGACGGCATCCCCTTCGTCGCCACCTCGTATGCCGATTCCAAGCGCCTGTACGACGCGCAAAAGCCCTACCTCGACAAGCTGCTGGGCACCCAGGGCATGAAGCTGCTGTACGCGGTGGCCTGGCCTCCGCAAGGCATCTACTCCAAGAAGGAACTGGGCTCGGTGGCCGACCTGCGCGGCATCAAGTGGCGCGCCTACAGCCCCGCCACGGCCAAGATCGCCGAGCTGATCGGCGCGCAGCCCGTGACCATCCAGGCCGCGGAACTGTCGCAGGCCCTGGCCACCGGTGTGGTGGAAGCCACCATGACCTCCGGCTCCACCGGCTACGACAGCAAGATCTACGAAAGCATCAAGCTGTTCCACGACACGCAGGCCTGGCTGCCCAAGAACGCCGTCATCGTGAACAAGAAGGCCTTCGACGCGCTGGACAAGCCCAGCCAGGACGCGCTCCTCAAGGCCTCGGCCGATGCCGAGTCGCGCGGCTGGAAGCTCAGCGAAGAGAAGACCGAGTGGTACAAGAAGGCCCTGGTCGAAAAAGGCATGAAGATCGTGACCCCGGCGCCCAAGCTCATGGCCGACATGCGCCAGGTCGGCGAGATCATGCTGGCCGACTGGACCAAGAAGGCCGGGGCTGATGGCGAGGCCATCATCGCGGCCTACCGCAAGAGCGCGCCCGCCACCGCGGCCAAGAAGTGACGATGCTGCGCCGCTGGCTCGACCGCATCTACCTGGGCGCCGGCGCCGTGGGCGCCGGCTTCATCGTGCTGATCTGCGTGCTCATGGTGGCGCAGAGCATCATGCGCGAGCTGGGCCTGCGCACGGGGGCCATCAACGACATCGTGGCCTGGTTCTGCGCGGCCGCGGCCTTCCTGGCCATGGCCCACGCCTTCAAGCATGGCGACTTCGTGCGCGTCACGCTGCTGCTGGAAAAACTGCCTCCGCGGCGCTGCCGCCAGCTCGAAGTGGTGTCGCTGGCCATCGGCTCCGTGGCCGTGGGCTACCTCATGTGGGCCGCCTGCAGCTACACCTACGAGAGCTGGGAGTTCAACGACATCTCGCAGGGCCTGCTGCCCATGCCGCTGTGGATTCCGCAGCTGAGCTTTGCGCTCGGCTCCATCCTGCTGTGGGTGGCCGTGGTCGATGAATTCATCATCGTGCTGCGCGGCGGCGTGCCCACCTTCGTTCGCGCGGTCGAGGAACGCCACGCCAAGGGCGACTTCTCTTCTGACATCTGAACCCCGCCACCAATAACAACAGGCCGCCAGCCCTGCTGCGGCCACAAGAAAGCATGACATGGATATTCTGATGGTGGGCGGCGTCCTGCTGCTGCTGATGCTGGTGCTGTTGTCCGGCGGCGTCTGGATCGCGATGACCCTGGCCATCTGCGGCTGGGTGGGCCAGGCCTTCTTCACCTCCACGCAGCCGGCCAAGAACCTGTTCTCGGCCTTCTGGGAAAGCAATGCGAGCTGGGAGCTGGCAGCGCTGCCGCTGTTCATCTGGATGGGCGAGATCCTGTTTCGCACCAAGCTGTCCGAGGAGATGTTCGAAGGCCTGCGGCCCTGGCTCAACCGCGTGCCCGGCCGGCTCATGCACACCACCATCCTGGGCTGCGGCATCTTCGGCTCGGTCTCGGGTTCGTCGGCCGCGACCTGCGCAACCATCAGCAAGGTGGCGCTGCCCGAACTCATGAAGCGCGGCTACGACGAGAAGCTGGCGCTTGGTTCGCTGGCTACGGCCGGCACGCTGGGCATCTTGATCCCGCCCTCCATCACCATGGTGGTGTATGCCGTGGCAGCCGATGCCTCCATCATCCGCATCTTCCTGGCCGGCTTCCTGCCGGGCATTCTGCTGATGCTGCTGTTCTCGGGCTACATCGGCTGGTGGAGCCTGCGCAATCCGGACAAGGTGCCGGCAGCCGATCCGCCGTCCACGCTGCGCGAGAAGATCCGCAAGTCGGGCAACCTGATCCCCGTGGGCCTGCTCATCGTCTTCATCGTCGTGGTGCTGATCACGGGCTATGCCACCGCCACCGAGTGCGCGGCCTTTGGCGTGCTGGGCTCTCTGGGCCTGGCGCTGTGGAGCCGTTCGCTGACCTGGCAGAACTTCAAGGACGGGCTGATGGGCACCACGCGCACCAGCTGCATGATCATGTTCATCCTGGCGGGCGCCGCCTTCCTCACCAAGACCATGGCCTTCACCGGCATCCCGCGCGAGCTGGCCGAGTGGGTCAACGCCATGCACCTGTCGCCCTTCGCGCTGATCAGCGTGCTGGTGGTCGTGTACCTGGTGCTGGGCACGGCCCTGGACGGCATCAGCATGATCGTGCTGACCAGCGCCGTGGTGCTGCCCATGATCCAGCAGGCCGGGTTCGACCTGATCTGGTTCGGCATCTTCATCGTGCTGCTGGTCGAGATCGCCGAGGTCACGCCGCCCGTGGGCTTCAACCTCTTCGTGCTGCAGAACATGACCGGCAAGGACAGCAATACGATTGCCCGCGCCGCCATTCCGTTCTTCCTGTGCCTGGTGGTCTGCATCGCGATCATCACGGTGTTCCCGCAGATCGTGACCATCCTGCCAGACCTGGTGATGGGCAAGGAGAAATAGACTACGCGCGGAGGCGCTTCGCGCCTTCCCTGGCATCGATGCCGCCCCGGTATCAGGCGCTTCGGCCACAATGGCTGCCGCATCTATTTTCAAGGGAGAGAACCCACCATGCTCGCAGTCGTGGCCATCTGCATTGGCGCCAGCCTGGGCGCGCTGGCGCGTTGGCGGCTGGGCTTGTGGCTCAACACCGGGACGGCGGTGCTGCCATGGGGCACGCTCGCGGCCAACCTGGTGGGGGGCTACCTCATCGGGGTGTGCGTAGCGGTGTTCCAGGCCCTGCCCCAGCTTGACCCGGCCTGGCGGCTGGCACTGGTCACGGGCTTCCTGGGCGGGCTTACGACGTTCTCGAGCTTTTCGGCCGAGGTCGTGGCCATGCTGATGCAGCAGCGCTATGCGCTGGCGCTGGGCACGGCCGGGCTGCATGTGGCGGGATCGCTGGCGCTGACCGTGCTAGGCATCCAGAGCGCCACCTGGTTCCTCGCGCAGCGCGCCTGAGCGCAGCCCCTGGAGGGCTTGGCCTTCCTCACAAAAAGAGCACCCCTGCGCCGCAAAGTGCCCCAGAACCTCGGCACAATGGTTCCATGGATGCCAATACCCAACTCAATGAAAGCCGCCTGGCCGACGCCTGGGCAGAACTGCAGAACCACGCCGCCAGCGGCAATCCCCTGCATGCCGACGCCTACCGCCTGGCCTTCGCCGACCCCGAATTCCTGTTCCGCCGCGAGACGCGCGGTATCCGCTTCCAGCTGGAGATGCTCAAGCCCGACCTGGGCCAGGCCGCGCAGGGCATCGAGAGCACCGTGGTGGTCTATGGCAGCGCACGCTTCGTCGCACCCGATGAGGCAGCCGAACTGCTGACCGCTGCCGAGGCCGCCGGCGACGAGGCGGCCATCGCCAAGGCCCGGCTGGCCGTGCGCAACGCGCGCTACTACGACCTGGCACGCCAGTTCGCCCGCCTGGTGGCCGAGCACAGCGAGCGCAACGCACCGGCCGACCGCATCTACGTGTGCACCGGCGGTGGCCCGGGCATCATGGAGGCGGCCAACCGCGGTGCCCATGACGTGGGCGCGCTCAACGTGGGCCTGAACATCGCCCTGCCGCATGAGCAGAGCGGCAACCGCTTCATCTCGCCCTCGCTGTGCTACAAGTTCCACTACTTCGCGCTGCGCAAGATGCACTTCATGATGCGTGCCAAGGCGCTGGTGGCCTTCCCCGGCGGCTTCGGCACGCTCGACGAGCTGTTCGAAGTGCTGACCCTGGTACAGACCGGCAAGGCCAAGCCCGTGCCCATCGTGCTCTTCGGCACCGACTACTGGAAGCGCCTGGTCAACTTCGACGTGCTGGTGGAAGAAGGCACGATTTCGCCGCAGGACCTCAAGCTCTTCCACTACACCGACGACCCGCAGGAAGCCTGGGACCTGATCAAGGCGTTCTACCGGATCTGAGCGCGCCGCAGGCAGCAGGGTGGCAGCCAGGGCCAGCAGCCCTGGCGCCGCCACGCCATCAGCGTATCGGTGTCGGGGCCGGCGGAGCCGGGGGCAGCAGGATCACGCCGGGTGGCAGCACGAAGATCGGCGTGGTGGGTGCCGGTGGCACGGGCCGGGGCGGCGTCGTCGTGGGCGGCGTGGTGGTCGGCGGCGGCGGGGTCGTCGTGCCGGGCGTGGTGGTCCCCCCGCCCCCGGTGGTGGGCGGTGGCGGTGTCGGCACCTGCGTGGTGGGCGGCGGCGGGGGCGGCACGACCTCGGGCGGCGGTACCGGGATCGGAACCGGGGCCGGTACGGGGACCGGCACGGGTGCGGGCACCGGGACAGGCACCGGTGCAGGTGGCGGCACCGGAACGGGTGCAGGAGGAGGCGGTGGTGGGGTTGGTGGAGGCGGCGGTGGGGGCGGCAGGGGCACGACCGGATCCACCACGGGCGGCAGCAACGGTGGCGGGGGCGGCACATGCACCGGCGGGGGCGGCGGAATCACGAAGATGCTGCTGCGATGCCCATCTCCCTGCAACTGGTCGCCGGCCATCTGCGGCAGAGGCAGTGCCGGCAAGGGCAGCAGCGCCCGCGTGTTGGTATACACCGGCAGCTTCTGGCTGGAGAGCACAAGCACGGCTTCGCCGGCCTTCACGCCCACGCAGCCGGCCTCGGTGCAGACCTCGATCTCGTCCTGCTCGCCTGCCACGGTGAGTTGGCCCTGGGCGTTGAAGCCCACCAGGAAAGCCGAACCACGGATGCCCACCACGGCCGTGGGCGTGGTGACCTTGTAGCTGCCCGGGTTGCGCTTGCCGATCAGCCCCGTGATCGCCCGCATGCCGCCGCGCAGCAGAGTCACCGCAAAGCCGTCCTGCGCCACGTCGCCGCTGTCGGCATAGCGGGTCACGGTGAACTGCGAGTCCGGGTACAGCGCCACCAGGCCGCCATCGGTGAAGCGGATCTGCGCGCGGCCCGCGCTGCCGGTCAGCAGCACATCGCCCGTGTCCACTTCGGCCCCCTTGGCCACGCTGCTGGTGGCATCACCCCGGCGCAGGCTGACCTCGCCGCTGGCGAACTGCACCAGCCCGGCCGCCGCCAGGGTGGAGGCCGGCCATGCAGCCACCATGGCCATGAGCAGCGCGATGCGGGACAGGCGAGGTTCAGTCGTCATGGATTCACCTCTTCCTTGTTCAGAATTCGCGGCGCACGGTGACGGACCAGATGCGCCGCCGATACTCCGTCACAGGCAACGTGGAATCGTTGTGCGTGCCCGTCCACTGCGGCGTGACGCGCCAGGCCGTGGCAGGTATCCATGAGACGCCCAGCGAGGCATTCACCTGGCGGTCGCGCCGCACCACGGCAAAGAAGGGATCGGGCGCGCCATAGCGGCGCCGCTCCCAATCCAGGTTGGCGAACAGCGCCCAGTTGCGCGCCAGGGCCAGTTGCCCGCCCAGGCGTGCGCCCACCAGGCGGTGGCCCAGGTAGTCCACGCCGGCCGCATCGGGCTCCTCGCGTCCGCCATGCACGCCGGCATAGGCCAGGCTGCCGTCGCGGAACACATGGGCGTAGGAAGTGCCGGCCACCGTGCGCTGCACGTCGCGCAGCGGCTGCGTGGGGTAGTGCAGGCGTGCCGACTGCACGAAGCTGCCCCATTGCCGGAAGCCGTCGAGCCGGTAGACCCATTCGCCCAGCACGCCGCCGATGCTGCGCAGGCGCGTGCCGTCGAGCGCATAGTAGGAGCCCTGCCCTTGCAGGATCAGCTCATGGCGCTCTGAGCGCCAGGCCACGCCCGCGCTGGCATCGAACTGGTCGGAATCGAAAGCCCCCGCCCCGCCCTCGTTGCGTCGCGGCGTGCCGGCCGCCGCGCCGACCAGCGACCAGCGGGCGTCCATCACGTAGCGCCCACGCACCGCCACCAGCGCCGCCAGGAAGTCGGAGGAACGGGCCAGCGCCGAGGGCGCCAGCGTCCAGGCCGGTGTGCCCGGCACGGGCGAGGGCAGCAGCATCGACGCCGGCCCGGCGTTGACGTTGGAATCATGGCCCAGCGCCAGCTCGGCATAGCCCTTGAGGCTGGAGCCGCCGTCGCTCGCGGCGCGGTCATAGGAGACCAGGAACTGGTCGATGCTGAGCGCGGCATCCACCGGGATGCCCAGGGCGCGCGCCCGCTCCGACAGGGCCAGCACGCCGCGCTGGTCGCCCACGGCATACAGGGCACGGGCCAGCGCCACCTGCGCGGCCATGTTGTCCGGCTGTGCGGCCACCACACGCTCCCAGGCCAGCACGGCGCGGCTGTACTGCCCCGCGGCATGGGCCGCGCTGCCCATGGCGGCGTCGAAGGCGGGGTCGCCTGCGCGCACCGCCTCCTGTGCGTCGAGCAGGTCGAAGGCCTCGCGCGCGGAGCCGCCCTGGACCAGGGCCGCAGCCCGGTCGATCAATGCATCGGCATGGGCAGCGCCGGCAGCAAGCGCCAGGCCGAGCACCACCGGACCCAGCCGCAGCAGCGGCCTGCGACAAGACAGACGAGCAATACCCATGGGAGATCTCCTCATGCGGGCAATGGCGTACCGATGCAGGGGGATGGCCGCGTCGTGGGCAGCAGCGCTGACCCCCTCGCCTGCAGCGGTTTGCAAACGATGTGAGCAGACGCTACCGGAATCTACTCCGATTTCGCCAGCACAGGCGGATTTTTACAAAGTGGCGCAGCGCGCCGGCGCAGGTCAGTGCCCGTGCCCGGAAGCCGGCGCCCCCATGTTCCAGGCCAGGCGCGAGCCGGCGCCCACGGCGGCGCCCACCACCCAGAACAGGCCGCCCACCCCGATCACGGCCCCTGCGGTACCGAACAGCATGGGCATGAGCACGCTCGACGCATTGATGGCCATGAGGCGCAGGCCCAGTGCCTCGCCGTGGCGGTGGGAGGGGGTGATCTGGTGCAGCAGGCTCATGACCATGGGCTGCACCGAGCCCAGGGCAAAGCCCAGCAGCACCGAGCACACGCCCATGGTGAGCGCCGTGGGCATGAGCGGATAGACCGCGAACAGCAACGCCGTGGCGACCATGGCCACCGCGACCACCACGCGCTCGCGCAAGTGCTCGGCCACCAAGGGCATCAGCACGCGGATCACGGCGGCGGCAATCGCGAAGGCCCCCAGGATGGAGCCGATGACCGAGGCCGACAGCCCGCGCTCGTGTCCAATTAGCGGCACCACGAAAGTGTGCACGTCCCAGCACGACGAAAGGATCCAGTTGACGATGAGCAGGCGCCGAAAGGGCACCTCGTTCATCAGGTCCCAGGCGCGCTGGGGCGGGCCGCCGGCCGCGGCGATCACCGGGGGCAACTCCTGCGTATCGCGCACCCAGAACCAGGTGGCCAGGGGCAGCAGCGCCATCAGCGCGAACGCGGCGCGGTAGCCCTGGGTGTCGCCGGCCACCACACCGCCATGGTCGATCATGAGCCCGGCGCAGAACGGCCCGAGGAAATTGGACACCGCGGGCCCGATGGCCAGCCAGCTGAACACCTGCTTGAGCGCCGTGGCGTCGTGCGCGGCGCGCCCCACGTGGCGCTGCAGCGCAATGGTGGCCGCGCCCGTGGCGCCACCCGAGGTCAGCGCGGCAATGCACAGCACCGGAAACACCGGGAACACCAGGGCCGCCGCCGAGCCCGCCGTGGCCACGGCCACCGCGATGCCCACCGGGCGCTTGAGGCCATGGCGGTCCGCATAGCGGCCCGCCGGCAGCGCCAGAAACACCTGCGTGAGCGCGAACAGCGCCAGCAGCACGCCCACGGCGGCGGCGCTGTAGCCCTCGCGCAGCGCCAGCAGGGGCGCAGCCAGCCGCATGCCCGCCATGCAGGCGTGCACGCAGATCTGGCCGGCGATCAGGCGGGCCAGCGCCGCGTTCACAGCAGCTCGTCCTGCGCGTCCGCCGCCGACATCGGGGGCCGCAGCTTGGGCACGGCGCCAGCCACATCGGGTGCGGGCAGGTCCTGCACGTCGCGCAGGCGCTTCTGGATGGCGCGGGTGCGCACGCCCACTTCTTCAAAGCGCTTGGCGGCGGAATCGATGGATTTCTTGGTCGCCTCCACCACGTCGCCGAACTTGGCGAACTCGGTCTTGACCATGCCCAGGAGGCTCCAGACCTCGGACGAACGCTTCTCGATGGCCAGGGTCTTGAAGCCCATCTGCAGGCTGTTGAGCATGGCCGCCAGATTGGCCGGTCCGGTGATCATCACGCGGCAGTCGTTCTGCAGCGCCTCCACCAGGCCGGGGCGGCGGATGACTTCTGCGAACAACCCCTCGGTGGGCAGGTAGAGCACCGCGAAGTCGGTGGTGTGCGGGGGCGAGACGTACTTGCCGAAGATCTTCCTGGCTTCGAGCTTGATCGAGGCCTCGAAGGCATTGCCGGCCGAGGCGATGAGCCCCTTGTCCGCCGCGTCCTGCGCGTCCATGAGGCGCTGGTACTGTTCCACCGGGTACTTGGAGTCGATGGGCAGCCACACGGGATGTTCATCGCTGCGACCGGGCAGGCGGATGGCGAATTCCACCAGGTCGTCGCTGCCCGGCACGGTCTTGACGTTGCGCGCGAACTGGTCGGGCGTGAGCACGTTCTCGATGATGGCGCCGAGCTGCATTTCGCCCCAGGTACCGCGCGACTTCACGTTGGTCATCACGCGCTTGAGGTCGCCCACGCTGCCGGCCAGGGTCTGCATCTCGCCCAGGCCCTTGTGCACCTGCTCCAGCCGGTCGCTTACGAGCTTGAAGGATTCGCCCAGGCGCTGCTCCAGCGTGGCGTGCAGTTTCTCGTCCACCGTGCGGCGCATCTCTTCGAGCTTGGTGGAGTTGTCGGCCTGGATGGCGGCCAGGCGCTCGTTGAGCGCGTTGCGCAGCTGCTCGGCATTGGTCTGGCTGCCCTGCAGCATGCCGGTGAGCTGCTGCGAGACCGCGTCCTGCAGCACGGCGAACTGGTTGCGGATCTGGTTGCCGTTGGCTTCGAGCTGGTCCTTGAGCGCGCCGGACATGGTGCCCAGCTGGCTCTGGATGTCGCCCTTGAGCGAGTCGAGCGTGGTGCGCGTGGCCAGGGTGAGCGCCTCGAAGCGCTCCTGGATGCGCTTTTCGAACAGCGCCCCGCTCTCGGCCATGGCCTCGCGCGACTTGACGCTCTCGGCTGCCAGTGCTGCCGTGGTGCTGGTGAGTTCTGCGCGAAAGCCGGTGAGCGTGTCCGAAAGCTCCTTGCGCGCCACGGCCGAATCCGCCTGGCCCTGGGCCAGGTTCTCGAGCAGCGCCTTGCGGCTGTCCTCCAGCCGGCCGGCCACCACCTGCTGCAGGCCTTCGATGCGCTGCTCCAGCCGGCCCTCAAACACGCCGAAGGCCGCCAGCAGCTCGGCGCGGCCAGTGCGCGACTCGGTCACGGCCTGCGCCAGGCGTTCGTCCACGGCGTGGCGCACGGTTTCTAGCGTGGCCTGCGTGGTCTGCGTGAAACCGCGCATCTGCTGGGCCAGGGCCTCCATCGCGCCATCGTTGCGGGCCACCGCGAGCTGCGTGGCCTGGGCCGTCTGCTCCAGGGCCAACAGGCGGGCCGCCAGTTCGGGCGGCAGATCGATGCGCGGGCGGCGCAGCAGAACGAGCACCAGCAGCAAAAGTACGAGGGCCAGCGCGGCCAGCAGGATGAGGGTGTCGGTGGTCAAAAGCGGGGCTGGGCTAGAAAGAGCGCACCAGGGCGGTGCGCGATGGCAGGGCCGCTATTGTGTACGTAAATCAGCACCCGCGCGATGCCGGCGTGTTCACCGGCGTCAGCGGAGCACCCTTCTCGAAGAAGGCAATCAGGTTGTCCGCTGCCAGATTGGCCATGGCACGGCGCGTGGGCACGGTGGCGCTGGCGATGTGCGGGGTGAGCACCACGTTGGGCACGGTGAGCAGGTCCGGGTGCACGCTGGGCTCGCCCTCGAAGACATCCAGGCCCGCCGCCGCGATGCGTTGCTCGCGCAGGGCCACGGCCAGGGCCGCGTCGTCCACGATGCCGCCGCGCGCAATGTTGATCAGCGTGGCCGTGGGCTTCATGAGCGCCAGTTCCGCCGCGCCGATGGTGTGGTGCGATGCCGGGGTGTAGGGCACCACCAGCACCACATGGTCGGCCGTGCGCAGCAGCTCTTCCTTGCCCACATAGCGCGCCTTGCATTCGGCCTCCAGCTCGGGCGAGAGGCGCGAACGGTTGTGGTAGATGACGTTCATGCCAAAGCCATGCGCTCCGCGGCGGGCAATGCCCTGGCCGATGCGGCCCATGCCGATGATGCCCAGCGTGCTGCCATGGATGTCCGAGCCCGAAAACATGTCGTAGCTCCACTTGGTCCATTGGCCGGCGCGCAGGTAGTGCTCGCTCTCGGTCATGCGGCGTGCGGTCGCCATCAAGAGCGCAAAGCCGAAGTCGGCCGTGGTCTCGGTCAGCACGTCGGGCGTGTTGGTGCCCTGCACACCCGCCGCCGTCATGGCGTCCACATCGAAGTTGTTGTAGCCCACCGCCATGTTGGCCACGATGCGCAGGCCGGGTGCCGCCGCCAGCAGCGCTGCGTCGATGCGCTGGCTGCCGGTGGTGAAGGCACCGTCCTTGTCGGCCAGGCGCTCGGCCAGCTCGGCGGGCGTCCAGATCACGTCCTCAGGGTTGTCCTGCACCTCGAAGTGCTGGCGCAGGCGCTCGACGATGTCGGGGAAGATCGCGCGGGCGACCAGGATGCGGGGCTTGCTCATGAGCGGGTGTTCTCCATAGGACTACTTGTCTACAACTTGTACGCACAGCGCGTGCAACTGACGCTTGCCATGCAAGCGCCCCCGTGCAAGGGCCGCCCCGCCGCACTGGGGGCGTCCCCCTTTGGGGGATAGCGCGAAGCGACTCAGGGGGAGTTTCACTTGAACCAGATGAAAGTCATCACCACGAAAAGCGGGATGAGGATTCCCCCGGACCACAGCATGTAGCCAAAGAAGCTGGGCATCTTCACCCCCCGGTCCTCGGCAATGGCCTTGACCATCATGTTGGGCGCATTGCCGATGTAGGTGTTGGCCCCCATGAACACGGCGCCGGCCGAGATGGCGGCCAGCGTGGGTGCCAGGGTGGTCATGAGCGCGGCCGGGTCGCCGCCTGCGGTGTTGAAGAACACGAGGTAGGTGGGCGCGTTGTCCAGAAAGGAGCTGAGCGCGCCTGCGGCCCAGAAGTACATGGCCGGGTCGGGCGAACCGTCGGGCCGGGTCACGGCCGCGACGATGGCGCCGAAGGGGCCATTGACGCCGGCCTTGAGCATGGCGATCACCGGGATGATGGTCAGGAAGATGCCCGCGAACAGCTTGGCCACCTCCTGCATCGGGCCCCAGCCGAACTGGTTGTCCGCGTGCACCTTCGCTGGAGTCAGGCGCAGGGACACCAGGGTCACGATGATGAGCCCGGCATCGCGCACCACGCCGGGCAGGCCCACCTCGGTGCCGGCGATGTTCCAGGCCACGGGCGACTTCCAGAAGCCGCTGAGCAGCACCAGGCCGACCACGGCGCCCAGCAGCAGGAAGTTGGCCTTGCCGTCGAAGCCCAGAGCCGGCGTGTCGGGCGTCGGATCCTGCGGCAGCACCTCCTCGCGGCGGTGGTAGTACCAGAAATCGAGTGCGTAGAAGATCGCCAGCAGCGCCCCGACCAGGAACAGCGTCTCGGGAAAGATGTGGCGCACCGTCCAGAAGAAGTCCACGCCCTTCAAGAATCCCAGGAACAGCGGCGGATCACCCAGCGGCGTGAGCGAGCCCCCGGCGTTGGAGACGATGAAGATGAAGAACACCACCACATGCGCCACGTGCTTGCGGTTGTCGTTGGCGCGGATCAGCGGGCGGATCAGCAGCATGGATGCACCCGTGGTGCCCATGAAGCTGGCCAGCACCGCGCCGATGGCCAGGAGGGCGGTATTGAGCCCCGGGCTGCCATGCAGGTTGCCGCGGATGTAGATGCCCCCCGCCACCGTGAACAGCGCGGTGAGCAGGATCACGAAGGGGATGTACTCCGCCAGCAGCGCATGCACCAGGCTCGTGCCGGCGGCGGGTACCCCAAAGACCAGGGCGAAGGGGACGAGAAACGCCAGCGCCCAGGCCGCCGTGATCTTGCCGAAATGGTGGTGCCAGACCGTGGGCGCCAGGAGCGGCATGATGGCAATGGACAGCAGCACCCCGGCGAAGGGCACGCCCCACAGCACGGACAGCGCGCGGCCATCCACCTCGGCCGCCGTGGCCAGGCCCGGCAGCATGGACAACAACAGCACGGCCAATGCCGGCCAGCGCAGGTGCTTCATCGGCTCAGAGCGGTGCCGGAATCTCGAACACCTGGCGCAGGTAGGCCAGGTATTTTTCGTCGTCGCACATGCCCTTGCCGGGCGTGTCCGAGAGCTTGGCCACGGGCTGGCCGTTGCACTGGGTCATCTTGATCACCACCTGCAGCGGCTCGTGCTCGGGCGGGCTGCCCAGGTCGTTGGTCAGGTTGGTGCCGATGCCGAAGGCCAATTGGCAGCGGCCGCGGAACTGCTGGTACAGCTCGATGGTGCGCGGCACGGTGAGCGCGTCGCTGAAGATCAGCGTCTTGGTCAGCGGGTCCACGCGGTTCTTGCGGTAGTGTTCCAGCAGGCGCTCGCCCCAGGCGAACGGGTCGCCGCTGTCATGGCGCGCGCCATCGAACAGCTTGCAGAAATACAGGTCGAAGTCGCGCAGGAAGGCGCTCATGCCGTACACGTCCGACAGCGCGATGCCCAGGTCGCCCCGGTACTCCTTGGCCCACATCTCGAAGCCGAAGACCTGGCTGTCGCGCAGCCGCGGGCCCAGCGCCTGGCAGGCCTGCAGGTATTCGTGCGCCATGGTGCCCAGAGGCGTCACACCGAGCTTCATTGCGTACAGCACATTGCTGGTGCCCGCGAACTGGCCGGGGCCCACCGGCGCACCGGGCCGGCGGTCGCCCGTGCCCAGGCGCGCGCACAGCACGCGCAGCACCTCTTCGTGCCAGGCGCGGCTGAAACGCCGGCGCGTGCCGTAGTCGGCGATCTTGAGCTCGGACAGGCCCTCGGCCTGCAACTGGGCGATCTTGGTATCCAGCCGGCGGCGGCCTTCGGGGAAATTGGGCACCTTCTGCGTGTTGCGGAAGTAGACCTCGTTGACGATGGCCAGCACCGGAATCTCGAACAGGATGGTGTGCAGCCAGGGCCCGCGGATGGTGATCTCGATCTCGCCGTTGTGCTGCGGCGTGATGGTGATGTACTTCTCGTTCAGGCGGAACAGCCCGAGAAAGTCCACGAAATCGCTCTTGATGAAGCGCATGGAGCGCAGGTAGGCCAGCTCGGCGTCCTGGAAGTGCAGGCTGCACAGCGAGCGGATCTCGTCGCGGATCTCGTTGGCATAGGGCGCCAGCTGCACGCCGGGGTTGCGGCACTTGAAGCGGTACTCGACCTGTGCCCCGGGGAACTGGTGCAGCACCACCTGCATCATCGTGAACTTGTACAGGTCGGTGTCGAGCAGGCTGGTGATGATCATTGTCGAAGCGGGCCGCAACGGATGGCCCAGGCCAGGGGGCAGCAAGGCAGCACAGTGTAGGCCATCGCACCGATCATTGCAGCGCAGGGTCAGGGGTAACCTACCCCGGCACCACCAGCGCCTGCAGCACCTGGCGCAGCGGCTCGGGCACAGGCACAGGCCGGCGCGTTTCGCGGTCCACATACACATGGATGAAATGGCCGGCCGCGGCGCTCATCTCCTCGCCGTACGCGAACAGGCCCACCTCGTAGCGCACGCTGGAGCCGCCCAGCCGCGCCACGCGGATGCCAGCCTCCACCACCTGAGGAAAGGCCAGCGGCGCGAAGTAGTTGCACTGCGTCTCGATCACCAGGCCGATGGTGTTGCCCGTGTGGATGTCGAGCACGCCCTGCTCGATCAGGTGGGCGTTCACGGCGGTGTCGAACCAGCTGTAGTACACCACGTTGTTCACGTGGCCATAGAGGTCATTGTCCGCCCAGCGGGTACTGATGGTGCGGAAGGTGCGATAGCCGCTGCGCGGCTGCGGCGCAGGGCGCGGTGCGGGGGTGGTGCTCGTCATGGTCAAACGGAGGAAGGTTGCAGGAAATTCTGCCAGCGCTGCTGGTACTGGTGGGCCACGCGCCAGGTGGCGAGCTGGGCCTTGATGGTGTCGGCGATGTCCGTGCCGTAGCCGCCGCCCATGGCAAAGGCCACCGGCACGCGGCGCTGCCAGGCCCAGTCGAAGACGCGCCGGTCGCGCGCCTCCAGGCCGTCGTGGCTGATGGCAAGGCGCCCCAGACGGTCGCCCACATGCGGGTCGGCACCAGCCAGGTAGAGCACCAGGCCGGGCGCAAAGCGCTGGTCCAGCGCATCGAGCGCCTGCTCCAGCGCGGCCAGGTACTCGTCATCGCCGCAGCCGTCGGGCAGCTCCACATCCAGGTCGCCCGCCTCCTTGCGAAACGGGAAGTTGCGCGCGCCGTGCATGGACAGGGTGAACACCGAATCGTCGCCCTGGAAGATACGCGCCGTGCCATTGCCCTGGTGCACGTCCAGGTCGATGATGGCCACGCGCAGCGCCAGCGGGTTGGCGCCCATGGCCGAGGCGGCACGGGCGTGCTCGTCCTGCATCAACCGCGCGGCCACGGCCATGTCGTTGAACACGCAAAAGCCGCTGCCCTTGTCGGCATAGGCATGGTGCGTGCCGCCAGCGAGGTTGCCCGCGATGCCGCCGCCCTCCCCGCCGGCCATGGCCACGCGGCAGGCGGCAATGGTCGCGCCCACCGAGCGGCGCGCGCGCTCGGCCATGGCCGGGCTCCAGGGAAAGCCGATCTCGCGCTGCGCCGGTGCCGGCAGCGTGCCGTGGGCAATGGCGTCGATATAGGCTGGCGAGTGCGCCAGCGCGAGTTCGCCATCCGACGCGGGCGGCGCCACCTGCAGCGCCACGCCGGGCAGGTGGGTGGCCACGGCATCGCGCAACAGGCGGTACTTGGCCATGGGGAAACGGTGGCCATCGGGCAGCGGCAGCACGAACTGGTCCGCGTAATAGGCATGCATGACGCCATTGTGGCAAGGGGCGCCCTGTTGGACTGTCACCTCTAAATTGCTGCATCGCAACAAAAAGCACTTGCAATCGTGGGCAAAGCCCCTAAAATTCAACCCATGCTGCACTGCAACATGACTCACGAAGTCAACGACAGCGCAGATTCTCTGTAAACCACCTCGGCCCGCTGGGCCTCCATTCTCAGGAGATATGACATGTCGCTGACCGCTGAACAAGTTCTGGCATCCCACAAGGCCAACCTCGAAACCCTGTTTGGTCTGACCACCAAGGCGTTCGAAGGCGTGGAAAAGCTGGTCGAACTGAACGTGACCGCTTCGCGCGCTGCCCTGGCTGAAGCCGCCAACCACACCCAGGCTGTCCTGGGCGTGAAGGACGCACAAGAACTGTTGGCCCTGCAAGCCGGCCTGTTCCAGCCCCTGGCCGAGAAGACCGCCGCCTACAGCCGCCACCTGTACGACATCTCGTCGGGCACCGCTGCCGAATTCGGCAAGGCTTTCGAAGCCCAGGCCGCTGACGCACAGCGCGGCTTCACCAACCTGGTCGACAGCGCCGCCAAGAACGCCCCCGCCGGTTCCGAAACCGCCGTGGCCGTGATGAAGAGCGCCGTCTCTGCCGCCAACAACGCTTTCGAGTCGGTGCAAAAGGCCGTCAAGCAAGCCTCCGACGTGGCCGAAGCCAACTTCAACGCCGTTGCCAGCACCGCTGCCAACGCCGCCAAGTCGGCTGCTCCCCGCAAGCGCGGCTGATCCGCTGCCAATCGCGTCTGGAGTGCAGACTCTAGGCGAAACGCAGGGATTACCCTGATAATTCAACCCATGGCGCCGAGACGCAGCAAATGCAGGTTCGGCGCCCCCAGTTGTCTCCTTGGATCCTCTCGAAACCCCCGTTTCCTGGATCCAATTCAAAGCCCGGTACACCACCGGGCTTTTTTTTGCCCGCAACGCACCCGCCCTGGTCAGCGGTGGCGGGTGCCCCGGGGCCATGTCCATTCGCGCCCTTGGGTTTATTAAGAATAATTCGCGTTTGTCCTATCATCGCGCGGTTGTTTGTTACACCCGAAAGACGCACTCCATGTCCAAGACCGTGAAAGCCCTGCTGACCGCCTGCGCGCTGGCCGCTGCCGCTGGCGCCGTATCCGCCCAGGAGCAGGTGGTGAACCTGTACTCGGCGCGCCACTACGCCACGGACGAAGCGCTCTACACCGGCTTCACCAAGGCCACGGGCATCAAGGTCAACCGCGTGGACGCGGACGACGCCGGCATCCTGGCGCGCCTGAAGGCCGAAGGCACGGCATCGCCTGCCGACGTGATCCTGCTGGTGGACGCTGCCCGCCTGTACAAGGGCGAGGTCGATGGCCTGTTCCAGCCCATCCAGTCCAAGGTGCTGACCGATGCGATTCCCGCCAACCTGCGCAGCAAGCCCGAAGCCGACGGCGGCATCGCCTGGTTCGGCCTGTCCACCCGCGCCCGCGTGATCGTCTACAACAAGGCCAAGGTGCAAAAGGACGACGTGGACACCTACGAAGAGCTGGGCGACGCCAAGAACAGGGGCAAGCTGTGCATCCGTTCGGGCTCGCACCCCTACAACCTGAGCCTGTTCGGCGCCGTGACCGAGCACATGGGCGAGCAGAAGGCCGAGGCCTGGCTCAAGGGCATGGTGGGCAACCTGGCGCGCCCGCCCAAGGGTGGCGACACCGACCAGATCAAGGCCGTGGCCTCGGGTGAGTGCGACATCGCCGTCACCAACAGCTACTACCTGGCGCGCATGATGCGCTCGGGCAAGGCCGAAGACGCCGCCGTGGTCGAGAAGGTCGGCGTGGTGTTCCCCAACCAGCAAAGCTGGGGCACGCACCTGAACATCGCCGGCGGCGCGGTCGCCAAGAACGCCAAGAACAAGGCCAACGCCATCAAGTTCCTGGAATACCTGGCCAGCGCCGACGCGCAGAACTACTTTGCCAACGGCAACAACGAGTGGCCGGCCGCCAAGGGCCTGGCCATCGACAACCCGGCCCTCAAGGCCATGACGGGCAACGCGCCCTTCAAGAGCGAAACCATCCCGATCAGCGCAGTGGGTGCCAACACCACCAAGGTGCAGCAGATGCTGGACCGAGTGGGCTTCCAGTAAGCGGCCACGCAGGTCTGCGGACCATTGCAGGAAAGCCCGGTAGCGCCCGGGCTTTTTTTGCGTTCATAATTGACGTTTACGTTAACGTAACATCCATTTTCAGGAGACAGCAATGGACATCAAGGGCAAGGTATTCATCGTGACCGGCGGCGCATCGGGCCTGGGCGAAGGCACGGCGCGCATGCTGGCGGCCCAGGGCGGCACCGTGGTGATTGCCGACATGCAGGCGGAAAAAGGCGAGGCCGTGGCCAAGGACATCGGCGGCGCCTTCGTGAAGTGCGACGTGAGCAACGAGGCCGACGGCCAGGCCGTGGTAGCCAAGGCCGTGTCGCTGGGCAAGCTGGTGGGCCTGGTGAACTGCGCCGGCATTGCCCCGGCGGAAAAGACCGTGGGCAAGAACGGCGCGCACGCCCTGGCCGTGTTCAGCAAGACCATCACCGTGAACCTGATCGGCAGCTTCAACATGATCCGGCTGGCCGCCGAGGCCATGGCCAAGAACGAACCCGACGCCACGGGCGAGCGCGGCGTGCTGATTTCCACCGCCAGCGTCGCCGCCTACGACGGCCAGATCGGCCAGGCCGCCTACGCCGCATCCAAGGGCGGCGTGGTCGGCATGACCCTGCCCATCGCGCGCGACCTGGCACGCAACGGCATCCGCAACATGACCATCGCCCCCGGCATCTTCGGCACGCCCATGCTGTTCGGCATGCCCCAGGAGGTGCAGGACGCGCTGGCTGCGGGCGTGCCCTTCCCCAGCCGCCTGGGCACGCCCCAGGACTATGCCAAGCTGGTCAAGCACATCCTGGAAAACGACATGCTCAATGGCGAGGTGATTCGCCTCGACGGCGCGATCCGTCTCGCGCCGAAGTGATCCCCGCGCCGCATGGCGGCGCCTTGAAGCAGACACAACGCCCTGGCACATGCCCGGGCGTTGTCGTTTACAGAACCCGTGGCCCGAAGCGCAACCGCAGCGCCAGCGACGCCGCAAACACCAGCGCCGCCACAACGACCGACAGCCACAGCGCCGCCGCAGCGCCATACGCATCCATGATGGCCGCGTAGACCACCGGCGCGCAGGCCGACAGCAGAAATCCGGGCGCCACCAGCCGCCCGACAAAAGCGCCGTAGGTGCGGTGGTCGAACAGCACCAGCGGCAAGGTGCCGCGCGTGATGGTGAGCAGCCCGTTGCCCGCGCCGTACAGCAGCGTAAATACGAGAGCAGCCGCCACGGCCTGCAACAGGCGCGCCCATCACGCGGCGGGCATGGGCAACGCGCCATCACCCACGCCCAGGGGCCGCTGCATCAGCACCGTATCGAGCCACTGCCCGTGCTTGAAGCCTACGGAGCGCAGCGCACCGATGCGCGTGAAGCCCATGCGCGTGTGCAGGGCGATGGAGCCCCGGTTGCCATCGCCCTGCCCTATGGTGGCCATCATCTGGCGCCAGGGCCCGGCCTCGCAGCGGGCAATCACCGCCGACAGCAGCGCCGCGCCAATGCCCCGCCCCGCCATGCCCTGGGCCACGTACACCGAATCCTCCACCGTATGCCGGTAGGCCGAGCGCGGCCGGTACAGCGTGGCATACGCATAGCCCGCCACGGCGCCATCGATCTCGGCCACCAGGTAGGGCAGGCCGGCGGCGCGCACCGTGGCCAGGCGGGTGCGCAGCTCGTCCACACCGGGCGGCACCTCCTCGAACGAGGCCAGGCCATGCAGCACATGGCGGGCATAGATGGCCTGGATGGCGGGCAGGTCGGTATCGGCCGCATCGCGTACCTGCGGTGATACGGTAGATGGCAACGGTGGGGAAAGAGGTGCGGTAAACAAATGCATGGCGCCAGTGTGGCGCGTTGCCCTGCATAAAAGAAGCTTTCCCAACTTATGCAAAGTATGAGAAATTCTTTGGCATGGAACGCATCAACCTCGACCAGCTGCACGGCTTTGCCACCGCCCTCGAACTGGGCAGCTTTTCCGCCGCCGCCCAGCGGCTGGACCTGACCCAGCCCGCCGTGAGTCTGCAGGTGCGCCAGCTCGAAAAGCGCCTGGGCACGCCGCTGGTGGAGCGCGTGGGCCGCGTGCTGCGCCCCACGGCGGCGGGCGCAGAACTGCTGGTGCACGTGGCCCGCATCGATGCCGCCGTGGCCGATGCGCTGCACGCCGTGGCCCACCATGCCAGCGGCACGGCAGGCCGGGTTCGACTGGGCACCGGCGCCACGGCCTGCATCTTCTTGCTGCCGCCCGTGCTGGGCGCGCTGCGCCAGCGCTTTGCGGGCCTGGAGATCACCGTGCGCACCGGCAATACCGCCGACATCGTGCAGGCCGTGGAAGACAACACCCTGGACCTGGGCCTGGTCACCCTGCCCGCCAGCGGCCGCATGCTCGACGTCACGCCCGTGCTGCAGGACGCCTTTGTCGCCATCGCGCCCAAGGGCACCGCGCTGCCCAAGAAGGTGACCGCTGCCGACCTGGCCCGCCACCCGGTGCTGCTGTTCGAACCCGGCGGCCAGACCCGCCGCATCGCCGACACCTGGTTCGCCCAGGCCGGCGTGGCCCTGCAGCCCGCCATGTCGCTGGGCAGCGTGGAGGCCATCAAGGAACTGGTCGCCGCCGGCCTGGGCTGCGCCGTGCTGCCGGGGATGGCCGTGCAGGGCACGCATGGCAGCGCCGTGGAAGTGCGCCCGCTGTCGCCGCCCCTGGCCCGCACCCTGGCCGTGGTGGTGCGCAAGGACAAGCGGCTGCACCGCGGGCTGCGCGAGACGGTGGCAGCGCTGAAGGCGTTGGGGACGCCCCCAAAACCTGCGCGCAGCAAGGCCCGCTAAGTAGCAAGCGGCCTGTTCGTCAAGGAAAGCCGCGCAGGCTGCGGTCCTTCCTGGCCTGCTCCAGCCTGCGCTGGCGCCCCTCTTTGTCCACCGCATCCACCTCCTCGTCCAGCAGCATCTGCCAGTCGTAGCCGACCCGCGTCTCGCGCGCCATGGTCAAGCCAATCTGTACCGTGTACGGGTTGTTGGGGTTCTGCCGGTCCGGCGAAAAAACCTGGATGCTCAGCTGGTAGTTGCCGCAGCGCATGTCCAGCACGGTGCCGCCAAAGCCATCGCGCTCACGCACGCACTGCTCGCGGTAGAGCGTGGGCAACAGGTCCTTGTACTTGTCGGCCAGGGTGAAGGCAGCCGTGCGTTCCGGCAGGCTCTTGCTCGCGTAGATGTTGCCGATGGTGTAGGTCTTGGGCGTGGTGAGCAGTTCGAGCTTTTCGAACTCCGGCGGGATCTCGGGCTTGTCGACGATGATGATGGCCCGCCCCTGGCTCCAGTAACCCAGGGTGCTCGGCGACGTCACGACGCGAGCGCCCAGGCGGTGGCCGAACAGATCACCGTCGGTGATGCCTGCGGATGCGTTCATGCCAAGGACGCTACAGGCAACGAAGGCGCAAGCCCGCCCTGCGGCCTGCCATCTCCAACCTCCAGGTCCTCTATAGGTCATGAAAGTGCTCCTTCCTGAGCATTACCGGTTCAAATCGTACCGGGTTGCAGCGTGCACAGCAGAGATTACTTGGGCTGGAGACACCCCACGCCCGACGACCTAAGTTTCGTCCGCCATGTCGTCGTCCGGGTCGGGTGGCGTGCGCTGGATGACCCACGGCTCGTTCACCGCAGATCTCGACGCGTGAAACCCCGGCTCCATGCCGGCGAGTTCGACCACGGCGGGATCGATTTCCAGCACATGGCCGAGGCCGGCAAGGACAACGTCTTCCAATTCTTCGCTGACGCCATCCAGGAACTGCCATCCGTGGTCGTCTTCATCGTGGGAGACATGCAGGATCGGCCGGCTTCTGTCCAGCACACTTTTCGAGAATACCGTCGCGCAGTTTCGCGGTTGATCGAAAGGCCACGTCATCAATCAGGTGCCTGTTTCCATTGAATTACGTCGCGATCTTAGAACCTGTTCAAGATCTTTTTGCAGCCGCGTTGGAGTGCAATCGGGATGTGTAGATGCTTTGGGTGCGCCGCATGGGCTCGCGCTCACAACTCAGCCTTCAGCCGGGCCACCACCGCCTTGATCGCGCTCTCATTGCGCTTGTAGTACGACCACTTGCCGCTGCGCTTGACGCTGACCAGGCCCACGCGCGCCAGGTCCGCCAGGTACTTGGACGTGGTGGAAAAAGCCAGGCCCTGGCCCGCCTGGATGGACGACACGCACACCCCATCGAGCACCGGATCGCCCTCGTCCTGCGGCGGGAAGGCGGTGCGCGGCGACTTGAGCTTGCGCAGGATGTCCATGCGCTGCTCATTGGCCAGCACATCCAGGATCTGTATGAGGGGTAGCTGCTCTTCGTTCATCGCTCGGCTTTGTGTTCATGGACTCTAGCAGTTTGCCGAGGCCACGGCACCGCTGCGGGTTCTGAGCCGGGCCGCCTGCGACTGCCCCATTACCAGAGACGACGCCGACCGCGTGCCCTGTGGACGTGGAGCCCCTGGATCTATTGAGGGCAATTTTGTCGCAACGTCATTTCGCAAAACATCGATACGACAATACACCCTGCACGTTGTCGTTGAAGTCGTTCAGGCGCTCACCAGCGTGCAGCAGATGGCACCGGTTCAACCCCATCCCTCACTGAAAGTAAATGACATGAAAGCAATCGTTCTCAAAAAATTTGGCGGCCCCGACAGCTTCGAGCTGCAGGAGGTACCAGTACCCGAAGTGGGTGCCGGCGAACTGCTGGTGCGCGTGGTCGCCACGGCCATCAACCCGCTGGACTACCAGATCCGCCGGGGCGACTACCCCGAGTCCGTGCCACTGCCCGCCATCATCGGCCACGATGTCTCGGGCGTGGTTGAACAGGTAGGCCCTGGGGTGACCACCTTCGCCGTGGGCGACGAAGTGTTCTACACCCCCAAGATCTTTGGCCCCAAAGGCGGCTCGTATGCCGAGTACAACGTGGTGCCGGAAGCGCTGGTGACCCACAAGCCCGCCAACCTGTCGCATGAAGAAGCGGCATCCACCACCCTCGTCGGCGGCACCGCCTGGGAGGCCCTTGTCACGCGCGCCAGGTTGCACCCGGCCGAGTCGGTGCTGATCCACGGCGGCGCCGGCGGCGTGGGCTCCATCGCCATCCAGTTGGCCAAGGCGATGGGTGCCACCGTGTACACGACCGCCAGGGGCCGTGACCTGGACTTTGTTCGCCAGCTGGGCGCAGACCATGCCATCGACTTCACCAGCCAGAACTACACCGAAGCCATCGCCGATTTGACCCGCGGCCAGGGGGTGAACGTGGTGTTCGACACCATTGGCGGACAGACGCTGAGCCAGTCGCCCCACGTGCTCAGCGACGCAGGCCGCGTGGTGTCCATCGTCGACCTGGCCACGCCGCAGAACCTGGTCGCGGCATGGGGTGTGAACGCCGAGTACCACTTCGTCTTCACCCGCCAGAACCGCGGCAAGCTGCAGGCCCTCAAGACCCTGCTGGAAAGCGAGCGCGTGCGCCCCGTCATCGGCGCCCGCTTCTCGCTGGCCCAGATTCCAGAGGCCCACACCGCACTGGAGCGCGGAGAGGTCGATGGCCAGCCCATCCGCGGGAAGGTGGTGATCTCGGTCTCCTGACCGAGCGAAGCACCCTGGCGGCTCACCGCCGCCAGGACTTCGCTCCATCCATTCAAGCCCCCAACGCACTGACACCACCAGGAAGCACCCACCCCATGCCGACCACCGAACAGATCCTTGCCAGCCACGAGGCCGCCCTGGCCGAGCAGAATGCCTTCAAGGTATCCACCCACTACGCGAAAGATGCCGTGGCCATCGTCAATGGCACCACTTACCGGGGCCGCCCGGAGATTGCTTCGATGTATGCCAAATTGATCGACGAATTGCCCGATGCCGTGTGGCGCACCGATGTGGCCGTGGTCCACGGCGACCTGGCCTATGTGGAATGGGCATGCGAGTCCTCCGCCGCGTCGAGGGTGGACGCAGGAACGGACACCTTCATCGTGGTCGATGGATTCATCACGCGGCAGACGGCGTGCTTCGCGGTGATCTACAGTCACCCCCATGCGGGTCAAGGTCATGTTGGTGCGGGAAGAGGGGCAGTTGCACGTTCCGGTGCGGCGGCGGGGCTATGGCGACCTCTGGCTCAAGCATGAGAAGTCAGTGGGCGAAGACAAGACCTATGAGGTGTTGGAGGCCCTTGGATCAGGCTTTCCGAAGCTGTATGAGCCCCGAGTGACCTACATCACAGCCGGATGATCCGGTTCATCGGCTACGAGCGCGTAGACAAGGTTTGGTACATGCAGGAGTGGTACTGTGAAATCGACGGATCTGCTGTGGGCCGGCGGGTCTGATGAGAACATTCCAATGCGCCACCCTACCCTGCTCCGTGTGCCGCTCGGGAATGGGACGCTTGGTGACAGGGTGCTGCCGCTGCCGCTGGATCACTACGAGGTGCTGCGCCACGGGGAATGGTGCACGGTGATGGTTATTGCGACCGGTGAGGTGGTCTTTCAGGGCGAGGGGCGCGCTGAGGTGGTGGTGTCGCGGGCGCCATTTTGAACTACCCAACGGCATCAAAAATACTCATGCCATAGCGCTCCTGCAAGGTAACCACCAGCGCGAATAAACAGAAGACGCCGTATGCCAGCGCGTAAGCACCATGCCATCTCGGGGATCTGTCCTGATGCCCTACCTTCACGGAGCCCAGAGCAGCGGCAACAAACATGGCAGGGATGATGAAGTACCTGCCCTGAACGCCCTTGATAAGTTGCGCCGGGTACGGATTCCAAGTCGCGGCCAGCGCAAAGAACACCAGCAACGCGCTTGCAATGCCCAAGAAAAGCAGCACGGCGCGAAGGCTGTTTTCAGACGCCTGAAAGCGCGTAGCCACCACGGCCAGAACGGCGCTCAGCAACAGGCCGCACAAAATGCTCAACATAGCGTACCGCGGTATCGGTGCGTCCGTCCAGCCCAGGTGGCCGATGAACGAATACAGGATCAGATAGCCCTCTTCCTCATGGGCAAGCGTTTTGCCGACCAGGGCCAGGAATTCGGCCGGGTCGCGCAGGTAGAACCCGATGATCTGCGTAGATGAAAAAGCACGCGTCACCCGGTCGTCAAACGTGGTGATCAATCCGTAGAGCGTCCACCCTGCGCTGGCAACGATCAACACCCCCGTCGCCAAAAACTGCCGCCGCGACCAGTGCCTGGCGACCAGTACCAAGGGCAGCAAGAGAAGAGGGACAAGGTTGGTCCGCGATGTCACCAGGGTGAAAATAGCGAGGTAGAACACGAGCCGCTGCCAAGGCGTGACCTTGTCGGGTGAGTGCCATTGCAGAAAAAACAGCGAGGTCCCTACAACTACGCCGCGATCTTCAACTTCACCGGCGCCTTCATCCTCAGCGATGCACTGTTAGCGGCCTCCTGCAGCGCCCTGGAGTCCAGGTGAGCATACCGCTGGGTCACCGAGGGATCGGAGTGCCCGAGGATCTGCTGCACCTCGTACAGCGACCGCCCGCTGTTGACCAGGAACGAGGCGAACTGATGGCGCAGGTCATGGATGCGCAGGTCCGGCAGTCCGGCTTTCTCGCGCAGCCTGGTCCACACCTTCATGATCGTTGTGTATGGCTTCCCACTCTGCTGGTTGATGAACTTCCCTTCGGTACTCAACTGATCCAGCACCTCCAGCGCGGAGTCATTCAACGGCACAGACCGCATCCGCTTGGACTTGGAGTGTTCCGCTGAAATCCGCCACACCCGCTGCCCTCGGTCTATCTGCCCCCACTTGGCCTGCATGGCTTCGTTGAGGCGCGCCCCGGTGCTCAGCAGGAACAACGCGATCTGGCACACCATCCTGTTGTCATCGGTCCGCAGGACACCCAGGAGGCGTTGCAGTTCCTCCTCGTTCAGGTAGCGCTCGATCTTGTTGTCCTCATTGAACAGGGGCACACCCGCCGCCGGGTTCTTGTCCAGCAAGTCCTAGCCATCGATATGCCGAAGACATGCAGAATGTGGGTCGCCTCTGGCGGCAGTTCAAGGCACCTTTACGGCAACGCACGAAGACCTGTTCGTCAGCAAGACAACTCCCAGGATGGAAAGCACAAGATGCAATTGACCGAACAAGAACAGAAGATGGTGAGCCACCTGCGAAAGCAGCACAACGGATGGCGCACCAACAGAGTTGTCATCGTGGTAGCTGCGGTGATCATGCTTGGCCAAGGCATACGACTCGTGTGGTCAGGCCAGTCGGACTTGGGAATTCTGTACTGCGCCCTGTCCTTCGGCTTTTTTTCTTACACGCTGGGAAGTTGGACAGGTCGGCCTGAGTTTTCTTTGCTGCTGCGCCTTATCGAAGAAAAAGGCCAAGCGTCTAAAACGCCCCCCTCATCAGGAGCCCAGGATCAAGGGTAATTGCGGCCCTCAGATGTTGGTACGAGGTCCATACAGCACACCTATCGCACCAGCATGGACGCCACCCAAAAGCAAAAAGGCCACCCCGAAGGGTAGCCTTTTACTGCCAATGAATGGCTCCTCGACCTGGGCTCGAACCAGGGACCTACCGATTAACAGTCCAGGTAGCAGGCCGGGGCGCTCTTTCGTAAGCTGAAGATTTGGAAGGCGTTTTTGCGATCCCTCTCGGCGGCGATTCCTCAGCCGATCCTATGCCGACCCTGACCGCTATGCGCGGCGCCATCCATGCGGAAAACCCGATCTGGATCAACGAGTTAGGCGCATTCCGGCCGACCGTTTCCCGACTAATCAACGGCGCCAATGTCGGGCGCTTTTCTTCGGCTCTCCGAATTTAGCGACTGGTCAAGCCTCCAATTGAAGTATTTTTTGCTCTATCAAATGAGCCAAGCGATCCATTTCCAGATCCAACGAACTGCCCTTTACCACCGAATTCAAAGCCGACTTGAAAAGGTAGTATTGCGAATCTGCGCTTGAATCTTCACCAACATGCTGCAAATAGCTCTTCAGTGCTGACTTGAATTCCTTATTCGTGGGATTTTGTTTATCAAAAATTTTATGACTTGGAGCCAATAATTCCAAAAACACATTCTCAGCACACACTCTATCGAGCAAGAAAACATTCTCAGCACACCATCTCATCCAGCCATCAAAATCAGTTTTGGATCCAATGATTGAGACTTGAAGCTGCTTAAGCTTTGATGTTATGACCTTTTCTTCAGCCTTGGATATAGTATCGGGATCCAATTTGAATATATTTTCCACCTCCTTCTGATCCCCGTCCAAAAACATTAATACCTTGGATTTAGATTGAATATGTGCCCTCACTTGATTTGAAAGCATTTCCGAGGCCCCCAATTCTGACGCAACAACAACGACTTTTTTAGCCAAGTCACGCTGCAGTCGTTTAAGCACAGCCAGCACAATTGCCATGAGCAATCTATCTTCGGCAAGAATAGTTATTTTCTCTTTACTAACATGCCCAAGTCTTGCGAAGGCAGATATCTTATTTGGATTAAGTCGGGGAACAACTCCTTTATCAGTTTCATCCAAGATCACCAACGCACTCTGCGGAAGTAACTGCACAAACACTGGAGAATGAGTAGAGATAATTACTTGAATAAACTTTTTTTCAACTGTCTCTAAAAGAAGCTCCACCAAGCTCTCCTGGGCTCCAGGATGGAGTGACGTTTCAGGCTCATCAAGCAATAGCAAATCAAAGCTTTTAAGCTTATCCAGCGATAAAACAAAATTAACTACAGCCAACTCCCCGCTTCCCGCAAAGCATTCAGAATAGTTTCGCTTGTCCGTCTCAAAAATCACACTTTGACTAAAGGATTGCTTATCATAAAGTTTGTGCTTCACATACCTAGCTGATTTATACTTTTTCTGAAGTATCCTATTGACAGCAGTTAACTGCTCAGCCGATAGCAGAAAATTTTCCGAAACACGCTCAACTCCGTAGTACGGAAATTTTGTCAAATTTCCTTCAACAATTTCCTTCAACTTTCCAGAGTATCGAATGAAAGTCTCTTGACGAAGATCGAGACTAGCATTTTCATGATCCTTGAAAAATCGATCCACAGCGCTAGTTTCTGCCTTTGCATTGAAATAGAAAGCAACTCTATCCGTTGGTGTCCAGCGATCACCAGTGTCACTCATAAATGGTGCAAGCTTTTTTGTTTTCACTGGCATGGGAGACATACCCTCTTTTTGGGCGGGTCTCGTAGGCTCCCAATAGTTGAGTCGAGTTTTACTTGACATTTTTCGCGATTGAGCGAAAGTGTCTGCACCTTTTACGTAATGCGAATACCAAACTCTATGTTGTTCAAGTTCATCATAGCTAATTGGATCTATAGGCGTGGAGAACCAGAATCGCGAAATACTATGATTTAACGGCATGCCCCATGCGGCATGTAACACGGAACTTTTGCCGCCTCCATTGGGCCCCACAATAACTGCGACAGGAAAATGAAAATCTATTTTTGCATCAGGAGCAAAGTTCTTGAACTTAGGAAAATTTATAGTATGGATAAATTTATCGAACTCTTTTGCATCGAACTTTGTCGCAATCTTCTCAATAAGCTCAGAAATTGCAGTCATGCGAGATCTTTCGCCATTTCCGCGCCGTGTAGGGCGATAAATGGTGGTGGAAGTGCGTTTCCGATCATCAAGGCCACGGACTCCTTGCCGTGAATCATGTCAAATTTGTATCCGCGAGAAAATCCCTGAAGAAGAGCGGCTTCTCTCAACGTAATGGGTCGATCTTCTTGTGGATGTATGAATCTCCCTTTTGAAGGATTTCCACAGCCACTGGTAATCGTCGGAGAAACGTCATCCCATTTCATTCGGCCATAAACATCGTTAAACCCCGAATTGTTTTTGTGACAGTTTAGGGTCAATTCAGGTGGCAAGCTATGTCGACTCCCCCCATCCTTTGGTATGGCTTCAATAATAGCTTGGACGCGCGCAGATCTTTTGCCACTTTGGTAATCATGGAGTTCATCCCCACTATTTCCCACAGCAGGTAAATCGGCGATAGCCTGCCGAACTGTCATTTTTTCCGCCAATGGGGTTGCCAGCTTAGCGGCGCCTACTCGACTGGCCGATAGTATCAAACGCCTACGCCGCTGAGGCACACCAAACTGGCTCACATCAAGTATTTCAACTTTAGTGTTATATCCCGCGCTATTTAACTGCGAAATTAAATTATTAAATTTTTCAAAATTCGCCAGAGCAGGCACATTCTCCATCATGATCATTTTCGGACGAAGAGCAACTGCTAAGCGGGAAAACTCATCAATCAAGTCATTTCGGGGATCAGGAGAAGGCCCTCGTCCACTCCGCGCCCGTAGGGTGGAAAAACCCTGGCAAGGAGGGCACCCAGCGAGGAGATCGAGTGCGCCCTTCTTTAAGCCACTAACTTTTAGAAGCCTCGCAGCGGAAAGCTTTTTAATATCAACACGAATTAATTCAACATCAGAATGATTGAGCGCATAGGTTTCACTAGCTTTCCGATCGATTTCGACAGCCGCAAGAACATTAAAACCAGCGCTCTTAAGCCCTGCCGTCAATCCGCCACACCCTGAAAAGAGATCAATTGCTGTGTATTTCATTATTTTAAGCCACCACTTACCACCTCGGTTTTGTGCGATTCGGACTCCGCCGAATACTTAATTTATATTTAAATTGCACAAATTTTGCAAGATCTATTTTACTTGAGGAAGTCTAGGAACCGGCAGAGAAATGATCAAGGCCGCGCATACATGCTCGCCGGGTTGGTGACCTCATGGATGCTCTTGCATACACCCTCGAGGCCCCTGTCACTTACGCCGCGATCCTCAACCTCACCGGCGCCCTCAGCATCACCGACGCGCTGTTGGCGGCCTCCTGCAGCGACTTCGAGTCCAGGTGGGCATACCGCTGGGTCACCGAGGGGTCCGAGTGCCCGAGGATCTTCTGCACCTCGTACAACGACCGCCCGCTGTTCACCAGGAACGACGCGAACTGGTGGCGCTGGTCATGGATGCGCAGGTCCGGCAATCCGGCTTTCTCGCGCAGCCTGGTCCACACCTTCATGATCGTTGTGTAGGGCTTCCCGCTCTGCTGGTTGATGAACAGGTTGGCGAACTTCCCTTCGGTGCACAACTGATCTAGCACCTCCAGGGCGAAGTCATTCAACGGCACAGATCGCATCCGTTTGGACTTGGAGTGTTCCGCTGAAATCCGCCACACCCGCTGCACCCGGTCTATATGCCCCCACTTGGCCGTCAAGGCTTCGTTGAGACGTGCACCCGTGCTCAGCAGGAACAACGCGATCATGCACACCATCCTGCTCTCATCGGTCCGCAACACCACCAAGAGGCGCTGCAGTTCCTCGTCGCTCAGGTAGCGCTCGACCTTGTTGTCCTCGTTGAACAGGGGCACACCTGCAGCCGGGCTCTTGTCCAGCAGGCCCCGCCCGATGACCGTGCTGAGGGCACGCCGAATTAATTCCGGGGAAGGAATGCGGGAGGGCTGGGCAGGCGTTGGCGAGGGAGGTGTGGGCGCGTCGCACAGACCACGCCAAAGCAAAAAGGCCACCCCGAAGGGTAGCCTTTTACTGCCAATGAATGGCTCCTCGACCTGGGCTCGAACCAGGGACCTACGGATTAACAGTCCAGGTCGCTGGCCGGGGTGCCCCCTCGTAAGTTGAAGATTCGTAAGCGGTTTTGGCGATCCCTCGCGGCCGCTATTCGCGAGCCGAGCCTATGCCGAACCAGACTGCTATGCGTGCTGCCATCCGGTCCGAAAAACCGATCTGGATCAACGAGTTAGGCGTATTCCGGCCGAGCTTTTCCCGACTATCTGGCAACAAAGCGAAAGAAAGCCTCATCCCTTACGGCAATCACGGGGCCAGCATCAGAATCAACTGCGCTGCCCCACCCGCGCCGTCTAATGCTCTACTAATTATTTAGTCGGTTATTCCAATAACGCCACCCGCCACCGAACAGTTGGGAGTGATATCAAAAACACCACCTTGAGCTTCAGTTTCGCTAATAGCATAGCCGACAAATAGCTCAAATGGTGCAGAGGTGCAGTCCGTGCTCATAATTGCCGAAAATCGCTGTTCTTTGAAGCATTGCTCCATGCTACTACTACAGTTACGGCATGTTTTAGGGATCGGAGTCCATTTCCATTCCGCATCCGAGGCGCCAATCCTTCTCGTACCAGCTATCGTCAAACACTTGCTTGAAAGATTTATAACACTAATCAGATAGCTGGCAGCAAGAATATTCTCATCAAAATCCTTTTTCAAAACGTCATGTGTGAATTTGATGTTGGTGATCTTGGAACTCTTCAAGCTAATCATGCCTAACGTGTTTTCTGCAGTGCTCATGGTGTGCCTCCTTAGGGCTGTGGTGGATGGAGCCACCGCAATCTAGCCATCAACACCTTTGTAGTAAACAGATAAATTACAGCTCTGCATCGCAGGAGGTCTCCGCGCCTGTCATTCAGAGAGGGCGCTCGTTTCTGCGGAGCAGCGGTTTGACCACGACCTGCCATGGCGACCGGATGGACTCTGCCAAGAAGCAGCTTGAAGAGTATGCTGACAGTCGTCGCCCATGGAAAAAGAGGCCTCCAGGACGTCCGCGAGAACGCACCAGAAGCCCCAACCCAACAACTACGCCGCAATCTTCAACTTCACCGGCGCCCTCAGCATCACCGACGCGCTGTTCGCGGCCTCCTGTAGCGACTTCGAGTCCAGGTGCGCATACCGCTGGGTCACCGAGGGGTCCGAGTGCCCGAGGATCTTCTGCACCTCGTACAGCGACCGCCCGCTGTTGATCAGGAAGGATGCATACTGGTGGCGTAGGTCATGGATGCGCAGGTCCGGCAATCCGGCTTTCTCGCGCAGCCTGGTCCACACCTTCATGATGGTTGTGTAGGGCTTCCCGGTCTGGAAGTTCACGAACACATTCGCATGACTCCCCTCAGTGCTCAACTGGTCCAGCACCTCCAGCGCGGAGTCATTCAGGGGCACAGACCGCATCCGCTTGGACTTGGAGTGTTCCGCTGAAATCCGCCACACCCTCTGCACCCGATCGATCTGCCCCCACTTGGCCTGCAGGGCTTCGTTGAGGCGCGCCCCGGTGCTCATCAGGAACAACGCAATCTGGCACACCATCCTGTTGCGATCGGTCCGCAGTACACCCAGGAGGCGCTGCAGTTCCTCTTCGTTCAGGTAGCGCGCGATCTTGTTATCCTCATTGAACAAAGGCACACCCGCCGCCGGGTTCTTGTCCAGCAAGTCCCATTCGATGGCCATGTTGAGGGCGTACCGAATGAGCTTCACGTGGTGATCGCAGCTCGCCGGCGACAGACCTCCATCGAGCAGTCCCGTGTGGAAGGTCTGGATCTGCTGGCGCGTCACCTCATTGAGCCGCTTCTTCCCGAATGCCGGCTGTATGCGCAGCCTGAAAAGCTGTTCGTCACGGTCCCATGAGCGCTTGCGGGGGGTCACATACGGGAAGTAGTGATCCTTGAAGAACTCATTGAACGTCAGAACGGCTTTGCGGGCCTTTTCTTCACCGCGAGGGTCAGCACCCAGGGCGATTTCCGCCTTGTACTTGCGGGCTTGCTTGCGGGCGTCAGGCAGGCTGATTTCCGTGGAGCGGCCCAACTTCTGGTGGCAGGTTTTGCTGTTGGCGTCTTTGTATCGAAGGAAGTAGGTTCCCTTTCCCGGATTGGTGGATCGGACCTCAATGTAGAGACCGGGGATCTCATCGCAGCACCATTCGACGCGGGGTTTGTCGGGTGGGCAGCTGAGGCTGTTGGTGATGAAAGCAGGGTTCAGTTTGACGATAGGCATGGGCCTCCTTGGGGTGGTTGAGAAATCGTTGGGCAAGCCTTCGGCCCACCTTGGCAATGCCGCCAAAGTTGACCGAGGGGGAGCGAGTTATTGGTGCGGCCGCGCCTATGGGCCGGTCACGGAGTCGAGGGTGCCGCAGCGGTTGCGGCGGGCAAGAGTGGCCCAAGGGGGTGGGGTGGCGTCCCGGGATGGGTGTAGGGATGGGCCGACCCGGCGGGGCCTTCCCTGGGCCAATCTGGCAGGACCTTGAGCGCCTGCGCGTTGTTTCCCGGAACACCCAAAGTCAGCCCCCACCTCGGCCGGGCTCGCCGAGGCTGGTGGACGGGACCGGGACCTGAAAACCTGGGAACCTGAAACCCTGGCCGGGCCGGTGGGGCTGGGTTCCTGGCAACCTGAGAACCTGGGAGGCTGGCGCCCTCCCCGGTCACAGCACCTGGCAGGTGGTCACACATCATCCGAACCTGCGCGATGTGAACGATCAATAGTCGGAATCGTCTGGGTGATGCTGGGCGATAAGTGCGAGGTTGAGGCTGAACGTTTTCTTTCCGCGATGACCCACCTTGAAGTTCCAAAAATGGTGCGGCTCAGAGTCCCCAGAATAACGCTCAAGCAGCTCCCCCACCTTCTGCTCACCCATCTTCAAGCGAGGTGCAAGTTGTTTGCACAACTCCATCTTGTTCGCCGACTTTTGTCGCAGGGTATCCATCACGATATCGATCGCCGACTTGTCGTTCGCCATCATCGACGCAGTCAACGCTTGAGCCTGTTCGGCCTCACCCACCAACGTCACGGAATCGAATCGTTCCTGATAGGACACACCAGCTCGATCCAAGTATCGATACACCACAACTGGATCAACATCGCCACGCTTCTTTTGGTTCTCAAAACGGACTACTACGTGATCGCCAGTAGCTTCTTTAGTTGCTGTCATCACACACATGCAGTCGCAATCCTGAACGATGTCAGCCGTGCCTCCGTACACATCCTTCCCATCATCACCCTTCTTTTTGTTGGTGTGAGCAAGGGCAACCAATGTGCCGCCGGCCTGAACAAAGCTTCGAGCGATAACACCAAACTGGGTGCACTCACTTTTTTGCATGAGATCAACGAACTTCTTCAGGGTGTCAATAACGACCACACATCCCTTTGCCGTCTTGGTGCGCACAAGTTCCGATAGGCTATCCACGAGCACCGCAGGCTTGAAGTTGTGTTCGCCGCCAGCAATAGTGTGGAAACCATACTGTTCCGCAATTGCCGCCTTCTCACAGACGCCAGTGCTGGAGTCGTCCATGTTGACGTAATAGACATTCTCTGGGTCCACACGACCATCAGCGACGGCGCGCGCAAGCAGATTGAGGGTGATCAAAGTCTTGCCAGTGTTTGGTGCTGCGTAGAACACCGTCCACTGCCCAAGGAGGGCGACTTTCCCCAGGAACGGAACTGAATCGACGGCACGCTTCTTCAGCTCGTCAAGTTGCCCACGAAGGGAATACGCAAGGAGGGGATTCGCGGGCGCCTCCACAGGCTTCCATACGGACGATGGATCTGTTGCAAGCGGAGGGAAAGCAACTTTGGGAGTGGTGTTCGACAGTCCGTCGTCACGCACGTCAATGAAGGGGATGAAAGATGGATCGACGTTGGTGCCAGAAAGGGATGTCGAAGTTTGTACGATCATGCAGTAGGTTCCTCAAAGGAAGGTAGCAGGACCTTCGGAGGAGACGACATCTCGTTTCGCTCACGAATGTCCCACCACGGTTAAGGGTAGGTACAACGTTGCGATCGGAGACATCACTGCGATCTAGCTCAGGGAGGTGCAATAGTGATGCACTCATCAAGGTGCCAAGCGGAAGGTCAAATCTAACCTTTGGGGTGCACATATCAGTGCTACTTGGCGCCAGGGACCAAATTGGTCGTTTCCTCAGCAAGGCGAAGTATAGCACGAATTTTGCCGCGAGGATTGGCAACCCCTAAGTTGTGTTCAAAAGCGCTGCCCCAGGTTCCCGGGTTTTCAGGCCCCTCCACCTTCGCAGCTTCCCAGGTTTTCAGGTTCCCAGGCCCCGCCACCGCCCCAGGTTTCCAGTTTCCCAGGCCCTCGGGGTCGCAGCAAAAAACAAGGGGAGAGATCGCCCCGGAGCAGCACCTTGCGGCACCACCCCGGGGGAGCGTCAGGGAGGTGCCAGGCTGGTCCCAGGGCAGCCCCGGCGAGCCGCCTGATAGGTCGGGGTCACCCCCAGTACGAAGCACCCAGGTGGTCCGCTGGCACCCCGGCGAGGAGCCCGGCGTGTCGGGTCACGGTGAGGGGCAGCAGTTCCGGGGGGAGGTCATCGTCCAGGGCGGAATTGACGGCGCGCAGCAAGCAGTCTTCGTAGAACATAGGGAAGGTCCTTTCAATCGAACATGTGGAAGTAGGCGACACCCGCGACTGCGAGGGCCACCACGAGGATGAGCAGGGGAAAGCAGTAGATGAGCACGGCACCGATCAGCAGGGGCAGCGTCCACTTCGTCGATGACAGAGCAGACTGGCCAATGACGATCAGCGCGAGGATTGCAATCAGGGTCAGCATCAAGTTCCTTCAAACTCAAGAGGATCGGTATAGGGCCGGTGTTTGGTGTCGGCCGTGACGTGGTGTCGGAAACTCTTTTCATTTCAAGGACTTACGAGAGGCAAAACTGACACACCTCCGGAGTGCCACTCCAAGGGCAGTTAATCAACCTTCTCCAGCTTCTTCTTGGCACCCCTGCCCTTCCCGCCAATGGACTTCTTGCCGATGGAACTTGGAGGTTCATCAGCGAGGTCGACACCATCAGCAATGAGCTTTTTGGTGTGTTCATCAAAGGTGGGGTTTTCCAAGACCTGATAGCCGCGGAGTGCTTCCGGAACCGCCTGGACGAATCCGAGGTGCTTCATCACGGCCAACAGGAACCCTGAGGTGTTCACCGACTTGCCTTGGAAGATAGGACGCAGAGAAGCCGACGTTACGGGGTTGACCAGCAGCGGGCCGATAGAGTCGTAGGGCACCCACTCCTTGCTGAAGAACCCTCCCCCGCTGGTCCTTACGATGCGGATAAACAGGTGCTCACTTTCATTGCAGCCCACTTGGAAATCCAGGAAGGTACGCCCCGAAAGCGAAGGGCACGTATCGGCCTGGAGCACCCGCATCTTTGCAGGGGTAGTAGTGGAGGTGGTTGCTTGTGTTTCATTAATAGCAGTCATTTGGTGTTCCTTTCAGTTGTTGATGGATGAAGGACCTTAATTAATCCTTCGTTATAGATACACAGATTTCCTCAGTTTTTGGACATGAAAAAGCCACCCGAAGGTGGCGACGTTGGAGCACATAGGTTTACCTCATGGTTGAGTGCATGACACACAATTGATGAAGGTCAGAATCAGTGGTGTCCTTTGGAATAAGCACCACATGGCCAAAGCCATCATCACTGAGGACACACACCAACTCATACCATTTGTGGTGTTCCGCAAAGTATTCCCAATAGGGAGTAAATCCTGGGTTGGTGTATGACGCACCACTCCAACGATTGACCAATGGGGAATATCCCAGGGCCTTGGTGACAGCATCAGTGGTGTCCAGGGAGTCAACCATGAACACACAAACTACCTCCTCAAATTGAAACCCTTGATCCTTTATGGTGGAGAGAAGGTCCTTCATAAGGGCTTTCACTTCAACATCAGTAGTGGTGTCCAGCAGATTATTGATTTCCTTTTTGGTTGCGAACGATTTGATATCAAGCTCCTTTCAAATGGACAAACAAAAAGCGCCTGAGGATTTCTCCAGAGGCGCCATGGGGGTTGATTGAGATTAGTGGTGTAAACCTTTGTGGTGTCTACAAGGTATCCTGCTTCGATGTGTCTTCCTCGTTGGTGTCTGCCTTCGTTGTGTTTCCGGCATTGGCCAGGACCGCTTGGCGATGCTTGCGGACCACGTAATAGATAAACCCCATAGCGGCTACACCCCACCCCATTGAGTGAAGGTATCGCTCGTTATAGAGGTTGGTCAAACACAGGGCCGTCAAGAGAATGAAACCCACCAGCTGCTTCTTGGAAACACGTTCCAAGCTTTCACCAATCAGTGCAGATTCCAACTCGATATCCACGGTCTTAATCGGTTTAGAAGAGGCTACATAGCTCTGTTGAGCAAGGTTCTCTCGCTGTTTTTGAATAGCTGCAGCTTCCTGCTCCTGAGCCACGCGGCGCTCCTCCATCTGACGGGCGAACTCCGTTTTTTGGCGGGCTACCTCCTCCCTCTGACGCACTGACTCAGCCTCCTGGGCCCGCAAGCGCTCCTGCTCGACCTCCCGGCGCCTCGCTGCGATCTTGTCGTTCAGGTCCATCCGCTCACTCCTCACCACTCAGGCCACCAGCGATAGCCTGCAGGGCAGACGCCCCAAGTACCACCCCAGCGGTGCCCAACACGGCCTTGCGACCTTGCCTCTTGGCGCCCTCCTCGGCTGCGATCACGTCATCAATACACCGGGCCGCCCGGGCCTCACGTTCATGCTCAGGGACGCGGCGCTCAAAGGTGACCATCAAAGTCTCCCTGTCGGACACCACAAGGTGGCGCTGCATGACTTTGGACATGAACACCATCCTCCAGCCCTCTGAGGCCATGGCGTTGATGTACGCCTCAAGGACCTTCGTTTCAATTCGGCCCTCTCCAAGAAGGAGTGAGCTGATTGACCCGTCGGCCACGTCGATGACCTTGTACTCATACTCCATATTGCTCCTTTCAATTGGTGTTAATTACTTGGCCCAGCGGGATTGCTCAAAGAGCCCCGGGATTTCCAATGTGCCCTTTTCCTTGTCATACACACAAATTCCTGAGGTGTAGCTACGCGAAGACGGTTCATCCTTTACGGCAAGCTCAATGACCAGCTTTCCATTCTTGTTCCAATGATCAATGGCTGACACATCATTAAAGGACTTCGCACGCTTCTCCTTATAGAACCTTGCGCATTCTGATTTGGCCTCCTTCACTTCCTCAGCTGTTGGGCCTGAGCAAGCCACGAGCAAAGCCACCGTTGATAGCGTTGCAGTCAATACAAAAACCTTCCCAATATTCATATCCCTCAAAATAATCTCCCAATAGTTAATTGATAGTTAATGGAATGCCAGCGTGGTGTCATCCAACTGGCGGCGAAAATATTGTAACGTTCTTCGTTACTTAGTGGACGAATTTCGTTACCGAAAAAGGCATGCTTGTCACGAAACTCGATGCATGCCTGTTGCCGAGCCGTCATCCTCCCCCGCCATCGTGGGAAGGCGTATGCAGGCCCTTCGTGAGGGTTTGGGCTGGACCCAGGAGAAAGTTGGCGTGGAGATCGGTCTTGAGGAATCAGCCAGCCGGATGCGGATCAGCCGCTACGAGCGCGGCGTGCACGAGCCCCCTGTAGGCACTGCTCGGCTGATCGCTCGGGTGTTCGGTGTGCCCCTGGCCTACCTGTACTGTGAGGATGACGAGATCGCGGCGCTGCTGCTTGCGTTGCACAAGCGGCCACCAGAGGCTCGGCGCGAGGTCGCTAAGGTCTTCATAGAGGCGCTTGAGTCCTCACAGGCTACTTGACGACCCGACGACCACACCTCGGCGGATAGTCGTCCGCAGCCATCTCATTGGTTTCCTTGTATGACGGCCTCTCGGAGCTTAAGGCTACTCACAGACAGTGTCTAATCTGCCGAAGCGTGGCCTGGTTACACACTTTAGTTCGGTGGGTGCTTGGCGTCGCTCAATGACGACTGGTTCTGGCTGTCGCTGACTAATACCCAGCAGCAAACCATTGATTATGGCGGCCGCCTTATTGTCAAAGGCGTCCTGTTCAGCTTGGCGTTGTGCTTCTTGTGCCAAACGTTGCTGCGCCTGATTGGCCTGCTCCCGAGCGATTTGTGCTTGTTCCTGAGCGCGTTGCGCCTGCAAGGCCTGCTGATCGTTGTTCTCTTTCCGAATACGCTCCAGTATGAGCGCAGCAGCAAAGTTCTGATCTACTTCTAGCCCGGGCATGCCTACAGGACGATCAATTACCCGAGTTTCTTCTGCCTTCATTTCTCCGCATAAAGATAGAGACTCAATCGTCGATTTAGCGCCACTCGGCCAATGGGCTTCAAACTTCATTGTCGGCATACAACCGTCTTGCCGCCTACCAGCAATTCTTTTCTGAGCAAAAATTTCGTATTTCAATCGAACTGGGGATCGCCCCCATGGGTGACGCCCAGATGAAGTGACTTCAAACACTTCAGCACCCTCTGGTACCGTTTTTAAGACAACAGTAAATTGACCAAGACTTTTATCTACCCGTTCTCGCTCGGCCTTTAATGTAGCCGCAAAGTTTTCATCCTTTTCAATAGATGGTGCATCTTTAGGGCGCACAAACGTATAATCATAATCTCTAGATGTGCCATCACACATACCGAGAGCCCCGCCCCTCGCAGTAGCTCCACTTAACCACTTAGCCTCCATTGGCATAACATATACGCAACCATCAGCCCGCATATTCTTTTCAAAATCCGCAACAGTATAAATTGAAGAATGGGAAGCTCTGCCGACATATCTACCACTTTCAATAACCCTTATCTCAGCACCCTCAGGGTCCGAGTGATAGTTTATAATAGTAAATGGCTTTGTCAAAAGGTTTACAGGAGCCGACAATGAATCAGCTTTAGAGGCTTTTTCTACTGACGTCGCTGACGACTTCTTTGTAGGCCGCTTTTCCTCCGAGGTCTTTGGTATTTGCGCAAAACCTGTCGATATATTGAGAAATACTATAACAGCCAAAGCATATTTCATCTGCGTTCCTCTCTAAGCTTGGAGCATGATAGCCGTGCTCACGAATAGTTACGAGTAAAAGATTGCAGCGAAGCAAGTGGAGCATCACGGCTCAATGCAGAGGCGTGATCCGTGGCAAGAACTCAATGCCGGTGCGCTTCACCAGTTCCTGATAGCTGATGGGCGGACCCGCGCGCTCACCCTCCTCATTGCGCTGCCAATGTGCCCAAGCTCGCTGGGTGGATGGGTCGTACACCAGCTTGTAGAGGTGTGTCGGCACCCTCACGCCGTTGCTGCCGATGCTGGGGCTGCCTGCTGAAAACACTGGCCCGGTGATCACGTACACATCGCCCTTGGCCCTGAGGATGTAGTGCCTGGTGTCCTGCTCGATGCGCGACCAGGCGCCGCCGTTGTGCTGGATGTTCTGCGGGACCATGTTGGCCAGGGAGAACGACTGGGCCATGGCGGTAGGCGTGGACATGTCGCCTGCCGGTGCCATATGCCCGCGTGAGTATCCGGAGCGCTTGTAGTCGTCCAGCTCTGCGCGCTCACTGCTGGGCAGCCGGGCATCTGCGAAGAATTTGTCCTTGCGCTTCTCATCGGCGTTCTCGATGGTCTTGCGGTTCAACCTCTGCGCCACATACAGCGGCGTGCGGGTGTTGCCGTCATGGAGCACAGCAAATGCCTCATAGCAAAGCTCACGCAGCTTCGGCCGCTTGGCAACTACTGGTGGTGTGCGGTTGGCGAAGAACTGGGGGCACTCAGCGAAGCTCGTCGGCTGGGGCGTCAGGAGTGCAGCGCTGTCGAACTGCTGGGATGGTGATCGAGCCGATGCGGTACCGATGAAGGCCAGCAGGAGGGCCGCGGCGATGGAGCAATGACGCAAGCGAGGGAGAGACTGATTCACTGGATTGAAAGGCCTATTGTTGTGTGCGGCAGGATACCGGGGCAGGCTCACTCAGCCCAGGTGCCATACCTGAAAAGTGGCGGGGAAAATTTGCGCTGGCACTCGACGACCCGACGACTCGACGACAGGGCCCAACCCGGATCAACAGCGTCAGCCATACACGCCCTCTTCGTCGTAGAAGTAGACATGCTCGCCGACAGCATCATTCATCGCGTTGCGTAGTTGCTCGTAGAGCGCCATCCGCTCCTCGTGGTGAGGACGATAGGGCACCAGCTCCTCAATCGGCGTGGCCAGGAACTTCAAATCAGCCTCGGTGGTGACGTAGCCGAACTCTTTGGCCATCTCCTCGTCCACCTCGGTGAAGTCCTGCTTGTCCTCAATGACCTCGCAGCTGTCCATGTACTCGGCCCAAGCCAACACCGCATCAGTGAACGTGAATGCACTGGTGCTCAGAATGACCTCAACAGCCGCGACAACGCGGGCGTGCTGATCCGCTGAAATGTGCTTTCCGTCCAACGTTTTCACTACGAGCTTCATGGGGTTCTCCTGGTGGGAATAGTCGTCGGGTCATCGATTCGACAGGTCACATCGAGAGCGCAAAGGGGCCACATGCAGGATGCCATTCAGGCAGGTGCTGCGGCACACCTACCTCGTCCATGCCGATGTCGAACACGCCGTCATCGAAGGTCACCCCGCATACCTGCATGGCCGCTTGATGGGCTGCATGGAATGCGTCGAATCGCTTGCCGTCCACGTCCGCAAAGTTGTGGTCATCGGGACAGCCCATGTCGTCCCAGCACTCCATTTCAAAGCGCGCATCCATGGCCTGCTCAAGGGTCACGCCAAGGCGCTCCAGCGTGGCCATGGCCGCTACCTTCGCACGCTCCAATGTCTCAGGCGAACAGCTGAGGTGTGGTGCGTAGATGCTGATGGTGTGTGTCATGGTGGGGCTCTCCTTTCAGGTGTTCGGCTGCGGGTGGTGTAAGCAGTCGCTGTGCTTGCTGGGCCGTTCCGAATAGCCATGCACCAATGTCGCGGGCCTCGATGGAAATCACGCTGCGCTTGTCTTGGGGGATCAATGGCCGTCGGGTCGTCGGGTCGAACTTGGGTTTGTGCATGCGGCACATCACCGGGTGGTCATCCGCATTGACCGTGAGCATGGTGTAGCTCTCGAAGGCCTGGCCCGTCAGCCGATCAGTCCAGGTGTTCCATAGGCCCGCCAGCGCCCACGGCCGACCATCTGCTCGGTGGAAGCGCCACCACTCATTGACCCCGGATTCCCAGCACGGCTCGTCGAAACTCACGGCAGGTATCAGGCACCTCTGCCCGCTCAACCAGGGATGCCGGTAGCTCGGCTTGCTCAGCAGTTCCTCTGACTTGGCGTTGCTGGTGGAGAAGGCCACCCGGTATGTCGCGGAGAAGGCCGGGATGAGCCCCCATTGCCCAATGACCAGCTCCACGGGCCTGGCGCTACCCGGTGGGGATCTCCGCAGGAACGGACCCACGTATTGGGGGTGCAGCACCTCCTCCCACCAGCGATAGGGGTTGCGGTTGCCTATGTGCCAGTCGCGCTCGATGTCGCGCTCGTGGGGAGGGATGTACCGGGTGCACATGCACAATACTGTACATAACCCCAGTATTCTGAGCTACAGTCACCCCCATGCGGGTCAAGGTCATGTTGGTACGGGAAGAAGGTCAGCTGCATGTGCCCGTGAGGCGCAGGGGCTACGGCGACCTATGGCTCAAGCACGAGAAGTCTGTCGGCGAGGACAAGACCTATGAGGTGCTGGAGGCCCTGGGATCAGGCTTCCCCAAGCTCTATGAGCCCCGGGTGACCTACATCACGGCCGGGATGATCCGCTTTATTGGGTATGAGCGCGTAGACAAGGTCTGGTACATGCAGGAGTGGTACTGTGAAATCGACGGATCCAAATAGGCTGCTGGGGGTCAGCGGGTCTGATGAGAACATCCCAATGGGCCACCCTACCCTGCTCCGCGTGCCCGTAAAGAATGGCGTGGTCGTGGATGACCGGGTGCTGCCGCTGCCGTTCGATCACTACGAGGTGCTGCGCCACGGGGAATGGTGCACGGTGATGGTGGTAGCTACCGGTGAGGTGGTGTTCCAGGGTGAGGGGCGCGCCGAGGTGGTTGTATCGAGAGCACCGTTCTGAGCAGCCCAAATGGGTGATGGGCGCAAATAAAACTTGCAAGCCTCTGCACTCTCTGTAGCATGTTGATACAAAGTGGCTTCGCAGCTGCGTCTGGCCAGCGGCCCAGCATCACGCCGCATACGGAGATTCCAATGAGAGCACTACTCATCGCGGCAGCAATCGCCTTCCCCATGGCAGCCTCGGCGGCCTGCTTCGGTACCGGGGCATTCCAAAACTGCACGGACAACCAAGGCAACACCTACTCCGTCCAGCGATACGGCAACACCACCCAGATGCAGGGGCACAACATCCAGAATGGTACCAACTGGAATCAGACCAGCAATACGGTTGGGAACATGACATTCCACAATGGCTCCGCTGCGAATGGGAATTCTTGGTCAGGCTCCAGCACTTCAGTTGGCGGATCAACGTTCTATCAAGGAACTGATAGCCGCGGAAACAGCTACAACAAGACTTGCAACGCATTCGGCTGCAACTAAATCGCAGATTCCGCTGCGTGCGAGGATTGCAAGATATCAAGCAGGTTGCTGTATTCTGAAGCTTTGTAACTACAAGGCTCACAATGTCCAACTACAAAGCGCTCATCGCCCGTAAAGCCGAACTTGACCGACTCATCGAGGAGACCCGCAAGGCCGAACAGTCAGGCGCAATCGCCGAGGCACGCGCCCTCATCGCGGAGTTTGGGCTGACCTCTGAGGATGTGTTCGGGGGCGGCAAGGCCAGGAAGGCTTCCAGCGCCAAAGGCACAAAGGTTGAGGCGAAATACCGGGATCCCGCGACGGGAGCGACTTGGACAGGCCGGGGCCGTGCTCCAGTGTGGATTGCCGATAAGGACCGCTCTGCTTTTGCCATTACATAATAATTCACAAATATAAACCACAAAGACACAATAACGATCCGTTAGTCTATCCTTATAAATTTCAGCAACACAAGAAATGCCACTTAGCTCAAGCAACCTCACACATTTCACGGATAATAAAGAGAATCTATTTGGAATTTTCAGAGAGAACTTCAAGGTATTCTTCTGCAAAGAAACTGTTTACCTGGGTGGCGTACCCACTTCATTCCACTGCCCCATGATTAGTTTCTGTGACATCCCAATGTCAGAAATAAAGGATCATATAAGGAAGTACGGCTCTTACGGCATTGGATTGACCAAAAGTTGGGCAATAAAGAATGGACTGAATCCCGTTTTATACGTAGCTGCAAACTCCGAATTGTCACGCAGCTACCAAACAGCGATAAACCACTTCGTCCTTCACCCCGACAAGATGGCCTATCGTGCTACAAAAGAGGAAATGGCTCTAACCGACGTTCTTAGGTATATGAAAAACTATGAAGGCCCCTTAATAAGAAAGGGCGCACTGATTGATGAAAATTACAGATTCTCAGATGAACGAGAGTGGAGGTATTCGCCTCCATTCAACGATAAAGAACAGATGATAGCGAGTGAAGAGGATTTCAAAAATGACTCCGAAAATCTAATCAAGATGTATGAGAAGCACAGGCTAGTTTTCGAGCCAAATGACATCAGATACATAATAATAAAGGACGATTCTGAAATAACGGAATTTATAACATATCTACGCAATGTAAAAGGCGCGCACCCCTACAACGACGTGGATAAGCTAATGGCGAGAATAATAACAACTGAGCAGATAATTAATGACTTTTAGCGAGGTTTTCTAATTTCTGCATTTCCGCACTGCACAGGCAAATAATTAACATGAAATTTAAATCCTGGATGACGCATCAAGGGCTTTCCGACTCCAGCGTCAGAAAGTATGACGGCGCCATCACAGGTGTACTGACACAATGGGGCATGGAAGCGGGCATCCTTCAAGAGCCTCTAGCCGCAGTAATCTCGCCGCAAATCTATGCTGCCATTCGCTTAAAGCTGGAGACTCTGCCGATCTTCATCGAGCGCAACGCGAGCGGACATCATATGTACAGTAGCGCTCTTGTAAAGTATGCAGAGTATTTAGAAGAAGAATTTCATAGGGACATTGAGCAAGACATCGAGAATATCCTAAGCGATCCGATCCTCAAGCCAACAGAGAAAATCGAGTTGGTGAAGGCGCGAATTGGCCAAGGCGCATTTCGACAAAAGCTCCTCCGGCACTGGAAAGGATGTGCAGTCACTGGCTACAAGGAATTGAAGATGTTGGTGGCCTCGCACATCAAGCCTTGGAGCGCATCCTCCAATGCCGAAAGGCTTGACCCGTTCAACGGGCTGCTACTGAGCCCTAACCTTGACCGAGCCTTCGATAGGGGATTCATTACGTTTGACGAGAATGGCGTTCTAGCTGTTTCGCCGTTGCTCAGTGAGCCTCAAACCCTGGGCATTGCGGATGGGATGCGTGTTATCCTTCAGCCCGAACATCAGCCATTCATGACGCATCATCGAAATCACGTCTACCGTGCGGTGCGATTAAACCATCCGCCGAAAAAAGCAACAACGTAGGATTAATATGGCAAGGTACAACAGCACTGAACAGATCGGTGTACACGCGGTGGCGCACCTATTTGCTTCTTCGTTGGGATGGATTTTTCGAGAACAGCCAATCGCGGATATGGGTATTGATGCGCAGGTTGAACTAGTTGAAGAAGAACCAACTGGACAACTTGTAGGTATACAAATCAAAACCGGCCCCAGTCACTTTACACTGAAGCCCGAGGGACTTGTTTACTACGGCTCAAAGGCGCATTTGGATTATTGGCTAGGCCATCGGCTTCCCGTCCTCCTTGTCGCACATCTTCCGGAATCCGAGAAAACGTATTGGGTCCAAGTGCAGGAACAATCAATAGAAAGAACATCAAAGGGCTGGAAGATTCTCATTCCTTACAGTAATACGCTTGACTCAAGTAGTCGCTCTCAACTTGCGGCTACATTCAAGGGTTCCGAGCGTGATCAACGGCTGCGGCGACTAGCATTGGATGAAGAGTTGATGCGCCACGTGCAGAGTGACGGCCGAGTCTCTATCGAAATGGAGGATTGGTACAACAAAAGCTTAGGTCGCAGCCCAATCAAAGTGATCGTATATGCCGATGACGGCGAGGAAGAGGTGGTCAAGGAGTGGTTTGTCACATACGCTGGGTACAGACCGAAAGCATTGGTGGAGGCCATGTTCCCCTGGGCCTCTGCTGGCATAGATCAACTCTTCTACGACGATTATGCAGACTTCGAAGACAGCACCATCCCTTACAGCCGCGACCCGGAGAGCGTCTACCCCTACATGGATTCCGCTGGAGAGGTAGCGTCTTACCGACTGCAGTTGTTCTTGAACGATCTCGGCGAGGCCTACTTGCTGCTTTCCGATCATCTCAATGACTCGGAGTGAGCAGAACCGAGCGACGCCCTCTTCCCAGCACAGGCGTCTGCCATAGCACTCATTGATGCACCCGACATCAATCCGCGCGCCATCTATCGCCTCAATGAGCCCCGCCCCAGGCCACCCCGCATCGAGGCCCGCGAGACCCACCCATAGCACCCGCCGATGCCGCTCATCATCAGGTCATAGCCGAGAGTTCGCAGACCAGCGCAGTGCATGGAGCCTCGCCCCGCAACGACCTCGCAGTAGACCCCGCCGAACCACACCGACCCACGATGCCCGCAGCCATCAACCTATGATGCTCGCCGCATCAACCACATCAATGCGCCGCCCCAAAGCAAAAAGGCCACCCCGCAAAGGGTAGCCTTTTACTGCCAATGAATGGCTCCTCGACCTGGGCTCGAACCAGGGACCTACGGATTAACAGTCCGGCGCTCTACCGACTGAGCTATCGAGGAATGATCGGTACTATCTGTCTGACGATGATGTGCTGCAGTGGTGGCAAGCGTGCTCTGCGCTTGCCGGTGGTGTACCCGATGATTGCAGCGGGGCACAGCACGTGAATTCTTGGCTCCTCGACCTGGGCTCGAACCAGGGACCTACGGATTAACAGTCCGGCGCTCTACCGACTGAGCTATCGAGGAACAAGACTTAGATTATATACACAAAATTCGGGCGTTTTCCAGTCGCGGCGATGTTTGGTGCAATCTGGGCGAAAAGTTCTGCGCGCGACGGGGGCGCCCACGCAGCGCGCTGCGGTGCCCCGCCCCACTGCAGCGGGGCTGGCGGCCTTGGGGCATGATGTGCAGTTGGCCAACTGGCTGGCTCGCTGACCGTACCGGCTGACTGGCAACCACATACATACAGCACATCCTTCGTCTCACCCACCATGACCATCCACACCATCCTGAAGATGGGCGACCCGCGCCTGCTGCGCGTGGCCCAGCCTGTGACCGCGTTCGATACGGACGAGCTGCACCTGCTGGTGCGCGACATGCTGGAGACCATGCAGTCCGTCAACGGCGCAGGGCTGGCGGCGCCGCAGATTGGGGTGGACCTGCAGTTGGTGATCTTTGGCTCGAACGAGCGCAACCCGCGCTACCCAGACCGGCCCATCGTGCCGCCCACGGTGCTGATCAACCCGGTGATCACACCGCTGGGCGATGCGGAAGAAGAGGACTGGGAGGGCTGCCTCTCGGTGCCGGGGCTGCGCGGCAAGGTGCCGCGCTGGGCGCGCATCCGCTACACGGGGTTTGATCTGTATGGCGACCCGATCGACCGCACGGTGGATGGCTTCCATGCGCGGGTGGCGCAGCACGAGTGCGACCACCTGATCGGCAAGCTGTACCCGATGCGGGTGCGGGATTTCACGCAGTTTGGGTTCACGGAAGTTCTCTTCCCCGACATCAGCGCTGCGGAAGACGACTGAAGCTGCGGCGACACATGGGCAAGCCAGCCCGTCAGTCGATCAATCAATCAATCGCTCTTGCGCCCTGCTCCATCCGGATCCGTCCGCGCATCGAGCTTGAGCTGCAGAAACGCCAGGTCCAGCCATTGGCCGAACTTGGTGCCCACCTCGGGCAGCAGGCCGACCTGGGTGAAGCCCAGGCGTTCGTGCAGTTGGATGGATGCGGTGTTGCCGGCCTCGATGCCGGCGACCATGACGTGCTTGCCGATGGCGCGGGCGCGTTCGATGAGGGCCTGCATGAGCCGCTTGCCCAGGCCGGCGCCGCGGGCGTCGTGGTGCACGTAGACCGAATGCTCGACGGTGTGGCGGTAGCCGTCGAAGGCGCGCCAGTCGCCGAAGGAGGCGTAGCCGGCCACGCCGCCCTGCGCGTCGATGGCCACTAGCACGGGGTAGCCCAGGCGCTGGCGGTCGGCCAGCCAGGCGGCGCGGTTGGCGGCGTCGACCAGGGTTTCGTTCCAGATGGCGGTGGTGTTGGCCACGGCGTCGTTGTAGATGGCGAGGATGCCTTCGATGTCGCCGGTGTGGGCGTCGCGTATCTGCATATTTACTTCCGTAAGTCCACATCCACCGCTGCCTCGATCAGCGTGGTGGACACGACCATGATTTTGATGGAATATTGTCCATCATGATAAAACAAATGTCCACCAAAGTAGACGACGCCGTCGACAGCCTGAGCCAGCGCATCGGTGCCCGTGTGCGCATCGAGCGCGAGGGCCGGGGCTGGTCGCTGACCGATCTGGCCACACACTCTGGCGTGTCGCGGGCCATGGTGCACAAGCTGGAGCGGGGCGAGTCGAGCCCCACGGCGACGCTGCTGGCGCGGCTGTCGGGCGCGTTCGGGCTGAGCATGTCGCAGCTGATCGCACGCGCCGAGGCCAAGGAGGGGCGGCTGCTGCGCCGGGCCGAGCAGCCGGTGTGGACCGACCCGCAGACGCACTATGTACGCCGCCATGTGTCGCCGCCCTCGCACGACCTGCCGCTGGACCTGGTGCAGGTGGAGCTGCCCGCGGGCGCGCGGGTGCCGATGCCCGCGTCCGCGTACGTGGCGCAGCGGCAACTGATCTGGGTGCTGCAGGGGGCGCTGGTGTTCATGGAAGGCACCACCCGCCATGCCATGGAGGCGGGTGACTGCCTGGAGCTGGGGCCGCCTGCCGATTGCGAGTTCCGCAACGAGGCGGCCACGGCCTGCACCTATGCCGTGGTGGTGCTGCGCAAGGGATAAAAGAAAAGACGAGCGCGCCTGCACCTGAGAACCTGTTCAAAGTCTTTTTGAAGCAAAAAAGACTTTGAACAGGTTCTGGCTCCACCACGGGGCGCAGCCGCCCACGTCCTACACCCTGCCCCGGGCTGCCGGCCTAGGATGAAGGCTCCCTATCACCAGGAGCAGGCCATGCCCAGCAAGACCCCGACCCCCGCCAACTCCGGCCACAACCAGTACGGTTTGAAGGACGAGTCCGGCACGCTGGGCCAGACCTATGCGAACCGCCCGGGCGCAGAGCAGCCGGGCTACGGCCCGGTGGATGCGGTAGACCCCTCGGGCCACCGGCTGGGCGACATCGAGGAACACCCCAGCCCCAAGCCGGCTTCACGCCAGGGCACAGGCGTGACGGGCGAAACCGATGACAAGCGGCGCTGACCCCGCGACCGGCAGCGATGGCGACGACGACCCGGCCGACACCGAGGTGGACCGCCGCTTCGTGAGCCTGGCGCACGAACCCGAAATCCAGGCCTGGATGGCGTCGCTGGAGTGCACGGAACAGGAGTTGCGCGATGCCGTGGCGGCCGTGGGCAATTCGGCCGATGCGGTGCTCAACCACCTGACGCGCAACAAGGACTGAGGTTGACGGGCCGTGCCGCCGAAGCACAGCCTTTGCATCAGGGGCGCTGCTGCCGCTCCAGCAATTGCTGCAATGCGGCCAGGTCCTTGCGCACATGGGCCACGTCCGCATCGAAGTCTGCCTGGCCCACACCCTGCGGGCGCAGCACCACAAAGCTAAGCAGGCTGCCATGCTCACCACACGGCGTGACGCGGAAGGCGTTGTGCACCGTGGTCCCGTCGGGCAGCGTCACATCATGGTCGAGCACGCCGTACGGGTTGTGCGGCGCCATGTCGACCCGGACCTTGCCCATGGGCGAATCGGTGAACCACTGGCCATCGCGCTGCTCGATGCCCGTGGCCAGGCCCGAGGCCCAAAGAGGCAGGTTCTCCATGCGCCGGGCGAACTCGTAGACCGCACTGGCCGCTACCGCTACGGGCTGGCTGACGACGAGGGCTTCTGGAATGTTTGTAGCCACGGGGTTGCCTTCCATCAGGGTTCGGGTGCTCAGCGATGGTAGGCCAGCCCCGGGGCCGGGCGCGCGGTTTCCGGCACCGTCCTACAGGTCAGGCCGCCTTCACGTCGATGTGGTACAGGCCCCAGGGGCACAGGGCAAAGCGCTCCTGCACTGGCTTGTCCTTGAACGGCGCGACGTTGTCCGCGTCGTACACAGCCCACTGCGGGCCCAGGCCGCCCAGTGCCATGGGCTGGCCATCCAGCCGCGTGGCCACGATCATGCGGTACTGCGCCGCATCCGCCAGGCTGATGGCCACGTTGTAGCCGTCCACAGCGCGCAGGCCCAATTGCACATTGCTGCCGCGCGCCACGCCAGCGGCTTCGAGCACGGTGACCAGCAGCGGGCCTTCCAGGGTATGGACCTTGTTGTCGTATTCGAGCGTGGGCTTGATGGTCACCGCGGGCAGGCGCTGCAGGGCAGCAGCGTCGAATGCGAAGGCCTTGCTGAACTGGATCTTGTGCTTGGCCATCATCTGGTCGACGACGGGATCGAGCGCGCCGCGGTTGGTCTTGCCGACGGCGCCGCTCACGGTGAGCAGTGCGGGGTGGGCGGCGCCTGCCTTGGCATTGGGCGCGGCGATGGCGCTGGTGGCGGGCAACACACCTGCCAGGCCGATGGTGGTGACGAAGTGGCGTTTGTTGATCATGTTGGTACTCTCCAGTGTTGTTGGTATGGGGCACGCCGATGGGCGGCGGGCCGTAGGGTGCGTCTGGCGCATCTGAGTGTCAAGCGCCGATTGGCCATCGCCAGGGCTGCGGCGCAAACAGAGGCTCGCACTTTGTTCTAGTACAAATTGCCCATTGCACTGCGACGCGCACAGTACAAAGTGATTGATTGCACCACCCCTTTCCCGCACACGGCTTCGTATGATGGATGCACGCCTTTACGACCACCACACCATGCACCTGAACCGAACGATACGGCCCTGGCTTGCCGCAGCCGCCCTGCTGGCCTTCGGCACCCTGGCCAGCGCCGCCAGCTTCGACTGTGCCAAGGCGAAGTCGCCCATGGAAAAGCTGATCTGCTCCGATGCGCAGCTCTCCACGCTGGACGAGCAGCTCAACACCGCTTTCAAGGATGCGGTCACCCGCTCCAAGGCCCGGCCGCAGCTGGTGCAGTGGCAGCGAGAATGGCTCAAGTCGTATGAGGTCACGCAGTGCAAGGATGCGCGCTGCCTGGCCAAGGAATTCACGGCCCGCATTGCGCTGTTGCAGAGCGTGGCGCCCGCCACGGCCGCCAGCGCCGAGTGGAATGGCGTGTACACCGACAAGGACCACGCCGACCTGTCCCTCGTCGCGCTGCAGGACGGCAAGGTCTACGTGGCCGGCGATGCCGTCTGGTACGGCCCCAACGCGGCCAATGGGCAGGTGAACGTAGGCGAGATACGGGGCGTGGGCACGCTGCGGTCCGGCCTGCTGGCCTATGACGACGGGGGCTGCAGCGCTACGATGGCATTGCAGCGTGGCGGCCTGGTCGTGAAGGACGATTCGGGCTGCGGCGGGATGAACGTGTCCTTCAGGGGCGACTACCGGCGCAAGTAGCGCAAACGCCACGGGCCTGCGCCAGCAGCGGGGCTTGCCGCACAATCTCCAAACCATCCGCTTTCCTTCGCCCCTTCTGCCCCCATGCCCGCCCAACTCCCCTGGCTGGAACCCCATGACCCCTTCCCCAGCCCGGCGAGCGCCTGGGGCCCCGATGACCCGGCGCCGGGCCTGCTGGCCGCCGGGGGCGCGCTGGATGTGCCGCACCTCCGGGCCGCCTACGGGCAGGGCACGTTTCCCTGGTTCAGCGAGGGCCAGCCCATCCTGTGGTGGGCGCCCGATCCGCGCATGGTGTTGCCGGTGGCGGAGTTCCGGCTGCACCGATCGCTGCGCAAGGTGGTGCAGAGGTTCGCCGCCAGCAGCCATTGCGAGCTGCGGGTGGACAGCGCCTTCGGGCGGGTGATACGCGCCTGCTCGTCCACCCCGCGCGAGGGGCAGGCGGGCACCTGGATCGTGCCCGACATGGTGCGCGCCTACGAGGCGCTGCACGCGGCGGGTTCGGCCCACAGCGTGGAGACCTGGGTGGACGGGCAACTGGTGGGCGGCCTGTATTGCGTGGCGCTGGGGCGGGCGGTGTTTGGCGAGTCGATGTTCGCGCATGCGACCGATGCCTCCAAGATCGCGCTGGCGGCGCTGGTGGCGATCTGCCGCGTGCACGGGGTGGCGCTGATCGACTGCCAGCAGAACACGCGCCACCTGGCTTCGCTGGGCGCGCGCGAGATCCCGCGCAGCGAGTTCCTGCACCATATCGCGGCGGCGCAAGACCTGCCGGGCGGCACATGGGGTTTCGAGCCCGTATACTGGAACCAACTGTTGCCCCACCCCTCGCCCATGGCATGACGCAACTCAACGACCTGCCGCTGCAGACCCTGCAGTTCTATGCGACAGCGCCCTATCCGTGCAGCTACCTGCCGGAGCGGCAGGCGCGTTCGCAGGTCGCCACGCCCAGCCACCTGATACAGAGCGATGTGTACTCGGGCCTGGTGGCCACGGGGTTCCGGCGCAGCGGCATGTTCACCTACCGCCCCTATTGCGACGGCTGCCAGGCCTGCACGCCGCTGCGCGTGCGCGCGCAGGAGTTCCGCCCGGACCGCAGCCAGCGCCGTGCCGCGGCGCAGCACGGCAAGCTGCAGGCACGGGTGCTGCGGCTGTGCTTCGTGCCCGAGCACTACCAGCTGTACCTGCGTTACCAGAACGGCCGCCACGCGGGCGGCGGCATGGACCAGGACAGTATCGACCAGTACACCCAGTTCCTGCTGCAAAGCCGGGTCAACTCGCGGCTGGTGGAGTTCCGCGAGGTGGATGCAGCCACCGGCGAGCCGGGGGCGCTGAAGATGGTGTCCATCCTCGATGTGCTCAACGACGGCCTGTCGGCCGTCTACACCTTCTACGAGCCCGAGCCACGCGTCAGCTACGGCACCTACAACGTGGTCTGGCAGATCGAGCAGGCGCGCTCCATGGGCCTGCCCTATGTCTACCTGGGCTACTGGATCGAGGCCAGCCCCAAGATGAACTACAAGGCGCGCTTCCTGCCCCATGAAATCCGGCAGGACAATGGGTGGCACCGCGTGGACCAGCGTCACCCAGGCGGCACCCCGGGCGGGGCCTCCCAGAGCACCTGATGGTGCCATTGCATTTCACAAGGTAAGATGCAGAGGCCCTGAAGCCCTGCAGCCCATGAAAAAAATCGACCCTGGTATTCCCGTCAAACCCAGCGTCCAGGTACTGGAGCGCATGTTCACGCTGATCGACGTGCTCGCATCGCGTGAAGACGCCATCTCGCTCAAGGAGATCAGCGAGAAGACGGGGCTGCACCCCTCCACCACGCACCGCATCCTGAACGACCTGACCATCGGCCGCTTTGTGGACCGGCCCGAGTCGGGCAGCTACCGGCTGGGCATGCGCCTGCTGGAACTGGGCAACCTGGTCAAGGCGCGGCTGAGCGTGCGCGATGCGGCCCTGGCCCCGATGCGCAACCTGCACAAGCTGATCCAGCAGCCGGTGAACCTGAGCATGCGCCAGGGCGACGAGATCGTGTACGTGGAGCGCGCCTACAGCGAGCGCTCGGGCATGCAGGTGGTGCGTGCCATCGGCGGCCGTGCGCCGCTGCACCTCACTTCCACCGGCAAGCTCTTTTTGGCCGTGGACGACCCCCAGCGCGTGCGAGCCTACGCCACGCGCACGGGCCTGGCGGGCCACACGCGCAACAGCATCACCCAGCTGCCGGTGCTGGAGCGCGAGCTGGCCAAGGCGCGCCAGTACGGCACGGCGCGCGACAACGAGGAGCTGGAGCTGGGCGTGCGCTGCATGGCCGCAGGCGTCTACGATGACCAGGCCAAGCTGGTGGCGGGCCTGTCCATCTCGGCCCCTGCCGACCGGCTGGACGAGGGCTGGATGGCCAAGCTGCAGGCCACGGCGCAGGAGATTTCGCTGGCGCTGGGTTATGTGCCGGCCAAGGGCCCTACCTCGCCCCTGTCCTCATCCTCCCTGCACAGCGGCGAGATCCTGCACACGCCGGTCGAGTAGCGCGGGCGGCAGGCGGCCGGCAGAAAAACAAAACCCCGGGAGCCTGCGCCACCGGGGTTTTTTGATGCCTGGGCCGGAATCAGCCGTTGGAGCTGCCGTGCACCACCGTCTTCACGGGGCTGATGGCGGCGGGCATGGATTCGACCCAGTGGCGCACGCGCTCGGCGTCGCCCAGGCGGCTGAACTTGCCGGCGGAATCCAGGAACACCATGATGATCTTGCGGCCGGCCACCTGGGCCTGCATCACCAGGCAGCGCCCGGCTTCGGAGATGTAGCCGGTCTTTTGCAGGCCGATGTCCCAGGTGGGGTTCTTCACCAGGCCGTTGGTGTTGTTGAACTGCAGGGTGCGCGCACCCAGGGCCAGCTCGTAGCCGGGCGAGGTGGACAGCTCGCGCATCACCGGATCGCCATGGGCCACGTTGACCAGCGTGGCCAGGTCGCGGGCGCTGCTCTGGTTGCGGCTGGACAGGCCGGTGGGCTCGACGTACTTGGTGTCGGTCATGCCCAGCAGGCGGGCCTTGGCGTTCATCTGCGCGACGAAGACGTCCAGGCCACCAGGGAAGGTGCGGCCCAGGGCGTGGGCGGCGCGGTTTTCGCTGGACATGAGCGCCAGGTGCAGCATTTCGCCGCGGGTCAGCGTGGAACCCACCGTCAGGCGCGAGCGGCTGCCTTTTTCGGTGTCCACGTCGTCCTGGGTGATGGTGAGCTGCTCGTCCATGGGCAGCTTGGCCTGGGAGATGATCAGGCCGGTCATGAGCTTGGTGAGCGATGCGATCGGCAGAACGGCGTGGTCGTTCTTGCTCAAGAGCACTTCATGGGTCTCCTGGTCGATCACCAGGGCCACGCTGGACTTGAGGTCCAGCGGGTCATTGACTTCATGCAGGCCCGCGAGCTGGCCGAACGATGGCTTGGCGGGGATGAAGGCCACGCGGGTGGCGGCCTTGGAGGTCTTGGCCGAAACGCGCACCGGCTTGGCTGCAACGGCGGCCTTGCGCGGGCCTACGGACTTCTTGGCGGTGACCGAAGCCACCTGCTTCTTGGCGGGCGCCTTCTTGCGCTCGTTGGCATGTGCCATGGGCGACGCGAGCGCCGCACTCACAACAACAAAGCCCAAAACTTTGAAAAGACGGTTCAGTGCGGTGCGGCCATGGTGCATCAAAGTGCTCCAAAGGGTAAGAAGTGTGGGCCAGTGTACAGAATCAAAAAAAGTCGCGCAAGATCAAGACCTTGCGCGACTTTCCCAGAAAGTGAATGAATTATAGATTCAACAATTAACCCTGTGCAGCCACCCGGTCAGCTTTACTTTGTAATTTGTTCAACGCACTGAGGTAGGCCTTGGCTGACGCGACCACGATATCGGGGTCAGCGCCCACTCCGTTGACCACGCGGCCGCTGTTCTGCAGGCGCACGGTGACCTCGCCCTGGCTCTCGGTGGAGCCGCTGATGGCGTTGACGGAATACAACACCATCTCGGCGCCGCTCTTGACGTGGGACTCGATGGCCTTGAGCGATGCGTCCACCGGACCATTGCCGCCCGACTCGCTGCGCACCTCGTGGCCGTCCACGGTGAAGACGATGCGTGCACGCGGCTGCTCGCCGGTTTCGCTCTGCTGGTACAGGGACACGAAGCCGTACTGCTCCTTTTCGGCGGTCACGCTTTCGTCGCTGACCAGGGCCAGGATGTCCTCGTCGAAGATCTCGCTCTTGCGGTCGGCCAGCTCCTTGAAGCGGGTGAAGGCGGCGTTGATCTCGGTCTCGCTGTCCAGGCTCACGCCCAGCTCCTGCAGGCGCTGCTTGAAGGCGTTGCGGCCACTCAGCTTGCCCAGCACGATCTTGTTGGCGCTCCATCCCACATCTTCGGCGCGCATGATTTCGTAGGTGTCGCGCGCCTTGAGCACGCCGTCCTGGTGGATACCGCTGGCATGCGCGAAGGCGTTGGCGCCCACCACCGCCTTGTTGGGCTGCACCACGAAGCCGGTGGTCTGGCTGACCATGCGGCTGGCGGCCACGATGTGCTTGGCATCGATGTTCAGGTCGAGGTTGAAATAGTCGCGGCGCGTCTTGATGGCCATGACGATTTCTTCGAGCGAGCAGTTGCCGGCGCGCTCGCCCAGGCCGTTGATGGTGCATTCGACCTGGCGCGCGCCGCCGATCTTCACGCCGGCCAGCGAGTTGGCCACGGCCATGCCCAGGTCGTTGTGGCAGTGCACGGACCAGATGGCCTTGTCGCTGTTGGGAATGCGCTCGCGCAGCGTCTTGATGAAGTTGCCGTACAGCTCGGGAATCGCGTAGCCCACGGTGTCGGGCACGTTGATGGTGGTGGCACCCTCGGCGATCACGGCTTCGAGCACGCGGCACAGGAAGTCCGGGTCGCTGCGGTAGCCGTCTTCGGGGCTGAACTCGATGTCGGCCACCAGGTTGCGCGCAAAGCGCACCGACTGGCGCGCCTGCTCGAGCACCTGCTCGGGCGTCATGCGCAATTTTTTCTCCATGTGCAGCGCCGAGGTGGCGATGAAGGTATGGATGCGGGCACTGTTGGCGCCCTTGAGCGCCTCGGCCGCGCGCGCGATGTCGCGGTCGTTGGCGCGCGAGAGCGAGCAGATGGTGGAGTCCTTGATGGCGTTGGCGATGGACTGCACGGCCTCGAAGTCACCGTTGGAGCTGGCTGCGAAACCCGCCTCGATCACGTCCACCTTCAGGCGCTCGAGCTGGCGTGCGATGCGCAGCTTCTCGTCCTTGGTCATCGAGGCGCCGGGCGATTGCTCGCCGTCGCGCAAGGTGGTGTCGAAAATGATGAGTTTGTCGGCCATGGGGTTCTCCTGGTATTTGATGGTGGGGTGGTCCGCAACGCTGGAATTCTGGCGCCCAAAGCAAAAGGCCCGTTGCGGGTGCATACGGGCCTCGGTGGAAAACGTGTGCGCGTGCGCCTACCGTCCTGGCCCGTGGGGGTCAGCTAGCAGTAGCAGGGCCGTGGCCAACGTGTTCATGCACGCAATGTAGCACAAAGCGCCAGCAGGCGCTCACTTGTGCAGGCCGCGCTCGTCGGGCTCGTCGGTGGAGGTGCTGATCACGCTGCTGTGCTGGCCCTTGGCCTTGCGCCAGGCGTACACGCCGTAGCCGCTCAGCCCATAGAGCACGAACACGCTGAACAGCACGATGGGCGGGTGGATGTTGATGATGGCGATGACCAGCGCGATCAGCACGATGGCAGCGAAGGGCACGCTCTTCTTCATCTGGATGTCCTTGAAGCTGTAGAACGGCACGTTGGTCACCATGGTGAGCCCGGCATACAGCGTGAAGGCGAACATGGTCCAGGTGACCTGGTCCCAGGTGATCCACTGGTCCACCCCGCGGCGCACGCCCAGCTCGGTCATGAGCCAGATGAAGCCGGCCACCAGCGCGGCGGCCGCCGGCGACGGCAGGCCCTGGAAGTAGCGCTTGTCCACCACGCCCGTGTTCACGTTGAAGCGCGCCAGGCGCAGCGCGGCGCAGGAGCAGTAGACGAACGCGGCGATCCAGCCCCAGCGCCCCAGGTCCTTGAGCGACCACTCATAGGCGATAAGCGCAGGAGCGGCGCCGAAGGACACCATGTCCGACAGCGAATCCATCTGCTCGCCGAAGGCGCTTTGGGTGTTGGTCATGCGCGCCACCCGGCCGTCCAGGCTGTCGAGCACCATGGCACAGAAAACGCCCACGGCCGCCATTTCGAAATTCCCGTTCATGGCCATCACAACGGCATAGAAGCCGCCGAACAGGGCGGCCAGCGTGAACAGGTTGGGCAGGATGTAGATGCCTTTGCGCCGCTTGCGCACCATCACACCCGAAGCGTCGGCAGAAGCCTTGCCGTCATGCATCGAAGAATTCCCCATCGCCAGGCAGGCTGGCGTGAACAGCTATCAAAATTATAGTAGTCGGCACCCCTGCACCGCAGGCGCATGGCACCCCTCCCGGGAACGCTTGCACGTTCCAGACCGAAGGCGCAGTGTAGCTGGTACCAGCCCCTTCCCCGCCCCCTGGGCCACCGGCGCGCCCGGCGCAGAAATGAAAAAAGGCCACCGAAGTGGCCTTTGGCAGATGGTGTGCGCGGGAAAACCGCGCAACCGATCAGTTGCGGGTCTGGTCGACCAGCTTGTTCTTGGCGATCCAGGGCATCATGGCGCGCAGCTTGCCACCCACCACTTCGATGCTGTGGTCGGCGGTGTTGCGGCGGCGGGCCGTCATGCTGGGGTAGTTCAGGCGGCCTTCCTGGATGAACATCTTGGCGTAGTCACCGTTCTGGATGCGCTTCAAGGCATTGCGCATGGCCACGCGCGACTGCTCGTTGATGACTTCGGGGCCGGTCACGTACTCGCCGAACTCGGCGTTGTTCGAGATCGAGTAGTTCATGTTGGCGATGCCGCCTTCATAGATCAGATCCACGATGAGCTTGAGCTCGTGCAGGCATTCGAAGTAGGCCATTTCAGGGGCGTAGCCGGCTTCGACCAGGGTTTCGTAACCCATCTTGATCAGCTCGACGGCGCCGCCGCACAGCACGGCCTGCTCGCCGAACAGGTCGGTCTCGGTTTCTTCCTTGAAGTTGGTCTCGATGATGCCGGCCTTGCCGCCACCGTTGGCCATGGCGTAGGACAGGGCCAGGTCACGGGCCTTGCCGGACTGGTCCTGGTGCACGGCCACCAGGTGGGGCACGCCGCCGCCCTGGGCATAGGTGCTGCGCACGGTGTGGCCTGGGGCCTTGGGGGCGACCATCCACACGTCCAGGTCGGCGCGGGGCACGACCTGGTTGTAGTGCACGTTGAAGCCGTGGGCGAAGGCCAGCGAAGCGCCTTGCTTGATGTTGGGGGCCACGTTGTTGGTGTAGACCTCGGCGATCTGCTCGTCGGGCAGCAGGATCATGACCACGTCGGCGGCCTTGACCGCGTCGTTCACTTCCATCACGTTCAGGCCGGCCTTGCCGACCTTGTCCCACGAGGCGCCGCCCTTGCGCAGGCCGACCACGACCTTCACGCCGCTGTCGTTCAGGTTCTGTGCGTGGGCGTGGCCCTGCGAGCCGTAGCCGATGATGGCAACGGTCTTGCCCTTGATCAGGCTCAGGTCACAGTCTTTGTCGTAGAAAACTTTCATGGGTCGCTCCGGTTGAAATGCGTTGTTTGGGGGTTGAAATACGGAAAAACGGGGTGGATTGTCTTACACGCGAAGAATTCGCTCGCCGCGGCCGATACCGCTGGCACCGGTGCGCACGGTTTCGAGGATGGCCGTGCGGTCGATGGCCTGCAGGAAGGCGTCGTTCTTGGACTGGTCGCCGGTGAGCTCGATGGTGTAGCTCTTCTCGGTCACGTCGATGATGCGGCCGCGGAAGATGTCGGCCATGCGCTTCATCTCCTCGCGCTCCTTGCCCACGGCGCGCACCTTCACCATCATGAGCTCGCGCTCGGTGTAGGAGCCCTCGGTGAGGTCGACCACCTTGACCACTTCGATGAGGCGATTCAGGTGCTTGGTGATCTGCTCGATCACGTCGTCGGAGCCCGTGGTCTGGATGGTCATGCGCGAGAGCGATGGATCCTCGGTGGGCGCCACGGTGAGCGATTCGATGTTGTAGCCACGGGCAGAGAACAGGCCCACGACGCGCGACAGCGCACCGGCTTCGTTCTCCAGCAAAACGGCAATGATGTGTTTCATGGTGAAGACATTCCTCTTTTCGCTGCCCTCCCCTGCGCACGGTAATGCGCAGGCTCGGCAGGCAATAGATTCGTCAAAGGGATGCTATCGGGCTGATAGCGGTGGATTGGCCTGCAGCAACCGGCACGCGGTGGCTGCAGGCCGCAGCGGGAGCCGACGGCCTGTGTTTACAGGTCCTCGGAGCCCAGCAGCATTTCGGTAATGCCCTTGCCGGCCTGCACCATCGGGAACACGTTCTCGGTGGGGTCGGTACGGAAGTCCATGAACACCGTGCGGTCCTTGAGCTTGCGTGCTTCGCGCAGCGCGGGCTCCACGTCCTTGGGGTGCTCGATGAGCATGCCCACGTGGCCGTAGGCCTCGGCCAGCTTCACGAAGTTGGGCAGCGCATCCATGTAGCTGTGGCTGTAGCGGCCGGAGTACTCGATCTCCTGCCACTGGCGCACCATGCCCAGGTAGCGGTTGTTCAGCGAGCAGATCTTGATCGGCGTGTTGTACTGCAGGCAGGTCGACAGTTCCTGGATGTTCATCTGCACCGAGCCTTCGCCGGTGATGCAGAACACCTCGGCCTGCGGCTTGGCCAGCTTGATGCCCATGGCGTAGGGAATGCCCACGCCCATGGTGCCCAGGCCGCCGGAGTTGATCCAGCGGCGGGGTTCATCAAAGCGGTAGTACTGGGCCGCCCACATCTGGTGCTGGCCCACGTCGGACGTGATGTAGGTGTCCACGTCCTTGGTCATGTTCCACAGCGTCTCCACCACGTACTGGGGCTTGATGACGTCGGGGCTGCCCATGCTGTACTTCAGGCAGTCGCGCTTGCGCCAGCCTTCGATGGTGTCCCACCAGGCCGCCAGCGCGCCGGCGTCGGGGCGGGTGCTGCTCTCGCGGATCATGGAGATCAGCTCGGTGAGCACGTCCTTCACGTCGCCGACGATCGGGATGTCGACCTTCACGCGCTTGGAGATGCTCGACGGATCGATGTCCACATGGATGATCTTGCGGTCGTTCTGCGCGAAGTGCTTGGGGTTGCCGATCACGCGGTCGTCGAAGCGCGCGCCCACGGCCAGCAGCACGTCGCAGTTCTGCATGGCGTTGTTGGCTTCGATGGTGCCGTGCATGCCCAGCATGCCCAGGAACTTGCGGTCCGATGCGGGATAGGCCCCGAGGCCCATCAGCGTGTTGGTGACCGGGTAGCCCAGCATGTCCACCAGGGTGCGCAGTTCGTTGGTGGCATTGCCCAGCAGCACGCCGCCGCCGGTGTAGATGTAGGGGCGCTTGGCGGCCAGCAGCAGCTGCAGGGCCTTGCGGATCTGACCGCTGTGGCCCTTGCGCACGGGGTTGTACGAGCGCATTTCCACGCTCTGCGGATAGCCGGTGTAGGCGGCCTTCTTGAAGGACACGTCCTTCGGGATGTCAACCACCACGGGGCCGGGGCGGCCGGTGCGGGCGATGTGGAAGGCCTTCTTGAGCGTGGCCGCCAGGTCGCGCGGGTCCTTGACCAGGAAGTTGTGCTTGACGATGGGGCGCGTGATGCCGACGGTGTCGCACTCCTGGAAGGCGTCAAGCCCGATGGCGGGCGTGGGCACCTGGCCGGAGATGATCACCATGGGGATGGAGTCCATGTACGCCGTGGCGATGCCGGTGACCGCATTGGTCAGGCCGGGGCCCGAGGTGACCAGGGCCACGCCGACTTCACCGGTGGCGCGGGCATAGCCGTCGGCAGCATGCACGGCTGCCTGCTCGTGGCGCACCAGCACGTGCTGGATGGTCTCTTGCTTGTACAGGGCGTCGTAGATGTACAGGACGGCGCCGCCAGGGTAGCCCCAGATGTACTGGACGTTCTCGGCCTGGAGCGACTTGACCAGGATCTCGGCGCCCATCAGGTCCTGGGAGCCCGCAGCGTTGGAGGAATGGGGGTTGCCCTGCGCAGCAGCGGCTGCCGAAGTGATTTCGGCCTTGGAGATTTCCATGATGATCAACCTTTGTGAATTTCTCTGACGAAAAACCTTGGGTGCTCCTTGCGTGGACTCTTGTGAAGCCAGCTTAGAACTTGAGGCCAAGGACATGGGCGTGGATGATTGCCGCGCCGGACCGTGACCCGTTTGCCTTTTGAATTGCAGCCGCGATTATCGCACTGCAACACGCGCAATTGCGCACCGTGCCTAAAAAAACACCGGGGGATGCGATAATCGGCGGCTGGACTCCTCTGTGGAGGGGTTCTGCACCTGTTGTTGGGGCGCCGCATTGGGACGCCACCGACAACGTCCCATTCCCGGGCTGACCCGTCTTGGCAACCGAACAAGAACTCTCCGATTTCCTCAAAAGTGTAGAAAAGCGCGCCTACAAGCGCTCGCTCTACCATGTCCGCAATGAGGAAGCGGCCCTGGACATCGTGCAGGACAGCATGCTCAAGCTGGCCGAACACTATGGGGACAAGCCGGCAGCCGAGCTGCCCATGCTGTTCCAGCGCATCCTGTCCAACAGCACTCTGGACTGGTTTCGGCGCCAGAAGACGCGCAATGCACTGTTTTCGAGCATGAGCGACTTCGAAGGGCCCGGCGAAGATGGCATGGATTTTGATCTGCTGGAGGCGTATTCCGGTCCGGACGACGGGGACAAGGCCGAAAGTGCCGAAGACCTGACCCGCCGGGCCCAGATCTTTCGCAGCATCGAGGCCGAAATACAAGAATTGCCAGCACGTCAACGGGAAGCCTTCCTCATGCGTTACTGGGAAGAAATGGATGTATCAGAAACGGCAGCCGCGATGGGTTGTTCGGAAGGCAGTGTGAAAACGCACTGTTTTCGTGCCATACAAACCCTGAGCAAAGCCCTGAAAGCCAAAGGAATAGAACTGTGAACACCACCCCCAACCTCTCCCAGGAAGCTGCAGCAGAACGTTTTGCCCGCCGCGTATCGGCGCGGCTGACGGACGGTTCGCAGGACCTGCCCTACGACATTTCGGAACGCCTGCGCGCCTCGCGCATGCAGGCCCTGGCCAAGCGCAAGGTACTGGCGCCCGTGCGCGCGCCCGCCCGGGCCAGCGCGCCGGTGGTGCTGGCCGGTGGATCCACCGCCAGCCTGGGCGCTGGCGGCGGCGAAGGCAACAGCTGGTGGAATGCCCTGGTGTCGGCCATTCCGCTGATCGCCCTGGTGGTGGGCATGTTCTTCATCAGCACGGTGCAGGACGAGTCCGGCGCCAACGAGATCGCCGAGGTCGATGCCGCCCTGCTGACCGACGAATTGCCGCCAGAAGCCTATTCAGACCCGGGATTTGTCCAGTTCCTCAAGACGGCAGCGCAGAATCACTGATTTGGCCCACTGCCCGATGCATGCATAAAGGACTTCACGACGCTCCCCCACCACTGCCAGCCATCGTGCTGGCTTTGGCGCTTCTGGGCGCGCTCTGCGCCGTGGCCGTGACGGTCGTCAGGCAGGTGGGCATGGCGCCCGCCACGCTGCTGCCGTCTGCCGCCACCCGCCCCACGCCCGCAGCCACCACGGCCCTGCGCCCCTCCAGTGGCGCCACCGCCCTGCCCTCGGAAGGCCTGGCCGAAGTGGCCTCCGGCCCGGGCTGGGAGACATTGAACACCCGGCAAAAGCTCGCGCTCTACCCCCTGGCCGAGCGCTGGGCGCAGATCAGCGAGGTGCAAAAGCGCCGTTGGCTGGCGCTGGCCGTGAACTTTCCCGAGCTGCCCGAGGAAGAGCAGGCCAAGCTGCACAGCCGCATGACCGAGTGGGCCAGCCTGAGCGCCCAGCAGCGCAGCCAGGCGCGCCTGAACTACGCCAGCACCAACCGCCTGGCCGGCGACAACAAGCTCGCGCAGTGGGAGGCCTACCAGGCCCTGACGGCCGAGGAGCGCGACCTGCTGGCCGCCACCGCCCCGCCCAAACCCCAGGGCGCGGCCACCGCGCTGCGCCCGGTGTCGCCGCGCAAGCTGGTGCAGGTGCCCGCGGCCACGCAGGCCAACCCACTGCGCCCCAACGCGCCCAAGATCCCCCCGGTGACCGACCACGGCCCGCGCCTGGCGATGCCGGTTCCCGTCCCTGCGGCACCCGCCTCCACCGCCCCGGCACCCGGCCCTGCGGGCCCGGTGGTGGTCGAAACGGCGCCCGTGAACGTGCCCAGCGCCGTTCCCTCGGCCCTGCCTCCGCTGGCTGCGGAAGGCGCCGACCCGGCAGCCCCCGCAGCACCGCCCAGCGCCGACAATTCAGGCCTGTACCCCAACAACTGACGGCGCCCGCCGCGCCGACCGATGCCACCGCCGGAAATGCCCGCCACTCCCACCACCAGCACGCCGCAGGCGGACGCGGCGCTCCCGGCCGCGGCACCGGCCGCCACCCCCAGCCTCATGCGCCGCATGGCCTGCTGGCTCTACGAGGGCATGCTGATGTTCGGCGTGGTGTTCATTGCAGGCTACCTGTTCAGCGCGCTGAGCCAGCAGCGCCATGCGCTGGACCACCGCCACGCACTGCAGGCCTTCCTGTTCGTGGTGTTCGGCATCTATTTCACCTGGTTCTGGGCCAAGGGCCAGACACTGGCCATGAAGACCTGGAACATCCGCGTGGTGGACCGCGCCGGCCGCCCCATCAGCCAGCCGCGCGCCCTGCTGCGCTATCTGCTCAGCTGGCTGTGGTTCCTGCCGCCGCTGGCGGCCGTGTCGCCTTTTGCACTCTCGGGCGGGGAAACGCTGGTTCTGGTCATCGGCTGGGTGGCCGTGTGGGCCATTCTGGCGCGCTTCCACCCACAGCGGCAGTTCTGGCACGATGCGCTGGCCGGCACGCGGCTGGTGCATTTCGAGCACCGCAAGAAATGAGCCCCGGGCGGCCGTTTTCCGACGTTAAGCCCGCCGTCACAACAGTGCGCGAGAATCGCGGTTTTTCGCTCCCTATGTCCACACCCCAGCCCACCGCCCCCGCCAATCCCCAGAAAGCCCGCACCGGGCTCAACCGCATCTGGCATGCGGCCGGCTATTCGCTGGAAGGCCTGCGTGCCGGCTGGGACGAGAAGGCTTTCCGGCAGGAAGCCATTGCCGCCATCGTGCTGCTGCCCAGCTCGCTGTGGCTGGGCAAGAGCTGGGTGGAGGTGGCACTGCTGGCCGGCTCGGTACTGATCGTGATGATCGTCGAGCTGCTCAACACCGGCATCGAGACCGCCATCGACCGCATCGGCCCCGAATGGCACGACCTGTCCAAGCGCGCCAAGGACATGGGCAGCGCCGCCGTGCTGCTGGCCCTGCTGCTGTGCGTAGGCATCTGGGCAGGGGCCATCTTCCAGAGGATCACCCATGGCTGAACCGGCTTTTTCCATCTGCGTCTATTGCGGCTCGCGCCCCGGCGAGAACGAGGCCTATGCTCAGGCAGCCACGGCGGTGGGTGAGTGGATCGGCGCACACGGCGGGCAACTGGTCTACGGCGGCGGGCGCAGCGGCCTCATGGGTACCGTGGCCGAGGCCACGCGCCGGGCGGGCGGCCGTGTGGTCGGCATCATCCCCCAGGCCCTGGTGGACAAGGAGCTGGCCAACCGGGCCTGCGACGAGCTGCACATCGTGCAGACCATGCACGAACGCAAGGCCATGATGGCCGAGCGCAGCGATGCCTTCATCGCCCTGCCCGGCGGTATAGGCACTTTCGAGGAACTGTTCGAGGTCTGGACCTGGCGCCAGCTCGGCTACCACGACAAGCCCCTGGGCCTGCTCAACGTGGCCGGCTACTACGACGGCCTGCTGGCCTTTTTGAACCACAGCGTGGCCAGCGGCTTCATGGGCGAATGGCAGATGGGGCTGCTGCACGCCCATGTCGACGCACCCGCGCTGTTGCAAACCCTGGTCGAACAGGCCAGCAACAACGCAAGCCAGATCCCGCTGCGCTCGGTGATCTGAGCCCACGCTCTACAAAACTGGCGCGCCCAAGGCCAGGACCGCCGCGCAAGGGCCGCCCCGCCGCGCTGGCGGTGTCCCCCTTCCCGAATTGCAACGCAATTCGAGAGAAGGGGGAAGGCGCGAAGCGACTCAGGGGGATGTACCTTATACAGCAGCGTCGTCCAGATCGCCGGTGCGAATGCGCACCACGCGCTCCACGGCGGTCACGAAGATCTTGCCGTCACCGATCTTGCCGGTGCGCGCCACGTTGACGATGGCATCCACACAGCGGTCCACATCCTCGGACTTGACGACGACCTCGACCTTCACCTTGGGCAGGAAGTCCACCACGTACTCGGCGCCGCGGTACAGCTCGGTGTGGCCCTTCTGGCGGCCAAAACCCTTGACCTCGGTCACGGTCAGGCCGGTCACGCCGCATTCGGCCAGGGCTTCGCGGACTTCTTCGAGCTTGAAGGGCTTGATGACGGCGGTGATCATTTTCATGGCGGGTCTCCTGGAGATGAAAAAAAGGGAACGGCTGCTCGTGGCCTGGGCTCAGGCCGTCAGAACTGCATCAAGCGCGAAAGCTATTGGTGATAGGGTAACGCCAATCCTTGCCGAAGCTGCGGCGGGTGACGCGAATCCCCACGGGCGCCTGCTGGCGCTTGTACTCGTTGATTTGGATGAGCCGGGTCACGCGCTCCACGTCGGCGCGTGCAAAGCCGGCGGCGATGATGGATTCGATGGGCTCGTCGTTCTCCATGTAGCGCGCGACGATGGCGTCCAGCACATCGTAGGGCGGCAGGCTGTCCTGGTCCTTCTGGTCGGGGCGCAGCTCGGCGCTGGGCGGGCGCGTGATGATGCGCTCGGGGATGGGGTTGGCGCCTTTGCCGTACGGGTCGTGGGCATTGCGCCAGCGGCACAGCGCGAACACGGTGGTCTTGGCCACGTCCTTGATCACGGCAAAGCCGCCGGCCATGTCGCCGTAGAGCGTGCAGTAGCCGGTGGACATTTCGCTCTTGTTGCCGGTGGTCAGCACGATGGAGCCGAACTTGTTGGACAGGGCCATCAGCAAGGTGCCGCGGATGCGCGCCTGCAGGTTCTCCTCGGTCGTGTCTTCGGCCAGGCCGGCGAAATCGCTGGCCAGCGCGGCCTTGAAGGCTTCGAACTGGGGTTGGATAGAAATCTCGTCGTAGCGCACGCCCAGGCGGGCCGCCATGTCGCGCGCGTCGATCCAGCTGATGTCGGCCGTGTAGGGCGAGGGCATCATCACCGCGCGCACCTTGTCGGCGCCCAGCGCATCGACAGCGATCGCCAGCACCAGGGCCGAGTCGATGCCGCCCGATAGGCCCAGCAGCACGCCAGGAAAGCGGTTCTTGCCCACATAGTCGCGCACCCCCAGCACCAGGGTGTCCCAGAGGTCGGCCTCGGCGCTGCGCAACGGGGCGATGTCGCCCTTGAGCACCAGCGGGGCGGTGCCGTTGCCGGACTCCACCTGCACGGTGAACAGCGCTTCCTCGAAGCCCGGGGCGCGCGCAGCCACCGCGCCGTCGGCGCCCAGGGCAAAGGAGCGGCCTTCGAACACCACCTCGTCCTGCCCGCCCACCAGGTGGGCATAGACCAAGGGCAGGCCGGTTTCCTGCACGCGCGCGCGCATGGTGTCCTCGCGCTCGGCACTCTTGCCCAGGTGGAAGGGCGAGGCATTGATCACCGCCAGCAGTTGCGCGCCGGCCGCGGCGGCATCGCGCGCGGGGCCGGCGAACCAGGCGTCCTCGCAGACCAGCACGCCCACGCGCACGCCGGCCACCTCGAACACGCAGGGCGCCTGCCCGGCCACGAAGTAACGGCGCTCGTCGAACACCTGGTAGTTGGGCAGTTCGCGCTTGGCATACGTCTGCTCCACCACGCCGTCGCGCAGCACGCTCGCGGCATTGAAGCAGGCGCTGAAGGCCGGCGCACCGGCGCGCACGGCCTGCGGATGCCCGATCACGATGGCCAGGCCTTTCAACCCTGCGGTCTCACGGGCCACGGTTTTCACGGCATCATCGCAGGCGGCGATGAAGGCCGGGCGCAGGAACAGGTCCTCCGCCGCGTAGCCGCAGACCGCCAGCTCGGGCGTGAGCAGCAATTGCGCGCCCCGGGCATGGGCCTCACGCGCCGCGGCAATGATCTTCTGCGCATTGCCGGGCATGTCGCCCACCACGAAATTGAGCTGCGCTGTGCAAATGGAGAGCGTCATGGAACTGGAAGAGGCCGCCAAGGCCAGGTTGAAGACAGCCGCCGATGCAGGCCCGCAGGGCATACATGGCTGAATCGGACATTATCGCCCGCGTACTGGCCTCCCCGCAGGAGGTGGACGCCAATGCCTGGAACGGCTTGCTGGCTTTGCAGAGCCACCCCACGCCCTTTGTACGCCACGAATACCTTGCGGCCCTGCACGAGAGCGGCAGCGCTGTACCGAAACGGGGCTGGACACCCCGCTTCATGACGCTGTGGGAGGGCGATGCGCTGATCGCCGCCTGCCCGCTGTATCTCAAGGCCCACTCGTACGGCGAATACGTCTTCGACTGGGCCTGGGCCAACGCCTACGAGCAGCACGGCGTGCCCTACTACCCCAAGGCCACCATCGCAGTGCCCTTCACGCCCGTCCCCGGCACCCGGCTCATGGCACGCGACGAGGAGAGCCGCACCCTGCTGGTGCAAGCTGTCTGCCAATGGTGCGAGAGCCAGGGTGTCTCGTCGGTGCATGTGCTGTTTGCCAGTGGCGCGGACATCAAGACCAGCGCCACTGAAGGCCTGATGCTGCGCCATACGGTCCAATTTCACTGGAAGAACGTGGCCCCCACGCTCGGCACTGGCGTGTCCTCGCTGCCCCCCGAGGGGGCTCTCGCCGCCTTGGGGCGGCCCGGCGCCGGCTCGGCACCGCCCCCGGCGACTGCCGAGGACGTTCCGGCCCGTTACACCAGCTTCGACGACTTCCTCGCCAGCCTGGCGCAGGACAAGCGCAAGAAGATCCGCCAGGAGCGCCGCCGCGTGGCCGAGGCAGGTGTCACGTTCCGCTGGTCGCGTGGAGCGGACATCACCACCGCCGACTGGGATTTCTTCTACCGCTGCTACGAGCGTACCTACCTCGAGCACGGCAACCCGCCCTACCTCACGCGCGACTTCTTCACGCGCATGGCCGCCACCCTGCCCGAGGCCTGGCTGCTGTTCATCGCCGAAAAGGAGGGCCACCCCATCGCCAGCAGCCTGATCGCGCTGGGCGACTACGGTGCCGATGGCCTGGTCGCCTATGGCCGCTACTGGGGCGCGCTGGAGCGCGTGGACTGCCTGCACTTCGAAGCCTGCTACTACCAGCCGCTGCAGTGGTGCATTGCCCACGGCGCGGCGCGCTTCGAAGGCGGCGCCCAGGGCGAACACAAGATGGCCCGCGCCCTGCTGCCCGTGCAGGCCACCAGCGCCCACTGGATCGCGCACCCGGCATTCGCCGAGGCGGTGGATCGCTTTCTGGAGCGTGAAGGCCAGGGGGTGGAGGGTTATCTGGAGGAATTGCAGGGACGCAGTCCGTTCAGGCAGGGGTGAGCCATCCGCCGAGACTCAACCGGTATCGCCGGTAGCATCCGCTTGATGGGCACCATTGGCATGCTCACCCGCACGGCCGTCAAGCGCAAGAATCCGCCAAACCTGCGCAGCAAGCACCCGTGCGCCGGTGCGGGCTACCGTGGAGCCGAATATCGGCGCACGATTGAGAGCCACGGCTACATTGCCCATGTCGTAGGCCGGAGCACCGAAGCCCGGGCCAAGAAACGCGACCCGGCGCGAAGGCTCGGCGCTTGGTTGTGGAGCCTTGCGACATAGGTTACCTCGACTGTGAAGAGGTCGAAGAATTCATCAACGAGCAGATAGAGACAAGACCGCCTGAGGCCGCGACAGCGCATCTGGGCAGCCTGCCACTCAATCAATCGGTGCAAGCGGCAAGCTCCAGGCCCGAGCCCTGGCGGACTCTGGCAATCAATTGCTCCGAGTCCAGCAGCAACAGGGTACGGGGAGCACACTCGTGTTCGACTTGCGCAATGGCAACCACACCATGCGACTCCTCCTTCCCGAAGAGGGTAGGTACGTCCCTGATCTGATCGATCATCAGGTCTACCACATCGGAAACAGAGTCGACGACCACACCAATGGTTTAGTGGTCAAGGTTTACCACGACCGTCACTGTGCTCGCCGTGAAATTCGCATCGATGCCAAGACATACTCGCAGATCAATGAGCGGAACGGTTTCCCCACGCAGGTCCAGCACGCCCAAAATGTGTGCGGGCGATCCTGCGATGTGTGTCGGTGGTTCGAAGAACCGGATTTCCTGAATTCCAGAGATGGCAAGGCCGTATTCTTGGGTGCCCAATCGGAATGCCAGATGCTCTCCAGAAGGGACATGTACTTCGGAGTCGAGGGGGCGCATGGATGTATTCATTTTGAGAGATTTCCTTGTTGCATATGTTTCAGGTGAGTTCGGCGGGTACGGTGTCACACATGCGTGCGGGGAGGCTGATGTGAAATGCAGCCCCTTGGGTCTGGAGGTTCTCCGCGTAGATCTCCCCACCTAGGGCTTCGACGATTTTTTTGCAGATTGCCAGGCCCAAGCCAGTGCCCCCAGACCCATCCTTGGTGGCGCTTGACTGCTTGAATGCCTCAAAGATCGACCTCAATTCACAAGGTGGGATGCCGGGCCCGTGGTCGCGCACGGCGAGCCTTATCTGCCCACGGCTATCTACCCTGCCGAGAATTTGAATCTTTGACTCCTCTGGCGAGAACTTGATCGCATTGGCCACCACATTGCGAATCACTTGTTCGAACCGCACCGGATCGACCTTTGCAGTCAGCGGCACATCTCCAAGGTTCACCTCCAGCGCCAACCTACGCTGGGCCAGCAATGGCTCCAGCTCACGAAGCACGGGCCGTATCACCCCACGCAAATCGATTTTTTCGAGATGAAAAGTGCCTACCGTGCTTTCCAGTTTGGCCACATCGAGCAGGTCGTTTACCAGGGAGAGCATTTTTTGCCCAGCGCGGTGAACGTCTTCGAACATTCCACAGAATGCAGGGTGGGCCTTGGCACGGAACATCCCCAGCTCAGAGAAGCCGATGATGGACTGCAAAGGGGTTCGCAGCTCATGGCTCATGTTCGCAACAAATTCCGACTTTGAGCGGGAGGCTTCCTCCGCTGAATCCCGGGCTTCGCGGGTCACCTTCTCCGCCTCCCGGAACTCGCTGACATCCATGAGGGTACAAAGTATCCCGGTTGCCGTGCCTTCGGAATCTGAAACGATGGCCTTGACCACTCGCGTGTCCCGCCAAGAATGGTTTCCGTTGAGGACCCTGGTTTCGAAGCGCACCGTTTCTCGCTCATTTTTCAGCTGAGCGTCAGCAGCCTGGTGAACCACCGCCTCTTCAGAAGGAAGAAAGTCTTGCAGCCGCAAGCCGATCACATCGGCCCGCACGCGACCTTTGTATTCCTCCCAGGCACGATTTACCAGCACGATCCTTCCTTCCATGTCGGTCATGGAAATCGGCAGGGGATTCATCTCCAGCATCAGTCCACGGAACTCAAGCTCGCTCTGAAGCTTCTGCTGAGCGATCCAACGCTCGGTCACATCGACAGCGCTGCCAGCGAAGCCAATCACTTGCCTTTCTTGCAGAAGTGGGACTACGGCGAGGTCAAACCGCTTCATCTGACCATCATCAATGCGCACCAGGGCCTGAGCCTTGCGCACTCGGCCATTCACGCCGTCCTTGAAAAGCAGGGCCACGGAAACACGTGATTGAGCTTCTACCAGTTCATGCAATGGGCGGCCTACAGGTGATGGCTGACCATCGCTGCTCAGAGCGATCCACTGGGCATTGACGAAGGTAATTTTGCCGTGTTCGTCCGTGCGAAAGATCACTTCCTGAACGCTTCGCATCAACACGGCGAGTTCACGCTCGCTTTGAGCAATACGGTCCTGCGCATCTTCTGCAAACAACTGGGCCGACTCTCTCAAGCGCAAGCCTCGCCACGCCACCAGCGTCAGTACCAACATCACAGCGCAGGCGCCGCAACCCAGCCATAGATAGCCAACGGAGTCTTCGAGCCAGCGGCTGAGCGCCAGCTCTCGCGGCTCTTCCACCACGACCACGATGGGATGGGTCCGGGAGACTCTGTAGGCCACGATCTGTTGGTCGCCACCAAATCCTTTGCCAACGAAGCTGAGATGCTCCCTGGTAGGCAAGTGGTCTTTAAAAACAGGCAGTGCTTTGATCTCTGCGGTAGGCAGCGCATGTGTCCCTGCCCCCGCAATGAAGTCTCCCGCATAACTCGTCACGGTCGATGTATATCCGGCCTGTCCAACAGCAAGTTGCTGGAGGTTCGCCAACGCGTCAGCGTTCAGCAGCCCGACCGCGTACACAGATTGGCGTTCGTGAACTGTGAAGGTGCGCATCAGCGGCACAAAGCCGACTCCTTTAGGCGCCGCAACACTTGCGGGGTTCAATGCCAAACTCTCTATGCCACGGCCCGCAATGAGGTGACCGATTCCACTTTTTCCTTCAGGCGGCAAAGCCCCCAGGTGACTAACATTGATCTGAATTCCTAGGTGTTCAGGGTTGTTGCTCGCCAACACGTTCCCTTGTGCATCCACCACCAACAGACCTCGCATGAATGGCACTCCGGCAAGGGACTGTTTGAGGGAGTCTTCGCCGTTAGTGCGGTTTTCGACAATCTCCTGGAAGACCCGCGACTCCACCAAGGTGGACAGCACAAACAATCCACTGTCTACAGTTCGCGTGGTCTGGTCTTCAAGCATGCGCGCAAGCAGCTCTGCCTTGTCACGCTCGGATTGAATCAACTGGGTGCGGTCCGTCGCCGCAACCCAGGCGGTTGCGCAGCCTACCCCCAATGTGAGCAAGATGCCAAGGAGCAGCGCAATTGAACTCAATTGGCGTATCGAAAACACTGGCTCGCGGGGATGCAATGACCGCTGACTGAGGAACATGTTTATCCTTCAATGGTCAGACGACCAGGTCTGCGCAGCAGGAAGGCGAGCACGAAGAATGCACAGCTGGCCGCAACGCCAGCCCAGAGCAGACTGGTAAGACTGCTGTGCTTCGATGCAGTCGCGAGCTCCACTGGCGTCTCGCCAATGAGCACCAAGGGCGAATTCTTCAGATATCTAAATGCAACCACTTGCTGGCTGCCCTGCACGCCGCGCCCGACATAGCTTCCCGCTACGTTCTCGACACGTTCAGCTCGGAAGACCGGCATCGCGTTGGCATGCTCATGGACTGGCGGAGACTTTCCGGTGCTGGCTGCGATCTGGCCGTACCTCGTTGCCAGCGAGTAAGTAAACCCAGGCTGCACTTTGTGCCCAGCGGAATCGGCCAACAAGGCCTCTGGTTTGAGCAATGCAATCACGTGCATTGGCATGCCTCTCCGATCACCAATCGTGCGCAGCAAAACAACCGCCCCAGCTGTCGACCGCAAGCTGGCATAGTGCGCATCCGGCCTCAGGTCCTGCTGGCTTCTGCCAACAGCGAGATCTCCCACCAGACTCTGGCCTGCAGCAGGCATTGCGCCCAGGCTGTGGATGTTCACCGCCTGGCCCCGCTCGCCGGCACGCGTGCTGGCAAGAACATGCCCCTCTCCATCGATCAGCAAAAACGCACAAAACGATGGAGAGCTGGCCAAGACGTTCGTCATCACGTCTGAGGTCACATCCAAGCTAGGCAGCGGCGATGCAAGCCGTTCCGCCAATCTGTCCAGCGTCCCAATGTCGCGACGCAGCCGGCGGTTGACCTCTGCTTGCGCGAGATCAACCAAGACTTGGGCCTGCGCCTCGCTCAGGTGGGGAGAGGAACCTTGCTCGGCCGTCGCCATGGTGACGGCTGCAGCGAACACCGCTCCCGCAGCAAGTACGCCAGCGGCCAGAAACAGGCGCACCAGCAACTGGCTATGCTGCTTCGCAGCCATGCGCTGACCTTCGCTTGCTGACAACCTGATTTCATTCATCATGGAATCACAATGCTGCTCAGTCCGTTTCGTCCAGCGGCAGCCGCCAGGCGACCGTCACGCTTTATGTGAGTGACGAATTCGTCCACAGTTTTGAGCCATGCGTCGTCGCCAGGTTTCACCGCATAGGCGTAGGGCAAAACGAAGACCGGTTGCGGCGGAGATACCAGACGCGCCCAATCGGCGTTGTCGAGAAGCCGACGGCTGTAAGGGTAGTCCGTCATGAAAACGTCCACTCTCCCGCTCTCCAACTCCCGCTCACGGGTTGCTGGAGGCGCAACCTTAACCACCTTCGCATGCTTGAGCCGCTCCATCATGACGGGCTCCATGAAGGTTCCAGTCTGGACTGCTACGGCAACGCCTGGCTGATCAATGTCGGACCATTGCTTGATCGCGGCATTGCTCTTCGTGGTGATACCGTAGATGTCACTGCTCAGGTACGGACGCGTGAACTTGAGGGCCGCCATGCGTTGCGGGAGCATGCCAATGGCAAACATCGCCACATCACAACGGTCGCCGCGCAGGTCATCGATCAGGGTAGCGAACGACGACTCGACATACTCAACCTTTGCCCTCAAATCCTTGCCTAGCTCGGCAGACAGCTCAATGTCAATGCCACCGAGCTGCTGGGTCCGCGGATTGCGGTAGGTGATCCCGTAGTAGTCGGGCCAAATGCACACGCGAACAATGTGCTGAGAGTTGACCTTGTCAAAGACCTGGCCGGCCATGGCCGGAACGCAAGCAGCCAGACAGACAAATGAGACAGAAGCGATCAAACGTAGGGAAACAAGCATGGTGGATGTCCTCAACAGGGAGTCTTAGGCTGCGTCAATGAGATCCGAGAATGTGGGCCGCTCCTGCATGATCCTCAGGCGAAGGGCATCAAGCTCGGCGATGTTGGCAACGAAGGCATCGACGACGGTCGGGTCGAATGCAGTCCCTCGTAACTCCAACAGCATTTCCAAGGCCTTCTCGACGCTGAACGCAGGTCGGTACACCCTGTCCATGGTCAAGGCATCAAAGAAATCTACGACCGCAGTGATGCGCCCAGAAAGGGGGATCGCCTCCCCAACCAATCCGCGTGGGTATCCCATCCCGTCAAATCGCTCATGGTGAGTCAGCGCAACTTCGGCCGCGAGCCTGAACACCGGCACACGCGAACTGCTCAGGATCTTGGCTCCCATCTCCGGGTGTTGCTTCATCACGTCCCGCTCCCCTTCGGTGAGAGGACCTGCCTTCTTGAGCACGTTGTCCGGCGTGCCGATTTTCCCGATATCGTGCATGGGCGCAGCGCGACGCAGCATGCGTGCGAACGTGGGCGTTGAGCCCAGATGAAGAGCCAACGCCTCTGCCAGATAGCCGATCCGGATGATGTGTACCGAGGTATCGTCATCTCGGAACTCGGCCGCCATCGACAGATGGAGAAGTGCCTCGTGATGCGCTCGGGTCACCTCACGCAGGGCCTCATTGCGTTCACGGTACATGTGCCCGAAGTCTTCGATGAAGCGCTCCATCTGAGCAGATGCGTCTTCCGCAAAGCATCGGGACTCCATGGCGTTTTGCGCGGCTTGAGCCGGCAGTGCGAATTGCTCAGGGAGGGTCATGCCACCGTCTCCAGGCGATAAAGGGCATCCAGCACCTGCAGGGTACTGAAAGGCTTGACCAGGTATTCATCGGCCCCAGCCTTGGCGCCATCGCGTCGATCTTCAGCTTGACCACGGGCAGTCAGCATGATCACCTTGGTGTGTTTCATGGCAGGGTTGGCCTTGATGCACCGGCACACTTCAAGGCCCGACAGCGCACCGGGCATCATGATGTCCAGAAGCACAATGTCGGGCAGCACATCGCGCGCCATCTGCAGACCCACATCTCCATTGGCTGCTTCATGGATCTCAAACTCCTCGAACTCCATAGTCATCCTGAGCAGCTTGCGGATGTCGACATGGTCTTCAACAATCAATACTTTTTTCATATCTACCTCTGTGTGTCTGCGTTACGTCACTTCACAGCCCCTGTCCTACCGGGTGTGAAAGACTCGTGTAAGTAAAATGCCCGCTACATGAAGTCAGAGCCCGCCATCACTGCAATCTCACCGGAAGACCAGCTCACGACTTTCGAAGCAGCCCGATTGCTGGGACTTGCTGTGCGTTCGGTTCAATTGATGGCGGACCGCAGAGAGCTCCACGCGTGGAAAACTTCTGGTGGGCATCGGCGTATCTCGCGGGCCTCTGTCGAGAGATGGCTGCGTGAGCGCTCTGCAGATGCCGACCCTGTCGACGGCACGCAGGCTGGCCCAGCTTCAAGCGCTGTAGTGAAGGTGCTATTCATCGAGGACTCCATCCATTTTCAAAATTTGGTGTCTTTGTTGTTTGCGCAGCATTTCCCTGAATGGGAGTTGCACGTTGCCAATGACGGTGTCACTGGGTTGGTGATGTATGGCGAAGTCCAGCCCGACATCCTCATCGTCGACATCCTGTTGCCAGGCATCGACGGCGCCGCGCTCATCACGACGCTGCGTTCCCACCCGAGGTTCGCGAAGAGCGGCCTGGTGGTTGTCACTTCCCTGGACGAGGCTCAACGTGCACCCTTCGCATTTGCACTGCAGGGAGTCGATGTCATCCATAAACCGCGACTCGTTGCTGAACTGCAGGGAGTACTCACCCAAGTAGCGGACAACCGTGGTGCCGTGCGATCGCCTTAGATCAGATGCCGCCGCGACGAGCTCTTTGCCTTGCGCAACTCGACAGCGTCGATCTGGCTCAAGGACAGTTCGCCCGATTTGAGCCGGAACAGGCGCATGGAGTTGCTGACCCCCTGGACCTGACCGTACACCGATTGCGCTGCTGCTGCGAGTTCCTGCACCATCGATGCATTCTGTTGGGTGATCGAATCCATGTGGGACACAGCCTCGTTGATTTGGGAGACTCCAACCTTCTGCTCACCTGCTGCGGTGCTGATCTCGTCGAGCACTGAATTCACCTTTCCGATGGATTCAAGGACGGCATGCATGCGCTCACGCGCCTGGTTTGCACTCGCGACACCGGCAGTGACCAGGGTACCGGACTCTGTGATCAACTCTTTGATGTCTTTAGCAGCTGTGGCGGTACGCTGCGCCAGTGCGCGAACTTCGGATGCGACCACGGCAAAGCCACGGCCCTGATCCCCGGCTCGCGCTGCTTCCACGGCGGCATTCAACGCCAGAATGTTTGTCTGGAATGCAACGCCTTCGATGAGTTGGATGATGTCCTCGATATGCTTGGAAGACGTGGCGATCTCCTGCATGGTTGTTGCCAGGCTCTGCACTGCTTCGTCACTGCGCCTGGCGACTTCAGCGGTGGTGTACGCCATGTGCGCCCCGTGATTGGCCGAGCTCGCGCTGTTCTGGATGGTGCCGTTGATTTGCTCCATGGACGCTGCGGTCTGCTGCAAGTTGCCCGCCTGGGCTTCAGTCCGAGCAGACAGATCGTTGTTGCCAGAAGCAATTTCCTGGACCGCGATGTCCAGATGACCAACCTCTTCACGAACATCGCTGACTACCGTGCGCAGATTCACGCTCACCTGGTTGAGGGCCTGCTGAAGCTGGCCGACGATGTCGCTTGCACCCGTCTGCACGGCGTGGGACAAATCGCCTGAGGCCAGACAGTTGGCATCCTTGACCAGACGGTGAAGTGGGCTCACGGCAAAGGCTCGGATCAGCGCGAAGCTACCAATGGCCGCTGTAGCCGCGACGCCTGCGGTGACATACCAAGGTGCGCCCATCAATGCAGGGACCATCGTGGTCAAGGCCGCGGCAGCTTGCACAAACATCACCTTGCTGCCCACCGATGGGTGCGCCAAGCGCTTGATGCGTCCGAGAAAGCCCTTTTGCAAAATGGCTCCACGGTGCAACCCGTAGCTTGCCCAACCTGACGAGCTTTGGCGGTTGAGCACTTCGTAAAATGCCTCAGCGGACTTCACCTGTTCCCTGGTAGGTGAGGTGCGAACGGAAAGAAAGCCCGTGATCTGATCGCCATCCATCATTGGCGTCGCGTTTGCCTGAACCCAGTAGTGGTCTCCATCCTTGCGGCGATTCTTCACCAGACCGGTCCACGGCACTCCTGACTGGATCGTCTCCCACATGTCACGAAAGGCTTCCGATGGCATGTCGGGGTGACGCACCAGGTTGTGGGACTGGCCCAGCAGTTCCTCCAGCTGAAACCCACTCACCTGAACAAAGGCGCGGTTGCAGTAGGTGATGCGTCCTTTCAGATCGGTCACAGACACCAATGTTTCATTCGGGGGGAAGGTGAACTCCCGTTGGCTCACGGGGTGGTTGTTTCTCATCGTGCACTCCTTCATCGTTCGTCGGACACAGCGATTGCAATCGCCTTAAAATTGCATAAATGATAATTTTGATATGTAACAATGTCAAATTTGATTTGATTTGTCTTGATGTAGATCAATGCCTCAGAGTGGTGCGAGGTGCTCAATGCGTGTGAGTTTTTGACTGAGCCCGCGTTGAGAATGATTTTCATCGGAGAAAAATGCACCGATATGGTGATTTTTAGGTTTTGATATGCATTCTTAGCACCGATGTTGGTACTGGCATGCCATGGCCTAGGTTGCTCAGAGCTTTCCAAGACTCAAGCCCGAGCCTGTAAGCTTGCCTTAAGAAATGATGAATATGATAATAATGAAATGCTTAAGCACTCGGATTGAGACTGCTGTTTATTTGCAGCACATCTCCACGAGAGGCAAGAAATGAGAGCGGAGGCGTTGATCTCCGCTCGCACACGCGAAGGCCCAGAAAGGCCACCAATCCCACGAGGGCATCACTATGAAAAATCTGAAGATCTCGACGCGTCTATATGGCACCTTTGGCTTGCTGGTGCTGCTGCTCATCGGACTGGCTGCAATGGCTCTGGTCCAGATTCGAGCCATGAATGCGGCCACCATGGACATTGCCGACAACTGGCTACCGAGCGTGCGGGTGGTCAACGCCTTGGATGCGAAGGTCACGGACCTTCGTATGGACCTGCTGAACCATGTCCTGAACACGGACCCAGCCGCCATGGCGATCATCGACAAGCGAATCGAGGACGACCGCGCCAATGTCAGCAGGCTTCGAGGCGAATACGAGAAGTTGATCAGCAGCCCTCAGGAGCAAAAGCTCTACGAGCGCTTCTCCGACACTTGGCGCCAGTACAGGGACATCAATGACCACGCTCTGGCGTTTTCTCGCAAAAATGAAAACGACAAGGCTCGCGAGGTGATCGATGGAGAGTCTCTCAAGCTTTACAACCAGATCCAGGCCGAGCTCGATGAGATCGTCAAGCTCAACAGTGACGGAGCAGATGCCTCACGCACCAGCTCTCACCAAGCCTACGCTTCTGCACTGAACTCCCTTGCGACCATTGCCATCGTTGCAGTAGCGCTGGCTATCGTGGCCGCCCTGTGGCTCGTGCGATCCATCACCCGCCCGTTGGCTGCCGCCGTCGGCGTGGCCGAGCGTGTCGCCGCAGGAGATTTGACCACCAACATCGCGGCCACTTCCAAGGATGAGATGGGCAAGCTGTTGGACGCTTTGCAAACCATGCAGCAAAGCCTGGTGCGTACGGTAGGCTTGGTGCGCCAAAACTCGCAGAGCGTATCGACCGCATCCTCGGAGATTTCCCAGGGCAATAGCGACCTGAGCAGCCGGACTGAGCAACAGGCAAGCGCGCTGGAGGAAACCGCCGCATCGATGGAAGAGCTGAACTCCACGGTTCGCCAGAACGCGGACAACGCGCGACAGGCAAACCAGTTGGCGATGAGCGCATCGACCGTTGCAGTGCATGGTGGCGAGGTCGTGGGTCAGGTAGTGAGCACGATGCGCGAGATCAATGAAAGCAGCCGCAAGATTTCCGACATCATTGGAGTCATTGATGGAATCGCCTTCCAGACCAACATCCTCGCGTTGAATGCCGCTGTGGAAGCCGCGCGCGCAGGGGAACAGGGACGAGGCTTCGCAGTCGTCGCAACGGAAGTGCGCAGCCTTGCAGGCCGCTCGGCGGATGCGGCCAAGCAAATCAAGGCATTGATCGGAGACAGTGTTGAACGTGTCAGCCAGGGTACGACGCTTGCGGATCAGGCCGGCGCGACGATGAGCGATGTCGTCAGTGCGATCAAACGTGTGACCGACCTGATGGGGGAGATCAGCGCGGCGAGTACGGAGCAGAGCCAGGGTGTGGCCCAGGTGGGTGAAGCAGTCACCCAGATGGACCAGGTGACACAGCAAAACGCGGCCTTGGTCGAGGAGATGGCTGCTGCGGCGAGCAGCTTGAACAATCAGGCGTTGGAACTGGTGCGCGCTGTCGATTTCTTCAAGCTGGCTGACGAGCATTCAACCGTCTTCCAATCGCCTGCAGCAGCATCGTTTGCAACAACGCGACTGAACAAGCCTGCAAGTTCTGGCCTGAACCGACCAAGTACGAGCGCACAGAAACCTGCCATACGTCCGTCGCTCCATAGTCCAAAGCTGGCAGCAGCAGGCGCCGATGTGGACTGGGAGGCCTTCTGAGACAGATTGCGCAACGGCGCGTATTTGCCGCCGATTGCGCGACCGGTCGGGCACAGTTGCTGCCGGCGGCAGTTGCTGTAGCGCAGCGCAGGCTTGCAAAACTTGGATTGCCCAAGCAGGTGCACTGGCCATAGACTGGGATTGCCCAATTGGTCCACGCAGTTCGAAGGCTTGCGCAGCAGGTCCAAGTTTTGGGTGGGCCAACAATGGAGCTTGAAGCCAACGCTTGCCATTCCCTTTTTTCACCACACGGGTCACGGGAAAAATCCATGCTAAAGCGTATCAGCACGCAGCACCTCACCTTGGGGATGTATGTCCACGACTTCTGCGGCTCCTGGATGGACCACCCGTTCTGGCGTGCCAAGTTCGTGCTCAAAGAAACGAAGGATCTCGCGCGCATCAAGGCGGCATCGATAGAGGAAGTATGGATCGACACGTCCAAAGGGCTTGACGTCGCGGTCGGCGTGCATTCGGTGTCGAAAGAGGAAGCAGACTTCCAAGTGGAAACGGACTTTGGCATGCTCGACAAACTGCCAGCAATGGTGGTGACTCCCTCGGCAACGTCCTCGCCACCACCGGCCTCGGCAACTCGTCGGGCTTTCGGCACTGCTCCATCCACCATGCAAAGTGAGCTGCAAGCTGCAGCCTTGATCTGCGGCGAAGCCAAGCAGGCCATGGTATCCATGTTCAAGGAGGCGCGCATGGGCAAGGCCGTGAACCCGGAGAACGCGCGCGGCCTGGTGGAGGAAATCTCGGACTCCGTCACGCGCAACCCGGGCGCGCTGATCAGCCTGGCACGCCTGAAGACGGCCGACGACTACACCTACATGCACTCGGTGGCCGTGTGCGCCCTCATGGTGGCCCTGGCCAAGCAGATCAACCTCAATGAAGAGCACACCCGCAGCGCCGGCATGGCGGGGCTGCTGCATGACCTGGGCAAGGCGGCCATTCCGCTGGCCGTGCTCAACAAGCCGGGCAAGCTGACCGATGCCGAGTTCGCCGTGGTCCAGAGCCATCCGGCCGAAGGCTATGAGATGCTCAAGGAAGGTGGAGCCGTGGAGGATGCCGTGCTCGACGCCTGCCGCCACCACCATGAGAAGATGGATGGCTCGGGCTATCCCGACAAGCTCAAGGGCGACCAGATCAGCCTGATCGCGCGCATGACCGCCATCTGCGATGTCTACGACGCCATCACCTCCGACCGGCCCTACAAGTCTGGCTGGGATCCGGCCGAATCGCTGCGCCGCATGGCCGAGTGGACCAAGGGCCATTTCGACCCCCGGCTGTTCCAGGCCTTCGTCAAGAGCATTGGCATCTACCCGGTGGGCTCGCTGGTGCGCCTGAGTTCCGGGCGCATCGGCGTGGTGACCGAGCAGGGCGCGCAGTCGCTGACCTCGCCCAAGGTCAAGGTCTTCTTCTCGACCAAGTCGGACCTGCGCATTCCGCCCGAGGTGGTGGACCTGGCGATCCCCGGCAGCACGGAGAAGATCGTGGCGCGCGAGGACCCGGAGAAGTGGAAGTTTCCGGACCTCAATGACTTGTGGATGGGTTCTCCCAATGCTGCAACGTAACTGGAAACATGCGCACACTGCGCAATTGATTGAGCAGCCCCAGAGTCACTGGAACAAGTGCCGAGGCATATCAAGCAAGCGGTTGCACTCCAGGTTTGGAGGCACCGCGTTCATTCTTCACTCTGCTCCCGCACAAAATCCACAAACGCCCGCAGCGGCGCTGGCAGATAACGCCGGCCGGGGTAGTAGAGAAACGGCCCGGTGAAAGGCCGCGCCCAGTCCTCCAGCACCGGCACCAGCGCACCGCTGTCGATCTGGGGCTGCAGCCAGCCTTCGAACATGTGGATGATGCCGCAGCCCGCGCAGGCCGCCTCCACCGCCAGGTCCACCCCGGCGGCGATGCGCACGATGAGGGGGCCGCTGGGGTCCACGACCACCACCTCCCCGTCCTTCTCGAACTCCCAACTGGCCATGCTGCCGCTGGCGAAGCGGCCGCGCAGGCAGGCGTGCTGCATGAGCTCGCGTGGATGCGCAGGCCGGCCGCGTGCGGCCAGGTAGGCGGGCGATGCGGCCGTGGCCATGCGCTGCCAGCGTGGGCCGATGGGGATGGCGATCATGTCCTGCTCGAGCCGCTCGTCGTAGCGGATGCCGGCATCGCAGCCCTCGGCCAGGATGTCGACAAAGCTCTCCTCCACCACCACGTCGAGCCGGATCTCGGGGTAGGCCGCAAGGAAGGGCGGCACGATGGACGGCAGCACCAGGCGCGCGGCGCTGGCGGGCACGTTCAGGCGCAGAGTGCCGGCTGGCCGGTCGCGAAAGCCGTTGACCACATCGAGCGCGGCCTCGACCTCGCCCAGCGCCGGGCCCAGGCGCTCCAGCAGGCGGGCACCCGCCTCGGTGGGCGCCACGCTGCGCGTGGTGCGGTGGAGCAGGCGCACGCCCAGGCGCGCTTCCAGCCGGCGTACGGCCTCGCTCAGGCCCGATGCGCTGCTGGCGCCACCGCTGCCGCGCGCCGCCTCGCGGAAGCCGCCGCTGCGCGCAACGGCGAGAAAGGCGGCCAGGTCGCCCAATTGCTCGGCCATGAACAACCCCTCCGCTCGATTGTTCGAAATTCAGCACAACCCGTGCACATTCAACCGGCTTATCGTACACACGCTGCGTGCCTACAGTGGACCCATCGACCCATTCATTGCAAGGAGATTTCCATGACAGCCATTGACCAAGCCGGCACCTACGTCCTCGGCAGCCACACCGTGAAACGCCTGGGTTACGGCGCCATGCAACTGGCCGGCCCGGGGGTGTTCGGCCCGCCCAAGGACCGCGCTGCCGCCGTGGCCGTGCTGCGCGCCGCAGTGGAAAGCGGTGTGGACCACATCGACACCAGCGATTTCTACGGCCCGCACGTGACCAACCAGATCATCAAGGAAGCGCTGCACCCCTACCGCGACGGCCTGACCCTGGTGACCAAGGTGGGCGCGCGGCGCGGCGGCGATGCCTCGTGGCTGCCGGCGTTCTCGAAGGCCGAACTCACGCAGGCAGTGCACGACAACCTGCGCCACCTGGGCCTGGATGTGCTGGACGTGGTGAACCTGCGCGCCATGTTCAGTGTGCACGGCCCCGCCGAAGGCTCGCTGGAGGAGCCGCTGACGGCGTTGGCCGAGCTGCAGCGCCAGGGCCTCGTCCGCCACATCGGCCTGAGCAATGTGACCGCGCGCCAGGTGCAGGACGGGCGCAAGATCACCCCCATCGCCTGCGTGCAGAACATGTACAACCTGGCGCACCGCGAGGACGAGGCCCTGCTTGCGCAACTGGCCGGCGAAGGCACGGCCTATGTGCCCTTCTTTCCGCTGGGCGGCTTCACGCCGCTGCAGTCGGGCGTGCTGTCGGAGGTGGCCAGCGAGCTGGGTGCCACGCCCATGCAGGTGGCGCTGGCCTGGCTGCTGCAGCGCGCACCCAATATCCTGCTGATTCCGGGCACCTCGTCGGTGGCCCACCTGCAGCAGAACCTCGCGGCCGCACAGCTGCAGTTGCCTCCCAGTGCCGTGGAGCGGCTGGATACCCTGCACGGGACGCCGGCAGCCACTGCCCATTGAACGGCGAAGGGTCGCCATGGTGCCAAGCCGAAACGCTCCAATGCACCAAAAAGATCCTATCCGGCATTAAATGCACCAATACGGTGCCATCTGCGGCGGCCCGCTCGCAAGGTGGTCCATTTTGGTGCAACCACCGCTCCGACTCAAAAGCTCTCCCACTCGTCGTCTGAAGCGGCTGTGGTGGCGGCCCGCGCTGCGGCAGCAGGCGGTTTGACGGCAGTCTTCGCGGGGGCAGGTGCCGCCAGCTTGGGGGCAGCACTGGCGACCGGCTTGCGTGCAAGCGGCGGCGGCATCGGAGTCGAAGGGCGCGGGCGAGGAGCGGCGGCGGCCTGGACGGTCGGCGCGTCGGCTGACAGCTTGAACACCTCCACGGCGCCCACCAGCGCCTGGGCCTGGTGGCTCAGGCTGCCGGCAGCGGCGGCCATCTCTTCGACCAGGGCGGCATTCTGCTGCGTGACCTGGTCCATCTGCGTGACCGCATCGCCGACCTGGGAGACGCCCTGGCTCTGCTCGGTGCTGGCGGCGCTGATCTCGCCCATGATGTCGGTCACGCGCCGGATCGAGGCCACCACCTCGGTCATGGTGGCTCCTGCCTTGTCGACCAGGGTCGTGCCCTGCTCCACGCGTTCCACGCTGGCGTGGATCAGGCTCTTGATCTCCTTGGCGGCCTCGGCGCTGCGCCCGGCCAGGCTGCGCACCTCGCTGGCCACCACGGCAAAGCCCCGACCCTGTTCGCCGGCACGCGCCGCTTCCACGGCGGCATTGAGCGCCAGGATGTTGGTCTGGAAGGCAATGCCGTCGATGACGCCGATGATGTCGGAGATCTTCTTGCTGCTGTCGTTGATGCCCTTCATGGTCTCGACCACTTCGGACACCACATCGCCGCCCTGCACCGCCACGGTGGAGGCGCTCATCGCCAGCTGGTTGGCCTGGCGCGCGTTGTCGGCGTTCTGGCGCACGGTGGAACTCAGTTCCTCCATGGAGGCGGCTGTCTGCTGCAGGGCGCTGGCCTGCTCTTCGGTGCGGATGGACAGGTCGTGGTTGCCCGAGGCGATCTCGGCGCTGGCCGAGGCCACGCCCTGGGCATTGCCGCGCACGCCCGAGACCACCTGCGCCAGGTTGTCGCGCATGGCCATCAACCCGCCGAGCAGGTGCGCGATCTCGTCGCGCCCGCTGGTGTGGATGGCCACAGTCAGGTCGCCCCGCGCCACGGCATCGGTGATGTCCACCGCATTGCCCAGGGAGCGCGAGATCTGGCGGATCATGGTGCCGCCCACCAGCACGGCCAGCAGCACGCCCAGCACAACGGCGCCGACCGTCAGCGCCCGGATGGTGCCGTAGCTTTCGGCCGCACGGTCGTATTCAGCCTTGGCCTCGTCGAGCTGCACCTGCATAAGCTGGCCCAGCACCTCCTGCAGCGGATCCATGGCCGGGTACAGCTCCTTGGCGGCAAAGGCGGTGATGGCCGGTACGTCACCCGCCTTGAACAGGCCCACCAGCGTTTCGGTCGCGGCATCGGCCTTGGCCTGCAAGGGTTTGAAGCGGTCCACCAGGGTCTTCTCCTGGGGGGCCAGCTTCGTGGCAAGGTAGGCGCTCCAGTTGGAATCGATGGCCTTGCGCGCGTCGGCCACGGACTGCAGGCCCTGGGCGGCCGTCATGCCGCCATCGCGCACCTTGTGGGCTGCATCGACCACATTGACCGCATACATGTCGGCCACGACCTTGATCTGCTTGAGCGGTACCACCCGGTCGTCGTAGACCGATTTGAGCCCGGCGTTGGACTGCCCCATGCCCAGCAGGCCGGCAGCGCCCACCAGAACCACCAGACAGCACAGCACCATGAGCAACCCGGCCAGGCGGGTGGATATCTTGAACCGGTTCATGCGAGCCTCCTGCGAGTAACGATCTGTAAACGAGACACCGCAAATTCCAGGCCAACCGCCCGCAAAAATGCGCCCGATAAACAGGTGTTACATGCAACATTCACCCGGCTGTCAGCGAGGGCTCATGCACCCCGCCAGCGCTTGCGAATGCCTATCAGAAGCTCTCCCATTCATCCTCACCCCCACCAGCTGCCTTGGGTGCGGGTGACTGAGCCGCCTTGGCCGACGCGGCTGGCGCGGCCGGCGCGGCTGGCGCCCTTGCGGCCTTGGGCGCCGCCAGGCGGCTGATCGCCGGGGCCTTGCTCACCGGCGCCTTCACGGCAGGGCGTGGCGCAGGTGCGGCGATGGGGGTCACGCTGGCGCGGTGCGGGGCACCAGCCCCATCCTGCGCCAGCCGGAACACCGCCACCGCGTTGACCAGCTCGCCCGCCTGGCTGTTCAGGCTGCTGGCCGCCGCCGCCATCTCTTCCACCAGCGCCGCGTTCTGCTGCGTGGCCTGGTCCATCTGCGTGACCGCTTCTCCCACCTGGCCCACGCCTGCGCTTTGCTCGCTGCTGGCCGCGCTGATCTCGCCCATGATGTCGGTCACCCGCCGGATGGCCGCCACCACTTCGGTCATGGTGGCACCTGCCTTGTCCACCAGTTGCGTGCCTTGCTCCACGCGCTCCACGCTGGCGGTGATCAGGCCCTTGATTTCCTTGGCCGCTTCGGCGCTGCGCCCGGCCAGGCTGCGCACTTCTCCTGCCACCACGGCAAAGCCGCGGCCTTGCTCTCCGGCTCGGGCGGCTTCCACCGCCGCGTTCAGGGCCAGGATGTTGGTCTGGAAGGCGATGCCGTCGATGACGCTGATGATGTCGGCGATCTTGCTGCTGCTGGCGTTGATGCCTTTCATGGTTTCGACCACTTCGGCCACCACGTCGCCGCCCTGCACGGCCACGGTGGAGGCGTTCAGGGCCAGCTGGTTGGCCTGGCGTGCGTTGTCGGCGTTCTGGCGCACGGTGGAGCCCAGTTCTTCCATGGAGGCGGCGGTCTCTTCCAGTGCCGAGGCCTGTTGCTCTGTGCGGGCACTCAGGTCGTTGTTGCCCGAGGCGATCTGCGCGCTGGCCGAGGCCACGCTCTCGGCGTTGCCGCGCACGGTGCTCACGGTGGTCACCAGGCTTTGCTGCATGCGCTGCAGGGCGCTGAGCAGGTGGCCGGTCTCGTCCTGGGAGTGGACCACGATATGGCCGCTCAGATCGCCCGCCGCCACCCGATCCGCTGCTGCAACGGCTTGCGACAGCGGGCGCGTGATGGAGCGGATGAGCCATACTGCTGCAATGATCGCCATGGCAATGGCCAGAACCGCCGCAACCCCCATCACGAACCGCGCGTTCAGGTACACCGAGGCGGCGCTTGCACCGGCCGCCTTGGCACCGGTGCTGTTCAGCGCTGCCAGCTTCTTGAGGGTGCCGGACGATTCGAAGAACCACTTGGCGGATTCACCCTGCAGGAATGCGTAGGCCTGCTCGGTCTCGTTCTTTCGTGACAGGTCCAGCAGCTTGACGGCCGCTTCGCCGTAGCGCGTGCGGGCAGATGTGTAGGTTTCGTACAGCTTGCGTTCCGTGTCGCTGCTGAAAAATCTGCACAGGAAGAACACAGGCGCCTGCTTCATTGGAGAGAAGCCTCCACTTCCGGGCAGGGTTTCCGTGCAAAAAAATGCTACTGTCACCCTGCAGCACTGGGCCCTTGCCTGGCGCCCCATGGATTGACCTGATGCCGCTGTTCACCAAGAAAGAAAAGACCACCGATTCCCTGCACATGCCGCCGCCGGGCCTGCCCCTGCTGGCGTTGGAACTGCGCGCCCCCTGGGAGTTCGGTGCCGTGCTGCCCGCCTGGCCTGTGCTCCAGCGCGCCCCGCAGGGCGACGGGCATACGGTCATCGTCTTTCCCGGGCTCACGGCCGGAGATGCCACGACGGCGCCGCTGCGCCGCTACCTGGAATCGCGCAGCTACGAGACCCAAGGCTGGGGCCAGGGCCTGAACCTGGGCCCGCGCGAGGGCGTGCTGGACAACGCCAAGCGGCAATTGCAGCAGGCTGCACAGCGCAGCGGCGGCAAGGTGAGCCTGGTGGGCTGGAGCCTGGGCGGCGTCTACGCCCGCGAACTGGCCAAGGAACTGCCCGAGCTGGTGCGCTGCGTGGTGACGCTGGGCACGCCCTTTGCCGGCCCGCACACCTCCACCAATGCCTGGCGCATCTACCAGTTCGCCAGCGGCCGCAGCATCGAGCGCGAGGTGGCCAGCTACAACCTGCCCGAAGCCCCGCCCGTGCCCACCACCAGCATCTACTCGCGCAGCGATGGCGTTGTGGCCTGGCGTGGCAGCCTACAGGCCCCCGCCGCACACAACCCACACACCGAGAACGTCGAAGTGCTGGCCAGCCATTTCGGCATCGGCCTGAACCCGAGCGCCTGGTGGGTGGTGGCCGACCGCCTGGCCCAGCCCATCGGGCCGGGAGCCGAATGGCAGGCCTTCAAGCGCCCGACGCTGCCGGGGCTGCAACTGGTGTTCCCCAACCCGCATCGGCCGGGTTAAATCAACGGTTCAGGTTCAACGGTTCAGGTCTTCCTGCAGCGGTTCGCCGGTGCGGGTGACTTCGTGCTCCGCCGGCCCGGGGATGGTGCCGCTGGGGTCCTTCGGTCGGGCAAGGGAGCCGGCGGCAGCACCGCCCAGAGCGCCCGCCACCACGCCCAATGTGCCCCCGACGACCACGCCGACCGGGCCGCCAACAGCAGCCCCCACGGCGGCGCCGGTGGCTGCGCCAGCCACTACGCCGCCGCCCACGAGGGTCGACTGGGACTCACGCTCTTTTTCCTCTTGCGACAACGGCAACTGCGCTGCCGGATCAGGATCTTGCGAGGGAATGCCATGGCCGGGACGCGCCTGCTGGGCGAGGTCCTGGTCCCGGGCGGCGGCTTCGATGGTGGAGGGGTTGGTCATGGGCTTCTCCTGGGAAGTGAAGGGATGGCCAGGCGACACCGCTAGGGGTGATGCCCGCCGTCCTTTTGTTGTAAGCCCCGTGCCTTGCGAATGGCGCCGTCTGTCAGGCCGCGGCGCTGTCAGACAAGGCGCTTGACCCCCCATCAAGAACCCCTCAGAAGCTCTCCCACTCGTCGTCCCCACCCCCTGCCGCCTTCTGGGCCGCTGGCGCAGGGCCTGGCGCCGGCGCCTTGGGCGCTGCCAGCCGGCTGGCGGCCACGGGTGCCTTGGTGGCCGCTGCCTTCACAGCCGCCCGCGCCGGCATGGCCACCGGCTTGCGCACTACAGGCGCCGGCGCGGGAGTGGGGGCCGCGCTGGCCCGGTGGCTGGTGCCTGCCCCATCCTGCGCCAGCCGGAACACCGCCACCGCGTTGACCAGCTCGCCCGCCTGGCTGTTCAGGCTGCTGGCCGCCGCCGCCATCTCTTCCACCAGCGCCGCGTTCTGCTGCGTGGCCTGGTCCATCTGCGTGACCGCTTCTCCCACCTGGCCCACGCCTGCGCTTTGCTCGCTGCTGGCCGCGCTGATCTCGCCCATGATGTCGGTCACCCGCCGGATGGCCGCCACCACTTCGGTCATGGTGGCACCTGCCTTGTCCACCAGTTGCGTGCCTTGCTCCACGCGCTCCACGCTGGCGGTGATCAGGCCCTTGATTTCCTTGGCCGCTTCGGCGCTGCGCCCGGCCAGGCTGCGCACTTCTCCTGCCACCACGGCAAAGCCGCGGCCTTGCTCTCCGGCTCGGGCGGCTTCCACCGCTGCGTTCAAGGCCAGGATGTTGGTCTGGAAGGCGATGCCGTCGATGACCGAGATGATGTCGGCGATCTTGCTGCTGCTGGCGTTGATGCCTTTCATGGTCTCGACCACTTCGGCCACCACGTCGCCGCCCTGCACGGCCACGGTGGAGGCGTTCAGGGCCAGTTGGTTGGCCTGGCGTGCGTTGTCGGCGTTCTGGCGCACGGTGGAGCCCAGTTCTTCCATGGAGGCGGCGGTCTCTTCCAGTGCCGAGGCCTGCTGCTCGGTGCGCGCCGACAGGTCGTTGTTGCCCGAGGCGATCTGCGCGCTGGCCGAGGCCACGCTTTCGGCGTTGCCGCGCACGCCGGTGACCACGCGGGCCAGGTTGGAACGCATGTCCTCCAGTGCCGAGAGCAACTGGCCCATTTCATCCCTGCCGTGGGCCGGCATGGCGGCCGTGAGGTCGCCTTCGGCAATGGCGCGCGCAGCGGCCACGGCCTGGCCCGCCGGGCGCGTGACCGAGCGTGTGATCGACACGCCCAGCACCACCGCCAGCCCCACGCAGGCGGCCAGCGTGCCCAGCACCCAGAAGCGGGCCGCCTGGAAGACCGACTTCACCTCTTCCTGCTCTTTGTCAGCCATGGCGGAGTTGATCTTCTGCAACTGGCCCAGGGTTTCGGCCGCGGCCACGAAGGCGGTTTCCGAGTCGCCCGCGAACAGGGCGGACAAGGCGTCGGCACTCAGCGCCAGGGTGTCGTTGGTGCTGAAGTCCACCGCCTTGGCGACTTCCACCAGGTTGGCCTGGAGCTTGTAGTACGCGGCCTTGCGCGTGCGGAAGGCCTGGAAGGCCTCGCGCTCCTCGCCGGCACTGACCAGCGGTTCGTACTGGCTCTCCACACGCTCCAGGTCCTTGGCGCGCGCACCCATCTGCTCGGCGAAGGCCTGGACTTCGGCCGTGCTGCGCGCGGTGATCATGCCGGCCTCGGAGCGCCGCATGCGGTTCATGAGCACGCGCAATTCACCCGTGTAGCCCACGCTGGGCAGCAGGTTGTTGGCGATCTCCTGCGCGTTGTGGTGGATGCGGGACAGCTGGATCAGCGAGACCGCTCCCAAGAGGGCTGTGAGCAGTACGAGAGCGAGGAAGCCGATCCCCAGCTTGAGCCCGATACGCACGTCGGAAATCTTCATATCATCCCTTGGCCATGGCCATACCTGCCGGGGCGGGCGCAGGACTCCGCACCGACACCTGGGCTGTGCGCAGTCTAGCAACCGTGGGGGCACTGCGCAGTGCGGGGTTTCCATGAAAAAAAGCATGCACGCCACCGGGGCGTGCATGCTTTTCGGGAGGGCCGGCGCCGCAAGGCGGCGCTCAGGGTACGGCGCTCAGTCAGGCCTGGCTCTTCGCGGCCTTGAAGTTGGCGATGCCGTCCATGATTTCCTTCTTGGCGGCGTCCAGGCCTTCCCAGCCCAGCACCTTGACCCACTTGCCTGGTTCCAGGTCCTTGTAGTGCTCGAAGAAGTGGCTGATGGCCTTCAGGCGCATCGGGTTCACGTCTTCCACCTTCTGCCAGTGGGTGTAGATGGGCAGCACCTTGTCGGTGGGCACGGCCAGCACCTTGCCGTCCACGCCGGCTTCGTCTTCCATCATCAGGATGCCGATGGGGCGGCAGGGCACGACCACGCCGGGGAACAGCGGGTAGGGGGTGATGACCAGCACGTCCACCGGGTCGCCGTCGCCCGACAGGGTCTGCGGTACATAGCCGTAGTTGGTGGGGTAGTGCATGGCGGTGGTCATGAAGCGGTCCACGAAGATCGCGCCCGATTCCTTGTCCACTTCGTACTTGATCGGGTCGGCGTTCATCGGGATCTCGATGACGACGTTGAAGGCGTCGGGGGCGTTCTTGCCTGGGGGTACGTGGTTCAGGGACATGTCTTTGGAGAGTGGTTTGTAACGATAACCCGCGAGCCCGGTCCAAGGCCCAGAGCGTCGGGATTAACCCTGATTTTAGGCGCATGCCCCTTTCTGCCCGCTTGCAAATCCCCGTTTGCCTGTAAATTGGGTCCGTTGGCCAATCGGCTCCCTGGCTGGAGCACGAGGAAGCAACGCAGCGGAAGCACCACCGACCTGCGTTGTGTTTCCTTCCGTGCAACTGATACAACCAAGGAGAAATGAATGGCTGACAACTCAGCGCTGACGTCCCCTCTGATACTGGCAGTGGTTTGCGGATTGATTGCGGTGGCCTACGGCATCTGGGCCCGTGGGTGGATTCTTGCCAAGGATGCGGGCAACGCGCGCATGCAGGAGATTGCCGGCGCCATCCAGGCCGGTGCAGCGGCCTACCTGGCCCGCCAGTACAAGACCATTGCCCTCGTGGGCGTGGTACTGGCCATTCTCATCGGTGTCTTTCTGGACCTGACCTCCGCGTTCGGCTTCGTGCTGGGCGCCTTTCTCTCGGGCGCCTGCGGCTTCATCGGCATGAATGTCTCGGTGCGCGCCAATGTGCGCACCGCGCAGGCCGCCACGCAGGGCATCGGCCCCGCGCTCGACGTCGCCTTCCGTGGCGGCGCCATCACCGGCATGCTGGTGGTGGGCCTGGGCCTGCTGGGCGTCACGGGCTTTTACTGGGTGCTGTCGCGCGGCATCACCGCAGGGCCTGCGCTGGCCGAGGCGCTCAACCCGCTGATCGGTTTTGCCTTCGGCTCCTCGCTGATCTCGATCTTCGCGCGCCTGGGCGGCGGCATCTTCACCAAGGGTGCCGACGTGGGCGCCGACCTGGTGGGCAAGGTGGAGGCCGGCATTCCTGAAGACGACCCGCGCAACCCGGCCGTGATCGCCGACAACGTGGGCGACAACGTGGGCGACTGCGCCGGCATGGCCGCCGACCTGTTCGAGACCTATGCGGTGACGCTGATCGCCACCATGGTGCTGGGCGCGCTGATGGTGGTGGCCGCGCCGGTCAATGCCGTGGTGTACCCGCTGGCGCTGGGCGCCGTGTCCATCGTGGCGTCCATCATCGGCTGCTTCTTCGTGAAGGCCTCGCCTGGCATGAAGAACGTGATGCCGGCGCTCTACAAGGGCCTGGCGATCGCGGGCGTGCTGTCGCTGATCGCGTTCTACTTCGTCACGGTATGGATCATGCCGGACAACGCCATCGCCGCCAGCGGCAGCCAGATGCGCCTGTTCGGCGCCTGCGCCACGGGGCTGGTGCTCACGGCCGCGCTGGTCTGGATCACCGAGTTCTACACCGGCACGCAGTACTCGCCCGTGCAGCACATCGCACAGGCGTCCACCACCGGCCACGGCACCAACATCATCGCCGGGCTGGGTGTGTCCATGCGGTCCACGGCCTGGCCGGTGGTCTTCGTCTGCCTGGCCATCCTCGCGTCCTACCAGCTCGCGGGCCTGTACGGCATCGCGGTAGCGGCCACGTCCATGCTGAGCATGGCGGGCATCGTGGTGGCGCTGGACGCCTACGGCCCCATCACCGACAACGCCGGCGGCATTGCCGAGATGGCCGAGCTGCCCAGCAGCGTGCGCGACATCACCGACCCGCTGGACGCCGTGGGCAACACCACCAAGGCAGTGACCAAGGGCTACGCCATCGGCTCGGCGGGCCTGGCGGCGCTGGTGCTGTTTGCCGACTACACGCACAAGCTGGAGACCTATGGCAAGGCCATCTCGTTCGATCTGTCGGACCCGCTGGTCATCGTGGGCCTGTTCATCGGCGGGCTGATTCCCTACCTGTTCGGCGCCATGGCCATGGAAGCCGTGGGCCGCGCGGCCGGCGCGGTGGTGGTGGAAGTGCGCCGCCAGTTCAGCACCATCAAGGGCATCATGGACGGAACCGGCAAGCCCGAGTACGGCAAGGCCGTGGACATGCTGACCACCGCCGCCATCAAGGAGATGGTGATCCCCAGCCTGCTGCCCGTGGTCGTGCCCATCGTGGTCGGCCTGGCCCTCGGGCCCAAGGCGCTGGGCGGCCTGCTCATGGGCACCATCGTCACCGGCCTCTTCGTCGCCATCTCCATGTGCACAGGCGGCGGCGCGTGGGACAATGCCAAGAAGTACATCGAGGACGGCCACCACGGCGGCAAGGGCAGCGAGGCGCACAAAGCCGCCGTGACCGGTGACACCGTGGGCGATCCCTACAAGGACACCGCCGGCCCGGCCATCAACCCGCTGATCAAGATCATCAACATCGTGGCGCTGCTGATCGTGCCGCTGGTGGTGAAGTTCCACTCGGGCTGATACGCTGCGGCAACCGCCATGCAGCCACGGCCCGCTTCGGCGGGCCTTTTTCATTTTCCACACCACTGCAACGCACTGCCATGCCCATCACCGTGCAATCGCTGGACCATGTGGTCCTCACCGTCGCCAGCATCCCGGCCACCATTGCCTTCTACGAGCGCGTGCTGGGCATGCAGGCGCGGGAGTTCAAGCCCGGGCGCTACGCCCTGCATTTCGGCACGCAGAAGATCAACCTGCACGAGGTCGGCACGGTGGTGGACCCGAACGTGCGCCACGCCACTGCGGGCTCGGGCGACCTGTGCTTTCTCACGCGCACACCGCTCGACGAGGTGCTGCTGCACCTGGCCGCCGAAGGCGTGGCCGTGGTGCAGGGGCCGGTGGGTGCCACGGGGGCGCAGCACCGCCTGCGCTCGGTCTACATTTACGACCCCGATGAGAACCTGATCGAAGTAGCGAACGAGGTCTGAGTCAGAACTCCGCCGAGATCGCTGCACGCAGCAGCATCGCGGCCGGCTCCACCAGCTCCTGCAGGTCGCTGGCGCTCCCCTGCTCGATGGACTGCAGCACCATCTCGTTGATGCCGCCCACCACCGCCATGGCCATCATGGGCTGCAGCGGGGCCTTGCGCAGGCGTTCGCCCGGGCGGTTGTTCACCACGTCGAGCATCAGGTCGGCCAGCTGCTGGTTGGCACGGCGGCGCGCGGCCAGGCCGGGCGCGCCCAGGCCCAGCATCTCCACGAACAGGGTGCGCAGCAGCACCGGGTTGCGCTCGAGCACGCCGAAATAGGCCTTGAGCGCCTGCTCGACCTGCAGCTGCCAGTCGCTCGCCGGGTCGATGGCATTGCGCAGCACGGTGATGGCATTACCGCTGGCAACCTCGTACAGCGCGATCAGGCACTCGGCCTTGTCGCCGAAGTTCTCGTAGAAGGTGCGGCGCGAGACGCTGGCCTCGCGCACGATGTCGGCAATGGTGGTGTCGGCATAGCCGCGCGCGGCCACGGCGCGCGCCATGCCCTCCAGCAGGCGGGAGCGGTGCACGGTGGACGGGCTGGCAGCGGTCGGGGCGTCGGTCATGGCGGCGGGATGGATTCCAGGAATATCCTAGGAGGTACTTGACAGTACCACACTCCAGGCGCATCATATGCAACTGGTACCATACAGTACCAAAGCCTTTTTCTTCCTGGGAGCCCGCCATGACCGAACTCGTCGTCCGCCGCCTGCTCATCGACCTCACGGCGCCCTTCGAGCGCCACTGGTGCGGTGGCGACGCCTTTCGCACGGCGCTCTTCAATGCGCTGTCGATGAGCTTTCCCGTGGGCGAGCAGTTCTTCATCGACGCGGTGCGCAATGGCCACAAGGCCCTGCCCGCCGAGAAGCAGGCGCAGTACGCCGAGGAGGTGCGCGGCTTCGTCGGGCAGGAGGCCACGCACCGGCGCATCCATGCGCTGTTCAACGGCCACCTGGACACGCAGGGACTGGTCAACACCTGGGGGCCGCGCGCGGCCGAGCGCATGAAGCTCTTCGACGGCGCCGACGTGCGCCACCCGCTGGCGGTGACCGCCGCCAACGAGCATTTCACGGCCCTGCTGGCCGAGTGGCTGCTGGCCCACCCACAGGTGCTGGAAGGTGCCGAGCCCCGCCTGGCCACGATGTGGCAATGGCACTGCGCCGAAGAGGCCGAGCACAAGAGCACCGCCTTCGACATCTACCAGGCCCTGGGCGGCGACCATGCCTGGCGCATCACCTGGTTCCGCCGCATCACGCTGGTGTTCCTGGGCGATGTGCTGCGCCAGACCGTGGGCAACCTGCGCCGCGACGGCACGCTGTGGCGCTGGCGCACCTGGGCCAGCGCGGCACGCACCCTGTTCGGCCGCGGCGGGCTGGTGCGCGAGAGCTGGCGCCCCTGGCGCGCGTACCTGCGGCGCGACTTCCATCCCAGCCAGCAGGGCAGCGACCGCTCCGAACGCTGGCTGGCCGACCACCGTGACGCCTACACGCCCGTGGGCGCACGCTGAAACCCCGACGACACCATGATTCCCAGCACCCCGAACCGACCGCACGCAGCGGCCGGCCAGCCCCGCTTTTGCCTGCGCATTTCCGCGCTGCTGGCCGCGCTTGCCCTGCAGGTACCCGCCCATGCCGAGCCCATGGCTTTCCATACGGCGCTGGAGCAGCTCACGGCCCGCTCCGACCAGCTCGCCGCATCGCGCAGCGCACTGGAAAGCGCCCAGTTGCGCCGCCAGGCCCTGGAGCGCCTGGGCGGCCCTGTGGTCTCGCTCAGCGGTGCCGCGTACGCCTACAACGCCAACCTGGACCTCGACCTGAACCCCGTGAACCAGGCCCTGCCCGGCGTGCTGCAGCAGCTGCCGCCCCAGTTGGCCGGCTCGCTGGCCCAGTTGCCGCACCTGCCGGCCAGCTACACCCTGAACCGCCACAAGACCGACACCAGCACCTCGGTCTCGGGCATCTGGCCGATCTACATGGGCGGCGCCGGCGATGCCGCGCGCGGCCTGGTGCAGGCGCAGGCCGCCGAGGTGCAGGCCGATGCCGACAAGACCGGCCACGAGGTCACCACGCTGCTGGTGCAGCGCTACTTCGGCGCCCAGCTGGCCGAGCAGGCGGCCCGGCTGCGCGAATCGGCCCTGGCCACCATCGAGCAGCACGACGCGGCCGCGCAGAAGATGCTGGATGCCGGCGTGATCGCCCGCGTGGAGCGCCTGCAGGCACGCGCCGCACTGGAGGAAGCGCGCCGCAACGCACGCAAGGCCCGCGACGACGCCGACCTGGCCGCCACCGCCCTCACCCGCACGGTGAAGGCCGCCGAACGCGTGACGCCCACCAGCCCGCTGTTCGTGCTGGGCCAGCCAGTGGAGCCCCTGCCCCACTTCGTCGACGCCGCCCTGCAGCGCCACCCGGGCCTGGCCAAGGTGGCCGCCAAGAAGGGCCAGGCCGAGCAGTTGCACGCCGCACAGGAAGCCCTGCGCAAGCCCCAGGTCTTCGCCTTCGGCCAGCGCCAGCTCAAGACCGGCAGGGATGCCGACTGGGTGGCCGGCATCGGCGTGCGCTTCACGCTGTGGGACTCCATCGACCGCGATGCGCTGGCCGCATCGTCCTCGCGCCAGATCGAGCAAGCCGAGCGCACCGACGCCCAGGCGCAGAACGACATCGCCTTGCTGGTGGAAAAGCGCTGGCAGGCGCTGGAGCAGGCGCGGCGCGCCTACTTCGCGCTGCAGCCCGGGCTGGAGGTGGCCGATGAGGTGCTGCGCCTGCGCAGCTCGGGCCTGCGCGCCGGCACCAGCACCACGCTGGACCTGATCGACGCCCAGGTCAACCAGGCCAAGGCGCAGACCGAGCGCGCCCAGGCCGCCCACGACTACGTGAAGGCCCTGGCCGAGCTGCTCGAAAGCTGCGGCCTGTCCGATGAATTTGGCAAATACATGGCACGTGCCGATGTGAAGGTGGAATGAACATGAGCGATACCAGCAACAAGAACAACAACGGCAAGGGCAGCAAGAAAGCTGCGCTGCTGGGTGCCGTGGCCCTGGTGGCCGTGGGCGGCTTCGTCGGCTTCGGGCTGTGGAAGGCCTCCCAGCCAGCGCCCGAGGTCTTCCAGGGCCAGATGGAGGCGCGCGAGGCGGACATCGCGCCCAAGGTCACGGCGCGCATCGCCCAGATTCTGGTGAAGGAAGGCGACCAGATCGCCGTGGGCGCCCCGCTGATCCGCATGGACAGCCCCGAGGTGCAGGCCAAGCTGGCACAGGCCACCGCTGCGCAGGAGGCTGCCCAGGCCGTGGCCGACAAGGCCCAGCATGGCGCCCGCCCGCAGGAGGTGGAGATGGCGCGCCTGGCCTGGCAGCGCGCCGTGACCGCGGCCGACCTGGCCGAAACGTCTTACCGCCGCGTGGACGGCCTGGCCCGCGAAGGCCTGGTGGCCGCGCAAAAGCGCGACGAGGCCGAGGCCAACCACAAGGCCGCGCGCGACCAAGCCCTGGCCGCCAAGGCCCAGTACGAGCTGGCCCGCGCCGGTGCCCGGCCCGAAGACCGCAGCGCCGCCAGCGCCCAGGCGCGCCAGGTGGCGGGCGTGGTGGCCGAGGTGCAGGCGGCACAGGCCGAGACGGAGCTCAAGAGCCCCGTGGCCGGCGAGGTGGCCAAGGTGCTGGCACGCAGTGGCGAGCTCTCGCCCCAGGGCGTGGCCGTGGTCACGGTGGTCGACCTGGCGGACCAGTGGGTAGTGCTGAACGTGCGCGAGGACCGCCTGCAGCGCTTTGCCATCGGCAGCGAGTTCGAGGCCACGCTGCCGGCCCTGGGTACGGCTGGCAAGCCCGTGCGCTTCAAGGTCTACCACACGGCCGCGCTGCCCGACTTCGCCACCTGGCGCGCCACGCGTGCCGGCCAGGGCTTCGACGTGCGCACCTTCGAAGTGCGCGCCCGCCCGGACTCTCCCATCGAAGGTGCCCGCCCCGGCATGACGGTGCTGGTGCAATGACGCCGCACGCAACGCCCTCCTGCCCGATCACGCCATGAGCGCCCTGGCCACCAGCTTTCGCCGTGAAGCGCGGCGCCTGCTCGCCAGCCCCTGGGACCTGGCCATGGTCTCCTGGGTGCCGCTGCTGGCGGTGCTGCTCATGGGCTGGATCTTCTCGGCCGGCCTGCCGCGCCACCTGCCCGTGGGCGTGCTGGACGACGACCACTCGGCCCTGTCGCGGCAGCTGGTGCGCATGCTCGACGCCACGCCCGGCCTGCAGGTGGTGCAGCACCACGCCAACACGGCCGAGGCCGAGCGCGCGCTGCGCAGCGTGGAGGTCTACGCCATGGTCACCATTCCGCGCGACTTTTCGCGCACCGTGAAGCAGGGCCGCACGGCCCAGGTCACGCTGCTGCACAACGCGCAGCTGGGCACGCATTCGGGCGTGCTGCAGCGCGACGTGCGCGCCGTGGTGGGCACGCTGTCGGCCGGCATCGAGATGGCGGCGCGCAACAAGCGCGGCGAGCCGGCCCAGGCCGTGCGCGTGAGCATGGAGCCCATCCACACGCAACTGCTGGCGCTGTTCAACGTGTCCACCAACTACGAGCAATTCCTGGGCGCGGCGCTGATCCCCGCGCTGCTGCACATCCTGGCCATGACGGCCGGCGCCTGGACCGTGGGACGCGAGCTGCGCGACCGCACGCTGGGCGAATGGTTGGGTACCGATGGTGGCGTATTGCGCACAGGCGCCGCCCTGCTGGGCAAGCTGGCCCTGCCCTGGGCCTCGCTCACGCTGGTGGCGCTGCTCGCGCTGGCAGGCATCACCTGGGGCCGAGGCTGGCACCCGCCGGGCAACCTGGCCTGGGTGGCGGCGGGCCTGGCGCTGCTGATGGCCGTGTCGGTGGCCGCCGGCGCGGCGCTGGCGGGCCTCACACGCTCGCTGCGCACCGCGCTGTCGGGCGCAGGCTTCTTCGCAGCACCGGCGTTTGCGTTCAGCGGCGTGGGCTTTCCGCTGGCGGGCATGCCGGCCAGTGCACGTGCCTGGGCCGAGGCCATGCCCTATACGCACTACATCCGCCTGCAGATCGAGCAGTTGCAGATGGGCGCACCGCTGCGCACCAGTGTCTCCACCGTGGTGGCGCTGGTGCTGGCCACGGCCGTGCTGCTTGCGATCTGCACGCTGGCCCTGCACCTGGCACGCAGCCGGCCCGAGAGCTGGGGAGGACGGTGATGGACGCACGACACGATCAACCCGCAGAGCCGGCAAGCCTGTGGAGCGCCTGGCTGCAGGCGCTGGCCACCATTGCCCGCGACAAGGGCGTGCTGCTGCTGCTCGTGGCCGCGCCCGTGCTCTACGGCTTCTTCTACCCCTGGTTCTATGCCGACGAGGTGCTCACGCGCGTACCCGTGGCCGTGGTGGACATGGACGGCAGCAGCCTGTCGCGCCAGATCACGCGCTTTGCCGAGGCCGATCCGCGCATCGAGGTGCGCCTGGTGACCGCCAGCGAGCGCGAGGCACAGGAGGCGCTGTGGCGCGGCGAGGTGGAGGGCTATGCGCTGATCCCCGCCAACCTCAAGCGCAGCGTGGTTCGCGGCGAGGAAGCCCTGGTCCGCGTGGAGGGCAATGGCGCCTATGCCCTGCTCAACAAGGCCGTGCAGTACGGCTTTGCCGAGGCCGTGGGCACGGTATCCGCGGGCGTCGAGATGCGCAAGCTGCAGGCCGCGGGCCAAAGCGCGCAGCAGGCGGCGGCCAGCCGCAACCCGGTGCAGCTGCAGATGGTGGCGCTGTTCAACCCGACCGAGGGCTATGGCAGCTTCGTCGTGCCCGCCGTGGCGCTGCTGATCCTGCAGCAGACCCTGCTCATGGGTGCGGCCATGCTCGCCGGCACCTGGGTGGAGGCCGGCCGGCACCGGGCGCGGGCCCGCACCTGGCTGGGCCGGCTGCTGGCGCTGTGCACGCTGGGCTGGGCCAGCGGCCTGTTCTACTTCGGCTGGATTTTTTTGCTGCACGACTATCCGCGCGGCCGCAACCCGCTGGGCGCGCTGGCGCTGCTGGCCTGCTACGTGCCGGCCATCGCAGCCCTGGGCGCATTGGTCGGCCTGTGGGTGGGCAACCGCGAGCGTGCACTGCAGGTGCTGCTGTTCACCACGCTGCCGATCGCCTTCGTGGCCGGCTTCTCCTGGCCCGTGGAGGCGCTGCCCGAGCCGCTGCAATGGGCGCGCTGGCTGCTGCCCAGCACCTCGGGCGTGCAGGCCTCGCTGCGCCTGAACCAGCTGGGTGCGCCGCTGGACGCCGCCTTGCCGCAGCTGTGCGCCCTGGTGGCGCTGGGCACCGCGTGCACGGTGGCGCTGCTGGCCTGGACAAGACCGGGTTTCGGCCGATCTGCTTGAGAACCTGGAACCTGGTCAGCAAGCCCGCGTAACATCTCGGGCATTCCGGTATTCCCAGAGAAGATGCCCTTGACACACTCCGCACCGACTGCCCCGCGCGACGGCGACGCCCCGCAGTACCAGCGCATCGTCCAAAGCGTGCTGGCCGATTCCAGGCAGCTGATGGAGCGGGTCGCCGAGGCGGCGCGCATGTCCCTGCAACTGCGCCAGGAGGAGGCCCGCACCTCCGGCGAGCACCAGGCCATGCACGAAGCGCAGCAGCAGCTCATGCGGCTCACCTCCGTGATGGGCGAGCGCTACCCCGGCGCGCTGCGCAAGGCCCTGGAACAGCAGACCGCAGCGCCGGGGGAGGAAAAGCCCTCGCGCTCCCTGTTCACCATCCATTTCGACCAGCTCGAACTGATGGACGAGTCGCAGATCACCGAAAGCGTGGAGCGCGCCCGTGCCACCCAGGTCCTGGCATCGGCGGTGGAGGGGCCGCTGGCCGACCTTGACGCCCTGGTGTGTGCAGCCCGGGGGCTGCAAAGGGTTCAGCCCGAGCACAACCCCCTGCGCCCCGAAGTCTTCCTGCAGGCGCTGCAGGCCGTGGTGTCGCAGATGCAGGTCAGCGCACAGATGCGCAACGACTGGATGGCGCACATGGCGAAGGCACTGGGCACGGAGCTGCGCCGGCTTTACCTGGCGCAGATCGACCTGCTCAAGCAAGGCGGCGTGCAGCCCGCAGGCTATGCCATGCGCCAGGCCGACGGCCAGGTGGTGTATGTCGCGCCGGCCAGCGACGGCGCCTCTCCGGGCTTCGGGGCTGAAACGGGCATGGGCATGGACTTGGGGCTGCCCGCACCGGCCGGCGCGGCCGACCCGCTGCTGACACTCGACCGGCTGCGCCGCCTGCTGCTCGGCGAGTTCAGCGGGAAGCCCGCGCCCGCCCCGGCAGGTGCGCCGAACGATGAGCCCTTTGCCGAACGTTTTGCACGCGAGTTCGAAAGCCCTGGCGGCCTTCCCCAGATCGATCCGCCCGCCACGGATTTCGCCGTGACCGTGCCCGCGGCCTTCGAGGCACTGCAGGAGATGAACCAGGTCGGCAAGATGATGGAGCGCCTGGGCAGCAGCCAGCGCACCCAGCCGGGCAATGGGCCCGTAGAACAGCGGCGCGCCTCAGGGCTGGGGGATGCCCTCGGCATGGAAGTCGTCGCGCTCATGGTGGACAACATCGCGCACGACAACCGGCTGCCCTGGCCCGTGCAGCAGTTCGTGCGCGCCCTGGAGCCCGCCCTGATACAGCTGGCGCTGGGCGACCCCCGTTTCTTCAGCAACAAGGAGCACCCCGCGCGCCGTCTGCTGCAGGACATTGCGGACCGCAGCATGGCCTTCAACGGACCCGAGGCGCCGGGCTTCAAGCGCTTCATGCGCTCCCTCATGGACATTGCCGGGCCGCTGGCCACCGCCACCATCGAAGGGGCGGACGACTTCGAGCAGGTCCGCCAGCAGCTGCACGCACAATGGGCCGACAGCGAGCAGGCGCGCGAACACGAGCGCCAGCGCGCCATCGAGGCGCTGCAGCACGCGGAGCAGCGCCATCTGCTGGCGGCCCAGATATCCGCAGAGATCCGGCTGCTGCCGCAGATCGACCACATTCCCGGCGAGATTGCCCATTTCCTGCTCGGCCCCTGGGCCCAGGTCATGGCCCAGGCGCGCCTGGCCGACCCAAGCGGCAGCGCCGACCCGGGCAGCTATCAGGAACTGGTGGGCATTCTGGTCTGGAGCGCACAGCCCGAGCTGACCCGAATGCACACCGGCGAACTCGCGCGCCTGATTCCCCAACTGCTGACCCGGCTGCGCAATGGCCTGGCGCTGATCGACTACCCCGCGGACCGGACCGAAGCGGTCTTCGGGCAGTTGATGCAGTTGCACCAGCAGGCCTTCCAGGGCGCGCCCAAGCCCGTGGCACCACCCCAAGCCCCCGCCTTGCCGGCCGATGCGCAGGCGGTGGAAGCACCGGACCTGCTGCTGGATGACGAGCCCTGGGTCGCACCGTCGGAAGCCCAGGATTCCGGCTTCATGGACGACCTGCAGCCCTCGGTGCCAGGGGAGCTCACGCCCCTGCCGGAGCCCACCCCGGTGGATGCACCCGTCCGGCCCGCGCTGGCCGTCGGCAGTTGGGTGAACCTGCTGGTGGCGGGCCAGTGGGAGCGCACCCAGCTGTCCTGGGTCGGCTCGCACGGCACCTTCTTCCTCTTCACCAACGCATCCGGTCGCACCCAGTCGATGACCCTGCGGCTGCTCGACCGGTGCATCCAGCAGGGCAGCCTGCAGGTGCTCAGCCAGCAGCCCGTGGTGGATGTGGCCCTGGACGCCGTTGCGCAGACGGCCATGCGCAACAGCCTGGAAAGCAAATCATGAACGGGAAGCAGGCGCTGGCGCGGGGTGCCCGCCTGACCGCCGCAGCACCAGCATGCCGAACAGCGGCGCCATGATGTACATGCTGACCGAGTAGATGGCGGCCGGCAGCGCGAGCTGGAAGTTGTTCAGCACCGACAGCGCAATGAAGATCGCCAGCGTGGAGTTGTGGATGCCGATCTCGAAGCCGATGGCCGTGGACAGGGACTTGTCCATGCCCACCGCGCGCGGCAGGAAATAGCCCGCGCCCAGGCTCAGCGCATTGAACAACAGCACGGCCGGCCCGATGTCGGCGAACGAAGCCGACAGCGCCGCCCACTCCTTCACGATGGCGATCAGCGCGAAGGCGGCCAGCACCAGGGCGCTGAAGAGCTTCATGGGCTTTTCCATGCGCGCGCTGAAGGCCGGGGCGCGCCGGTGCACCGCCATGCCCACGACCACGGGGATGAGCACGATCACGATCACCTCCAGCACCTTGCCGAACTGCAGCGGCACCACCTGCCCCGTCTTGGCGAAGGTGGCGATGGCCCAGTTGGTGATGAGCGGCAGGCTGACGATGGACAGCAGCGTGTTGATGGCCGTGAGCGAGATGTTCATCGCCACGTTGCCGCCGAACAGGTGGCTGAAGAGGTTGGCCGACACGCCGCCCGGCGAGGCCGCCAGCAGCATCAGCCCCACGGCGTAGAGCGGCGGCACGCCCAGGGCCACGATGAGGCCGTAGCAAGCCGCAGGCAGCACCAGCACCTGCAGCACCAGGGCCAGCACCACGGCACGCGGGTACTGCAGCAGGCGCCGGAAGTCGGCCACGGTGAGCGACAGGCCCAGGCCGAACATGACGAGGCCCAGCGCAATGAACAGCAGCGTGGGCAGGATGGAAACAAAGCTCATGGGGCGCAATCGCGGCCAGGGGCTGGCCGCGCTCCTGTGACAAAACCCACGGCACCGTTACCGGTGCCGTGGGCAAACGTTCGATGAAGGGGGGAGGCTCAGGCCGTCGCGGCGGGACCGGTGCGCAAGCGAACCGGGCCGCTGCGCTGCTCGATGGCGTGCTGTACATCCTTGCGCAGGCCCATCAGAAAGCCCAATTCGGCCACCACGAACAGCGGGCCAACGATCAGGCCCACCAGATCGTCCACGAAGGCCGGCTTGCGCCCCTCGTAGTAGTGGCCCACGAACTGGATCACCCAGCCCACGGCGAACAGGCCCACGCCCGCGGCCAGCCAGAGCGTGGTGCCCTGCACCGCCAGCCACTGGCCGCCGGCCAGCATGGCCGCCAGCAGCGTGGCCATCACCAGACCATAGCGGGTATCGAGCCGGAAGTAGAAGACGCTGGCCGCGATGGCCGCCACCAGGGCCGGCCCCACGGGCACGCCACCCAGCAGCCAGACCGGGCGCGAGAGCAGGATCACCACGGCGAACATGATCATGGGCACACCCACGAAGTGCGTATGGATGTTGCGCGGGTCGCGGTGGTACTCGGCGTACTGGGACAGGTGGTCGATCAGGGTTTTCATGGGTGTCTCCTGGTATTGTTTTGAGCAGCATCCATAGTCGCGCTCCCCCCGGCCAACGTCTGTCGGAAAGCCGACACAACGCCCCGCCCGACCCGATCCCTTGCATGACCGACCCTGCCGCCTACCTTCCCGTGCTCCAGACCGGCCGCTGGTTCGCCCACCTGCCCCCCGATTTCGCCCAGCCGCTGCTCGCCATGGCCCACCTGCGCCAATTGGCGCCCGGCGAGGTGCTGTTCCTGCGCGGCGATGCGCCCTGCGGCCTGTATGCCGTGGTGCGCGGCGCGATCAACATCTCGGGCACGGGCGGGCGGGCGGACGAGGCGCGCGCCGCCATGCTCACGCGGCTGGAGCCACCGCACTGGTTCGGCGAGATCTCGGTCTTCGACAACTCGGCCCGCACCCACGATGCGCATGCGGCCGAGGCCAGCACCCTGCTGCAGATACTGCACGATCCGCTGCAGGCCTGGCTCACGGCCCATCCGCAGCACTGGCATGCGCTGGCCCTGCTGCTCACCGACAAGCTGCGCACCGCCTTCGTGGCCATCGAGGAGTTGGCCCTGCTGCCCGCCGGCCAGCGCCTGGCGCGCCGCCTGGTGATGATGGCCGAGGGCTACGGCCAGTGGACGGCCGAGGGCCAGTCGCGCCGGGTGATCGGCATCTCGCAGGAGCAGCTGTCGCTGATGCTGGCGATTTCGCGCCAGACCACCAACCAGATCCTCAAGGACCTGGAAGCCCGCGCCCTGGTGCGCGTGCACCGCGGCGAGGTGGAGATCCTGGACCTGGCGGCCTTGCGCGCGACTTGCTATTGAAACGATAGCTATCGACGCATGCGGGTTATCACCCAGCGGCAATTGAGCCACAAATACTAAGAACACGTTCTATTTCCGGGCAAAATGGCACCATGCAACTGAACTACATCGCCAACGCCTCCGTACCGTCCTCCTCGGGCCGTACGCTGCCCGTGATCGACCCGTCCGACGGCCAACCCTTCGACGAGATCCAGCGCAGCAACGCGGACGACATCGACGCGGCGGTGCATGCGGCGCGCCAGTGCTACAACGCCGTGTGGCAGCGCCTGGCGCCCGCCGACCGCGGCCGCCTGCTGCAGCGCCTGTCGGCCAAGGTGCTCGAGCATGCCGACGAGTTGACCGCGCTGGAGCAGCGCGACTGCGGCAAGCCCACCAAGCAGGCGCGGGCCGACACGCTGGCGCTGGCGCGCTATTTCGAGTTCTATGCCGGTGCCTGCGACAAGCTGCACGGCGAGACCCTGCCCTACCTGGACGGCTACAGCGTGCTCACCTGGCGCGAGCCGCATGGCGTGACGGGCCATGTGATCCCCTGGAACTACCCGATGCAGATCTTCGGCCGCAGCGTTGGCGGCGCCCTGGCCGCCGGCAACGTCTGCGTGGTCAAGCCGGCCGAGGACGCCTGCCTGTCGCTGATCCGCGTGGCACAACTCGCGGCCGAAGTGGGCTTCCCTTCGGGCGCGATCAACATCGTCACCGGTTACGGCCACGAGGTCGGCGACGCGCTCGCGCGCCACCCGCGCATCGACCACATCAGCTTCACCGGCAGCCCCAAGATCGGCACGCTGATCCAACAGGTGGCCGCCGAGCGCCACTGCCCCGTGACGCTGGAGCTCGGTGGCAAGAGCCCGCAGATCATCTTTGCCGATGCCGACCTGGATGCTGCCGTGCCCGTGGTCATCAACGCCATCGTGCAGAACGCGGGCCAGACCTGCAGCGCCGGCTCGCGCGTGCTGATCGACTCGCTCATCTACGAATCCCTGCTCGCACGCCTGGGCAAGGCCTTCGAGGCCCTTCGCGTGGGCCCCGCGGCCATGGACCTGGACGTGGGCCCGCTGATCCGCCAGACCCAGCAGCAGCGCGTGTGGGACTTCCTGTCCGACGCGCAGGTGGCCGGCATCCCCATGGTGGCCCAGGGCACGGTGGTGGACGAATCCCCCGAAGGCGGCTTCTACCAGGCCCCCACGCTGCTGCGCGACGTGCCTGTGCAGCACCGCCTGGCGCAGGAAGAAGTCTTCGGCCCCGTGCTCTCGGCCATGGCCTTCCAGGACGAGGACCATGCGGTGGAGCTGGCCAATGCCACCCAGTTCGGCCTGGTGGCCGGCATCTGGACGCGCGATGGGGCGCGCCAGTTCCGCATGGCCAAGCGCGTGCACAGCGGCCAGGTGTTCATCAACAACTACGGTGCCGGCGGCGGCGTGGAGCTGCCCTTCGGCGGCGTGAAGTCCAGCGGCTACGGACGCGAGAAGGGCTTCGAGGCGCTGTACGGCTTCACCACGCTCAAAACGGTGGCCATCAAGCACGGCTGAGCCCGGTGTCCCGCCCCTGTGGCGGGACGCAGCGATTTGCGAAGATTCTCTCCATGCCCCTGAGCCCCCCCGCCCCCCGCACCGCCCGGCATGTCCGGCGCGTGACCTACCAGGGCTTCGAGCGCGACGACGGCCTGTGGGACATCGAGGGCGAGCTGCACGACAGCAAGGCCTACGATGCCCCCGTGCACCGCGGCGAGGGCATGCGCCGCGCAGGCGAGCCCATCCACCACATGCTGCTGCGCGTGACGGTGGACCGCCAGCTCGTGGTACAGGCCATCGACGTCGCCATGGATGCCCACCCGCTCAAGGACTGCCCGCTGGCCCAGGCCGCGCTGCAGCAGATGGTGGGCTGCAGCATGACGCGCGGCTGGCGCCAGGCCATCCAGAAGCACCTGGGTGGCGTGGCCAGCTGCACGCATCTGCGCGAGCTGCTGTTCAACCTGGCCACGGCCGCCTTCCAGTCCGTCACCGCCGTGTTCGCGCCGCCGGCCAACGGCGATCCGCCACGCCACCTGGGCCAGTGCACGGGCTGGGCCTTCGACGGCAACGGCGTGAAGGAGCACTTCCCGCAGTTCTACGGCCGCGTGCCCATCGCGCTCGGCAAGCCCGAGACGGCGGCACCGCCCGCCGAGCGCTGACCACGGCAGCCCCACCCTTACTTTTTACCGCCCCCATTTTCCAAAGACAGGGAGACACTCCATGCGTGCACAGAACAAGTCCGTCATCGTCACCGGCGCCGGCAACGGCATTGGCGAGGGCATCGCCAAGCGCCTGGCGGCCGAGGGCGCCAAGGTCATCGTCAACGACATCAATGAAGCCGGTGGCCAGCGCGTGGTGGCCGAGATCACCGCAGCCGGCGGCACGGCCGCCTTCTTCAAGGCCGACGTGACCAACTCCGCACAGGTCAAGGCCTTGGTCGATGAAGCCGTGCGCCTGTACGGCCAGCTCGACGTGATGGTCAACAACGCCGGCTGGACGCACCGCAACCGCCCCATGCTCGAAGTGAGCGAGGAAGAGTTCGACAAGGTCTATGCCATCAACATGAAGAGCATCTACCTGTCGGCCATCCACGCCGTGCCGGCGCTGCGCAAGGTGGGCGGCGGCAGCATCATCAACATCGCCTCCACCGCCGGCCTGCGCCCGCGCCCGGGACTGACCTGGTACAACGGCTCCAAGGGCGCCGTCATCATCACCAGCAAGTCCATGGCGGCCGAGCTGGGCCCGGACAACATCCGCGTGAACTGCATCAACCCGGTGTTCAACCCCGACACCGGCCTGGCCGCCGAGTTCGCAGGCGGCCCGGTGGACGAAGCGCGCCGCGCCAAGTTCCTGGCCACGATTCCGCTGGGGCGCTTCTCCACCGCGCTGGACGTGGCCAACGCCGCGCTCTACCTGGCCAGCGACGAGGCCTCGTTCATCAACGGTGTGTGCATCGAGGTCGATGGCGGCCGTTGTGTCTAACCTGTAGGTCTTAAGGGCAAGCTGCAGTGCAGCATGCCAAAAACGGCAACTGCGGCAAAATCGGCCCCATGGCCGAACGAGTGATCCCCCTGGTGGACCAGCGCATCGCCGCCCTGAAGGCGGTGGTGCCGCTGCATGGCCAGGCGCCCACGGGCCACCTGGTGGACACGCGCGGGCGGGCCTTGCGTGACCTGCGCATCAGCGTGACGGACCGCTGCAACTTCCGCTGCAGCTACTGCATGCCCAAGGAAGTCTTCGACAAGGACTACCCCTACCTGCCCCATAGCGCGCTGCTCAGCTTCGAGGAGATCACGCGCCTGGCGCGGCTGTTCCTGGCGCATGGCGTGCGCAAGATCCGCCTCACGGGCGGCGAGCCGCTGCTGCGCAAGAACCTCGAAGTGCTGATCGCGCAACTGGCGCAGTTGCGCACCGTGGACGGCCTGCCGCCCGATCTCACGCTCACCACCAATGGCTCGCTGCTGGTGCGCAAGGCCCGCGCGCTCAAGGATGCCGGCCTGAACCGCGTGACGGTGAGCCTCGATGGCCTGGACGACGCGGTGTTCCGGCGCATGAACGACGTGGACTTCCCCGTGGCCGATGTGCTCGCGGGCATCGAGGCCGCGCATGCGGCGGGCCTGTCGCAGATCAAGGTCAACATGGTGGTCAAGCGCGGCACCAACGACCACGAGATCCTGCCCATGGCGCGGCACTTCCGCGGCACGGACACCACGCTGCGCTTCATCGAGTACATGGACGTGGGCGCCACCAACGGCTGGCGCATGGACGAGGTGCTGCCCTCGGCCGAGCTGATCGAACGCCTGCGCGCCCACCTGCCGCTGGTGCCGCTGTCCCCCACCAGCCCGGGCGAGACGGCCGAGCGTTGGGGCTACGCCGATGCCAGCGGCCGGCACGACCCGGCGCTGGGTGAGGTGGGCGTGATCAGCAGCGTGACCCAGGCCTTCTGCCACGACTGCAACCGCGCCCGCCTGTCCACCGAAGGCCGGCTCTACCTGTGCCTGTTCGCCAGTCAGGGACATGACCTGCGCAGCCTGCTGCGCGGCGGAGCGGACGACGAAGCCCTTGCGGCAGCCATCGGTGGCATCTGGCAAGGACGCAGCGACCGGTATTCGGAACTGCGCGGCAGCCTGCCCGCCGACACCGCCATGCCAAGCGCCGCGCGCCGGGTGGAGATGAGCTACATCGGCGGCTGAGCCCGCGCGGCGCAAGCCGCGGGCCGGTGCAGCACGCCACGCAGCGCACGCGCATGATGATGATCGACACCCAGCACATCACCGGCCTGGTCCTCGCGGGGGGGCGCGGCGCCCGCATGGGCGGGCTGGACAAGGGCCTGCAGCTGTTTCGCGGCCTGCCACTGGCCCAGCATGCGCTGCGGCGCCTGCAACCGCAGGTGGGCAACCTGCTGCTCAATGCCAACCGCAACCTCACGGCCTATGCGGCCTTCGGAGTGCCGGTGTGGCCCGATGCCCAAGCGGACTACCCCGGGCCGCTGGCGGGGTTTTTGGCGGGGCTTACGCACTGCACCACGCCGTGGCTGCTCACGGCGCCGTGTGACACCCCCCTCTTCCCGAGCGACCTGGCGGCGCGCCTGGCCGAGGTGGCAGAGCGCGAGGGCAGCGACATCGCCATGGCGGCCGGGCCGGAGCCCGATGCCCAGGGCCAGCCCGTGCTGCGCTCCCAGCCCGTGTTCTGCCTGCTGCGCGCCACGCTGCGCCAGGGCCTGGCAGAGCATGTGGCAGCCGGCGGCAGCAAGGTGCGCGCCTGGGCCCAGCAGCAGCGCTGCAGCGTGGTACCGTTCGACCGGCTTGGCGATGCGCCCGATGCCTTTGCCAACGCCAATACCCTGGCCGAGCTGCAGGCCCTGCAGTCGCCCACCGACTGACATTGCGCCCCCTCACGTTGCGCCCCGCCTGCCCATGAAACCCATTGCCCAGATTGCTGCCGAACTGCCCGGCTACGACCCCGACGCCATGGGCGTGGAGCAGGTGGCCGCCGTGCTGGCGCAACTGGTGGAGCATCCGGTGGCGGAGACGGAAGAGGTCGGCATCTTCGACGCACTGGGCCGCGTGCTGGCCGAGGACGTGGTCTCGCCCATCGACGTGCCCGCGCACGACAACTCGGCCATGGACGGCTATGCCTTCGCGGGCGCGCAACTGGCGCCCGGCCAACCACTGACCCTGCGCGTGGCAGGCACGGTGATGGCCGGCCACACCTTTGCAGGCACGGTGGCGGCAGACGAGTGCGTGCGCATCATGACCGGCGCCCCCATGCCGCCGGGGCTGGACACGGTGGTACCGCACGAGCTCACCACACCTGCCGCCGAACCAGGCCACATCACGGTGGCCGCCGATGCCGTGCGCCCGGGCAGCAACCGCCGCCGCGCGGGCGAGGACCTGCCCTTGGGCGGCACGGCGCTGGCACGGGGCGAGCCCCTCACCCCCGCGGCCTTGGGCTTGCTGGCCAGCCTGGGACTGGCACGCGCCACCGTATACCGGCGCCTGCGCGTGGCGGTGTTTTCCACCGGCGACGAGATCATGAGCCTGGGCGAAGCACCGCGCCCCGGCGCGGTGTACGACAGCAACCGCTACACCCTCTTCGGCCTGCTCACGCGCCTGGGCGTGCAGGTGATCGACCTGGGCGCCGTACCGGACGACCCGGCCCGCATTGCCGCCACGCTGCGCAGCGCGGCGCAGCAGGCCGATGCCATCATCACCAGCGGTGGTGTGAGCGCGGGCGATGCCGACCACACGCGCAGCATGCTGCACAAGCTGGGCGACGTGGCCTTCTGGCGCGTGGCCGTCCAGCCCGGGCGGCCGCTGGCAGTAGGCCGCATCCGGCCGCCGGGAATCGATGCAGGCCCGGGTGCCCTGCTGTTCGGCCTGCCCGGCAATCCGGTGGCGGTGATGGTGGCCTTCCTGGCCTTCGTGCGCCCGGCCCTGCTGCGCATGATGGGCCACACCCGCGCCCAGCCCCCGCTGCTGCGCGCCACCACCACCGAAGCGCTGCGCAAGCGGCCTGGCCGGACCGAGTACCAGCGCGGCATCGTCGCCACCGCGCCCGACGGCAGCCTGCAGGTCAGCAGCACCGGCAACCAGGGCTCGGGCGTGCTCAGTTCCATGGTGCGGGCCAATGGGCTCATCGTGCTGGAACGTGATCGCGGCCCCGTGGCCGCGGGCGAAGTGGTCGATGTCATGGTGTTCGAAGGAAGCATGTGACTCCCCCTGAGTCGCCTTGAGCCTCCGCGCTGCCGCCGGAGGCGGCTGCTCTTCGTAGCCATCCAAGCCTGCGCAGGCAGGCTTGGAGCCGCGGCACTCAGGCCCTGAGGGGGAGACGCCACCCGTGGCCTGGCGAAGCCAGTTCCACGGTGGCGCTGGCTTGCCGCGTGCCCGTAATGCAGACATCGGGGAAAGTCGCGGTGTCATCAATAGCTGACACGCCCATGCGGTGATCACCTCTGCCCTACCCTTGGGCCATTGCCTACGCTGAATCCATCCCCATCTGGAAAAGACAGGAAGAGAACACGCCATGCCCTACGCTGCCAAACACCTTGTACAACCCCCGTCGCGCGATGAAGTGAACCAATTGGCCGGGGCCACCGTGGTCGAGTTCGGCACGCCCTGGTGCGGCCACTGCCAGCGCGCCCAGCCGCTGATCGAGGGGGCCTTGAAAGACCGCGCCGATGTGGCCCACGTCAAGGTCGAGGATGGGCCGGGCCAGCGCCTGGGGCGTACATTCGGCGTGAAGCTCTGGCCCACCCTGGTCTTCCTCAAGGATGGCAAGGAAGTGGACCGCCTGGTGCGGCCCCAGCTGGCGGCCGATGTGCAGCAGGCACTGCAGGCGGTCGCATGACTGCCGGACGGCGCATTATTAATTAGTGTTGTACTTAAATACGCAATTAAGTAAATTTTCTGGCCAACCGCTAGAATGGCCGAATGGAAAAAATCTTCGAAGCGCTTGCGTCCACCCCCCGGCGCAAGATCCTGGCCTACCTGTCCGAGACCGAGCTGTCGGCGGGCGAGATCGCCGCGCGCTTCGAGATGAGCAAGCCCTCGCTCTCGCAGCACCTCAAGGTGCTGGAGAACGCAGGCCTCGTCACTTCGGAAAAGCGCGGCCAGTTCGTCTACTACAGCCTGCAGCGCGACAACCTGGCGCACACCCTTACCGGCTTCATGCAGAGCGTGTGCCCCGTGTCCACAGGGCTCAAGAAGGAAAGCCGCGCTCTGGCCCAGAGCAAGGCCAAGGCCAAACCGGCTACTGAATAGCGCTTTTTATCCGCGTCCGGCGAAGGGCATGTTGGATGCCATCACGGTCATGTTGAGCACATTCGCACTCAATGGCAGGCCGGCCATGTAGCTCACCGCCTCCGCCACATGCTTCACGTCCATCAGCGGCTCGGTGGACATGGTGCCGTTGGCCTGGCGCACGCCCTCGCCCTTGCCCATGCGGGCCGCCAGGTCGGTCAGTGCATTGCCGATGTCGATCTGGCAGCCGACGATGTTGTAGGCGCGGCCGTCCAGCGCCAGGCACTTGGTCAGGCCCAGCACGGCATGCTTGCTGGCCGTGTAGGGGCTGCTGAAGGGCCGCGGCGTGTGTGCGGAAATGGAGCCGTTGTTGATGATGCGCCCGCCCTGCGGCGATTGGCGGCGCATGAGGCCGAAGGCCGCACGCGCGCACAGGAACACGCCGGTGATGTTGGTGTTCACCACGTCCAGCCACTTCTCCACGGGCAGTTCGTCCATGGGCACCGCAGGGGCGCCGATGCCGGCGTTGTTGAACAGCACGTCCAGGCGGCCGCATTCCTTCTCGACGGTCTGGAACAGCGCATCGACGCTGGCCGGGTCGCGCACGTCGGACACCACGGCCAGGGCCTTGCCGCCCGCCGCCTGGGTCTCGGCCACCAGGGCGTCGAGCAGTTCGGTGCGGCGGCCGGTGGCCACGACGTGGAAACCGTCCTTGGCGAGCTGCAGGGCTACGGCACGGCCGATGCCGCTGCCGGCACCGGTGACGAGAGCGACTTTCTGTGGGGGAAGAGAGGACACGCAATGACTCCTGTTGGATAGGTAAAAGCTGGCGAACGCGGAACATTACACTGCTCCGTGCGACTCCACGTACAGCGCATACAGCGAGTGGCTGCTGGTCATGTACAGCCGGTTGCGCTTGGGCCCGCCGAAGGCAAGGTTGGCGCAGCGCTCGGGCAGGCGGATGAAGCCGATGGGCTTGCCCTCCCGGTTGAAGACCTTCACGCCGTCCATCTCCTCGGACTTGCCCGTGGGCAGGTGCGCTTTCATGCCGCCGCCGATGTCGGTGGGCTCGGCCGCCACGGCGCCCGTGTAGCCCCAGCCGCACCACAGGTTGCCGTCGCGGTCCACCTTGAAGCCGTCGAACGCACCGGGGCCGGCGGCGTCGATGAGCTTGGTCTTGTTGGACACCGTGGCACCGTCGGCCGACACATCGTAGGCCCAGATGCTGCGGTTGGGCGTGCCCTTCCACTCCACCACGTAGAGCTTCTTCTCGTCGGGCGAGAAGGCGATGCCGTTGGGGTTGACCAGGTCGGTGATCACGGCGCTGAGCTTGCCGTCGGGCGCGATGCGGTAGACGTTGGTCGTGGCCTGCTCGGGCATGGCGCGCGAGCCCTCCCATTCGCCGTTGATGCCGAAGGTGGGGTCGGTGAACCAGACGCTGTCGTCCGACTTGACGACGATGTCGTTGGGCGCGTTCAGGCGCTTGCCCTCGAAGCGGTCGGCCAGCACGGTGATGCGCCCGTCCTTTTCGGTGCGGGTGACGCGGCGCGTGACCGAATGCTCGCAGGTGATGAGCCGGCCCTGGCGGTCGCAGACATTGCCGTTGGCGTAGTTGACATTGGTCTTGTGCACCGAGAACTGACCGGTCTTCTCGTCGTACTTCATCAACCGGTTGTTCGGGATGTCGCTGAGCAGCAGGTAGCCGCCCTCTGGGAAGTAGGCCGGCCCCTCGGCCCAGCGCATGCCCGTGCCCAGCTGTTCCACCGTGCTGCTGTAGATGCGGTACTTGGTGAAGCTCGGGTCCAGGATGAACACCGACGGGTCGGGGTAGCGCTGGTTGGGCTTGAAGTCGAAGGCCTGCGCGCCTGCCAGGCCGCTGAGCGCCGCCACGCCGGTGCCGGCCGCCGTCTTCAGGAACTGGCGGCGGGCCTGGTTCTGGGTTGTCGTCATCTCTCTTGTCTCCTGTTGTGGTTTTGAATGAAGGGAATTGGAATGCGGCTTCGGCCGCAGCGTCAGGTGACGGGTGCTGGATTGAAGAGGACCAGCGCGTTGTGCAGCTTCCACTGCTCGGCCCAGGTCTTCTTGCGGCCGCTGGCCACGTCGAGCATCAGCTGGAACATCTCCCAGCCCACATCGGCAATCGTCTTCTCGCCGGTGGCGATGGTTCCGGCATTGATGTCCATCAGGTCGTGCCAGCGGCGTGCCAGGTCGTCGCGCGTGGCCACCTTGATGACGGGTACCTCGGCCAGGCCGTAGGGCGTGCCGCGGCCGGTGGTGAAGACGTGCAGGTTCATGCCCGCGGCCAGCTGCAGCGTGCCGCAGATGAAGTCGCTGGCGGGCGTGGCGGCGTAGATCAGGCCCTTTTGCTTGAGCTTTTCACCCGGCGCGATGACGCCTGAAATCGGCGAGCTGCCCGACTTGACGATGGAGCCCATGGCCTTTTCCACAATGTTGGACAGGCCACCCTTCTTGTTGCCGGGCGTGGTGTTGGCGCTGCGGTCCACCCGGCCGCGCTGCAGGTAGGCGTCGTACCAGGCCATCTCTCGGATCATGGCCTCGGCCACCTCGGGGGTGGAGGCGCGCGAGGTGAGCTGGTCGATGCCGTCGCGCACCTCGGTCACTTCCGAGAACATCACGGTGGCGCCGGCGCGCACCAGCAGGTCGGTGCAGTAGCCCACGGCCGGGTTGGCGGTGACGCCCGAGAAGGCGTCGCTGCCGCCGCACTGCACGCCCACCACGAGTTCGCTGGCGGGCACGGTTTCGCGCCGGCGCGCGTTCAAGCGCTCCAGGTGCAGCTCGGCCTGGCGCAGGATGGAGTCGACCATGGACATGAAGCCCACATGCGCATCGTCCTGCAGGCACACCACGTCGAGCGGCGTCTCGGCGCTCGTGCCCGCATCGGCCACGTTGCGCTCGTCCACCAGCGGAATGCTGCCGGGCGGCAGAAGGCGCTCGGGCTGCAGCTTCTCGCAGCCCAGGCTGACCACCATCACCTCGCCGCCGAAGTTGGGGTTGAGCGAGATGTTGCGCAAGGTGCGGATGGGGATCACCGCATCGGGCGCGTCGATGGCCACGCCGCAGCCGTAGGTGTGCTCCAGCGCCACCACGTCGTCCACGTGGGGAAAGCGCGGCAGCAGCTCGGCCTTGATGCGCTGCACGGCGAAATCGGTCACACCCGCCACACACTGCACGGTCTGCGTGATGGCCAGGATGTTGCGCGTGCCCACCGAGCCATCGGGGTTGCGGTAGCCCTCGAAGGTGTAGCCCTCCAGAGGCGGCTGCGGCTCGGGCTTGACGGTGGCGATGGGCAGGCCTTCGAGTTCGCGCGCCTCGGGCATGCGCAGCAGGCGCTCGTGCACCCAGCTGCCCGCGGGGATGGCTTTGAGTGCATAGCCAATGGGCACGTTGTAGCGGCGCACCTCGCCGCCTTCGGGAATGTCCACAAGCGCCACCTTGTGCGCCTGCGGCACCTTGTCCACCAGGGTCAGGCCCGAGGGGAACACCGTGCCAGCGGGCAGGCCCCCGTCGTTGGCGACGATGGCGACGTTGTCGCGCTCGTCCATCTTGATGTGCAGGGGCGGCCGCGCTGGGGTCGCGGTGGATGCGGTGCTATCGGTCATGGGGAGTTCTTTGTGCTGTTTTTCTCAATCTACCTCAGGCGCCTCAGGGGCGCTGTCCGACCTCGGCCACCTCGCGCGTCCAGGCGCGCGCCTGCTCGCTCAGGCTCAGGCCCAGGCCGGGGCGCGTGGGAACGAGCATGCGGCCGTTCTGGATCTCCAGCCGCTCGTTGAACAGCGGCTCCAGCCAGTCGAAATGCTCCACCCAGGGCTCGGTGGCATACACCGCGGCCAGGTGCACGTGCAGTTCCATCGCGAAGTGGGGGCCCAGGCTCAGGCCGGCATGCTCGGCCTGCCCGGCGATCTTGAGGAAGGGCGTGATGCCGCCCACGCGCGGCGCGTCGGGCATCAGGTAGTCGGCCGCGCGGTGGCGGATCAGCTCGCCGTGCTCGGCGGCGCTGGTCAGCATCTCGCCGGTGGCGATGGGCGTGTCAAAGGTCGCAGCCAGTGCGGCGTGGCCCTCGAAGTCGTAGGCGTCGAGCGGCTCCTCGATCCACGCCAGGTTGAATTCTTCAAAGATGCGGCACATGCGCTGGGCCGTGGGGCGGTCCCACTGCTGGTTGGCGTCCACCATCAGCGGCACCTGCTCGCCCAGGTGCTTGCGCAGGGTCTCCACGCGCTGGATGTCCAGCGCCCGGTCGGGCTGGCCCACCTTGAGCTTGATGCCGCCGATGCCGCGCTCGATAGAGGCGCCGGCGTTCACCACCAGTTGCTCGATGGGCGTGTGCAAGAAGCCGCCCGAGGTGTTGTAGCACTGCACCGAGTCGCGCTGCGAGCCCAGCAGCTTGGAGAGCGACAGCCCCGCGCGGCGCGCCTTCAGGTCGTACAGCGCCACGTCGAAAGCCCCAATGGCCTGGGTGGACATGCCGCTGCGCCCCACCGAGGCGCCGGCCCAGCACAGCTTGGTCCACAGGCGCGAGATGTCGCTCGGGTCTTCGCCGATCAGTGCGGGTGCGATCTCCTTGGCGTGGGCGAACTGCCCGGGTCCGCCCGCGCGCTTGGAATAGCTCAGCCCTAGGCCCTTGTGGCCGTCCTTGGTCTCGATCTCGGCGAACAGCATCGCGATCTCGGTCATCGGCTTCTGGCGGCCGGTGAGCACCTTGGCATCGCTGATCGGGTTGGCCAGCGGCAGGTAGCACGAGGAGATGCGGACCCAGGCGATGGAATCGCCAGCGGCGGAGAGGGTGGAGGCTGTCATGGGCAGGGGCTGGGGAAGATCAGGGAAAACAAAAAGCCCCAAGGCTGCGCCTCGGGGCCGGTGACATCAATCAATAGAAATCTTGCCGGTCTCGATCACCGTCTTCCAGCGCGCGTATTCCTTCTTCTGGAAATCAGCGAACTGGGCTGGCGTGTTGACCACCATCTCGAAGCCGATGCCGACGAACTGGTCCTTGACCTTGGGGTCGTTGAGCGCTTCGGCAAAGGCGGCATGGGCCTTCTCGCGCACGGCGGGCGGCAGGCCCTTGGGCGCGACGATGGCCTGCCAGGAGGTGACCTCCACGTTCCTCACGCCGGCCTCGGTCAGGGTGGGCACATCGGGCAGCACGGGCGAGCGTGCGGCGCTGGTGACGGCCAGGGCGCGCATCTTGCCGCCCTTGATGTACTGCACCACCGAGTTGACGTTCTGGAACGAGGCATCCACCTGCCCGCCCATGATGTCGGTGTGCGCGGGCGCGCCGCCCTTGTAGGGCACGTGGATGGCGGTGGTGCCGGTCTGCTGCCAGAACAGCTCGGCCGTCAGGTGGTCGCTGGAGCCGTTGCCGGCCGAGGCGAAGGTCATCTTGCCGGGATTGGCCTTGAGGTGGGCGACCACATCGGCCACCGACTTGAGCGGCGAGTTGGTGGGCACGACGAGCACATTGGGCGACTGCACGGCCACGGTGATCAGGTCGAAGTCCTTGAGCGCGTCGTACTGCATTCCCTTGAGCAGGTGCGGCGTAATGACCAGCGGGCCCAGCGAGGTGACCAGGAAGGTGGCGCCATCGGCCGGCGCACGCTTGACGAAGGTGGCGCCGATGGTGCCCGTGGCCCCCGCCTTGTTCTCCACCAGGAAGGACTGCTTGAGCTTGTTGGTGAGCAGCGGTGCCACGGCGCGGGCCACCTGGTCGGTGGAGCCGCCGGGCGGGAACGGCACGACCAGGGTGACGGCCTTGTCGGGCCAGGCCTGGGCCTGCGATGCCAGTGCGGCCAGGCCGAGGCACAGGGCGGTGAGTGTCTTTTTCATGCGTTGTCTCCTTGTTGGTAAAAACAGCCCCCGGTACTGGCCCGCCTATCCGGCGCCATGCCTGGAGGATGAGGCAGCTTCCCGCCTCAAAATGGTAACGTTGTCATTTTTGGCAAATGATCCAGGTCTATCGACCCGCTCATCCTTCAGAAGGCGAAACCTTTCCGAAAAACCTTTGCTACCGTTCTGGGCCAAATGATATCGTTGTCATTTTTGCCAGTCAAGCCGGCATGCAGAGGGTTTGGGGGGCCGCCGTAGCGCAGGCCACGCGCAGGCGCGCCAGGCCTGACCCGGCCTGGATTTTTGGTAGGGTACGGGCTTCTCTTCCGATTGCGCCCCGCCCTGCCCTTGCGTCGCCGTACCTGCCCATGAACACCCCCTCCCCTTTCAAGCCCGTCACCCTGCACGATGTGGCCAAGGTCGCGGGTGTGTCGCTCATCACCGCGTCGCGCGCGCTGAGCAACCCGGGCGTGGTGTCGGACAAGACGATTGCCAAGGTGCGCGAGGCCGTGGACGCCACGGGCTACATTCCCAACCTGCTGGCCGGGGGCCTGAAATCCAAGCGCAGCCGCATGGTGGCGGCCATCGTGCCGGCGCTGTCGGTGTCGCAGTTTTTGCCCACCGTGCAGACCCTCACCTCGGCGCTGGCCGCGGGCGGCTACCAGGTGATCGTGGGGCAGACCAACTACGACGCCGAGCGCGAGGAGGCCGTGCTCAACACCATGATCAGCCGCCAGCCCGACGGCATCGTGATGACCGGCCTGGTGCAGTCACAAAAGGCGCGCGAGCGGCTCGTGCGCTCGGGCATCCCCGTGGTGGAGACCTGGGACCTGAGCGACCGGCCCGTGGACATGGTGATCGGCTTTTCGCACCTCAAGGTGGGTGGTGCGGTGGGCGGCTATTTTCTCTCGCGTGGCTGGAAGAAGGTGGGCGTTGCCACCGGCAGCGACCACCGCGCCATGCTGCGCCGCGAAGGCTTTCTGGCCACGCTGGGCCGCAACGACGTGCCCACCGCCGTGGTGCCCGCACCCAGCAGCCTGGCCCTGGGCCGGCGCGCCCTGGCCGAACTGCTGGACAAGGAGCCGGGCCTGGAGGCCGTGTGCTGCAGCTCCGACACCCTGGCCCATGGCGTGCTGGTGGAAGCCCAGGCGCGCGGCCTGCGCGTGCCCGAGGACCTGGCCGTGGTGGGCTTCGGCAATGCCGAGTTCGGCGCGCACATGGTGCCGTCGATCACCACGGTGCATGTGGACGGGCCCGAGATCGGCCGCCTGGCGGCCCAGCTCATCCTGGCGCGCTGCAATGGCGAAACGGTGGAGCAGCCCATCGTGGACCTGGGGTTCCGCATGATCGAGCGGCGGTCCACCTCGGTGGATGCGGCATAGTCACGGCGCGCTGCGCCCCAGCCGCACGGTAGCAAGCAAGGCCAGCGCCACGCAGGTAGCCGCTGCCCCCACCAGGAATGCCGTGGTGATGCCGAACCACTGCGTGGCCACACCCACCACCGGCCCGGTCACACCCAGCGCAATGTCGGCAAACGCAATGAAATTGCCCACGGCGCGGCCGCGCTGATCGGGTGGCACCGAGCGGGTGGCGAGCACGCCCGTGGCCGGGAACACGAGCGAGAAGCCCAGCCCGGTGAGGGTGGCGCCGAGCACAGCCATGGCGGGGCTGCCGGCCTGCCAGATCAGCAACTGGCCCACGGCTTCGAAGGCCAGCGAGCCCATGGCGACAGCGGTGGCGCCAAAGCGGTCCGGCAGGCCCGAGCCCACCAGGCGCACCAGGATATAGGCCGCGCTGAAGCCCAGCAGCGCCGTGCCTGCATGCGGCCAGCCATGGATCGCATAGTCCAGCGTGAGGAAAGCCGCCATGGCCGCATAGGGCACGGTGGCCAGCGCCAGCACAAGGCCCGGCCGCCAGATGAGGCCCAGCACGCGGTGGAACGGCACGCGCTGCTGCCCGCCCGAGGCCGGCACCGCCGGCAACCGCAGTGCGATGGCCCAGGCCGCCATCGGCGTGAGCAGCACCAGCACGCCAACACCGGCAAAGCCAAAGGCCGGCTGCACCGCCAGCCCCAGCGGCGCGCCCAGGCCCAGTGCGGCATAGATGGCAATGCCCACCCAGGACATGACGGCACCCGTGCGCGCCGGCCCCACGCGGGCGATGCCCCAGCTCATGAGGCCGGTGAGGAACAGGCTTTCACCCAGGCCTGCAACCATACGGCCCAGGATCAGCACGGCCAGGCTGGCTGCAGGGGCCATGGGCAGCACGCTGGCCAGCACATAGGCCAGGCCTGCACAGGCCGTGAGCGGCAGGCCCAGCAGCACGGCAAAGCGCGGCCCGCGCTGGTCGCACAAGGTGCCGGCCTGGTGGCGCGTGAGCAGGGTGGCCAGCGACTGCAGGCCGATGGCCCAGCCCACCGTGGCCGCGCCAAAGCCCAGATGGTGGCCCACCTCCAGCGCCAGGGCACCGAGTGGAATGCTGATGGACAGAAAGCCCAGGAACACCGCCAGCACCACTGGCGCAAGCCCTGCGAACACGGACGAAGACACGGGTACCGCCCCGAGCAGGCGCACGGGTGCATCGGAAGAAGAAGACTCGGAGGGAGAGGAAGAAGAAGAAATGGGAATGCGTGACGTCATAAAGCGCGCCTCTTTAACGCCGAGACACGCCCTTACTGGGCTCCTCTCGACAAAGGACGCGTTGGATGACGGTAACGCTTACGACAGGCCGGCGAGCGGCTGCGGGGCGGATTATGGCGTGCGGTTTTGCTGCCCGTCAACCGCACCAGATAAAAAAATTTCCGGTGCGACGACGGGCAGGCCGTGCACGCAGAATCAGCCGCGAACCGCCTTCTCGATCGCCGCCACATCGATCTTCTTCATCGGCATCATGGCCTGGAATGCCCGCGCGGCCACTTCCCCGCCCTGGGCCATCGCATCGGTCAGCACGCGCGGTGTGATCTGCCAGTTGATGCCCCAGCGGTCCTTGCACCAGCCGCAATGGCTTTCCTGCCCGCCGTTGCCGACGATGGCATTCCACAGGCGGTCGGTTTCGGCCTGGTCGTCGGTGGCGATCTGGAACGAAAAGGCCTCGCTGTGCTTGAACTGCGGGCCGCCGTTCAGGCCGATGCAGGGAATGCCCGCGACAGTGAATTCGACGGTGAGCACCTTGCCCTTCTGGCCCCCGCCGGGGTAGTCCGAGGGTGCCAGGTGCACGGCAGTGACCTTGCTGTCCGGAAAGGTCTGGGCGTAGAAGTTGGCAGCGGCCTCGGCCTCGCTGTCGTACCAGATGCAGACGGTGTTCTTGGCGGCGGGCATGCGGGTCTCCAGTGTGGAAAAGCGCCCAGTGTGTCGCGCCCAGGGCGCGCCTGCAACCCACGGTCTGTAGGACACCGGCTTGATCGGATTGGCACAGAATGCGATTGGCGCAGCACCCTTCGAAAGCACCCCGGAACCTAGACTTTCCTCACACCAACCACCGGGAACAGACATGCCTTTCACCCCCTCTTTTTCCACCTTGCGCACTCTGCTCGCACTGCCGCTGCTCGCACCTCTGGCGGCCTGCACCGTCGTCGCACCAGGCCCTGGCGGTGCATCGCCCACGCCGCCATTCACCGTGCACAGTCCCGACATGGCCGATGGCCGCGTGGCGCGCGCGCAGTTCGCCAGCGCCATGGGCGGCCCTGGCGACAACCTGTCGCCGCAGATTGAATGGCAGGGTGCGCCGGCCAGTGCGCAGAGCTTCATCGTTACCATGTACGACCCCGATGCACCCACCGGCTCGGGCTGGTGGCACTGGGCCGTGGCCAACATCCCCGGCAGTGCCCGCGCGCTGCCGCGTGGCGCGGGCGTGGCGGGCACAAGCGCTCTGCCATCGGGAGCGGTGGAGATCAACACCGACATGGGCGTGCCCGGCTATGTGGGCCCGCTGCCCCCGCCCGGCGAGACGCACCGCTACGTGGTCACCGTGACCGCGCTCGACGTGCCGCGGCTGGACCTGCCGCCCACGGCCACGCCCGCCCTGCTGGCCTTCATGGCCGGCGCCCACACGGTAGGCACGGCCAGCTTCACCGCCATGGGCGCACGCTGAGCACGCACGGCATGAACCACAACCCCATGCGCAGCACACGCCACGCCCCAACCGACAGCGCAACCCTGGCCCGCAGCATCCACGCCCTGCCCGGCGTGGGCATGGCGGCCCATGTGCTGCAGGGGCGCGGGCTGGAAATCCTGCGCATGCGCATGGACCAGCCCGCGCTGATCCTGGTCGACCAGGGCACCAAGACCGTGCACGCCGAGCGCGGCTCATCAGCCCGCGCCGAGCCCGGGCAGGCCATCGTGATCGACGGCCAGCAGACGGTGGACTTCACCAACGCCGTGCCCAGCGGCGTGGACCATTACGAAGCCCGCTGGCTGGTGTTCGACACCGCGCTGCTCGAAGACCCCTACTACCGGGCCCGCGCCGCGCAGGCCGAACGCTCAGGCACCACGGGCGCATCGGTGCGCCTGGTTCCCCAGGTGGCACCGGAACTGGCGAGCGCGTTCGGGCGCGCCGCGCAATCGCTGGCACCGGATGAAGCCCTGCCCGCACCCATCTCGCGCCTGCGCGTGCTGGAGGTATTGCACTGGCTTCTGGAGCAGCACGGCGTGGCTCTGCGCGCGCCGCAAGCGCATGCCGATGTGTCCGCCAAAGTGCGCGCCCTCATCACGGGCCGGCTCGACACCGAATGGACCGCCGGCCGCATCGCCAGCGAACTGGCCGTGTCCGAAGCCACCTTGCGCCGCCGCCTGGTGGCCGAAGGCGCATCGCTCACCCAGCTGCTGGTGGACGCACGCATGGCCACCGCGCTCACGCTGCTGCAGGCCACCGCGCAGCCGGTGTCGTCCATCGCGCTGTCGGTAGGCTATGAATCGCCCTCGCGCTTTGCGGTGCGCTTTCGCCAGCGCTTCGGCTTTGCCCCCACGGCCGTGCGCGGGCACGAGCGCGGCGCCAACTGATCCTTTCCTCCCCTCCCCCACAACATCCAATATCCATGCTCAAAATCCACCACCTCGGCCACTCCCAATCCGAACGCATCGTCTGGCTCTGCGAAGAGCTGGGCCTGCCCTACGACCTCGTGCACTACACGCGCGATGCCGTCACGCGCCTCTCGCCGCCCGAACTCAAAGCCCTGCACCCGCTGGGTGCCGCGCCGCTCATCGAAGACGGCGACCTGTTGCTGGCCGAATCGGCCGCCATCGTTGAATACATCATCGTCAAGCACGGCGGTGGCCGCCTCAAGCTGGGGCCGGAGCATGCCGACTATGCGCAGTACCTGTACTGGTTCCATTTCTCCAACGGCAACCTCATGCCCGTGATGGGCCGCATGATGGCGGTGAACCGCGCCCAGTTGCCGGCGGACCACCCGGTGCAGCAGAACGCGCAGGTGCGGCTCGACCGGGTGATGGCGCTGGTCGAGGCGCGCCTGGGCGAGGCGCCCTACCTGGCAGGCCAGGAGTTCACGGCCGCCGATGTGATGAGCGTGTTCTCGCTCACCACCATGCGGCTGTTCCAGCCGCTGGACCTCGCGCCCTACCCGAACATCCGCGCCTACCTGCAGCGCATCGGCGCGCGGCCGGCGTACCGGCGTGCGATGGCTAAGGGGGATCCGGATCTGGTGCCGTTGCTGAACTGACAGTGTGGTTCAGTGGGGCTTGCGCAGCATCACAGCCGCCCCTTCGCAAACACCCCGATCCGCTGCGCCGTATCCGGGTCCGCAAAGCACGCATTCGCCGCTTTGCCCTCCGCCACCAGCGCCTCTTCAATGCGCGGCCCCAGGCCCGACGTGAGCACGCGCTTGAGACGTGCGGTGGCACTGGCCGAGCGGGTGGCCACCTCGGCGGCCAGGGCCAGGGCGGTGGGCAGCATCTGGTCGGCGGGCACCACGCGGTTGACCAGGCCCAGGGCCTTGAGGTCGGCGGCGCTCTGGCGTTCGCCCAGCACGATGAGTTCCATGGTGCGCTGGTGGCCCAGGATCTGGGGCAGCAGGTGGGTGACGCCGCCGGTGACGAAGTGGCCCAGCGCCATTTCGGGGAAAAAGCAGACCAGGGTGTCTGCAGCCACCACCATGTCGCAGTTGAGCACCCATTCGAAGCCGCCGCCCACGGCATAGCCGTGCACGGCGCCGATGACGAGCTTGGGGCCGAACATGATGTCGCGCGTGATCTGCTGGATGCGCTCGCAGTGCTCGGCGATGGCGGCGGGGCTTTCGGACTGTTCGCCGAACTCCTTGAGATCGTCGCCCGCGCAGAAGGCACGGCCCGCTCCGGTGAAGACGATGGCCCGCGTGGCAGGCTCGTTCTGCGCGGCCTGCAGGGCGGCGTGCAGGTCCACCAGCAGCGTACCGCTGATGGCATTGAGGCGCTCGGGGCGCTGCAGGGTGACGATGCTGACGGCGCCCTCGATCGTATGGGTGGCAAAGCCCATGGTTGGTCTCGCTTTCTTCGTTCGTTGGATGGTCAGTTGGTGGTGTGCAGCGTCTCGGCCTCGCGGTCCCAGGTGCCCGGTGCAATGCCTTCGGCCTGCAGGCGGAATTTCTCGACCTTGTCGGTGGGGGTCTTGGGCAAGATGGGCAGCAGGCGCAGGTAGCGCGGCACCATGAAGCGGGCCATGCGTTCGCTGCAGTGCCGGGCAAGGTCGGCAGGCGTGAGGCGGCAGCCAGGGCGCAGCACCACACAGGCCATGACCTCTTCCTCGGTCATGTCGCTGGGCACGCCGAACACCGCGCATTCGAGCACATCGGGGTGGGTCTCGATGCCCATCTCGACCTCGGCGGCCGAGATGTTCTCGCCGCGGCGGCGCACGATGTCCTTGGTGCGGCCGACGAAGTACATGTAGCCGTCCTCGTCCTGGCGCAGCAGGTCGCCGGTGTGGAACCACAGATCCTTGAAGGCGGCGAGCGTGGCTTCGGGCATGCCGTAGTAGCCCTGCATGAGCAGGCCGGGCTGCTCGGGGCGGATGAGCAGCTCGCCGGGCTGGCCCACGGGCACTGCGACGCCCTGCGGGTCTGCCAGGCGTGCGCTGAAAGCAGGGTCCACCTTGCCGCACGAGCCCCTGCGGCGCAGCTCGTGCAGCGGCGTGTACATCACGCCGCCGGCCTCGGTGGAGCCGTAGAGTTCCACCAGGCGGCAGCCGAAGCGCTCCTCGAACTCTGGCGCAAACGCCGGCAGGGGCACGCCCCAGCCCAGGCGGGCGCGGTGGTCGCGGTCGCGGGGTGATGGCGCTTGCTTCCACAGCATGGTGACCGTAGCGCCCATGAAGTCGAACACGGTGGCCTGCAAGGCGCGCACCTCGTCCCAGTAGCGCGAGACGCTGAAGCGCTCGCCGATGGCGGCCAAGCCGCGCAGCAGCAGCGCGGGCACGATGGTCATGACGGTGGCGTCCAGGTGGAACATCGGGTAGGGGCAGTACAGCACGTCGTCGGGCCGCAGTTCCAGCCCCGCGATGAAAAGCCGCGCCTGGGCCAGCACGAAGCGGTGCGCGATCATGGCCGCCTTGGAGCGGCCGGTGGTGCCCGAGGTGTAGAGCAGCAGGCACAGGGCATCGGGCGCGACCTCGGGGCGCGGCAGGGCCTGCGCGGTGGGCTCCATGCTGCACAGCACGCTATAGGGCTGGCAACCGTCGGGCAGTGCGGAGCCCTCGCCCACCACAAAGACCTGGGTGGCCGTGGCCAACTCGGGCTGCACCTCGGCCCACTGCGCATGCAGGGTGGCATGCACCACGGCCAGCCGGCTTTCCACCAGGTTGACGGCGGCAGCCAGCGCCGCGCCGCGGAACGAGGTGTTGACGGGAGCAGCCACCGCGCCCAGCTTGGCCAGGGCAAACCACAGCACGGCCATCTCGATGCAGTTGGGCAGCAGCAGGCTGACATGGTGGCCCGCGCGCACGCCCTGGGCGTGCAGGCCGGCGGCCAGGCGGTCGCTGGCCTCGTCGAGCTGGCGGTAGGACCACTCGCCCGCAGCCATGCGGATGAAGGGCTGGTGCGGCACCTCGGCGGCGGCACGGCGCAGTTCGGCGCCAAGGGAAGGGGCAAAAGAAGGGGCGTGGGCCATGACGGATGCAGGATAGGAATTGCCATGCCAAAGGGCAAGGACCATGCCATCGGCGCTGTGCGCCCCTCTCCCATGCGGACACGCCAACACCGCGCCATACAGCGAATTGATTTGCTACAAACGTTCAATAATTGAACGTTGTATATTGCAACACATGCCTACCAGGAAGCCTCCCACCGCTTTACCCGCCCCCGTCGGCAGCCCAGGCGACTTGCTGGAGCGCCAGGGCCAGCTCATCGAGGAGTTGCAGACCCTGGTGAACCATGTGCCCTATGGGCTGATGGTGCTGGAGCCCGGCGGCGTGGTGCGCCACCTCAATGCCGAGGCGGCGCGCCAGCTGCGGCTGCCGCGCCACCTGGCGCAGGGGCGCACGCTGGGTTCGCTGCTGGACTTCGACACCATGGTGGAGCAGGTGTTCCTGACGGGCGAGGGCTATACCGATCGCGAGCGCGTGATTTCCACCCCGCGCTTTCAGCTGCATGTGCTGGACACGGCAGTGCCCGTGAAGGCGGCGGACGGGCGCGTGCTGTCGGTGGTGAACACCTTCCGCGAGATCAGCGGGGTGCACCGGCTGGCCGGCCGGCTGGCGGGCAGCCAGGCGCGGCACACCTTCGACACCATGATCGGCCAGAGCCCCGCGCTGCGGGCCACCATTGCCGCGGCACGCAAGGCGGCGGCGGGCCAGGCCAATGTGCTGCTGTGCGGCGAGAGCGGCACGGGCAAGGAGGTGCTGGCCCAGGCCATCCACAACGCGAGCGCGCGGCGCGACGGCCCTTTCATCGCGGTGAACTGCGCGGCGCTGCCGCGCGATTTGATCGAGAGCGAGCTGTTCGGCCATGCGCCGGGCGCCTTCACCGGCGCGCACCGCGAAGGACGGCCGGGCAAGTTCGAGGCGGCCAGTGGCGGCACGATCTTTCTGGACGAGGTGTCGGAGCTGCCGCTGGATGTGCAGGCCAAGCTCCTGCGCGTACTGCAGGAGCGCGAGGTGGTGCGCCTGGGCAGCACGCGCGCCGTGCGCGTGGATGCGCGGGTCATCACCGCCAGCAACCGCGACCTGCATGCCATGGTGGCGCGCAAGGAGTTCCGCGAAGACCTGTACTACCGCTGCCACGTGATCGCGCTGACCCTGCCGCCGCTGCGCGAGCGCCCGGCCGACGTGGCCCTGCTGGCCACGCATTTCCTTGCCCGCTATGCGGCGGCGCTGGGCAAGCCCGTGCACGAACTGCCTGCCGCCGTGCTGGCCGCGCTGCTGCAGCACCCCTGGCCCGGCAATGTGCGCGAGCTGGAGAATGCGATGGAGCGGCTGGTGAACCTGAGCGAAGGGGGCACGCTGGATGCGAGCATGCTGGGCCTGGTGCCTGCGGTGTCTGGCGTGCCGGCCGCCATGGAGTCAGCCCCTGCCGGGGTGCGCAGCCTGCGCGAGGCAGAGCGCGAAGCCATCGTGCAGGCCCTCAAGTCGCACCGCTTCAACGTGACGCGTGCGGCGCAGGCCCTGGGCATTGCCAAGCCCACGCTGTATGCCAAGCTCAGGCTGCACGGGATTGGGCTGGAAAGGCCGCTGGCCTGAAGCTCGAACTCAGATCCGGCCGAGTGCCTTGTCCACACCCTTGTTGGCCAACTGATCGGCCTTCTCGTTGCCCGGGTCGCCCGAGTGGCCCTTGACCCAGCGCCAGTCGATGCGGTGGCCGCCGTTGGCCACCAGGGCGTCCAGGCGCTGCCACAGCTCCACGTTCTTCACCGGGGCCTTGGTGGCGGTGCGCCAGCCGCGCGCCTTCCAGCCGTGGATCCATTCGGTGATGCCCTTGCGCACGTACTCGCTGTCCAGGTACAGGGTGACGGCGCAGGGGCGCTTCAGGGCCGCCAGTGCCTCGATCACGGCCAGCAGCTCCATGCGGTTGTTGGTGGTGCCCAGCTCGCCGCCGAACATTTCCTTTTCGGCCGTGCCGGCGCGCAGCAGCACGCCCCAGCCGCCAGGGCCGGGGTTGCCCTTGCAGGCACCGTCGGTGTAAATCACTACTTCGTTCAAGATCGCTTCCTGTTTTTCGCTACCCGGGAGTCTAGGGCCTGTTCACCGGCGATGGGCCGTGCCTGGCGGGGACGGCGTACGGTGGGCAACGGGCACGGTAGCCGCAGTGCGCTGCTTGGCGGTGCGCCATGCCGGGCCCAGCAGGCGCATGCCGTGCACGCGCTTGACGGCCACGACGAAATAGCTCGCGCCGAAAATGGGCCACCAGCGCTCGCCCAGCGGGTCGATCCAGCCCAGGCGCTCGATCCACTGGCTGCTGCGCACGGCGGGGCAGTAGCAGCCGAACCGGGCCGATTCGACCTCGAAGCTGAGCAGCCGCAGCCAGTCGCGCAGGCGGCGGTAGCCGATGAATTCGCCCACGTCGGGCAGGTAGAGGGTGCCGCGGCCAAAACGCTGGTACAGCCTTGCCCGGCGCTGGCGCAGGCCCCACAGGCTCAGGGGATTGAGGCCGCTGATGACCACGCGCCCCTCGGGCACCAGCACACGTTCCACCTCGCGCAGCGCGGTGTGGGGGTCTATGCTTAGCTCCAGCGTATGGGGCAGCACCACCAGGTCCAGGCTGGCTTCGGCGAACGGCAGGGCCACGGGTTCGGCCAGCAGGGCGATGGCCTGGCGCGGCGTTCCGTCCTCGCGCAGGCCGACATCCGGTGGCATGGCGTCGCCGCTCGCGGCCTCCTGCCCCAGCACCAGCCACTGGTTGGGCATGCGGTTGGTGCGCAGGCCGTCCAGCAGGGGCATGCCCAGCTGCACGGCGTGGTAGCCGAACATGTCAGCCACGGCCTCGTCGAGCCGCGCCTGCTCCCAGGCCAGCAGGTAACGGCCGGGCGGGGAATGGAACCAATGGTGCAAACCTATAATTTGATCGCTCATGAACCTGCTACCGCTGCCCGCCTTTGCCGACAACTACATCTGGATGCTGCACGACGCACGCCAGGCCATTGTGGTCGACCCGGGAGATCCCGCACCGGTTCAGAAGGCATTGAACGACCTGGGACTGCGATTGCAGGCCATTCTAGTCACGCACCACCACAACGACCATGTGGGCGGGGTGGACGTGCTGCGCGAGGCCACGGGTGCCACGGTGTACGGCCCTGCGCGCGAAAAGATCCCCGAGCCCCTGGTGCGCCTGTCGGCAGGCGATGGCGTGGACGTGGCCGGCCTGCACTTCACGGTGCTGGACGTGCCCGGCCACACGGCGGGGCACATCGCCTTTTACTGCGCCGACCTGGGGGACGGCACGCCGGTGCTGTTCTGCGGCGATACGCTGTTCTCGGGCGGCTGCGGGCGGCTGTTCGAGGGTACGCCCGCGCAGATGCTCGACTCGCTGGACCAACTGGCTGCCCTGCCCGGCAACACGCGGGTGTGTTGTGCGCACGAATACACACTCTCGAACCTGAAATTCGCGCGCGCCGTGGAACCTGGCAACCAGGATCTGGTCCACTACCTCGGCTGGTGTGAGGAACAGCGGGCACGCAACGTACCCACGCTGCCATCGACCGTTGCGCAGGAGCGCGCGGTGAACCCCTTCCTGCGCGTGCGCGAGTCCGAGGTGCGCGCAGCGGCACAGCGGTTCGACCAGCAGGCAGATCAACACGACGCAGTGGCCGTACTGGCGGCCCTGCGCCAATGGAAGAACGAGTTTCGATGAAAATTGTGCACATCGCGTGCCTGGCCGGCATGCTCTGGCTGACTGGCTGCGCCACCACCGGAACCGACACCACCGTGGCGGGCAGCGCGTCCGACGGCCCCGCGACCCCTACCAACAACAACAAGTCCCCGGCACGCCCCGCGCACACGCCGCTCATCCCCAATGGGCCGCTGCAGCCCATCATGGCGGTGAACGCCTTCAACAACGGCGGGGTGGCCTCGCTGTCGGCACCGGCCGACCTGTGGGACCGCATCCGCCGCGGCTTTGCCATGCCCGACCTGCAGCACGAGCTGGTGCAGGACCGCGAGCAGTGGTATGCCACGCGGCCTGACTACATCCAGCGCATGACGGAGCGCTCGAGCAAGTACCTGTTCCACATCGTCGAGGAACTCGAGCGCCGCGGCATGCCGACCGAGCTGGCGCTGCTGCCCTACATCGAGAGCGCGTTCAACCCGCAGGCGGTGTCGAGCGCCAAGGCGGCGGGCATGTGGCAGTTCATGCCAGCCACCGGCAGTTACTTCGACCTCAAGCAGAACGCCTTCCGCGATGACCGGCGCGACGTGCTGGCATCGACCCGCGCGGCGCTCGACTACCTGCAAAAGCTCTACGGCATGTTCGGCGACTGGCACCTGGCCCTGGCCGCCTACAACTGGGGCGAAGGCAGCGTGGGCCGCGCCATCGCAAAGAACCAGAAGGCCGGCCTGGGCACCAGCTACACCGACCTGAACATGCCGGCCGAAACCCGGCTGTACGTGCCCAAGCTGCAGGCGGTGAAGAACATCGTGGCCAACCCCGATGCCTTCAAGACCGAGCTGCCGCTGATCGAGAACCACCCCTACTTCCAGACGGTGGACATCACCCACGACATCGACGTGGCGCTGGTGGCCAGCCTCTCGGGCATCCGCGAAGAGGATTTCCGCGCACTGAACCCCTCGTACAAGCGCCCGGTGATCCTGGCGGCCGGCACGCCGCAGATTCTGCTGCCCTGGGACAACGCCAAGGTCTTCCAGCGCAACATGGAAGCGCGCCGCGAGGGCCAGTACGCGAGCTGGACTGTGTGGTCCGTGCCCACCACCATGACCGTGGCCGACGCGGCCCAGCGCACGGGCATGAGCGAAAGCGATCTGCGCGCGATGAACAACATTCCGCCGCGCATGCTGATCAAGGCCGGCTCGGCGCTGATGGTGCCGCGCTCGGTGACCACGCGCGAGGATGTGTCGTCGCACCTGGCCGACAACGGCCAGTTGGCCTTCGCACCCGAGATCGTCACCCGCCGCACCACGGTGCGCGCCCGCAAGGGCGAAACCGTGGCCAGCGTGGCCAGGCGCTACAACCTGAGCGCCAGCAGCGTGGCCGACTGGAACGACGTGAAGTCCAGCGCCGCCTTCAAGCTGGGCCAGCAGATCGTGGTCTACCTGCCCGTGCGCGCCGCCACTGCGGCTGCCACCCAGGTGCGCTCATCGAGCGTGCGCAACGTGGTGCAGGCCCGTGGCAAGCAAAGCGCCGCCAAGGCACCGCCATCGGCCCCCGCCAAGCGCGGCGGCACGCCGTCCAAAGTCAAAAAGCGCTGAGCATTCACATCTTGAGGGTCCGACCCCGCCCTCACGAGTGGCTTAAAAGCTCAGCGAAGCGGTCCTGGCTAGGCGCTTCGTCGCGGACAGTACCAGCGGTACGGCAAGACGGGGCAACGACGCCAGGAGAGGTTTTAAGCCGCTCCGCCCTTACAACTTGAGGGAGTGCATGCCCATTAGTCCCAGCACGCCCATGACGATGAGGTAGATCGCCACGATGGTGCTGAGCAGGCGCGGCATGACGAGGATGAGGATGCCCGCGATCAGGGAGACGAGCGGGCCGATGCTGAGGGTGAACGACATGATGAGGCAGTCCTTGCAGGTAGGCTGGGTGGTTGGTATCCGGAGGTTACGCATCCGGAGCGCCCGCCAATGTAAGCCATCTTCCCGTCCCGAAAGCGCAATCGGCGCGTGGTGAACAGGCAGTCTCAGACGTTGTACTTCTGCCGCGCCTTGCGCACCCACTCGTTGCTGAAGGTGCGCGCCAGGTCCACCTTGGCGTCGGCCACCTCGGCTCCGGTGCGGCCCAGCACGCGCAGCGCGGTCGCGGGGCCGTCGTCCGGCATCAGCCCGTTGGGCGAGAAGGTCTCGCGCACGCGGCTGAACGCGGCCAGGTACAGGCCCCGGTCGCCCAGCAGGTAGCCGGGGGGAACCACCTTGATCAGGTCGGCCGGCGCTGCCGTCTGCAGCCATTTGAGCGCATGCACGATGCCGTTGGTCAGTGCCTGCACCTGGGCGGCCTGCTTCTGGATGAATGCCTGGGGGGCATACAGGCAGCCGGCCGGCATGTTGCCGCCGAACAGCTCGTGCGCGCCCTTCAGGGTGCGCATGTCGCCGACGATGTGCACGTCCATCTTCTGCTCCAGCAGCGTCATGATGGGATCGGCATGGCACAGGGCATGCACCTGGCCTGTGCGCAACGCCGCCACGGCGGGCGCGCCCGAGCCCACGCCGATGAAGTTCACGTCGCGCTCACGCACACCGGCACGCGCCAGCAGGTGGATGGCCATGAGGTGCGTGGACGAGCCCAGGGCCGAGACGCCGATGCGCCGGCCCGCCAGGTCGCCTATGTCGTCATAGCGCGGCAGCGCCTTGCGCGACACCCCCATGGCGATCTGCGGTGCACGGCCATGCAGCGCCATCGCGCGCAGATGGGTGCCACGCACCTGCTGGCGGATGGTGTATTCATAGGCTCCAGAGCCCACATCGGCGGTGCCGTTGAGTACCGCCTGCAGCGCCATGGCGCCGCCGGCAAAGTCGGACACCACGACCTGCAGCCCTTCGCTTTCGAAATACCCCAGCAGGTCGGCCAGCGCCAGCGGCAGGTGGTAGAGCACGCTCTGCCCGCCCACGGCCACGGTGACGCGCCCCAGGCCTGGAGCAGCCGCCTGCTGCGACAGCACGGCAGGCGCAAACACCGCAGCCGCCGAGAAGGCGGATACGGCGCCAAATGCGCGTCGGCTGAGCATGGGACTGGACATGGGAAAAGAAAGGCGGAAAGGCCCATTGTTGCACCGCAACAATCGTGCCTCAGCATGGCCTCGCAGGCATCAGGGACTACCCCTGGGGACTACTACGTAGGTGACAGTGAATCAAGGCCCGCAAAGGGCCCCAATGCCAGCCGGCAGAGCCCCGGCCATGGCCGCAAAAAACGCAGAGCTTGCTATCAGCGGTATCCCAGGAACAGGATACCGATGTTGACGAGGAAGGCACCCGTCCACAGCGCGCTGCGCACGGTGGGCATGTCCGCGACATACATCATGATGTAGAAAATGCGCAAAAACACCCACAGCAAGGCCGCCAGGTCGAGCAGCGTCTGGCCGGCGCCGAGCTGGTGCGCGATGATGACGGCGCCGATGAAGAACGGCAGCGCTTCGAAGCTGTTGGTCTGCGCCGCATTGGCACGCGCATGCCAGCCGGTCTGCTGGGCCATCCAGCCGCGCGGATCATGGTTGTCAAAGCCGCCGTTGCCGCGCGACTTGCCCTTGCCGGCACTCTTGGCCAGGTAGGAGCACACCATGGGCAGCAGCGCAGCCACGAGCACACACCAGTAGGCCGCCGTGAAACGCGCCACGTGCATGGAATTCATTGGGATTGCACTTTCTTCTTGGGATGGCTTGCCGCTCTTTGCCGGCAAGCTATTGAATTGATAGTAATGGGGCGGGATTCTAAGCGGCGCAAAAGACAATAGCCGCTGTCACCGCCGGTCCACCAGTGCGTGCGCGATGGTGCCCAGGTCCACATACTCGAGCTCGCTGCCCACCGGCACGCCGCGCGCCAGCCGCGTGACATGCAGGCCCCGGGCCTTGAGCGCCTCGCTGATCACATGCGCCGTCGCCTCGCCCTCGGCGTTGAAGTTGGTCGCCAGGATCACCTCCTGCACCGTGCCATCGCTGGCCCGGTCCATGAGCTTGTGCAGCCCGATCTCCTTGGGGCCGATGCCATCGAGCGGACTGAGCCGCCCCATGAGCACGAAGTACAGCCCCTTGAAGGCCCCGGTGCGCTCCAGCGCCGACTGGTCGGCCGGCGTCTCCACCACGCACAGCCGCGTGGCATCGCGCTCCGGGTCCAGGCAGGTGCTGCACACCTCCGCCTCGGTGAAGGTATGGCAGCGGCTGCAATGGTGCACCGACGCCACCGCCTCATGCAGCGCCCGCGACAAGGTCTCGGCGCCCTCCCGGTCATGCTGCAGCAGATGGAAGGCCATGCGCGAAGCCGACTTCACCCCCACCCCCGGCAGCCGCTTGAGCGCCTGGATCAAAACATCAAGGGAGTTGGTAGAAGAAGAAGCCATAGGCCCAGTGTAAGCAGCAAGTGCCCGTAAAAAAACCGAAGTCTGCCAGGCGCCAGTGAGCAAAGCGAACGATGCGCCGCCCCTGCCCTCACACCCCGCCCTCAAGGGCGTAGCGAGCGGGATAAGCTGCTAGGCGGACGGAGCGCAGGAACCGGAACGTACTTGAAGTACGTGAGGATTCCGAGCACCGCCCAACGACGCAGATTGCCCGCTCGGTAGCCAGCCCACCACAGCCCTCAAGGGCGTGGCGAGCGGTCTTCAGGCTAGGCGGACGGAGCACAGCAACCGGAACGTACTTCCTGTACGTGAGGATTGCGAGCACCGCCCAACGACGCATGAAGGCCGCTCGGTAGCCAGCCCTCAAAAAGGCAGTTTCATGCCGGGGGGGAGGCCTGGCATTCCTGCCGTGAGCTTGCCCATCTTCTCCGCCGAAGTCTCTTCCGCCTTGCGCACGGCCGCATTGAACGCCGCCGCCACCAGGTCTTCGAGCATGTCCTTGTCCTCGGCCAGCAGGCTGGGGTCGATGGTGATGCGCTTGACGTCGTGCTTGCAGGTCATGAGCACCTTCACGAGGCCGGCGCCGGATTCGCCCTCCACCTCGATGAAGGCCAGTTCGTCCTGGGCCTTCTTCAGGTTGTCCTGCATGGCCTGGGCCTGCTTCATCAGGCCGGCGAGTTGTCCTTTGTTGAACATGGTGGTGGTCCTTGGGTTGGAGGTTGTTACTGTCTATCTATCGGTATCGGTATCGCTGAAAACGCCTCACGCAGGCTTGATGCTGCCGGGCACGATTTTCGCGCCATGGTCGCGCAGCAGGGTCTGTACGTAGGGGTCGTTCATGACGATCTCTTCGGCCACGCGCTGGCGCTCGGCAGCGGCAGCGGCATTGCGGCGGGCAGGGCTGTCTATCACCACGCCCACTTCCACGGTGATCTGCGCGGCGTGGCCCGCTGCCTCCAGCGCGCTGCGCAGCCGCTCGCGCGCCGTGGGCTGATTGAGCGACTCGCGTTCCACGCGCAGCAGCCAGTGGGCGCCATCGCGCGCCACCAGCTGCGACTGCAGCGCCAGTTCGCGCACCAGCGCGGTGATGGCCTCGGCGGCCACCAGGGACTGCACGGTGGTGTACCAGACCTCGCCCTCTTCGGTCGGTGTGTAGCGGGCCGAGGCCGGCGTGGTCGAAGAAGGCGATGCTGCCGTGGGCTGCAGGCGCGCACCGGGCTCGGCGGACATGCTGCGCACAGGGATGGACACCACATCGGCCGCCGCCGGGCGCTCGACCACTGCCGTGGCGGACGCACCGGATGAGGATGGCGATGGCGATGGCCGGGCGGACTCGCGCCCAGCGCCCTCGTCACCAGGCCCGCCGTGCTGCCGGTCGAAATCGTCGAGCGTACGCACCGGCAGCGCCGTGGCCTGCGGAGCCGCGGCGGCCACCGCAGGAGGAGGGGTGGGCGCAGGTGCAGCAGGCGCCGGAACGGCTGCGGCTGGCGGCACCGCAACCGGCGGTGCGGCCACAGGGGACGCTGGCGCCTGCACCACTGCAACTGCTGGCGCCGGCGCCGCCGGCAACGGCGCAGCAGCAGCAACCGGAGCTGCGGCAGGGGTCGAAGCCGCGGGTTCAGGCCGCGTCAGAGTTTTTTTTTCCGCCGGGCCGTCGCCGGCCGGGGGTTTGAAGGCCAGCAGGCGCAGCAGCACCATGGTCAGGGCCGCATACTCGTCGGGTGCCAGGCCCAGCTCACCGCGGCCATGCAGGCACAGGCTGTACAGCAGTTGTGTCTCGTCGGCCGGCATCGCGGCCGACAGGCGCGCGGTTTCGGCGGCCTCGGGGTCGTCAGCATCGATGGCGCCCACCATCTGTGGCACGGCCTGGAACACGGCCATGCGCTGCAGCACGGCGCTCATTTCCTCCAGGGTGGAGGCGGCAGACAGGCCGTTCATGCGCAGCGCATCGGCGGTTTCCACCACGGTTTTGCCATCGCCCAGGGCCAGGGCCTCGATGAGGCGGAACACGTAGGAGCGGTCCACCGCGCCCAGCATCTGGCGCACGCCGGCCTCCTGCAGCTGGCCGCTGCCGAAGGCAATCGCCTGGTCGGTGAGCGACAGCGCGTCGCGCATGGAACCGCGCGCGGCGCGCGACAGCAGGCGCAGCGCCTGGGGTTCTGCGGGCACGTTCTCGGCCGCGAGCACCTGGGTCAGGTGGCCGAGCACCGTCTCGGGCGCCATGGGGCGCAGGTTGAACTGCAGGCAGCGGCTCAGCACCGTGACCGGCACCTTCTGCGGGTCGGTCGTGGCGAGCACGAACTTCAGGTACTCGGGCGGCTCTTCGAGCGTCTTGAGCATGGCGTTGAAGGCCGTGTTCGTGAGCATGTGCACTTCGTCGATCATGAAGACCTTGAAGCGCCCCTGCACCGGCTTGTACACGGCCTGCTCGAGCAGGCTCTGTACCTCGTCCACGCCGCGGTTGGAGGCGGCGTCGAGTTCGGTGTAGTCGACGAAACGGCCGCTGTCGATGTCGGTGCAGGCCTGGCACACGCCGCAGGGCGTGGCGGTGATGCCGCCCGTGCCGTCCGGCCCCTGGCAGTTGAGCGACTTGGCCAGGATGCGCGAGACAGTCGTCTTGCCCACCCCCCGCGTACCCGTGAACAGGTAGGCATGGTGCAGCCGCTGCTGGGTGAGCGCGTTGGTGAGCGCCTGCACCACGTGCTCTTGCCCCACCATTTCCGTGAAATTGCGGGGGCGGTACTTGCGGGCGAGCACGAGATAGGACATGGCTTGATTCTAAGGGGGTCCGCGGATGCCCCTGCACAACCCTGGCCCGCCATCGGAACCTGCTCCCACCGCCCAAAACCCGCTGCTGGCAACCGGGAAAACACTGCGGGCCGATCCTATGTACATCCTGCAACACACTGCCTAGCATGGGCCAAGGCTTGCTGCCTGGGTGTGGCGGTGGCCGATGCACAACGGAAGGTGGCTGTATATGGTGGATATCTCCCAGAGGCGGCCCATGGGCGTCGCCAGGCGCATGGGCCTTCTGATTGCCTGCGCACTCGCCGGAATCGCGGTCATCACCGCCATCGTGCTCGGCTCTGAGCGCAGCCTCATCATGGAGGAGCGCAAGAGCAGCGTGCGCCAGAACGTCGAGTCGGCACACAGCCTCATCGTCCACTACCACGCGCAGGCCAAGGCCGGCAAGATGCCCGAGGCCCAGGCCCAGCAGATGGCCAAGGACAGCCTGCGCGCCATGCGCTACAGCGGCAACGAGTATTTCTGGATCAACGACATGCAGCCGGTGATGGTGATGCACCCGATCCGCCCCGAGCTCGATGGCAAGGACCTTTCGGACAACAAGGACCCGACGGGCATGCGCCTGTTCGTGGAATTCGTCAACGTGGTCAAGGCCCGCGAGGCGGGCTTCGTGCTCTACCTGTGGCCCAAGCCGGGCAGCACCGATCCGGTGCTCAAGGCATCCTACGTCAAGGGCTTTGCGCCCTGGGGCTGGGTGGTGGGCTCGGGCGTGTATGTGGACACGGTGAACTCGGCCGTCAACGAGCGCATCATCAAGTTCGGAATGTGCGCGGTGGTACTGGCCGCGCTGCTCCTGGGCGTGGGCATGCTGATATCGCGCGGCATCCTGCGCCAGCTGGGGGGAGAGCCCGAGTACGCCGCCCGCATCACCGGGCAGATGGCGCAGGGCGATCTGTCCATGGACATTGCGCTGCAGCCCGGCGACCAGTCCAGCCTGCTGCACGGCATGCAGGGCATGCGCACCAGCATCGCCAACATCGTGAGCGAGGTGCGCTCGGGCACACAGTCCATCGCCACCGCCTCGACCGAGATCGCAGCGGGCAACAACGACCTGTCGGCGCGCACCGAGCAGCAGGCCAGCGCCTTGCAGCAGACCGCCGCCTCGATGGAAGAGCTCACCAGCACCGTGCGCCAGAATGCCGACAACGCGCGCCATGCCAGCCAGTTGGCCAACACCGCGTCCCAGGTGGCGGTGCGCGGCGGCAGCGTGGTCGACCAGGTGGTGAGCACCATGGGCGAGGTCAACAACTCTTCCAAGCGCATCGTGGACATCATCGGCGTGATCGATGGCATTGCCTTCCAGACCAACATCCTGGCGCTCAATGCCGCGGTGGAGGCAGCCCGCGCCGGGGAGCAGGGCCGCGGCTTTGCGGTGGTGGCCAGCGAAGTGCGCGCCCTGGCCCAGCGCAGCGCCGCAGCCGCCAAGGAGATCAAGGTGCTGATCGATGCCTCGGTCAACAAGGTGGGCGAAAGCACGCGCCTGGTGGACGAAGCGGGCAGCACCATGACCGAGGTGGTAAAGAGCGTGCAGCAGGTCACGCAGATCATCAGCGAGATCGCCGCCGCCAGCCAGGAGCAGTCCTCGGGCATCGACCAGGTGAATGTGGCCATCTCCAACATGGACCAGGTCACCCAGCAGAACGCCGCCCTGGTCGAAGAAGCGGCCTCGGCCGCCGAATCGCTCAACCTGCAGGCGGCCAAGCTGGAGCAACTGGTCAGCGTGTTCAGGCTGGGGTGAGCCCTGCCGCCAGAGCGGATCCATGGAAAAAACCCATGGCCGCAAGGACAAACAGGCCATCGAAGCCGGCCCGCGGCTTCGCACCCGCTACAATAGCCTATGACGGGCCTCCCCGCATGGCAAAGCGGCCAACCGGGTCAGGTGGGGAACCAAGCAGCCCTAACTGTGGAGTCAGTGCCGGGGGTAAGGCTCGTCAACTTCTTCTTTGCTGCCGCGCGTGCGCGCAGCTTACGGGCGCGAGGCGCCACGTGCGCGCACTGCGCGACCCAACCGCTGGCAACGGCCCCTTCCATAAAACGAGCTTTTCAACCGTGTCGGTGCTGTCCGACACAGTTTTGCGTCGCTCGACCCTTTCCGCCAGCGTGCGACAGGTGCACACTTTGTGACATCGCTTATCCCTCCTTTCGGGTGCTGCCATGTCCACCGCCACGACCGCGCAAGTGTCCCATGCCCGCCGCAGCACAACGGTGCATTTCCATGGCCCTGCCGCAGCAGCAGGCATGCCTGCCCGCCCCTGGTTCCGGCCCGTGTGCGCCGCGGGCATGCTCCTGTTCGGCACCGGGCTGGCGGCCGCAGCCGATGCGCAAAATTTCGGGGACGCAGCGATGTCCAGCCTGCAGGAAGAGACCGCCACCAGGCTGCCCGCGGCCTATGAGGTCAACAGCGCGGTGCTGCCAGACTTCGGCGACTACCCTGCGCGCAACAACCCTTCCCTGTCGGGCGGCTTGGGCGGCAGCGCCCCCAACACCCAGCACCTGGACATCACGCGCTGGCTCTCGCCACAGGCGCGCGCCGGCTTCGGCCTGTCCCTGGGCCTGAGCGCACCTGCGCCAGGCGCAGCGCCGCTGGCCGCGGAAGCCGGCGCACCCGCCAGCCTGGACATGGGTGTGCGCTGGAGGTCCCGGCTGGAAAGCGGGCGCCAGTTCGACATCTCGGCCTGGGCCCGCACGCCGCAGGGCACGCAGACGCCCCCTGACGCTCTGGGCCTGATCCGGCAGTCGCAGCAACCCTTGTACGGCACGCGCCTGGAAATGCAATGGGCAAGCTCGAAAACCGGCGGGCTGACACCTGAGTTCGGTGCCGTCGGCGTGCAGTTGCAAAGCGGCTCGCGCCTGGTGCTGCGCGCCCGCAAGGGCGGCCCCATGCTGTACTACCGGGCCAAGTTCTAGTGTCCTGAGTTGGAAGTCCGTTGAAGAAAGAAATCTGCCGAAATCGCTGCCAGGCTACGCGCAAAGCACAGCCATGCCGGGTGGCATGGCGCGCATTTGTAACAACGCATGGCGGCGATTGTCGGGAGATTGATTCAACGAATTCCGAACTCGGGACACTAGGCCTGTCAACACTGATTTCGGGGTCGCGAAGGCCCTAGTGGGCCTGGGCCAGCCAGCGCAGTGCGCCCTCGCCCGCCACCTTGCCGCTGGCCATGCTGGCGGTGAGCAGGTAGCCGCCGGTCGGCGCTTCCCAGTCCAGCATCTCGCCAGCGCAGAACACGCCTGGCGCGACCGTGGCCATGAGGTGCGCGTCCAGCGCCTCGAAGCTGACGCCGCCGGCCGTGCTGATGGCTTCGTCCAGCGGCCGCGCGGCCACCACCGTCACGGGCAGGGCCTTGATGGCGTGGGCCAGGGCCACCGGGTCGGCCATGCCGTCCTTGCCCAGGTGCTCGTAAAGGATGCCGGCCTTGATGCCATCGAGCCCCAGGCGGCTTTTGAGGTGGCTGGACAGCGAGCGCGAGCCGCGCGGGTGGCGCACTTCCACCAGCACGCGTTCGGGCGTGTGGTCGGGCAGCAGGTCGAGGTGGAAGGTGGCGTGGCCATGGGCCTCGATCTCGTCGCGCAGCAGCTGCGAGACCGCATAGACCAGGCTGCCTTCCACGCCCGTGGCCGTGGCCACGAACTCGCCCCGGCGATGAAAGCTGCGCCCTTCGCTGTCGGTGAAAGCGATGGCCACCGTCTTGAACGGCTGGCCGCCAAAGCGCTCGGTGAAATGCGGCGTCCAGCCCACGGTGGGCGCCGGCGTGCGGCCTATCAGTTCGCGCAGGAAGTCGCGCCGCGTCTCGCCGGCAGGCGCATCGGTGCGCACCACGTCGAAGCCGCTGTTGGCCGGGCGCAGCGGCGCCACGGCCACGCCGCGCGCCTCCAGCAGCGGCACCCAGGCACCATCGGAACCCAGGCGCGCCCAGCTGCCGCCGCCCAGCGCCAGCACGGTGGCGCGCGCGCTCACGGCGACTTCGCCAGCGGGTGTGGCGAAACGCAGCGCACCGCCCTGCCCGGCATCGGCCCAGCCCAGCCAGCGATGCCGCATGTGGAACTGAACGCCCTGGCTGCGCAGGCGCTGCAGCCAGGCGCGCAGCAGCGGCGCGGCCTTCATGTCGGCCGGGAACACGCGGCCGGAGGTGCCCACGAAGGTCTCCACACCCAGGCTCTTGGCCCATTCGCGGATGGCAGGCCCACCAAAAGCGGTGATCAACGGCTCCACCTGCTGCTCGCGGCCGGCAAAGCGGGTGGCAAAGACCTCGTGCGGCTCGGAATGGGTGAGGTTGAGCCCACCCTTGCCGGCCAGGAGGAACTTGCGCCCCACCGAGGGCATGGCGTCGAACAGGTGCACGGCCACACCGGCCTGCGCGAGCGCCTCGGCCGCCATCAGGCCGGCCGGGCCGCCGCCCACGATGGCGACGTCGCAGGCCAGGCCCGGGGCGGCCGCGTCCTGGGCTGTGGAGGTGCTTGGATTCATGGTGGTGGGCTTTCGGAAATCGGAACAACGGCAGGGGGTCAGAACAGCGAACCCTGGGGCGAATCATCCACCGCAGGCGGCGCCCGGCGCGGCCTGGCGGGCACGGGCGGCGGAGGTGCGGCGGGGGCGAGAGTATGCCCCACGCCAGCCGCCCCACCCGCCACACCGGAATCCGCAGGCACCACGACCATGCGCCCATCCCCGGTCAGGAAGGCCGCGTGCACCGGCTCGCCGGGCATCAGCGCACGCACCGCCTCGCGGTAGCGCTGCAACTGCGCCACCAGGCCGGGCTGGCGCTCGGGCTGGGCGGCGCTCTTGTAGTCGAGCACCCACCAGCCGCCCGCGGGGCCTCGGCGGTGCACCAGCCGGTCCAGGCGCAGGCTCTGGCCCTGGTGGTTGAGCGGCGCCTCGTTCATGGCGCTGTCCACCTCGGCCGGATCCCAGGCCCAGGCGCCCTCGCCCGCCAGGATGCGCTGCGCCAGCTGCGCCGCGCGTGCGGCCGCGGCGGGAGTGATCTCGTGGTCCTGCGCCAGGCGCGCCAGGCGCGCGGGCTGCCAGCCCTGGTGGCGCAGTTGGGCCAGCGCCATGCCGGCCACCCCGGCCTGCTCCAGCAACTGGTGCATGGCCTCGCCCAGGCGGGATTCGGGGGTCGATTCCTGCGGTCCGGTCCGGCCGCCCTCGCCCAGGCCCCCGAACCCTTCGACCAGGCCCGCGCCCGATTCGCCTTTGCGGCCCTGGCCCAGCTCGGGGGGCAGCACGGGCAAGCCGGCCACAGCGAAGACGTCCTGCACCTCCCCGGCCACGGCCGCTTCGGCCCCAGCCCCCGCCTCCCGGGACACATCCACCTCCTCGACCAGCATGGCCAGCCGGTTCCACCAGCTGCCTGGGGAAGAGCTTGCGGGCTGCACCGACGACAGAGCCAGGCAGTGCTTGGCCCGTGTCATGGCCACATAGAGCATGTTGAGTTCCTCGCGCTGGCGTGCCTGCTGCTCCAAGGCCAGGGCATCGACCGCGCTGGGCGGCGGGCTCGATTCGCTGGCCAGGAACACGAAACCCGTGGGCACGGCCTGCTCGCCCGGCCAGTCCACCAGGACGCCCATGGTCTCGGCCTTCTGCGGCCGGGTGTCCGTGTCGAGCAGCAGCACGCACTCGGCCTCCAGCCCCTTGGCACCATGCACCGTGAGCAGGCGGATGGCCTGCGCATCCACGCGGCCGGGCGCACGCACCCCGCCCTTCTTCATGGCGCGCACAAAGGCATAGGGCGTGAGGTAGCGCCCGCCATCGTGCTGCAGCGCGGCCGCCAGCAGGGCGCGCAGGTTGGCCTGCACCACTGCGCGCTGGGTGGCTGGTGCCGCCGCCGCAAAGCGGGCCAGCACATCGCCGTGGGCATAGATGGCATGCAGCGCATCGTGCGGGGGCAGCGTGTCCACCCAATCCTTGTACTGCGCGAGCACCGGGCCGGCAGGGCCCGCTGGCGTGGCGTGCACCAGTTCCTGGCGCTGCAGCAGCTCGTACCAGCTGCATCCCGCATGTTCGGGCTGGCGGCGCAGCAGGGCCAGGGCCACGAGCGCATCGTCCCCCAGGCCGAAGAGCGGCGACTTGAGTGCACGCGCCAGCGACAGGTCATGCCCGGTGGAGACCAGGGCGTCGAGCAGGGCCACCATGTCCTGCACCTCGGGCGCATCGAACAGCTCGGCCTTCTCGGGCTGCACACAGGGCAGGTGCAGGGCGCGCAGCGCGTCCTGCATGGAGGCCAGGCGGTCGCGCTTGCGCGCCAGCACCAGCACCTCCTTGGGCGCCACGCCACCGGCGATCTGCGCGGCCACCCAGCGCGCGGCCTGCTCGCATTCGCGCATGCGCTGGGTTTCCTCGGCCTCGTGGCGCGGTTCGGTCAGGCTGTCGCGCCAGGCCAGCAGGCCGCTGCGGCCTGAAGATCCATCTTCGTCCAGGGGGCCGATGGCGGGCAGGCGCAGCAACTCACCCGGGTCGGTGGATTCGGTCGTGTGGTCGCGAAAGCCGCTGGTCTCGCCCTGCGCCTGCGCCGTGCCCAGGGCATCGTTCACCGCGGCGATCACGCCCCGGGCGTTGCGGCGCGTGTGGTCGCAGCTGAGCAGGTCACCGCCCAGGCCATTGCGCACGAAAGCCTGCGCCGCAATGAAGACCTGCGGCTCGGCCCGGCGAAAGCGGTAGATGCTCTGCTTGGGGTCGCCCACGATGAACACGCTGGGCGCCGCGGCCCCACCGCCCGAGCCTGCGTAGCCCGACAGCCAGGCGTGCAGGGCCTGCCACTGCAGCGGGTTGGTGTCCTGGAACTCGTCGACCAGCAGGTGGCGCACGCGCGCGTCGAGCCGCTCCTGCACCCAGCCGCTGAGCACCGGGTCGGCCAGCATCACCAAGGCCGTGCGCTCCACGTCGTTCATGTCCACCCAGCCGTGCCGGTTCTTGACGGCGGCGAACTCCGCGATCAGGCAGCGTGCCAGCCGCGCCATGCGCTGCTGGTGCTGCCAGGCATCGTGCTGGCGGCGCGCCAGCAGCAGGCGCTGCAGCTCGGGCTCGGCCTCCTGCGCGGCGGCGAACTTTTCGAGGTTCTTCGACAGCCGGTCTTCCTTGGCGACGAACATCGCCTTGCGCAGCAGGTCCAGGCGCAGGTCCAGGTCGTCGCAGGCAAAGGCATCGACGATGGCATCGGCCGCCTTCTGCGGCGTCTTGGCGGACTCGGCGCCCAGGGCCTGGGCGCGGTCGAGCCAGCGGCGGCGCACCAGGTCGCCCCGCAATTCATCGGCAGGGCTGGCAAGGCCCGCCAGCTCCGGGCAGTGCTCGGAAAACGGCGGCACCGAGGCATCGACCACCCCGGCCTCGTCGGCCAGGTCGAACTCCACGCGCTTGGACAGGGCCGCCGCGAGCGCCTTGTGCGTCTGCGAACGGCCATGGCGGAACACGGCGGCTTCGTAGTCGGCGCGCAGGCCGGCGTTGCTGTCCACCGCTTGCAGAAAGGGCTGCCAGACCTCGCGCACGGCCTCGGCATCGTCTTCGAGCAGATCGAAGTTGGCCGGCAGCCCCTGGGCCTGCAGCAGTGCCAGCGGCGCCGTTCCCAGCAAGGCGGCAAACCAGCTGTGGAAGGTGCGGATCTGCACCGGCCGGCCGCTCTCCAGCATCTGGCGGTACAGGCCGCGCAGGGCCTCGCGCTGCTCCAGAGCCCGCTCGGGGTGGATGCCACGCGCCACCAGCTCGCCAGCAAGCTGGTCCAGCGGCGCCTGGGCAAATTGCTCCAGCCATTCCTGCAGGCGCTGGCGCATTTCGCCCGCGGCCTTCTTGGTGAAGGTGATGGCCAGGATCTCGTGCGGCGCGGCCCCGTCGAGCAGGGCGCGCAGCATGCGCGAGACCAGCATCCAGGTCTTGCCCGCGCCCGCGCAGGCCTCGACCGCCACGCTGCGCTGCGGGTCGCAGGCGATGGCATAGAAAGCCTCGCGCGAGACGGCCTGGCCGTTGTGTTCGTATGCAGCCTTCGTCATGCCCAGAAGTCCTTGCGGCACAGGCCGCGCGCTGCACAGTACTCGCAGACCATGCCCTCGCCCAGCGCGGGCATGGGATCGCCCGCGGCAATGCGCTCGAAGTCGTGCTGGATGCCCTCCACGAGCAGATCGCGCAGGTGCACCACGTCTTCCTGCTCGTGCATCTGCGTCTCGCCGCGCTCGCCCACGTTGACGTAGGCGGCGCGCAGCGTGTCATGGCTCAGCAGGGCGGCGTAGAAGGCCAGCTGCGTGTCTTCGGAGCCAGCGCCTATGCGCTGGCGCGTAACCGCATCGCTCTCGGTCTTGTAGTCGATCACCAGGGGCGTCACCTCGCCCGTACCCGACACTCCGTCGATGCGGTCGATGGTGCCCACCAGTTCCAGCGTGCCCAGCGGCTGGGTGGTTCGGAGTTCGGCCTGCCGGAAGGCCGCCCCTGCCTGTTCGTGCTGCGCCAGCCAGCGCAGATAGCCATCGCGCACCTGCGGCCAGCCCGCGGCGAAGGGCAGGAAGTCGCCGCCCTGCAATCCCTGGCGGGCGGTGACGGCCTGGGCCGATGCGTCGAGCCGGCGCACGCGCGCAGGACCGGCATCGAGCGGTGCCTGCAGCAGGCCCTCGTGGAAATGCTGCAGCACCTCGTGCAGCCAGTTGCCGAAGTCGCGCTTGTCCACCTCGCCGCCCAGCTCCTCCGCCTCCTGCAGGCCCAGTTGGCGCAGCGCAAAAAAGCGATAGGGGCAATGGCGCAGGTCCGAGTACGCGGTGGACGAAAGCCTGTGCACCGGCAAGGCCTGGCCGCTGGGCAGCGGACGGGCGGTGGGTGCGCTGGGCACGCTGCGCGCAAGGCGCATGTCCTCGCCCGCATGCGCAGCCCCATCGAGCTGCAGGGCCAGCACCAGGGCGCTGGCCAGCAGCGGCTCGCCGCCCTCGTCGCCGGTGCGCCACAGCACATCGACCACCGGGGTCTGCAGCGCGCTGCGCCAGGCCAGGCGCTGCGCGGCCTCCAGCGATTCGCGCGTGGGCAGGCCCCAGGCCTCGCGCTGGGCCTGCGTCCAATCGCCGGGCGGCTCGGGCGCGGGCTGCAGGCGCTTTTCGTCGCAGCCCGGCAGCACCAGCGCGGCAAAGGTGCGCGCCAGCAACTGCGGCAGCGGCAAGATCACGACCGGCGCACCGGGAGGCGGCGGGGGCACGAAGCGCGCGGCCTCCAGCACCTCGTCGGCCCAGCGCGTGAATTCGGCCAATGCCATGCGCCGGCCCACACCCTCCCAGGCGTCGAGCTCGGCCTGCAAACCCTCGGGCAGGCGCAACAGGGCCAGCACGCGTTCGCCCGCGTCGTCGGCCTCCAGCACGGCCCACTGGCCCGTGGCCTCGAGCAGCCCGCGCAGGGCCGCGAGCCACTGCACCAGCGGGCGCGCCGCGCGCAGGCCGGCACGCCAGGCTTCGGCCTCGGCCACGGCGGCGGCCAGCGCCGGGTGCGCACTCCAGTCGCGCGCAGCCACGGCATCCCAGCGCGCCAGAGATGCCCGGCGCAGCGCCTTTTCCAGCGGGTTTAGAGTGGCGGCCCGCCATGCGGGCACCTGCTTGAGCCAGGCGAGCACCGCGTCGGCATCGGCATCCCAGGCGCAGGCCTTCAATCCCGCCATGACCTGCGCGGCCGCGCGCGTGGTCGACAGGGTCCAGCCGCTTTCGTCGCGCACGTCCACGCCACTGCTGCCCAGGTGGGCGCGCACGCGGCGGGTCAGCGCCCGGTCGGTGGCGGCCAGCACCACGGGGGCACGGCCCGCGGCCAGGTGCGCGAGCACGCAGGCGGCGGCGCGCTGCGCCTCGTCTTCGGCATCGCTGGCGGCATGCAGGGCGATCTGCCCCTGCACTCCGGCATCCTCCCCGGGGGCATACAGCGGCAGCACCAGGCCCCGCTCGCCCCAGTGCGCAAGCAACGCGGCGGCCAGCGGCTCGGCCTGGAAACCTTCGAGCACCACCAGCGCGTCCGTGGCAGCGCGCACGCCCGGCTCGAACAGCACGTCGGTGGCGTAGCGCGAGGCCAGCGCCCATTCGAGCGCAATGCGTGCCACCGCAGCCTCGAAGCGCAGCGTGCTGCCCTCCTCCGCCGCGGGCAGCAGGCTGCGCGCCTGCGCGCCCCAGGCATCGCGCTCGGCCGGCGGCACCGCAGCCACGGCCAGCGCCAGTTGGGCAGCGGCCTCCTGCAGTGGCGTGGCCAGCACGTCGCGCTGCGCCGACAGGCCCGCCTGGTCAAGCAGGGTGCGCGCGGTGAGGGTGTCGCGTGCCACATCGCCCGCCAGGTCCCGGCCCTCGGGCACGAAGACGGCCAGCTGGTGCGCCCAGTTGCGCGTGGTCTCGAAGCGCGGAACAAAGCTGTCGGGCTGCTGGCGCGCCCACAGGCGCTGGCCCCAGGGCATGAGCTGCGCATAGGGCACCAGCACCACGGCGCGGGCCGGGTGGGCGCCGCAGGTGGCCAGATGCTGCGCCACTGCGCCCAGCACCCGGGCCCAGCATGGGGCCGCCTGATCGGTTTTAGCTATGACAGTCATAGCATCGGATGGCTTGGCCACACCGGTGAACGTGGGATTGGTTTCTGTCACAATGACCCAACTTTATACGTACCCCGGTCCAAAGCCACCCAGATACAAGGATTACGCCATGGCCAGCGAACTCATCAAGCACCTCACCGACGCCAGCTTCGAAGCCGACGTACTGCAGTCCACCACCCCCGTGCTGGTGGATTATTGGGCCGAATGGTGCGGCCCCTGCAAGGACATCGCCCCCCACCTGGACGACCTGGCCAAGGCCTACGAAGGCAAGCTGCAGGTCGCCAAGCTGAACATCGACGAGAACCGCGAAACGCCCGCCAAGTTCGGCATCCGCGGCATTCCCACACTGATGTTCTTCAAGGACGGCCAGCTGTCCGCCACCAAGATCGGCTCCATGCGCAAGGAGCAGTTGACGGCCTTCGTCGACCAGCAACTGGCATGACGCCCACGCTGGCGGCACCCCGGGCCGGGGTACCGCCAGCCGTTTTTTCAGCGCCGCTTGCATCTCTTCACATGCCAGAGCGCAGCGGCCCGGCCCTCCCGGATTTTTTCCTGTCATAATTCCAGCAGATCACCGGCTTGCACGCATTGGCAGCCGGTTCGAGAGATCCTCAGGCACGCCGTGACTGCCATCAGCAGACCACCGGCGAACAGCCCACCTCCCCCGAGACACCTACCTACTCCGCCAAGGAGTCATTCCATGCACTTAAACGAACTCAAGGCACTGCACGTGTCTGAAGTCCTGAAGCAGGCCGAAGAACTCGAAATCGAAAACACGGGCCGGATGCGCAAGCAGGAGTTGATGTTTGCCATCATCAAGAAGCGCGCCAAGGCCGGCGAGCAGGTGTTTGCGGACGGGGTGCTGGAAATCCTGCCGGACGGCTTCGGCTTTCTGCGCAGCCCGGACACGAGCTTCACCGCCAGCACGGACGACATCTACATCTCGCCCAGCCAGGTGCGCCGCTTCAACCTGCACACCGGCGACATGATCGAAGGCGAAGTGCGCACGCCCAAGGACGGCGAGCGCTACTTTGCCCTGACCAAGCTCGACAAGGTCAACGACGGCCCGCCGGAGCAGAACAAGCACAAGGTGATGTTCGAAAACCTGACACCCCTGTTCCCCAAGGAGCAGATGCGCCTGGAACGCGACGTCAAGAGCGAAGAGAACATCACTGGCCGCATCATCGACATCATCGCGCCCATCGGCCGCGGCCAGCGCGCGCTGATCGTGGCCCCGCCCAAGAGCGGCAAGACGGTGATGATGCAGCACATCGCCCACGCCATCACGGCCAACAACCCCGACGTGCACCTGATGGTGCTGCTGGTGGACGAGCGCCCTGAAGAAGTGACCGAAATGCAGCGCACGGTGAAGGGCGAGATCATCGCCTCCACCTTCGACGAGCCCGCCGCCCGCCACGTGCACGTGGCCGAGATGGTGATCGAGCGCGCCAAGCGCCTGGTCGAACTCAAGAAGGACGTGGTGATCCTGCTGGACTCCATCACCCGCCTGGCCCGCGCCTACAACAACGTCGTGCCCTCCAGCGGCAAGGTGCTGTCCGGCGGTGTGGACGCCGCTGCGCTGCAGCGCCCCAAGCGCTTCTTCGGCGCCGCGCGCAAGGTCGAGGAAGGCGGCTCGCTGACCATCATCGCCACGGCCCTGGTCGACACCGGCAGCCGCATGGACGAAGTGATCTTTGAAGAATTCAAGGGCACGGGCAACTGCGAAATCCACCTGAACCGCCGCCTGTACGAAAAGCGCGTGTTCCCCGCCATCGAGCTCAACAAGAGCGGCACGCGCCGCGAAGAGCTGCTGCTGGTGCCCGAGATCCTGCAGAAGACGCGCATCCTGCGCCAGTTCATGTACAACATGGACGAGATCGAGTCCATGGAGCTCATGATCAAGAACATGAAGGCGACCAAAACCAACGTCGACTTCTTCGACATGATGCGCCGGGGAGGGTAACACCCCCCCCTGAGGCGCTGGCGCGCCTTCTCCCTACTCTCGAATGGCTGCGCCCTTCGGGAAGGGGGACACCTCCAGCGCGGCGGGGCGGCCCTTGCACGGCGGTTCTGTCCTGGGCCATGCGCGTTCCACCGGCATGTGGAACACGACGCCGTCAAAGGCGGCTCCAATCTCTCTGAACGCCCCGCAGGCTTCACGGCCTGCGGGGCGTTGTGCCATCTGCGCCACCTACCAGCACGCCTGCGCGGAACCCAGCGCCAGCGCCGGCCGGTCCCAGCACATGGCGGCCCCTTGTACCTCCAGCGGAGCGCGCACCCGCCGGGCCGGGCCCCACGAGGTGGACTCCAGCGCTTCACCCACATCACCCGCCCGCTCGGGCGCCAATGGCTCCAACGGATGGCGCTGGGCGGACACCAGCCAATGCGCCGTGCGCGCCAGCGACAGCCGCGCCGTGCAGCCTGCGCCCGTGGCCCTGCGTTGCGCCAGGCCCCGGACCGCGGCGGCTGCCATCAGGTAGCCCGTGGCATGGTCGATGGCCTGCACCGGCAAGGGGGTGGGCCGGTCGTGGCCGCCTTCGCGCATGCCGGCCTCGGCGATGCCTGTGCTCATCTGCACCAGGCTGTCGAAACCGCGCCGGTGCTGCCAGGGTCCGCCCCAGCCGTAGGCATTGAGCGATACGTCCACCAGGCCCGGGTTCAGGGCGCGGCGCCGCTCGGCCCCCAGCCCCAGACCCTCCAGAGCGCCGGGCCGCAGGCCGTGCACCAGCACATCGGCCCGGCCCAGCAGTTCCTCGAACACCAGACGCCCTTCGCGCAAGCGCAGGTCGAGCCGCGCGCAGCGCTTGCCCAGCACCACCTCGGGCACGGTGACGGGCTCGTCCCAGCCGGGCGGGTCGATGCGCAGCACCTCGGCGCCAAAGCCGGCAAGGAAACGGGTCGCAGCGGGGCCGGCAAGGATGCGTGTGAGGTCCAGCACGCGCACACCGCGCAGCGGCCGGGCAGGGTCGATGCGCCAGGCGGGCAGCGGCAGCGTTGGCGCAAAAGCCTCCCAATGCACCAGGGGCTCGGCCCGCACCGCCAGGCCTTGTGCATGGCGTGCCCAGCCGTCGGTGCTGCGCATCGCAGCGGCGCAGCCACCCCGCTCCACCACGGCCGCCTCCAGCGCATCGGCATCCCAGCGGGCCACGGCGCGCGCAACGGCCTCCCGGTCGGCCGCCACGCCGAGCACGGCCAGGGCCGCCTCGCGGTGCTGCGGTGCGTTCGTGTGCAGGCGCACCCAGCCATCGGCCGCGCGGTAGTCGCCCGCCACGGCGTCCCACACGGGCGGCAAGGACCAGCCCTCAGGGCGCAGCGACATGCCGAACCAGAACGAGGCCAGCCGCCGGTCCACCTGCACGGCGGGCCAGGAGCCACCTTCCATTGCCAGCAGTTCGGCCAGCGCCAGCCCCGCCACCCCGACCGAAGCCACGGCCAGATCGGTCACCGGAAACACCGAAGGCAGATCACCCTGGCCGGCAACGGACAGGCACTGCCGCGCCGACGCCGGGCCTTCCAGCGCGGCCCATGCCCCATCGACCAGCGCCAGGGCGCCTGAAGGCGCAGGGTGTGTGGAGACCGCCATGAAAACCTCCTTGAAAGAGGCTTCCCAGAATAGGTACACCCCTTTCATTGTCAAATATGGGCTTGTCAGCGCAGCGGCGGGCATTGATACTCCCGCGCCCACCTTGAACAATTTTCTGCGCAGGCTATAATGGAGGGCTTTTATTGCGGAAAGTACGCTGGATGCTCCACGGCGCAAAGGTTGCTCCGGGTCCCGCACGGCTCCCGCACTTGACAAGGATTGATCATGAAAGAAGGCATTCACCCCAACTACCGCGAAGTGCTGTTCGTGGACCTGTCCAACGGTTTCAAGTTCGTGACCCGTTCGTGCGTGAACACCAAGGAAATGGGCACGACCGACGACGGCCGTGAGCTGCCCCTGTTCAAGCTCGATACCTCCAGCGAATCGCACCCTTTCTACACGGGCACGCAGAAGTCCGTGGACAACATGGGCGGCCGCGTGGAGAAGTTCCGCAACCGTTTCGGCAAGACCACCGCTACCGCTGCCAAGTAATCCTTCGCACGCTGTACGCCAAGAAGGCAGCCCGGGCAACCGAGCTGCCTTTTTTATTGCCTCCCGGGCGCGCCACTCCACCCGCTTGCGATCGGGGTTACCAGATTTACCCTGACCGCCAGAGCCTGCTGACGGAACCCGTGCGCTTATCCCTTATTCTTGGCGGCTCCCTCCCAAAGCCCCTGACCAACGCGTGAATCCACCCACCCCAGCCATCGTCACCCAGAATGCCGTGCGGCCGTTGCCACGCTGGGCCCTGATGCTGCTGTGCATTGCCTACGTGATCCCCGGCTTCGTGGGCCGCGCTCCGTGGAAGAGCGCCGACATCACCGCCTACGGCTACATGCTGGAGCTGGCGCATGGCCGCACCCCCTGGCTCAATCCGCTGCTGGGCGGCATGGCGCCCGAGACCGAAGGCCTGCTGCCCTACTGGATCGGGGCCCTGGCGATCCAGTGGGCGCCCTCCTGGCTGTCGCCCGAAATGGCCGTGCGCATCCCGTTTGCCGCGCTGCTGGCGCTCACGCTCATGGCCACCTGGTACGGCGTGTACTACCTGGCGCGCAGCCCGGGCGCGCAGCCCGTGGCCTTCGCCTTCGGCGGCGAGGCAACCCCGCTCGACTACGCACGCGCGATTGCCGACGGCGCCCTGCTCGCCCTGATCGCCTGCCTGGGCCTGGCCCAGCTCTCGCACGAAGTGACGAGCTACCTGGTGCAGTTGAGCTGCACCTCCTTCCTGTTCTTTGCCTTCGCAGCCCTCCCCTACCACTCCGGCAAAGCGTGGGCGGCCATGCTCGTGGGGGCGTTCGGCCTCACGCTCGCCGGGGCACCGGCCCTTACGGCGCTGCTGGGTGCCAGCGGCGTGCTGCTGGCCCTGCACCTGCCTGGCAAGGACGAGCGCCAGTGCAAGGCCTGGGCGGTGGCCACCGTCCTGGTCATCGTGGCCGCCGCGGCGCTGGCCTGGCAGCTCGACCTGTGGCGCTGGCGCATTGTCAGCACCGAGGGCGGCGGCAAGGAGTGGGCGAGCTTGGCGCGCCTGCTGGTCTGGTTCGGCTGGCCGGCCTGGCCGCTGGCGCTGTGGACGCTGTGGCGTTGGCGCAAGCAGATCGCCAGCCGCCAATGGCACCGCCACCTGCTGCTGCCGCTGTGGTTCACGGCGGTCTCGGTCGCGGCCACCATCACCACCCAGCCGGCCGACCGCGCGCTGCTGCTGGGCCTGCCGGCGCTGGCCGCGCTGGCGGCCTTTGCGCTGCCCACGCTCAGCCGCAGCATGGGGGCGCTGATCGACTGGTTCACGCTGATCTTCTTCAGCGTCTCGGCGCTGGCCATCTGGGTGATCTGGATCGCCATGCAGACCGGCGTGCCGGCCAAGCCGGCGGCCAACGTGGCCAAGCTGGCGCCCGGCTTCGTGCCGCAGTTCTCTCTGCTGGCCCTGGTGGTGGCGCTGGCGGCCTCGGTGGGCTGGTGCGCGCTGGTGTGGTGGCGCGCCTCGCGCAACCGCGCGCCGATCTGGAAGAGCCTGGTGCTGCCGGCCAGCGGCGCGGCCCTGAGCTGGCTGCTGCTCATGAGCATCTGGCTGCCGCTGCTGGACTTCGCGCGCAGCTACGTACCGCAGATGCGCGCCATCACCGCCGTCGTCGGGGAGGGCCCTGGCTGCGTGCAGACCGTGGGGCTGAGCCGCGCCCAAGTGGCAGCCCTGCAGTACCACGCCGGCCTCACGCTGCACCCGGCCAGCCTGTCGGTGGCCGGCTGCGAGTGGCTGGTCTCGGACATCGCCTCCTGGCCCGCTCCCGCCTCCGCGGTGGACGGCCTGCAATGGGAGCGTGTGGCCACCGTGGCGCGCCCCACCGACAAGACCGACTTCCTGCTGGTGTTCCGCCGCATCGAAACCGAAACCAAACCCTGATGAGCGAGCTGTCGACCATTTCCCGCCACGCCGTGACGGTGCTGGCCGGGCAACTGGCCGTGATGGCCTTCGGCGTGGCCGACACCATCGTGGCGGGCCGCTACAGCGAGGCTTCGCTGGCGGCGCTGTCGGTGGGTTCGGCCATCTTCATCAGCGTCTACGTGGCACTCATAGGCGTGCTCAGCGCCCTGCTGCCGGTGTGGGCCGAGCAGCGCGGTGCGGGGCAACAGCAGCAGCTGGGCGCCTCGCTGCGCCAGTCGCTGTACCTGTGTGCGGTGGCCAGCGCCCTGGGCATGGCCGTGCTGCTCTCGCCCGGTGCCGTGCTGCGCTGGACCGAGGTGCCCGATGCACTGCGCAGCGAGGTCGAAAATTACCTGGCCGTGCTGGCACTCGCGTTGCCGCCGGCCCTGCTGTTCCGCATCTACAGCACACTCAACCAGGCGCTCGGGCGCCCGCAGCTGGTCACCTGGCTGCAGGTGGGCTCGCTGTTCATCAAGGTGCCGCTGTCCATCTGGTTCACCTTTGGCGGCGTGGGCCTGCCGGCGCAGGGCGCCATGGGCTGCGCCTGGGCCACGCTGGTGGTCAACTGCAGCATGCTGGCCCTGGCGCTCTGGCTGCTGCGCACCCAGCCGCTGTACCAGCCGCTGGCCCTGTGGAAGCCGCTGGAGCGCCCGCACTGGCCCACCATCGCAGGCTTTGCGCGCCTGGGGGTGCCGGCGGGCCTGGCAGTGATGGTGGAGGTCACCTCCTTCACCCTCATGGCCTTGTTCATCGCGCGCCAGGGCACGGTGGCCTCGGCAGCGCACCAGATCGCCTCCAACCTGGCGGCCGTGCTGTACATGGTGCCGCTGTCGCTGTCGATTGCCGCCAGTGCGCGCGTGAGCTGGTGGCTGGGGGCGGGGGAGCCGCTGCGCGCGCGCAGCGTGGCCTTGCTGGGCATGCGCCTGGCCTGCGCCATGGGCCTTATCCTGGCAGTGCTGATGCTCCTCGGGCGCAACCACCTGGGCGCCCTGTATTCATCGAATGCGCAGGTGGTGGCGGTGACGGGCGGGCTGCTGGCCTGGGTGGCGGCCTACCACGTGGCCGATGCGCTGCAGACCCTGTGCGTGTTCGTGCTGCGCTGCTACCGCATCACGGTGGCACCGCTGGTGGTGTACTGCACGCTGCTCTGGGGCGCAGGCCTGGGCGGCGGCTATCTGCTGGCCTACCAGGGCCTGGGCCCCTGGGGCCCGGTGGCCACACCGGCCACCTTCTGGGCCGCCAGCGCGGCCGCCCTGGCCGTGACGGCTGCGCTGTTTGCCGCCATGCTCTGGCGTGCGCTCAGGCTGCCAGCGCCTGCGGCGCTGGCGCGCGCAACCGGTTGACCGGAAAGGTCACGCAGAAGGTCGAGCCCTTGCCCAGGGTGCTCTGGATGCTGAGCGTGGCGCCATGGCGCTGCAGCACGTGCTTGACGATGGCCAGGCCCAGGCCCGTGCCCCCGGTTTCGCGCGAGCGGCTGCGGTCCACGCGGTAAAAGCGCTCGGTCAGCCGCGGGATGTGCTCGGACGCGATGCCCGGGCCCGTGTCCTTGACCGAGAACGTGGCCGAACCGTCTTCCTTGCGCACCCAGTCCACCGTGATCGTTCCGCCCGCGGGTGTATAGCGCACGGCGTTGTTGATGATGTTGGACAGTGCGCTTTGCAGCTCGGCCTGCGCGCCGGCCACGTCGCCCTGGGCCAGCAGATCCGCCTTGGACGGGAACAGCAGCGTATGCGGGCGCTGCTGGTTCTGCGTGAGCAAGGCCGACAGGGCCCGGCCCTCTTCCTCGCAGCGCTGCAACAGGCCCTGCACCGGCGTCCACTCGGCCATGCCGGGCGGCGGGCTGCCCTCCAGGCGCGACAGCGTGAGCAGATCCTGCACCACGCTCTGCATGCGCGCTGCCTGCTGGGACATCATGCCCAGGTAGCGGGCCCGCTCGTCCTGCGCCAGCGGCAGGGTCTGCAGCGTCTCGACGAAGCCGATGAGCACCGTGAGCGGGGTGCGGATCTCGTGCGAAACATTGGCCACGAAGTCGCGGCGCATGGCCTCGGCCTGCTCCAGCGCCGTCACGTCGCGCGACAGCAGCAGCGTGCGCCCGTCACCGTAGGGATGCAGGTGCACGGAGATGCGCACCGGGCGTGAAGAGGTGCTGTAGCGCCCCTCCAGCACCACATCGTGCGTGAAGTCCTGGGCCGTGTAGTAGGCGGTGAATTCCGGATCCCGCACCAGGTTGCCGATGGACTGCATGACGTCGCGCTGCGCGTCGAATCCGAAATGGGCGGCGGCCATCTGGTTGCACCACTCGATATGTCCCTGGGCATCGAGCAGCACCACGCCATTGGGCGTGGCCTGCAGCGCCGCCAGGATCTCCTGCAGCCGGTTCTGGCTGCCCTGCACTTCCTGGGCCTGCAGGCGCAACAGACGCCGCGTGCGATCAGCCGCCTCGCCCCACATGCCGCGCATGACCGGCGCGCGCGACAACTCGCCCGTGCGCAGCCAGCGCAGCACGCGGGCCCCCCGCAGCATGTCCCACACGAACCAGGCCCAACCCGCTATCGCCGCCCCGAGCCCAGCCCCCCAGGGCCCACCTTCCCACCAGCCGAGCCCCGCGCCAAGCAGTTGCAGGAGCACAAAATACGTGAATCGCCAAAGCATGCGGATCGCAAAGCCTTCTCAAAAAACACAAGGGCGCAATCGCTGCGCCCTTTCGCCAACGTATTGCCGCCCAGCCTTCAATCAAGCCTGCAGCTTCTGGGCCTGCGGCTGCGATTGTGCCGTCAGCCGATAACCCGCGCCGCGCACCGTTTCCACCATCACGGAGGCGGAGCCGAGGGCTTCGCGCAGGCGCTTGACGTGCACATCCACGGTACGCTCCTCGATGAAGACATGGTCGCCCCAGACCTTGTCCAGCAGCTGCGAACGGCTGTGTACGCGCTCGGCATGCTTCATCAGGTAGTGCAGCAGCTTGAACTCGGTGGGCCCCACCTTGAGCTGCTGGCCCTGGAAGGCCACACGGTAGGTGCCGGCGTCGAGCACCAGGTCGCCGATGGTCACGCTGTCGCTGACCTGCTCGGGCGCGCGGCGGCGCAGCACGGCGCGGATGCGCGCCAGCAGCTCCTGGGTGGAGAACGGCTTGGTGATGTAATCGTCCGCCCCGGCATCCAGGCCCGCCACCTTGTCCGGCTCGTCGCCACGGGCCGTGAGCATGAGGATGGGGATGGGCTTGGTGCGGGCATCGGCACGCCACTTGCGGGCCAGCGACAGGCCGCTCTGGCCGGGCAGCATCCAGTCCAGCAAGATGACGTCGGGCAGCACGGCATCGAGCTCGCGCTGGGCCGAATCGCCATCTTCGGCCCAGAACGGCTGGAATCCGTTGTGCCGCAGGTTCACCGCGATCAGCTCGGCGATCGCAGGTTCGTCTTCGACAATCAGAACTCGGGGTAACTTTCTCATACAGCGTTCACGGGCCTACAGCACGGCCGATTCGATCTCATCGAGGGCCGTGTGGCGCACGTCCTTGCCTTTGACCAGGTAAATGATGAGTTCGGCCACGTTCTTCGAATGGTCGCCGATGCGCTCGATGGCCTTGGCCAGGAACAAGAGGTCCAGGCTGGGCGAGATGGTGCGGGGGTCTTCCATCATGTAGGTGACCAGCTTGCGCACGAACCCATCGAATTCCTTGTCGATCAGGTCGTCTTCCTTGAGGATGGCCACCGCCATGGTGGTATCGAGGCGGGCGAAGGCGTCCAGCGTCTTGCGCAACAGGCCGGAGGCCAGCTCCGCCGCCACGCGCAGGTCGCTCGACGGCAGCGAGCGCGCGGCGCCGCTCTCGATGATGGAGCGCACCATGCGTGCCATTTTGTTGGCCTCGTCGCCCATGCGCTCGAGGTTGGCCGTGGCCTTGGAGAAGGCCATCAAGAGGCGCAGGTCGCGGGCGGTGGGCTGGCGGCGCGCGATGATGGAAGACAGCTCGTGGTCGATCTCCACTTCCATGGCATTCACGCGCACTTCGATGGCGGCCACCTGCTCCACGGCTTCGATGTTGAACTGGGACAGGGCGTACACGGCCTGGCGGATCTGCGACTCCACGAGGCCGCCCATTTCCATGACGCGGGCCGAGACGCTGTTGAGTTCGGAGTCGAACTGCGACGAAAGGTGCTTGTCGGGCATTGCTGTCTCCTTAGCCGAAACGGCCGGTGATGTAGTCTTCGGTTTCCTTGCGCTGCGGCTTGAAGAACATCTGTTCCGTCTCGCCGAACTCGACCAGGTCGCCCAGGTACATGTAGGCGGTGTAGTCGCTGCAGCGCGCGGCCTGCTGCATGTTGTGGGTCACGATGACCACGGTGTACTCGTTCTTCAGTTCTGCGATCAGCTCTTCGACCTTGGCGGTCGAGATCGGATCCAGCGCCGAGCAGGGTTCGTCGAGCAGCAGTACTTCAGGCTTGATGGCAATGCCGCGGGCAATGCACAGGCGCTGCTGCTGGCCGCCCGACAGGCCGGAGCCGGTCTGGTTGAGCTTGTCCTTGACTTCGTTCCACAGCGCCGCCTTGCGCAGGGCCCATTCGACGCGGTCGTCCATGTCGGTGGCGCTCAGGCTCTCGAACAGCTTCACGCCGAAGGCGATGTTGTCATAGATCGACATCGGGAACGGCGTGGGCTTCTGGAACACCATGCCGACCTTGGCGCGCACCAGGGCCACGTCCTTCTTGCTGGTCAGCAGGTTCTCGCCGTCCAGCACGATCTGGCCTTCGGCGCGCTGCTCGGGATAGAGCTCGAACATGCGGTTGAAGGTGCGCAGCAGCGTGGACTTGCCACAGCCCGAGGGGCCGATGAAGGCCGTGACCTTGTTTTCCGGGATGTCGAGGTTGATGCCCTTGAGCGCGTGGAACTTGCCGTAGTAGAAGTTCAGGTCACGCACCGTGATCTTGGACTTGGAGGACACTTCGTTGTTGAGGATAGCGGACATGAGGGTGTCTTTCTTGCTGCTGGGGCTTACTTTTGGCGGGTCAGAACCCGCGCCAGGATGTTCAGGCCGAGAACGGCGACGGTGATGAGGAACACACCGGCCCAGGCCAGCTGTTGCCAGTTCTCATACGGGCTCATGGCGAACTTGAAGATGGTCACCGGCAGGCTGGCCATGGGCTTGCTCAGGTCGGCGTTCCAGAACTGGTTGTTCAGTGCGGTGAACAGCAGCGGAGCGGTTTCGCCGGCGATGCGGGCCACGGCCAGCAGCACACCGGTGATCACGCCGGCACGCGCTGCACGCAGCGTCACCATGGTGATGACCTTCCACTTGGGCGTGCCCAGGGCGTAGGCGGCTTCGCGCAGGCTGGAGGGCACCAGCACCAGCATGTTCTCGGTGGTGCGGATGACCACCGGGATCACGATCAGTGCCAGCGCCAGGATGCCGGCGTAGGCCGAAAAGCTCTTGAAGCGCGCCACCACCACGGCATACACGAACAGGCCGATCACGATGGAAGGCGCCGACAGCAGGATGTCGTTGACGAAGCGCGTCACCGAGGCCAGCAGGCTCTTGGTTTCGTATTCGGCCAGGTAGATGCCGGCCAGGATGCCGATGGGCGTGCCCACGAACGTCGCCAGCAGCACCATCACGAGCGAGCCGAAAATGGCGTTGGAGATACCGCCACCCACATCGTTGGGCGGCGGCGTCATCTGCGTGAAAAGGGCCACGCTCAGGCCGCCCACGCCCAGGCGGACGGTCTCCCAGAGGATCCAGATCAGCCAGAACACGCCGAAGGCCATGGCGGCGAGGGACAGCACCAGGGCGACCTGGTTGAGGCGCTTGCGCTTGTTGTAGCGTGCCTGGCGCTGCGCGTCGAGGTCTGCGGCGGACAGCAGGCGCTGCGAAGTGGTCGGTGCGGTACTCACGAACGGGCTCCTTCGTTCTTTTGCAGGCGGGACAGCAGCAGCTTGGACAGCGACAGCACCACGAAGGTGATGAAGAACAGGACCAGGCCCAGGTAGATCAGCGAGGCCTGGTGCAGGCCTTCACCGGCTTCGGCGAATTCGTTGGCCAGGGCCGAGGTGATGCTGTTGGCGGCCTCGAACATCGACAGCGATTGCAGCTGGTTCATGTTGCCGATCACGAAGGTCACGGCCATGGTCTCGCCCAGTGCACGGCCCAGTCCCAGCATGATGCCGCCCAGCACACCGGTCTTGGTGTACGGCAGGACGACCTTCCACACCACTTCCCAGGTGGTGGAGCCCAGGCCGTAAGCCGATTCCTTGAGCAGGGCGGGCGTGACTTCGAACACGTCGCGCATCACCGAGGCGATGAACGGGATGATCATGATGGCCAGGATGATGCCGGCCGACAGGATACCGATGCCCACTGGAGGGCCGGAGACCAGCGCTCCCAGGTAGGGAACGCCCTGGAACAGGGACTGCAGCGGCTGCTGGACAAAGGTCGACAGGATGGGACCGAACACCATCAGGCCCCACATGCCGTAGACGATGGAGGGCACGGCGGCCAGCAGCTCGATGGCGGTGCCCAGGGGGCGCTTGAGCCAGGAGGGCGACAGCTCGGTCAGGAACAGGGCGATGCCGAAGCTCACAGGCACGGCAATCAGGAGCGCGATGGCAGAGGTGGCCAGCGTGCCGTAGATCATCACCAGACCGCCGTACTCGTTCTGCACGGGGTCCCACGTGGTGCTGGTGAGAAAGCCCAGGCCGTATTTGGCGATGGAGGGCCACGCGCCAACCACCAGCGAGGCCAGGATGCCCAGCAGCAACAGCAGCGTGAGCACGGCCGCGCCGCGGGCCAGGAAGCCGAAGAGCTTGTCGGCCAGCACGCCGGAGATCAGGGGGCGGTGGGGGGAAGGGGGCATTTTCTCAGTGCGCGAAGGGGCCGTCGTCATGGACGGATTGTCGCGGACCGGCATCGTTGTGGACACGTTGTTTGCCTTGAATTCAATGGATTTGAAGTTGAAGGGCCGGCTTATCGCCGGCCCTGTCAAATTACTTGAACGCTACGGCCTTGCCGGAAGTGTCCTTGATGTCGCCCCAGGACTTCTGGATGATGGCCTTCACGCTGTCGGGCATGGGCACATAGTCCAGGTCCGCAGCGGTCTTGTCGCCCTGGGCATAGACCCAGTCGAAGAACTTCAGGGCCGTGGTGGCCTGCACGGGCTTGTCCTGCGTCTTCTGCATCATGATGAAGGTGGCCGAGGTGATGGGCCACGAATCCTTGCCAGGCTGGTTCGTCAGGATCTGGTAGAAGCTCTTGGCCCAGTCGGCGCCTGCGGCAGCGGCCTTGAAGGTGGCATCGTCAGGAGAGACATAGTTGCCGGCGGCGTTCTGCAGTTGCACGTAGGTCAGCTTGTTCTGCTTGACGTAGGCGTATTCCACGTAGCCGATGGAGTTGGGCAGACGGCCCACGAAGGCGGCGACGCCCTCGTTGCCCTTGCCGCCGGCGCCGGTGGGCCAGTTCACGGCCGTGCCTTCACCGACCTTGGACTTCCACTCGGCGTTGACCTTGCTCAGGTAGTTGGTGAAACCGAAGGTCGTGCCCGAACCGTCGGCGCGGCGCACGGGGGCGATGGCAGCGTCAGGCAGGTTCAAGCCGGGGTTCAGGGCCTTGATGGCGTCGTCGTTCCACTTGGTGATCTTGCCCAGGTAGATGTCACCCAGAACCTGGCCGCTCAGCTTCATCTGGCCGGGAGCGATGCCCTTGATGTTGACCACGGGCACGATGCCGCCGATCACGGTAGGGAACTGCACCAGGCCCTTCTTGGCCAGTTCGTCGTCCTTCAGGGGAGCGTCCGAAGCACCGAAGTCCACCGTCTTGGCTTCGATCTGGCGCATGCCGGCACCCGAACCCACCGATTGGTAGTTGATCTTGATGCCCGTGGCCTTGTTGTAGTCAGCAGCCCACTTGGAATACAGAGGCGCCGGAAAACTGGCGCCTGCGCCGGTGGCTTCCTGCTGCGCCATGGCTTGGGAGAACGCACCAGCAGCAACGACACCAGCTACAAGGACCCGAATCGCGGACATTTTCATGGAGATACCTCTTGGGAGAGTGAGTTGGGATGAGGCGACTCTAGGATCCGTATGTGACATTGTCGTGACACCCAGGTCGGTTGTCACACAACCTTTTCCTCTGTACAGGCGTTTACGTTTGTCATCCCGCTGTCACGGGAGCTGCTTAGTCTCCCGCCACCGAGATGAATCGGCTATCTACCTGGAGAATCACATGTTCCGCCGTTACGCACTGCAATCCGCTCTCGCCCTGGCTGCGGCCGCCGCCCTGGCCGGCTGCGCCAGCACCGGTTCTGCGCCCGCCACCCTCGACAGCACCATTGCAAAGACGCCTTCGCTGAGCACCTTCAACAAGCTGGCAGTCCAGGCCGGCCTGGCCGACACCCTCAAGGCGGCAGCCCCCCACACTGTGTTCGCCCCCTCGGACGACGCATTCAAGGCAGTTCCCGCCAAGACCCTGGCCGACCTGCAGGCCAACCCCGCCCAGCTCAAGGAAGTGCTGACCTACCACATCGTGGCCGGCAGCATGAAGGCCGAGCAGGTCAAGAACGGCAATGCCAAGACGCTCAACGGCGCCAATGTCGCCCTGTCGCGTGCCGGCAGCTTCGTCACAGTGGAAGAAGCCATGGTGGAAAAGGCCGACATCGTGGCCACCAACGGCGTGGTGCACGTGGTTGACCGCGTGCTGATGCCTCCCAAGAAGTAAGCACGTCCGGCCCGCCCCACCGACATGGACCGCACCCCTCGCCCCAGCCAACCCGGCGTCCAGCGCCGCCAGTGGCTGCAGGGGGTGGCGGCCCTGGGCCTGGCCGGCAATGCCTGGGCCCAGGGGACGGAGCCATCCGCCAAGAAATCGGATGGCGAGCGCCCCCATGTGGTGGCCCAGGTGGCCGATCTGTCCCCCGACCAGCAGGACGTGAGCCGCGATTTCATTGTCGGTTCGCGCACGGCCTGGCAGGAGACCAATGCCAAGGGTGGTATCCACGGCCGCCCCGTGCAGCACCTGACACTGGAGACCGATGGCACGCCCGCAGGCCTGCAATCCGTCTGGCAGACCGCACAGAAGCAGTCCAGCTGCATCGCCCTGTCGGGCTGTGTCGGCAACGCGGCCGCCAGCGGCCTGATTGCCCTGCAGGCCAAGGCGCCCTCGGACGCGCCGCTGCCCATCGTCGCCCCCTGGCTGCACGATACGGCAGCCGTGGCCGGCACCACGGCCACCAGCGACACCGTGTTCGACATCTTTGCCGGACAGGAAGCGCAGATTGCCCACGCCATCAAGAACCTGGCCACCATGGGTGTGCAGACGGTGGGCGTCACCTATGCCAGCCCGGCCGTGCAGCGCCAGTCGCAGGCCATGGTGGCCCATGCCGCCAAGTCCATGTCGCTCAAGGTGCAAACCCTGCCCCTGCCCGCCGCAGGCACCCGGCCGGGCGCCGGCACGCGCGTGGAGCAGAGCATCATCCTGTTCATCGGCGGCACGCCGGAGCTGTTCTCCTTTCTCGACCAGCTCGCCCTGCCGCAGGGCCGCCAGTGCTACGTGGTCGCCCTGGCCGATGTGAACCTGCAGGTGCTGGCGCAGATGGGCCCCACCGCAGCCAAGGCCTCGGTCATCGTCACCCAGGCCGTGCCCATGGTGAATGCCAGCCTGCCCGTGGTGCGCAGCTACCGCGATGCGCTGGCCCGCTTCTACGACGAACCCCCCTCCCCCCTGGGCCTGGCAGGCTACATTGCCGCGCGCTACACCGCCGAGGTGATGGCCGGCATCAGCGGCCCCGTCACCCGCGCCAGCATGCTGGCCGCGCTGCAGAAGCGCGCTGCAGTGAACGTTGGCGGCTATGCCGTCAACTACCAGGGACGCCAGCGCGCCAACGCCTACGTCACGCAGAGCATGCTCACCACTGCAGGACGCATCATTGGATGATTCGACGCACCCCCTGAGTCGCTTCGCGCCTTCCCCCTCTCTCCCGCATTGCCACGCAATGCAGGAGGGGGACGCTCCCAGCGCAAGCGCTGGATACGCCGCCTTCGCGGCGGGGCGGCCCTTGCGCGGGAGCGCTGGCTTGGGCAGCGCCTATTTCAATGCTTGCTGCGGTCAGAAATGCTCCAGCGGGTGACCAAATGACTGTCTCACTGCGGCCCAGATGCTATGCTGGGCCGAAAGGAAAACAGCGCACGCCGCGCACCACCATGCACAACGGAACACTGCTCGCTGCCGTGGATCTGGGATCCAACAGCTTTCGCCTTGAAATCGGCCGCTACGAGCACGGCCATATCCAGCGCGTCGAATACCTCAAGGAAACCGTGCGCCAGGGCAATGGCCTGGACGAGGACCGCAACCTGACCCCGGACGCCATGCAGCGCGGCTGGGACTGCCTGGCGCGCTTCGGCGAGCGCCTGGCCGGTTTTTCGCGCACCCAGGTGCGCGCCGTGGCCACCCAGACCCTGCGCGAGGCGCGCAACCGCGAGGAGTTCATCGCGCGCGGCAGCCAGGTGCTGGGCTACCCCATCGACGTGGTCTCGGGCCCCGAAGAGGCCCGGCTGATCTACCAGGGCGTGGCGCGCCTGCTGCCCCAGTCCGACGAGCGGCGCCTGGTGGTGGACATCGGCGGGCGCTCCACCGAACTCATTCTGGGCCAGCAGTTCACCCCGCACGCCGTGGCCTCGTTCCGCGTGGGCAGCGTGGCCTGGTCCTCGCGCTATTTCGCCAACGGCGCGTTCACGCCCCAGGCCTTCATGGCCGCCGAGATCGCGGCCAAGGCCGTGCTCGACGAGGCCCTGGCCACCTTCCGACCCGATGGCTGGGATGTGGCTTACGGGTCCTCCGGCACCGCAGGGGCGGTCGGCGACATCCTCGCCGCCGCGGGCGGGCCTGAGGACCTGATCACGCGCGAGGGCCTGGACTGGCTGCAGGAGCGCCTGCTGCGCGCGCAAAGCGCCGACCGCATCCGCCTCGATGGCCTCAAGGACGAACGCCGTGCCGTGATCGGCGGCGGCATCAGCGTGCTGCGCGCCGTGTTCGACCTGCTTGCGATCGAGCAGATGCAGGTGGCCCAGGGCGCGCTGCGCCAGGGCGCCCTGTACGACCTGCTCGACCGCGAGCAGCCCGGTACCGACCTGCGCAGCACCACGGTCCACGGGCTCATGCAGCGCTTTGGCGTGGACGTGGAGCATGCCGAGCGCGTGGCCCGCATCGCCTGCCAGCTGTTCGACCAGGCGGCACCCGCCGGCAGCGAGCGCGCCTCGCGCAAGCTCGAATGGGCCGCGCGCCTGCACGAAATCGGCTGCCGCATCTCGCACAGCGACTACCACCGCCACGGCGCCTACATTCTGGACAACACCGACGCCGCCGGCTTTGCCATGCCCGAGCTGCACCGCCTGGGCCAGCTGGTGCTGGGCCAGCGCGGCAAGGTGCGCAAGCTCGATGTGGACCTCGAAGACTCCGGGTTCGCGCTGCAGCTGCTGTGCCTGCGGCTGGCCGTGGCCCTGTGCCATGCGCGCCGCGACCCGGACACCGAAGGCCTGCAGCTGCAGCTCAGGGGCAACCGCTTCCTGCTGGCGGCACGCCGCGGCTGGGCGGTGGGCTACCCGCAGTCGGCCCACCTGCTGCGCGAGGAAATGGTAGCCTGGCAAAAGACCCCATGGGAACTGGTGGCAGAGCTGCCGTGACCTGAAAAGAAAAACGGTATAAACTGTTTATACCGTTTTACTCTTTCCATGCCATGACCAGCACTGCATCCACCACCCCTGCCGTCACCCCCACCCCGGCAGCGGCTCCCGCCGCCGCCCCCGCAGCCGCAAAGAGCACGGCCGCCACCAAGGCAGCCACCGCAGCGAAGGTCGCCAAGACCCCCAGGAAGTCCGCCGCTGCCAAGCCTGCAGCCGCACCGAAGGCCGCCGCAAAGCCTGCCGCCCCTGCCAAGCCCGCCGCCAAGGCCAAGGCGGCTGCGCCCGTCGCCAGCAAGCCTGCCGCCAAGAGCGCGGCCCCCGCACCCGCCAAGGAAGCCAAGGCCAAGAAGCCCAAGCTCGTGCGCGACAGCTTCACCATCCCCAAGGACGAGTACGCCGTGGTCGAAACGCTCAAGCAGCGTGCCGCCACCCTGGCCCAGCCCGCCAAGAAGAGCGAGCTGCTGCGCGCCGGCCTCAAGCTCCTGGCCGGCCTGTCCGACACCGCCCTGCGCAGCGCCCTGCAGGCCGTGCCCTCGATCAAGACCGGCCGCCCGAAGGCCGACGCACCTGCGGCCAAGAACGGCCGCAAGTAAAAAAACGGCCCTTGGGCCGTTTTTTGTCCGGTGGCTGGTTCAGATGAATTCAGGGGACTGCACCGCCATCAGAACGGTCTGGCTCTCGTCGAGCCGCTGGCGCTGGCGCAGCCACCAGACGGCGCCCTTGCGCACCGCGCACTCCTGCGCCTGAAAGCCCAGCAACTGGGCAATCGTCTGCCCCAGTACGGGCTGGTGGCCGACGATCAGCACGGCGCCGCGCGCGCGCGGCCACTGGGCCAGCTCCAGCAGGTCCTCCGGGGTGCCGCCGGGCAGCAGCTCGGCGCGCATCTTGAACTTGCGTCCCAGCGCATCGGCCGTCTGCTCGGTGCGCCGGGCCGGGCTGGCCAGCACGCGCAGCCCTTCGGGCAGTTGCCGGTCCAGCCAGGCGGCCATGCGGGCGGCCTGCTTTTCTCCACGCGGCGTCAATGCCCGCGTGAGGTCGTCCGTGCCGTCCTCCGCTTCCTCGGCCTCGGCATGGCGCCACAGGATCAGGTCCATCATCACGTTCCTTGCTGCGCCACCCGCGCCACCGGCGCAGACGGCCCATAGCGCACCATGAGCGCCTCCTGCGCGCCCTGCCCGTCCTCGGGCCGGGGCGCCCGGGCATAGGTACCGTCCGGGGTGAGGGTCCAGGCGTCGCGGTCGTCGTGCAGGTAGGCCACCAGGCATTCGTCCACGATCTGGCGGCGCAGGCCCGGCTCGGTCACGGGCCAGGCCAGTTCCACGCGGCGCATCATGTTGCGGTTCATCCAGTCGGCGCTGGACAGGTACAGGTCTTCCTCGCTGCCGGCGCGGAAGTAGAAGACCCGCGTGTGCTCCAGGAAGCGCCCGATCACCGAGCGCACACGGATGTTGTCGGTCACGCCGGGCACCTGGGCCGCCAGCATGCAGGCCCCGCGCACGATCAGGTCGATGCGCGCGCCGCGCTGGCCGGCCACGATCAGCGCGCGCATCAGCGCCTCGTCGGTCAGCGCATTCATCTTGGCGACGATGCGCGCATCCTCCCCGCGGCTGGCGGCCAGGCCCACCTGCTCGATCTTCTCGATCATGCGGCGCTGCAGGTGGAAGGGCGCGAGCAGCAGCTTGCGCAGCTTGGGCGGCCGGTTCTGGCTGGCCAGGTGGTTGAACACGCCATCCATGTCGGCGGTGGTGTCCTCGTCGGCCGTGAGGTAACTGAGGTCGGTGTACAGGCGCGCGGTACGCGGGTTGTAGTTGCCGGTGGACAAGTGGCCGTAGCGGCGCAGCTGGCGCCCCTCGCGCCGGGTCACCAGCAGCATCTTGGCATGGGTCTTGAGCCCCACCACACCGTACACCACCTGCGCGCCGATGGATTCCAGGGCCTCGGCCCAGTTGATGTTGGCCTCTTCGTCGAAGCGTGCCTTGAGCTCCACCACGGCCATGACCTCCTTGCCGCGGCGCACGGCCTCGGTCAGCAGGTCCATGAGCGCGGAGTCGGCGCCCGTGCGGTAGATGGTCTGTTTGATGACCAGCACCTGCGGGTCGTTCACCGCCTCGCGCAGGAAGGCCAGCACGCCATCGAAGCTTTCGAAGGGCTGGTGCATGAGCACATCGCGCTCCTGCAGCTGCTCCAGGATGGAGACGCCGCGCACCAGTTGGCGCGGCCAGGCCGAGCGCCACGGGGGGAACAGCAGCGCGGGGTCGTTCACCAGGTCCACCAGCTGCGTCAGGCGCACCAGGTTCACGGGGCCGTGCACGCGGTACAGCGCCGGCTCGGGCAGGTCGAACTGTTCCAGCAGGAACTGCGACAGGAACTGCGAGCACCCGGCCGACACCTCCAGCCGCACGGCCTGGCCGTAGTGGCGGTGCTGCAGGCCCTGGCGCAGGGCCGTGCGCAGGTTGCGCACGTCTTCCTCGTCGAGCGCCAGATCGGAGTGGCGCGTGACGCGGAACTGCGAGAACTCGGTGACTTCGCGCCCGGGGAACAGGTCATCGAGGTGCGCGCGGATGATGCTGGAGAGGCTGACGAACAGCGACTCGCCCTTGCCGGCCAGGCGCTGCGGCATGCGCACCAGGCGCGGCAGGGCGCGCGGCACCTTGACGATGGCCACTTCGTTCTTGCGGCCGAAGGCATCCTGCCCCTGCAGCCGCACGATGAAGTTGAGCGACTTGTTGGCCACCTGGGGAAACGGGTGGGCCGGGTCGAGCCCCACCGGGATCAGCAGCGGGCGCACCTCGCGCATGAAGTACTCGTGCACCCAGCGGCGCTGGGTGGCCGAGCGCTCGCCGTGCGAGACGATGCGGATGCCGTGCCGGGCGAATTCGGGCACCAGGGAATCGTTGTACAGCGAGTACTGGCGCGCCACCAGGTCATGGGCCTTGGATGACAGCGCCACGAAGGACGCCGCCGTGTACACACCCTTGTCATCCCCGCTCTTGGCGGCCGTCAGGTGCGCGGCAGCGCGCACCTCGAAGAATTCATCCAGGTTAGAGGAAACGATACACAGGTAGCGCAGGCGCTCCAGCAGGGGCACATCGGTGCGCACAGCCCAGTCGAACACCCGCTCATTGAAGTCCAGGATGCTGTGGTCCCGGTCCAGAAACATCGTTGCCACCGCCCCTTCCTGCGCAAGGGCAGGCACCACTGCGGCCTGGTGCGGAACTTCGGGGTCGGTGCCCTGCCGGTCTGCGGGTCGGTCGTCAGGGCGGTCAATCGGCTGGGTCACGTTGTTTTTCGAAAGAAGAGGATGCATGGGGGCACGGAACCGGCACCGCTGGTACAGACAAACGCAGTGTATTGCGGGTGCTTAACGATTTGATGACAGTCGTGTGACAGAACCCGTGACAGACAGCGCCTCGTCATCACCGCGCTTGCGTGCAGGAACGAGAAATTGCTGGAACAGGCGGGCCGCGTGGGCCCAGGTGAACTCCAGCGCCCGGTTGCGCGCTTCGTGCCGTGGCACGGCCAGCGCGTTCTGGGCCGCGGTCATCAGGTCGTTGTCCAGCACGCCGCCGCGCGCCTGGCCGCCGGCATGGGCGCCCAGTACCTCCATCGGGCCGTCCTCAAAGTAGGCCGCCACGGGTGTCCCGCAGGCCATGGCCTCCAGCATCACCAGGCCGAAGGTTTCGGACCGGCTGGGGAAGACGAACACATCGGCCGCCGCGTACACGCCCGCCAGGGTGTCGCGGTCCAGGATGCCCAGCCAGCGTGCCTGGGGATAGCGGGCCTTCAGGCGCTCCTCCAGCGGCCCCACGCCGCAGATCACCTTGCTGCCCGGCATGTCCAGCTGCAGGAAGGCCTCGATGTTCTTCTCGTACGAGACGCGCCCCACGTACAGGGCGACCGGGTGGGCCAGCGCGCCCACCAGGGGATGGGGCGTGGCCTCGCCCTGGTAGCTGAAGGCGACGGTGTCCACGCCGTGCGTCCACTGTCGCAGGTTGCGAAAGCCCCGGCGCTCGAGCATCTTGAGCACACCGACCGTGGGCACCATCACGCCCGAGGAGGGGCGGTGGAAATGCCGGAACAGCGCGTAACCCATGCCCAGCGGAATGTGCGCCGCCGCATTGAGGATCTCGGGGAAACGGGTGTGGAAGGCCGTGGTGAAGGCCAGCTTGCGGCGCAGGCAATAGCTGCGCCCGGCCCAGCCGATGGGGCCTTCGGTCGCCAGGTGGATGGCGTCGGGCTGCAGCTCGTCCAGGATGCGCTGGATTTCGCGCCCGGGGCGCACAGCCAGGTCGATGCCCGGGTACCCCGGGCAGGGGCGCGTCTTGAACATGCCCGGCTCGATCACGTGTACCTGGTGCCCGGCGCTCTCCATGTAGCGCACCAGCTCCACCAGGGTGGTGACCACGCCGTTGATCTGCGGGGCCCAGGCGTCGGACAACAAGGCGATTTTCATACGGCCATCTCGCTGCTGCGGGTTTGCATTTTCGCCTGGTGCCCTGGCAGGCTGTGCCACTGCACCAGTTCCAGGCGGCCATCCATGTGCTCGACCAGCGCCGTGTGGCTTTCCACCCAGTCGCCATCGTTGCAGTACAGGATGCCGTCGATTTCGCGCATCTCGGCGCGGTGGATGTGTCCGCACACCACGCCATCGTGGCCGCGGCGGCGGGCCTCGGCGGCCACGGCGACCTCGAAGTCCGTCACATAGTTGAGCGCCGTCTTCACCTTGCCCTTGAGATAGGCCGAGAGCGACCAGTACGGCAACCCCATGCGCGCACGCAGGGTGTTCAGGTGGCGGTTGAGCTTGAGCGTGAATTCGTAGAGGTTGTCGCCCACGTAGGCCAGCCACTTGGCGCACTGGATCACGCCGTCGAAGTAGTCGCCGTGCGTCACCCACAGGGTGCGGCCGTCGGCCGTGGTGTGCACCGTGTCTTCGGCCACCTCGATGCCGCCGAACGAATGGCCGACGAAGGCCCGGGCGAACTCGTCATGGTTACCGGGCACGAACACCACGCGGCAGCCCTTGCGCGCACGGCGCAGCAGCTTCTGCACCACGTCGTTGTGGGCCTGGGGCCAGAACCAGCGGCGGCGCAGCTGCCAGCCGTCCACGATGTCGCCCACCAGGTAGAGGTGGTCGCTCGGATGGTGCTTGAGGAAGTCGAGCAGGCCCTCGGCCTGGCAGCCGGGTGTGCCCAGGTGCAGGTCGGAGATGAACACCGCGCGCAGGTGGCGGTGGCCCGGTGGATGCGCGTCGTCGGCGTCGGCGGCAGTGTCCTGCCCACCACCCACGTGTGCAGTCCAGTCGCCGAGCGCGTCGAACGCGGCGCGCATCAGGCCCCCAGGAAGTGCTTGCGGTAACGGGGGTGCAGGTCTGCCAGGCGCATCAGCATGGGCAGGTCTGCCGTGTTGAAGTCCGGGTCCCAGGCCGGGGCACCCAGCACCCGCGCACCCAGGCGCAGGTAGCCCTTGATCAGGGCCGGCGGCTCCACGAAGACCGAGCCATCGAGCCGCTCGACGGGCAGCGGCAGGCGGGGCAGCACGTGGTATTCGATGGGTGCCAGGTGCGTCTGGCGCACCTGGTTCCAGATGCTCGCGGCCGCATCGCCGCTGATCACGCCGTTGTGCAGCATGGGGATGCTGGCGCAGCCGATCATGGTGTCGAGCTGGTTGCGCACCATGAAGTCGGCCAGGGCGCTCCACAGGGCCATGATCACGCCGCCATGGCGGTGCTCAGGATGCACACAGCTGCGGCCCAGTTCCACCATGCGCGGGCGCAGCGTGCGCAGGCGCGTCAGGTCGAACTCGGTGTCGCTGTAGGTGCTGCCCACGCGCCTGGCCTGGGCGGGGGTCAGCACCCGGTAGGTGCCAATCACCTGCCGGCTGGCCGCATCGCGCACCAGGAGGTGCTCGCAGTAGTCGTCGAACAGATCCACGTCGTGGCCGGGAACGGGGGTCGTCAATCGAGCGCCCATTTCCCCGGCAAACACGTCAAAGCGCAGCTTCTGCGCCTGGCGGACCTCGTCGAGGTGCCGTGCCCACTCCACCTCCACACCGCCACGCACCGCGATGCCAGCCACCGCGGCGACTGCGCCGACCACGGATTCAGGGCGCTGGATCGCGCCCCTGGACGAGGCGGCAGGGGCCAGCGGCAGGGTGGTGTTGGGCAAATCGCTCATGGATCAACTCCTTCGTACTGGGCGGCCCCATGGCCGCTGGTGCCCCGGATCACCGGGTGGTGTGCTTCAATACGGGGGAGTTTGGAAGCCCCAGGTGACGCCTGCATGTCCATGCGGTGTCAACACCGTGACAAAGGTGCAGGAGACGCTCCCCACCGGGCCTGCAGGCCCTTCCCCGGACTCAGGCAGGGCCCTGGTTACCAAGCGGTTACCGCTGTAAGCCTGGGCTGCTACACTTTGGTACATATTTGTGGGGCATCGCGCCTCTCCCTCCGGGTCCGGCCGCCATGTCCTTGCTGTCCATTGCCCCAGAACGCCTGCCGTCTGGGGAATCTTCCGACGCGTCTTTGGAGCGCACGCTGCGCGAGCAGCAGACGCTGCTGGAGAGCGCGGGCGTGGGCATCGTGTTCATCCGCCAGCGCGTGGTGGTGCGCTGCAACCAGCGCTATGCGGAGATCTTCGGCTATGAGTCGGCGCAGCGCCTGGCGGGCCTGAGCAGCGAGGCCTTCTACCCTGACCGCGAGGCCTTCCGTGCCCTGGGGCGTGAAGCCTATCCCGTGCTGGCCCAGGGCCAGGCCTTCCGGGTGGAGCGCCAGATGCGCCGGCGCAACGGGCGGCTGTTCTGGGGCAGCCTCACGGGCCGGCTGATCAACCCGGCCGACACGAGCGAGGGTTCCATCTGGATCCTCGACGACATCGACGAGCAAAAGCAGGCCCAGGCCCTCCTGAGCGCCGCCGTGCGCGAAAAGCAGGTGCTGTTCGACCAGGCCATGGTGGGCATCGTCTTCCTGCGCGACCGGCACATGACGCGTTGCAACCGCCATTTCGAACACATGCTGGGCTATGGCCAGGGCGAGCTGGCAGGCAGCCCGTCACGGCGCTGGTATGCCAGCGACCAGGACTGGGCCGAGGTGGGCCAGCGCTGCTACCCCGTGATTTCGGCCGGCCAGTCCTACGCGGGCGAGGTGACGCTGTGCCGCAAGGATGGCACGCCGCTGGCGTGCGAGGTGCGCGCCAAGCTCATCGATCCCGACGACCCGGCCCAGGGATCGATCTGGATCACCATGGACATCTCCGAGCGCAAGGAGGCCCAGGCAGCACTGGCGCGCGTGCACGAGGAACTGGAATTCCAGGTGCAGGAGCGCACGCGCCAACTGAGCGACACGGTGGACGACCTGCACCGCGAGATCAGCGACCGCAAGGCCGACCAGGACCGCATCTACTGGCTGGCCCACTACGACCCGCTCACCGGCCTGCCCAACCGTGCCCTGCTGTCCGAGCGCGCGCAGGAGGCCATCCGCGTGGCACAGGAAGGCAACACGCCGCTGGCGCTGATCTTCCTGGACCTGGACCACTTCAAGCACGTCAACGACTCGCTGGGCCACCGCGTGGGCGACGCCCTTCTGGTCGAGATCGCCAAGCGCCTGCGCGCCGTGGTGCGCGACAAGGACACCGTCTCGCGCCTGGGCGGCGACGAGTTCATCCTGCTGCTGCCGGGCGCCAACGCCCACGGCGCCGCGCGCGTGGCCGGCAAGCTGCAGGAGGCCTCGCGCCAGCCCTACCAGATCGACCACCATGAGCTGACCATGGCGCCCTCCATGGGCATCGCGCTGTTCCCGCAGGATGGCAGCGACTTCGACACGCTGACCCAGTCGGCCGACGTGGCCATGTACCGCGCCAAGCTCGACGGGCGCAATACCTTCCGTTTCTTCACGCCCGAGATGCAGGCCCAGTCGGTGCGTGCGCTGCAGGTGGAGAACGCGCTGCGCCGGGCGCTGGAGCGCGGCCAGCTGCACCTGCACTACCAGCCCCAGATCCACCTGGCCACCGGCCAGGTGCACAGCGTGGAGGCCCTGCTGCGCTGGGAGCATCCGCAGATGGGCAGCATCTCGCCGACCGAGTTCATCCCCATCGCCGAGGACAGCGGCCAGATCCTGCAGATCGGCGAATGGGTGCTGCGCACCGCCCTGACCCAGCTCAAGGACTGGCACGCCAACGGCTTTCCGGGGCTGACCATGGCGGTCAACCTGTCGGCGATCCAGTTCCGCCAGCCGCAGTTGCCCGAGCTGGTGAGCCGCATCCTGACCATCTTCGAGCTGCCGCCTGATTGCCTGGAGCTGGAGCTGACCGAGGGCGTTGCGGTCGACGACCCGCACTCGGCCGTGGAGACCATGGACAGCCTGCACGCGCGCGGCGTGCGCATGTCCATGGACGACTTCGGCACCGGCTACTCATCGCTGAGCCAGCTCAAGCGCTTTCAGATCTTCAAGCTCAAGATCGACCAGTCCTTCGTGCGCGACCTGGGCGATGACGGCAACGACCGCGCCATCGTGAGCGCCATCATCCGCATGGCCCAGGCCCTGGGCATGCGCACCACGGCCGAGGGCGTGGAAACGCCGGAGCAACTGGCCTTCCTGCGCGAGCAGGGCTGCGACGAGGCCCAGGGCTACCTGTTCAGCCGGCCGTTGCCGGCCGACGAGCTCGAACTCTTCTTGCGCCAGTACCTGCCAGCGTAGCCCTCCCGCGGCGTCAAGACAGCGGCTGCACCGCCTGCGCCAACTGCACGCGGTGTTTGCCGGAGCGCTTGGCCTGCAGCATGGCCTCGTCCGCCTCGGCCAGCAGCTCCTGCGCATCGAGCCGGCCCTGCGACAGCGCCACCCCGATGCTCATGCCCACCTGCACGGGCGCGCCGCCGGCCGGCAGGTGCACGGGCTGGCAGGCGGCCTGCATCAAGCGATCGAGCACGGCCCGCCATTCGTCGCCCGCCACCGGGCTGAGCACCAGCACGAACTCGTCGCCCCCGATGCGCGCCGCCGTGTCCGATGCGCGGATGCTGCCGGAAATGCGCCGGGCCAGCTCGACCAGGAGCTGGTCGCCCGCATCGTGCCCGAACCGGTCGTTCACGGCCTTGAACCCATCCAGGTCGGCAAAGCACACTGCGACCTCGTGGCCGGCGCGCTGCGCCGCCGCCAGGGCCTGGTGCAGGCGGTCCACCAGCAGCAGGCGGTTGGGCAGCTGCGTGAGCGCATCGTGGAAGGCCACATGGGTGATCTGCGCATGCGCGCGCTTGGCCGCGGAGATGTCCACCGCCATCCAGAAGGTCTCGCTGTCCGACAGGCGCACGCCGCTCAGGTCCACCCAGATGGCTTCTCCGCTGCTGTGCTGCAGGCGAACGTCGGTGCGGTAGTTCTGCCCCTGGCGCAGACGCAGCGCGGCGGCCTCCTCCACGTGGCGGTAGTCTTCGCCACGGGCATACAGGGTCTGCACCTCGGCGCCCTCGAGCTCGTCGGGCCCTCGGCCCAGCATGCGCTCCATGGCGGCGTTCTTCCAGGTGATGGTGCGGCCGCTGAGCTTGACCATGCCCACCAGGTCGCTGTTGAGCATGGCCGACTGTTCGTGCAGCAGGGCCTGCACCTGGCGCAGCGCCTCGTGCTGCGCCGTCACATCGACCGCCACGGTGCGGCTCATCAGGAAGTCGCCCTGCCCGTCCTGTCCATCGCGCACGGCCGTGGAGTTGATGCGCACGAAGCGGCGCGCGGCGCCCGGCGGCGCCAGCTCGACCTCGATCTCGGGCGCCCGCTCCTGCAGGGTGAGCATGAGAAAGTGGTCATGGAAGCGCTGGCGGTGCTCTCCGTGCAGCAGCTCGCCAAAGCGGGTATGGGAATCCAGGGGCGTGCTGCCCAGCCATTGCTGCAGGGTGGCATTGATGTGAACGACACAGCCATCGGCATCGAGCGAGAAATACCCGCAGGGTGCATGGTCGTAGAGGTCGCGCATGCGCGCGGCGGACTCTTCGACACGCTGCAAGAGGCGCTTCCTGTCGGTAATGTCCCGGGCGGAGCCGAAGATCAGCAACCGCCCGTCGATGTCCACCGCATGCCAGTGCAGATCGACGTCGATGACCTCGCCGTCCGCCCGCCGGTGCTGAACCTCGACACGCTGCCGGTCACCATCACGCACTTTGGCCAGCCAGCCGCGGATGGCTGTTTCGTTCTGGTTGGCATCCCAGCTGGACACATGCCGGCCCTGCAGCACCTCCCGGGAGGATCGGTGCATCTGCGCGAAAGATTCACTCATCTCGACCAGGTGGCCCTGCTGGTCGATGATGTGGATGCCATCGCCGGCCACGCGCAGCAGGATCTGCGTGCGCCGGCTCTGCGCCTCCAGGGCGCGCAGGGTGCCCAGTTCGCGCTGCCCCAGCCGGTAGACCACGATGGCGGCAGCGCAGCTGAGCAGCCACATGAGCCCCGCCATCAGCGACAGGGTGCGAGCCTCCTGCGCCAGGGGCTGGAAGAAATGCTGGTTGTTGAGCCCTGCAAAGACGATGAACGGCCAGCCCTGCACTTCACGGTAGGCGACGGTCCGCTCCACTCCATCGGTCGCGGAAGCGGCCGTGTAGACCCCGGATGAAGGCTTGTTCGCCAGGGCAGCCCGCAGCTCGTCGGAGACCTGGGTCGATCCGATCTCGACGTGGACCTCGTTCCCGGGCGACATCCATGCCACGAAACGCAGATCCCGCGTCCTGAGCGTGATGGCGTCGCGCTCACCCAGCTCGTAGCCGTGGAACATCTGTGCAAAGTGGTCCACCCGGATGGTCGCGTACAGGACCCCTGCGAACTGACCATTCACGCGCAAGGGGCGCGCGATGACGATCACCCAGTTGCCCGAGATCTGCGACACCACGGGCCGGGAGACGATGGGATCGCCCGAAGTGGCCTGCCGGGCTTGCTGGAAGAAGGCTCGGTGCGAGATGTCGGCCGCCGGCGCCCCGGCCTCCAGGTTGCCCCACCGCACCGCCCCCTTCTCGTCCGCCAGGCGAAAGCCCTCGGCGCCCACGAGCAGGATGCGCCGGTCATCGAGCAGGCGCTGGATGTCGTCGTCTGCCATCCGCGAGCCATACCCACTGCGCAGGAGGTCGTCCAGCGTCATCCTGAGCACCGCATCGATCAGGCCCAGTTCAGAGCCCACATTGGCACCGGTGATCGCCACCAGGCTTTCCGCCGTGGTGCGGGCGCGCTCCTCGTGGTTCTGCCGCGAAGAAGACAGCACCCACAGCACCAGGGCCCCGAGCAGCAAGGCCAGCAGCATGTTGGCCACGATCAGCAGCGCGCGCAGCCTGCGGCCGGGAGGCTCGGCGCTCACGGATGCGGGTGGGGAAATCTCGGCCATGGCCCATGCTAGCGCAAGCCAGGGCCCCGAAATACCGGGCCTTCCCCTGCCCTCACCGGCTTGCTGCTGCACGAGGGCGCAAGCGCCTTTGATGCACATCAAGGGGCCCGGCGGCCGCCGGTGGTCCACTCACCTCCATGCCCGGCCTCTGCACCGGGCGCGGAAACGCTTTTTTTTACCGATGGAGAAATCAAAGATGATGACCAGGAACACCGCCGCCGTGCTGCTCACCGCCGTGCTCGCCGGCCCGGCATCCGCCGCCACCTGCGACGTGGAGATCGAGGGCAACGACGCCATGCAGTTCAACAAGCAGAGCATCGCCGTGCCCGCCAGCTGCAAGCAGTTCACGGTGAAGCTCAAGCATGTGGGCAAGCTGCCCAAGACGGCCATGGGCCACAACTGGGTGCTGGCCAAGGCGGCCGACGCCCAGGCCACGGCCACGGACGGGATTGGCGCAGGCGCGGACAAGGCCTATGTCAAGGCCGGCGACACCCGTGTGATCGCGCACACCAAGCTCATCGGCGGCGGCGAAAGCGATGCCGTGGCCTTCGACGTGGCCAAGCTCAAGGCGGGCGAGGCCTATGCCTGGTTCTGCTCCTTCCCCGGGCATTCCAGCCTGATGAAGGGCACGTTGACCCTCACCAAGTAAAAGGACGCCCGGCGGCTGGGCGACACGTCAGAATCGCGGGTTGGGAACACGAAGGAAGGCCCCCGACCCATGAGCATCGTTGTCTACTGGCTGGAAGCGCCCGGCATGCCTGCCATGCAGGCCTTTGAGGGTGGCCAGCTGGTCCCCGCACTGCAGTTGTGCGAGGAAAAGCGCAAGGCCGGAAAGCGCCACGTGAGCCTGTCCACCGAACTCGCGGACAGCGTGGGGCGCGCCGGTGTGAGCACCGTCGACGCCAGGCTGCTGCCGGACGGCACGCCGTACGACTGGAGCAAATCCCACCGGGGCGCAGGGCCCCAGAAATGACGCTGCCGCAGCACCCGGCCCACCCGGGGGAGGGTATGCCTGCGGTGCCCCGCCCCGCCCTGCTTGCGCAGGTGCTGCGCACGGCGCCCCGCCGCTATCGCCTGCCCGGCCAGCCGGATGCAGGGACGCAGGCCGGCCCCGCGGCCGCCATGGCCCTGGCCATCGAACGCGCGCGCCAGGCCCTGGCAGAGGCACGGCAGCCCGATGCCGCCACGCTGCAGTCGTTCCTCGATGCCCTGGCCCGCCTGATCCGGGAGGCGATGCGCACGGACGAGGGGGACGCAGCCTACCAGGCCCTGCTGCTCGCAGGCCGGGTGCCGCAGGTGCAGGAGTACATCGACCTACAGAACCATGCCGAGCAGGACCGCCGGCAACTGCGCGCGGGCGCCAATGCCGTGGCACACCCGGCCAGGCGCCAGCACCTGGGCCCCGGCGCGCTGCGCGAGGCCCTGGAGCGCCTGCACGCCCAGGCGGATTCGGCGCAGTGGGCTGCGCTCGGCGATACGGCGCAGGCCGTGCAGGCCATGGCACCGTCTGCCGGAGATGCGGCACTGCAGCGCGGCCTGTCCCGGCTGCTGGACGGGCCTGCACTGGCCCGTCTGCAGCGCTCCACGGCGCTGGAAGAAGACCCGCAGGTGCAGGCCTACCAGCGCCTGCGCGACCGGCAGGGCCCCCGCCCGGGCACGGCCGAGGCCGCCGCCTATGGCGACACGGCGCAACAGCGCGGTGCGGCCATGGAGGCACTGGCCACCCGGGCCCTGCAGGCCCTGGCGCATCGGCTGGACAGGGCAGACGGCACCGGCGGTGCCTGGCGCGTGGTGACCTCGCTGCGGGTGCCGCCCTCCATTCCCGCCAGCGCCGAGCGCGCCAAGAGCGAGTGGGATGCCGTGCTGCTGCGCCAGGCACCGGGCACCGCAGGCCAGCCGCCGGCCTGGGACGTCTGCCTGCTGCTGGAGGCCAAGGCCTCGGTGGATGCGGTGGCCAGTGATTTTTCGCGCCTGCGGCGCGGCCTGCGCCTGCTCGGCCATGCCGACGCGGGCACGGTGTACACCTTCCTCTGCCGGGAGGGCGAAGTGCTGCTGCGCGGCGCCTCCCTGAGCGCACTGGACGGGCCGGAGACCGATCTGCCGGCCACGGTGCTCTACTGCACCGACGCCCCCGCCCCGCAGACGCCCCACCTGCTGGCCGCCGCCAGCCGCATGCAGCTGCTCGGCGCCCCGCAGAGCCTGGCGTTCGCCAGCGCGCTGGCCGAGGGCCGGCAGGCCGACGTGGGGGACCTGGAGCCTGTCTGGCAGGCCCTGCTGGAATCACCGCAGTGGGAACCCGTGCGCGAGCAATACCCCGCGCTGCGCGGCGTGCGCGAGCTGATGGTGCACGTGGACGACCTGGCGCTGGCCGTGGGCGCCTGATCACCCGGACCGGGGTGGTGACGGCAGGGGCGGCGGCGGGCGGCCCAGCTCCTCGAGCAGGCGCGGCACCAGCACATTGCGCGAGGCCGCGGGCCATACCCCGTAGGCCTCGGACTGCCACCCCGAGCCGGCCAGCGGCCGGAACACCGCGCCCGGCAGGGCGCAGTGCCGCATGGCATCGGGCACCAGGGCCACGCCCATGCCCTGGGACACCAGGGACACCACGGCCAGCCAGTGCCGCACCTGCATGCGCACCTCGGGGTAGAAGCCGGCGTCGGCACAGACCGAGAGGATGCGCGCGTGGTAGTCGGGCGAGGCACTGCGCGAGAACAGCACGAAGGGCTCGTCCTTGAGCTGGCCCACCGCCACCGCGCGCTTCCTGGCCAGCGCATGGCCTGCGGGCAGGCAGGCGACGAAGGGCTCCGACACCAGCAGGCGGCAGTCGAGCTCGGCCGGCACCCGGTGCGTGTGCGCGAAGCCCAGGTCCAGCCGGTCGTGCAGCAGCTCGGTCATCTGCTCGGCGGAGTTGAGCTCGGTCAGCGTGACCCGCACGGCCGGGTGGGCGGCCTGGAAGCGCCCCAGCGCCTGCGGCAGGCCGCGGTACAGCATGGAACCGACAAAGCCGATGCGCAGGCGGCCGGCAGCCCCCTGGGCCACCTGGCGCGCCTCGGTGGCGGCCTCCTGCGCTGCCTGCAGAAGGCTGTGCGCCGAGGCCTGCAGCGCCTGCCCCGCGGGCGTGAGGCGCACCGCCTTGCTGCTGCGCTCGAACAGCTGCGCGCCCACCGAATCCTCCAGCTGGCGGATGGCCACGCTCAGCGGCGGCTGCGAGATGGCCAGGCGCCGGGAGGCGCGGCCGAAGTGCAGTTCCTCGGCCAGGACGACGAAATACCGCAGGTGGCGCAGTTCCATCGCAAACCCTTCAATGATATTCAAATCGGAATGAACAAGACCTAATCAATATTAGACAGAAATTGATCACCAGCCAAGAATCGCGGCAAAGGAGACAGACACGCCATGCCCACCCGCTCTTCGCCACCCGATGCGGCAGCCCCCAGCCACCCCGTGCCCGACCGCCATGGCGCCAGCCTCTACGCCAGCGATACCGAGCTGCACCGGCTGCTGGCCCTGTACCTGCCGGCCGACCTGCTGGCGCACATGCGCCCGCACTTCGAGCGGCTGGGCGCACTGGCGGGCGGCGTGCTCGACGAGTTGGCCGGCACCGCCGACCGCAACCCGCCCACCCTGTCGCTGCGCACGCGCACCGGCATCGACCGGCAAACGGTGCACAAGCACCCGGCCTACGTGGAGATGGAGCGGCTGGCCTTCAGCGAGTTCGGCCTGGCCGCGATGTCGCACCGCGAGGAGACACTGGGCTGGAAGGGCCGCATGCCGCCGCTGGTCAAGTACGTGCTGACCTACCTTTTCGTGCAGGCCGAGTTCGGCCTGTGCTGCCCGGTGTCCATGACCGATTCGCTGGCGCGCACCCTGAAGAAGTTCGGCAGCCCCGAACTGGTCGCGCGCTTCCTGCCGCGCCTGCAGCACCTGGACTTCGACCGCGTGGCCCAGGGCGCCATGTTCATGACCGAGCAGGCCGCCGGCTCGGACATCGCAGCCACCGGCACGCGCGCCCACCTGGATGAACAGGGGCAGTGGCGCCTGACCGGCGACAAGTGGTTCTGCTCCAACCCCGATGCCGATCTCGCGATGATGCTGGCGCGCTGCGATGGCGGCGCGCCGGGGCTGAAGGGCGTCTCGCTGTTCCTGCTGCCGCGGCTGCTGGACGACGGCACACCCAACCGCTACCGCATCCTGCGGCTCAAGGACAAGCTGGGCACACGCTCCATGGCCAGCGGCGAGATCCGGCTCGAAGGGGCTGTGGCCTACCTGGTCGGAGAGCAGGGCCGGGGTTTCGTGCAGATGGCCGACATGGTGAACAACTCGCGCCTGTCCAACGGTGTGCGCGCCGCCGGCCTGATGCGCCGCGCCGTGGCCGAGGCCGGGCACATCGCCCGTGAGCGCCAGGCCTTCGGCAAGCGCCTGCAGGACATGCCGCTGATGCAGCGCCAGCTGCACAAGCTGCTGCTGCCGGCCGAGCAGGCCCGCAGCATGGTGTTCCAGACCGCCCAGGCGCTGGCGCGCTCCGACGCGGGCGAGGCGGGCGCCTACCCGCTGCTGCGCATCCTCACGCCGCTCATCAAGTTCCGCGCCTGCCGCGATGCGCGCAAGGTGACCGGCGATGCCATGGAGGTGCGTGGCGGCTGCGGCTACATCGAGGAATGGAGCGACCCGCGACTGGTGCGCGACGCGCACCTGGGCTCGATATGGGAGGGCACCAGCAACATCGTGGCGCTGGACGTGGTGCGCGCAGTGCAGCGCGAGGGCTCGCTGCCTGCGCTGCAGGCCCATTGCGAGGCACTGCTGGACGATGCCGCCATCGCTGCAGGCTTTGCGGCCGCGCTGCGCGGCGCGCTGGCACGCGCCGCAGCGCTGGCCCTGCTCGCGGCCGAGGAAGGCGGCGATGTGCTCGCACGCCAGGCCGCCTCGGCGCTCTACCACGTCACCAGCGCCATCGCCATGGCCTGGGAGGGCGCGCGCGGCGGCTCCACGCAGCGCATCGAATGGGCACAACTGGTCCTGCTGCACCGCGTGCTGCCGCGCGACCCGCTGGCCCCGGCGCGCTTGCCGCAGGAATGGACCGGCGGCGCCACGCACACCGTCCCGGCCTGAATCGCTTTCCTGCACACAACCACACGGAGACAAGCCATGCGATTTTTCACCACCCTCGTGCTCGCCGCGGCCGCCGCCCTGCCGTTGATGCCGCCGGCCCATGCCGACACCTTTCCGGACCGCCCCATCACGCTGGTGATCCCCTTCCCGCCCGGCGGCCCCACCGATGCCATGGCGCGCACGCTCGCGGCCGAGATGAAGGACCGGCTGGGCCAGCCGATGGTGGTGGAAAACCGCGCCGGAGCCGGCGGCAACATCGGCGCGGAGTACGTGGCGCGTTCCGCCGCCGATGGCCAGACCCTGCTGTTCGGCACCTCGGGCCCGCTGGCCATCAACGCCAGCCTCTACCGCAAGATCGGCTACGACCCGGTGAAGAGCTTTGCGCCCGTGATCCAGGTCGGCCACCTGCCCAACATCCTGGTGGTGAACCCCGCAGTACCGGCAAGGAACGTGAAGGAGCTGATCGCCCATGCCAAGGCTTCGCCCGGCAAGCTGAGCTATGCCTCATCGGGCAACGGCGCCTCGTCGCACCTGGCGGGCGTGCTGTTCAACGCCTCGGCCGGGGTGGACCTGCAGCACATCCCCTACAAGGGCACCGGGCCTGCGCTCACCGACCTGCTTGGCGGGCAGGTGACCATGAGCTTCACCGACGTGCTCACCGCCCTGCCCTACGTCAAGAGCGGCAAGCTGCGCGCGCTGGGCATCACCACGGCCGCGCGTTCCCAGGCGCTGCCCGACGTGCCGACGGTGGCCGAGCAGGGCGTGGCAGGCTACGACGTGAGCGTGTTCTTCGGCATCGTTGCGCCCGCGGGCACGCCGCCCGAGCGCATCGCCAGGCTCAACAAGGCCTTCACCGAGGTGCTGGGCACGGCCAAGGTGAAGGAGCTGTTCGCCTCCCAGGGCCTGGAGCCCGCCCCGTCGAGCAAGCCCGAGCAACTGGGCCGGTTCATCGAGGCGCAGAAGACCTCGTGGGCCGGCGTGGTGCGGCAGTCCGGCGCCCAACTCGACTGAGGCCAGCATGCACACACCCGACAACCGCGCCCACGGAGCGCTGGCCGGCATCCGCGTGCTGGACATCTCGCGCATCCTGGGCGGGCCCTACTGCGGCCAGATCCTGGGCGACCATGGCGCCGACGTGCTCAAGGTGGAGCCGCCGCAGGGCGACGATACGCGGACCTGGGGCCCGCCCTTCAAGGACGGTGTCGCCTCGTACTACCAGGGGCTCAACCGCAACAAGCGCTGCATGCACCTGGACCTGGGCAGCCCCGAGGGCCGCGAGGCGCTGCTGGCGCTCCTGGCCGAGGCGGATGTGCTGGTCGAGAACTTCAAATCCGGCACGATGGAACGCTGGGGCATCGGCTACGAGGAATTGTCACGGCGCTTTCCGCGCCTGGTGTGGTGCCGCGTTACGGGCTTCGGGTCCGATGGCCCGCTGGGCGCCCTGCCCGGCTACGACGCTGCGGTGCAGGCCATGGCGGGCATCATGAGCATCAACGGCGAGGCCGAAGGCGGCCCGCTGCGCGTGGGCCTGCCCGTGGTGGACATGGTGACCGGCCTGAACGCCGTCATCGGCGTGCTGCTGGCGCTGCACGAGCGGCAGCGCAGCGGCTGCGGGCAGTTCGTCGAAGCCGCGCTGTACGACAGCGGCCTGTCGCTGCTGCACCCGCATGCGGCCAACTGGTTCCTGGACGGCAACACGCCCCGGCGCACGGGCAACGCGCACCCCAACATCTACCCCTACGACACCCTGGCCACGCGCACGCAGCCGCTGTTCGTCGCCGTGGGCAATGACCGGCAGTTCGCCAGCCTGTGCCGCTGCATCGGCGTGCCGACGCTGGCGGACGACCCCCGCTATGCCCGGGCCGGCGACCGCTCGGTGAACCGCGTGGCGCTGAAGGCCGCACTGGAAGACGCGATGCAGCACTTCGACGGCAGCACGCTGGTGGACACGCTGATGGCCGCCGGCGTGCCCGCCGCGCCGGTGCTGTCGGTCGATGCGGCGCTGGCGCATCCGCACACCGCGCACCGGCAGATGGTGGTGGACCTGCCGGGCGGCTACCGCGGCATCGGCGCGCCGGTCAAGCTCAGCCGCACGCCGGCCACCTACCGCCATGCGCCCCTGACGCCAGGGACGGGCTTCGAGGGCTGAGCGCGCCCACGGCAGGCCTCAGCGGATGGGGAAGGCGTACATCAAGCCGTTCTTGTTCCACAGGTTGTTCAGGCCGCGCTGCAGGCCCAGGGCCGACTTGGGACCCACGTTGCGCTCGAAGATCTCGCCGTAGTTGCCCGTGGTCTTGACCGCGCGGGCCAGCCAGTCGCGGTCCAGGCCCAGCAGCTTGCCCGTGTCTTCGGTGGTGCCCAGCAGGCGCTGCACCACGGGGTCGGTGCTGCCGCTCTTCTGGCGCTCCACCGAGGCCTGGGTCACGCCGTACTCCTCGGCCTCGATGAGGCCGTAGACCACCCATTTGACGATGGCGAACCATTCGTCGTCGCCGCGGCGCACCATGGGACCGAGCGGCTCCTTGGAGATCAGCTCGGGCAGCACCACGTGCTCGGCAGGGTTCTTGGCCTCCTTGTTGCGTACCGAGGCCAGGCCCGAGGCGTCCGTGGTGTAGCCCACGCAGCGGCCCGAGAAATAGGCGGCCGTGGCGGCCTCGACCTTCTCGAACACGGCAGGCTTGATGCCCAGGTCGTGCGTCCTGGAATAGTCGACGAGGTTCTTTTCGGTCGTGGTGCCCGACTGCACGCACACGGTCTGGCCCTTGAGCTGCTTCATGCTCTTGATGTTGCTCTTCTTGAGCACCATCACACCCTGGCCATCGTAGTAGGTGACGGCGGTCTGGTGCAGGCCCATCGACGCATCGCGCGTGAGCGAAAAGGTGGTGTTGCGCGACAGCACGTCGATCTCGCCCGACTGCAGGGCCGTGAAGCGCTGCACGGTGCTCAGCGGCACGAACTTGACCTTCTCCCCATCGCCCAGCACGGCGGCGGCCACCGCACGGCAGATGTCCACGTCCAGACCCGACCAGCGGCCCCCGGCATCGGCCACGGAGAAGCCGGCCAGCGCCGTGTTGACGCCGCAGACGACCTGGCCCCGGGCCTTGATGCCATCCAGCGTCTTGCCCGCGTGCGCGGACAAGGGCACTACTGCCCAGGTGGCGGCGAGGAGCAGGCTGCTGGCTGCGGCGCGCAGGGGGAAGTGGGTCATGAAAGGCGTGCTCCTTCTTGAATGGGCGGCCGCGGCGCACCCTGCGCACCACCGGCCGCCACCTTGTGGGTGCGAGATTCTGGACGATGCGCGCCGTGCACCTGCATCGGGGTTTACGAGGATGGCTCCGACAGGCTACACGCATTGGGCCGCCGCAGGCGAAAGCAAACAGCTGCTTACAAAGGCCGGCGTGGTAGCGGCCAGCCTGGCGGTCAGGCCAGCTTCTTCTGCAGGAACTGCGCCTGCCCCATCGCCGGGTCCAGTGCGTAGGGCGCAAAGCCCTCGCGCAGGTACAGCGCCATGGCGCTGGTGTTGCCCGCCAGGACCTCGAGCGTGAGCTTGCACGCGCCACGCTCACGCGCGATGGACTCCACCAGCGCGAACATGCGCTGCGCGATGCGCTGGCCACGCCAGCCCGGGGCCACCACCACGTCGTGCACATTCACCAGGGGCTGGCAGGCAAAGGTGGAAAAGCCCTCGAAGCAATTGACCAGGCCCACGGGCACGGCGCCGCCGTCCTGCTGTGCCCAGGCGATCACACTGAAGGCCTGGGGGCGCTGCTGCAACGCGGCGGGCAGACCCTGCAGCACCTGCTCGGCCAGCGGCTGGCCACCACCGGCGGCGTCGCGGGCATAGCCGTCGAGCAATTGCACCAATGCCTGGGCATCGCCGGGGTGGGCATAGTCCACGCGGCGTACTTCAATCGGTACGGGGGCCATGGAATCAACCGGCACGCGCGGCATCGGCCAGGCGCTGTGCGCTGCGGCTGGCCAGTTCGGCTGCGCGCGCCTCGACCATCACGCGCAGCAGGGGTTCGGTACCGCTGGCACGGATCAGCACGCGGCCGGTGCTGCCCAGTTCCTGCTTCACGGCCTCGGTCTCGCGCGCCAGCAAGGCGTTGGACTTCCAGTCCTGCCCGGGCGCCAGGCGCACGTTGAGCAGCACCTGGGGGTACAGGGTGACGTCGCTGAGCAGCTCGGGCAGCTTCCTGCCGCTGCGCACGCAGGCCTGCAGCACCTGCAGGGCGCTGACCAGGCCATCGCCGGTGGTGTGGCGGTCCAGCGCCAGCAGGTGGCCCGAGCCTTCGCCGCCCAGCGTCCAGCCGTGGCGGGCCAGCTCTTCGAGCACGTAGCGGTCGCCCACCTTGGCGCGCACGAACTGCACGCCGCGCTGCTGCAGCGCCACTTCCACGGCCATGTTGGTCATGAGCGTGCCGACCACGCCGGGCACCTCTTCGCCGCGGCCCAGGCGGTCGGCCGCCATGAGGTACAGCAGCTCGTCGCCGTTGTACAGGCGGCCCGCCGCGTCCACCATCTGCAGGCGGTCGGCGTCACCGTCGAGGGCAATGCCGTAGTCGGCGCGGTTGGCGCGCACCGAGCGCACCAGCGCCTCGGGGTGCGTGGCGCCCACTTCATGGTTGATGTTCAGGCCATCGGGCGCGCAGCCGATGGAGATCACTTCGGCGCCCAGCTCATGGAACACCTTGGGCGCCACCTGGTAGGCCGCGCCATGGGCACCATCGACCACGATCTTCAGGCCCTTGAGCGTGAGGTCCTGCGGGAAGGTGCTCTTGCAGAACTCGATGTAGCGGCCCGCCGCGTCGTCGAGGCGGCGCGCCTTGCCCAGGCTGGCCGAGTCGGCCCACACGGGGGCCTCGGCCAGCGCCGTTTCCACCGCCAGCTCCCAGGCGTCGGGCAGCTTGGTGCCCTGGGCGCTGAAGAACTTGATGCCATTGTCGGGAAAGGCATTGTGGCTGGCGCTGATCACCACGCCCAGGCTGGCGCGCTGGGCCCGCGTGAGGTAGGCCACGCCCGGCGTGGGCAGCGGGCCGAGCAGCACCACGTCGACCCCGGCGGAATTGAAGCCCGATTCCAGCGCGCTTTCGAGCATGTAGCCCGAGATGCGCGTGTCCTTGCCGATCAGGACCGTGGGGCGTTCTTCGGTGCGGCGCAGCACGCGCCCCACGGCATGGGCCAGGCGCAGCACGAAGTCGGGGGTGATGGGGGCCTGGCCCACGGTACCGCGGATGCCGTCGGTGCCGAAATACTGGCGTGTCATGGGGGAAATCTCCTCGGGTTCTATCGCTTATTGGTTCTGCCGTGCGCCTGCCATCGGCGCGCGGCCTTCACGGCTGTGCCGGTCGCTGTTCCTGTTGCTGCTGATCCATCGCCTGCCAGACGGCCAGGGCAGTCACCGTCTCGGCGACGTCGTGCACGCGCACGATGCGCGCGCCGTTCACCACCGCCAGCAACGCGGCCGCCACGCTGGGCAGCATGCGTTCGCCGGCCACGGCCAGCCCCGTCACGGCCCCCAGGGACGACTTGCGCGACCAGCCGGCCAGCACGGCGTAGCCTGTGGCCACCAACTCCTGCTGGCGCGCCAGCAGCGCAAAGTTCTGCTCCACCGTCTTGCCGAAGCCGATGCCGGGGTCCAGCGCAATGCGCCCACGGGCCACGCCCAGCCCCCGCAGGTTCTCTGCCGCTTGGGCGAGGAACGAAAGCACCTCGCTCACCACGTCGCCCGCCATGGGCGCCACCTGCATGGTCTGCGGGTCGCGGTGCATGTGCATCAGGCAAACCCCGCACAGGGGGTGGCCTGCCACCACGGCCGCCGCGCCGGGCTGGCGCAGCGCCCACACGTCGTTGACGATGTCGGTCCCAAGGTCCAGCACGGCCTGCATGACTTCCGGCTTGTAGGTGTCCACCGAGACCGGTACGCCCAGCGTGACGGCCCCCTGCACCACGGGCAGCACGCGGGCCAGTTCCTCGGCCAATGGCACCGCCGGGCTGCCGGGACGGGTGGACTCACCGCCGATGTCCAGGATGTGGGCGCCGTCCTTCACCAACTGTTCGCAATGGCGCAGTGCCGATGCCGTGCCGGCATGCTGCCCGCCGTCCGAGAAGGAGTCGGGAGTGACGTTGACGATGCCCATGACCTGCGGCCGGGCAAGGTCGATGGCGAAGCGGGAGGTCTGCCAGAGCATGGAAAGGGAGAGGTCCACCGGGGACTGAGAGACGGCCGCTGGGGGCACGCAGGCAGATGGAGGAAGCAAAAAAGGGGGATGCGCAATACGGGGGAAGGTGCCGCCGCCGGCCCGGCCACGAAAAACGGGGCACTGGGCCCCGTTGGTGCGATTCAACCGCGCTGGCTCGTCCTTCCCGCCTGTCGGTGTCCGTCAGGCGGCCGATGGAGCGGCCGGCGCAGCAGCCTCGGTGGCCACGGCCGGTGTGCCGCCGCCAGGGGTGTCACCACCCGACGAAGGCGTGCGCGGCGTCCAGTCCTTGGGAGGACGGGGCGGCTTGCCGGCCATGATGTCGTCGAGCTGCTCGGTATCGATGGTTTCCCATTCGAGCAGGGCCTTGGCCATGGCGTGCATCTTGTCGCTGTTCTCTTCGATCAGGCGGCGCGCCAGGTCGTACTGCTCGTCGATGATGCGGCGCACTTCGCTGTCGACCTTTTCCATGGTCTGCTCGCTCATGTTGGTGGTCTTGGTGACCGAGCGGCCCAGGAACACTTCGCCCTCGTTCTCGGCGTAGACCATGGGGCCCAGGGCCGTGGTCATGCCGTAGCGGGTGACCATGTCGCGCGCAATGTGCGTGGCACGCTCGAAGTCATTGCTGGCACCGGTGGTCATCTGGTTCATGAACACTTCTTCGGCGATGCGGCCACCGAACAGCATGCTGATCTGGTTGAGCATGTACTCGCGGTCGTAGCTGTAGCGGTCCTGTGCGGGCAGGCTCATGGTCACGCCCAGGGCCCGGCCACGGGGGATGATGGTGACCTTGTGTACCGGATCGCACTTGGGCAGCAGCTTGCCGATCAGGGCGTGGCCGGACTCGTGGTAGGCCGTGTTGCGGCGCTCTTCCTCGGGCATGACCATGCTCTTGCGCTCGGGGCCCATGAGGATCTTGTCCTTGGCCTTCTCGAAGTCCTGCATCTCCACGGTGCGGGCGTTGCGGCGCGCAGCCATCAGCGCAGCCTCATTGCACAGGTTGGCCAGGTCGGCGCCGCTCATGCCGGGCGTGCCGCGGGCGATGATGCTCGGGGCCACGTCCTGGCCGATCGGGATCTTGCGCATGTGCACGTTCAGGATCTGCTCGCGGCCACGGATGTCGGGCAGCGTCACATACACCTGGCGGTCGAAGCGGCCGGGGCGCAGCAGGGCCGCGTCCAGGATGTCGGGGCGGTTGGTGGCAGCCACCACGATCACGCCCAGGTTGGTCTCGAAGCCGTCCATCTCGACCAGCATCTGGTTCAGGGTCTGCTCGCGCTCGTCGTTGCCACCGCCCAGGCCGGCACCGCGCTGGCGGCCCACGGCGTCGATTTCATCGATGAAGATGATGCAGGGGGCGTTCTTCTTGGCGTTGTCGAACATGTCGCGCACGCGGGCCGCGCCCACGCCGACGAACATTTCCACGAAATCGGAGCCCGAGATGCTGAAGAACGGCACCTTGGCTTCGCCCGCGATGGACTTGGCCAGCAAGGTCTTGCCAGTGCCGGGAGGGCCGACCAGCAGCAGGCCGCGCGGAATGCGGCCGCCGAGCTTCTGGAACTTCTGCGGGTCCTTGAGGAAGTCCACGACTTCCTTGACTTCTTCCTTGGCCTCGTCGCAGCCGGCCACGTCCGCGAACGTGACCTGGTTGTTGTTCTCGTCGAGCATGCGCGCCTTGCTCTTGCCGAAGCTGAAGGCGCCGCCCTTGCCGCCGCCCTGCATCTGGCGCATGAAGTACACCCACACGCCGATCAGCAGCAGCATGGGGCCCCAACTGACCAGCAGGGTCATGAGCAGGGAGCCTTCCTCGCGGGGCTTCACGTCGAACTTGACGTTGTGGCTGATCAGGTCGCCCACGAGGCCGCGGTCGAGCACGGAGGCATTCGTGCGGATCTTGCGGTCGTCGTTGGTGACGGCCACGATCTCGCCGCCGGAGAGGCCTTCGGGGATGGTGGCGCTCTTGATACGGTTGTTACGAACTTCCTCGAGGAATTCGGAGTACCCGATATGTCCTGCGCTGGCGCCGCCACGGGTGTCAAACTGCTTGAATACCGTGAACAGCACCATGGCAATGACCAGCCATACGGCAATTTTTGAAAACCACTGATTGTTCAAGCGGGGCTCCAGTTGCAAGGGAGAAAGGGCGACGGTCACAAAGCCGTCACGGCCTATATGTGGCCCATTTTAGGTCTTTCAAGCCGAGGCGCCATGGCTATTCCCCCTAGCGGCCATGGGCACCGCTCGGGATTTGCGGGGGTTTTTCACACATTGGTGCTCGTTTTCCCCGTCTTTTTGCCATTTCGGCCGATCAGGCCGGCTTCTTGAGCCCCATGCCCACGAGGAAGGTTTCCGACGACTTGTCGCGAGAGGCCTTGGGCTTGAGCGGCTTGACCACCTTGAAGGTCTGCTTGAACAAGGTCACCAGGTCGCTGTAGCCGCTGCCATGGAACAGCTTGACCACCAGCGCCCCATCGGGCTTGAGGTGGGCGGTCGCAAAATCCACCGCCAGCTCCACCAGATGGGAAATGCGGGCCGCGTCGGCCGATTCAATGCCCGAGAGATTCGGCGCCATGTCCGACACCACCACATCGACCACCCGCCCTTCCAGTGCCGCCTCCAGCTGCGCAAGCACCGATTCCTCGCGGAAATCGCCGTTCAGGAAGGTCACCCCCTCGATGGGCTCCATGGGCAGGATGTCCAGGGCGATGATGCTGCCGTTGAGCTGGCCGGTGGCGGCGCCGCTCGGAGACAGGCGCCGGCGCACATACTGGCTCCAGGCGCCGGGGGTGGAGCCCAGGTCCACCACGGTGTTGCCGGGTTTGATGAGGTGCAGCTGCTCGTCGATTTCCTTGAGCTTGTAGGCCGCGCGGGCCCGGAAACCCTCTTTCTGGGCCAACTTGACGTAGGTGTCATTGACGTGGTCGTTGAGCCACGCCTTGTTGACCTTCTTGCTTTGGGTTTTAACTTTCATTGCATTTTTCTTTCAGCCTCGATAATACGGCCCATGCCCCAAATTCAACTGACTCCCGCCGAGCGCCGGGAATACCGCGCCGAAGCCCACCACCTTGACCCCGTGGTCCTCGTGGGCGGCGATGGTCTCACGCCTGCCGTGCAAAAGGAAATCGACGCGGCCCTGAACGCCCACGGGCTGATCAAGGTGCGTGTCTTCGGTGACGACCGTGCCGCGCGCGAACTGATGTACCAGCAGCTTTCCGCCGACCTGAACGCCGCGCCCATCCAGCACATCGGCAAGCTACTGGTGCTGTGGCGCCCCAAGCCCGCCAAGGAACGTGTGATCGACGAAGACCGCATGCCCGGCCCGCGCGACGTGAAGGTGCTCAAGTTCAGCAGCCGCGCCGGCCAGCGCCCCGAGGTCAAGCAGCTGCGCGTGCTGGGCAACCAGCGCCTGACGCCTGGCGGCCAGATCAAGCGGGCCAAGAAGCCCAAGCAGAAGTCCGTCAAGAAGCGCCAGGCCGACTGATCCGCATGGTCGTCGTCGCCGCCACGCCCGCGGGCAGCGCCGCGCCCTCGGTGGGCCAGCGCCACGTCATCTGCATGAAATGGGGCACGAAATACGGCCCCGAATACGTCAACCGCCTGTATGCGATGGTGCGCCGGCACCTGTCGGGCGACTTCAACTTCGTCTGCCTCACCGACGACAGCGCCGGCATTCGCAGCGAGGTGCAGTGCCTGCCCATTCCGCCACTCGACCTGCCTGCCGGCATCCCCGAGCGCGGCTGGACCAAGCTCGTCACCTTCAGCGCCGATCTGCACGGCCTCAAGGGCACGGCCCTGTTCCTGGATGTGGACGTGGTCGTCACGGGTTCGCTCGATGATTTCTTCACCCGGCCGGGTGAATTCCTCATCATCCACGACTACAAGCGTCCCTGGCGCATCACCGGCAATTCATCGGTGTACCGCTTCGAGCTGGGCGCCCACCCGGACGTGCTGGACTATTTCCGCGGCCATTTCGCCGAAATCCGCGAGCAGTTCCGCAACGAGCAGGCCTACCTGTCGGACTTCCTGCACCGCCAGGGCAAGCTGGCCTACTGGCCAGCCGCCTGGTGCCCGAGCTTCAAGTACCACGGCATTCCCGCCTGGCCCAGCAACTACTGGAAGGCGCCCTTCGTGCCACCGGATGCACGCATCGTGATCTTCCACGGCGAGTGCAACCCGCCCGATGCGCTGGCGGGCCGGCGCAACCGGCGTTTCCGCTACATCCGGCCCGCCACCTGGGTGGCGGAGCACTGGCACGAGTGAGCAGGCTGGCTCAGGGACCGGGCTGCGCGGGCGCCGGCCCGGCCAGGTCCTCGGCGAGCTCGGCCCGAAGGGCCACGGTGCGCCACAGCACCACCAGCGCGCATACCCACTGCAGCACATACATGCCCGTGCCCACGGAATGCCACAGGCGCAGGTCCTGCCGCGCCACGATGCGTGGCGACACGCCGAACTGCACCAGCAGGGCGAGCAGCAGGCCGCCGAGCACGAAACCCAAGGCCGCCTTGGCCCAGGGCTCCTGGAATTCTTCGTGCCGGCGCCGGGAAATGAGCAGCAGCAGCACGCAGCAGACCACGGTGACCCAGGTCTGAGCAGCAAACAGCTTCGCTGCCATCTGCCCGGCCAGCGCGGGCGATGGCAGGTGGGCGAACAGCATGGGCACCACCAGGAAACCCACGGTGGTGAGGCTGCCCCACCACAGGGCGGCAGCCAGGGCCGGCAGGCGTGCAAACATCGAAGAGCCAGGCCTCAGACGTAACTGACGGCCACCACCTCGTAGCGGCGGATGCCGCCGGGTGCCTGCACTTCGGCGGTATCGCCCTCTTCCTTGCCGATCAGCGCGCGCGCGATGGGGCTGGAGATATTGATCAGGCCCTGCTTGAGGTCGGCCTCGTCTTCGCCCACGATCTGGTAGGTCACGGTATCGCCCGTGTCCTCGTCTTCGAGCTTCACCGTCGCACCGAACACCACGCGGCCACCGGCGTCCAGCTCGGTCGGGTCGATGATCTGCGCGGCGGACAGCTTGCCTTCCACTTCCTGGATGCGGCCTTCGATGAAGCCCTGGCGGTCCTTGGCGGCCTCGTACTCGGCGTTTTCGCTCAGGTCACCCTGGGCGCGGGCGTCGGAAATGGCCGTGATCACCCAGGGGCGGTCCACGGTCTTCAGGCGGTGCAGCTCTTCGCGCAGCTTCTCCGCGCCGCGCTTGGTGATGGGAATGGTGGTCATGTCCGTCGTCGTTCGGGTTTGTAAAAAAACGACACCGCCGGGCGTTGGCCGGGCGGTGTCATGGGCATGATTATGCCGTGTGTTGGGCAGGGGTCAATGCGTGGCAATACCCGTTCGCCCCTCGGATTTTTCAGGCAGGCGCAGGCGCATGGAATCAGTCCCGGCCCGCCTTTTCGATGCTGGCCGCGGCCAGCGCCGGGTCGGTAAAGCAGATCTCGTGGCTGCCCTGGCACTCCACCAGGCGGAACAGGCCCAGGCGCTCCGACAGGCGCGGGTGCCAGGGCAGGCTGTGGGGCAAGGCCACGTCCTGCTGCGCATTCAGGTAACTCTTGCCAATGTCCAGCGCCGCCAGCGGCACGGGCAGGCGGGCGGGCTCGGTGAAGGTGCGGTAGGGGTGCGGGTTGAGCAGCGCATGGCTGCTTTTCGCCAGGGCTTCGTCGGCATCGTTGATGAAGGCCTCGCGCCAGATCGGGTAAGGCAGCATCACCGCATTGCCGTTGGCCGCCGCGACCTGGTCGAACAGCGCGCGGTAGTGCGGTGGCACCAGGTCGTTGAGGCATTCCCCATCCTGCGGCACGAAGGCGTTCCAGTACACCAGCCGGCGGATGCGCCCCGCAAGCCGTGCAGGCATGTGGCTGATGACCATGCCGCCATAGCTGTGGCCCACCAGGCGCACCTCGCTCAGGTCCTGGCCCTCGATGAAGGCGGCGAGCGAGTCGACCGCGTCGGCCAGGCCCGTGGCCGCGCGGTCGTCGCCCGGCCGGTTGCCGGCCAGTGTGGGGCAGTGCACGGTGTGGCCGCGTGCGCGCAGGTGGCCGGCCGTGGCCTCCATCTCGGCGCCGGTGTGCCATGCGCCATGGACCAGGACATAGGTATCCGCCATCGTTGTCTCCTTCGGTAGTGTTGCCAGGCAGTGCCGAATGCCCCGCCCTGGCGCTACGTTAAAGAGAAGGTGGCGGACAGGATGGCCTGCACGTGCCAGCCATGTGGGCCCGGTGTGCCACCAGCGTCAGCCGCGCCGCCACTGTGCCGGACACAGCCCCATGGCACGCTGGAAGGCGCGCGCAAAGTGCGACGCATCGGCAAAGCCGCAGCGCCGGCCGATCTCGGCCACGGAGACATGCGCCAGCTGGGGCCGACGCAGCAGTTCGCGCGCCCGCGCAAGGCGCATCTGGCGCAACGTGCCCGCAAAAGTACTGCCCTGCGCCGCAAACGCACGGTGCAGGGTGCGCAGCGACACGCCGGCTTCATCGGCCAGGGCCTGGGCCGACAGGCTGCGCTGGTCGATGCGGGCCGCCATCAGCGCAGACAGGTGGGCATGCAGGCCCTGGGTGGCGCTGGCCAGCCCCAAGGGCGACTCCAGAGAGGCCGAAAGCAAGGCCCCCAGATGGTCCGACAGCAGCGCTGGCGGCAAGGCCTGGGCAGAGGCCGGATCACGCGCCAGTTGCACCGCCAGGGCCCCCAGGCTCTGGCCCCAGCCCTGGTCGCGCCAGGCCACGCGAGGGCCATGGGCCTCGGCCTGGGCCAGCCACTGCCCCACCCAGGCGCGCGGCAACTGCAGCGAAACGCAGCCCACCCCCTCGGGGAAATGCAGTTCGTAGGGCCGTGCCGAATCCACCAGCACCACATCGCCCGGCCGCAGGTGGGCCACCTGCCCGTCCTGGCGCACATGCCAGGAGGCTTCGGCCTGCGCGATCAGGTAGAACGGCAGTTGCCGGCTGCAGGCAATGCCGGCCGGCGTGCGGTAGACGTCCTGGGTGGAGGCCCGCACCTGATTGACCGACAGGCCAGCCACCGGCAGGCTCTGCAGCACCCCGTCGAAGGTGGCCGCCGCGCGCGAGCTGCAGTCCATCTCCAGGAAGGCCTCGCAGATGGCGCCGACCCAGTAGTCCAGCCGCGCCGCGGGCGCGACCGCATCGGTCGTCCAGCGGCGCAATGCCGGGGAGGCGGGTGCAGGGGCGGCGGCCATGCCAGCAATCTAGCCGCAAGCCCCGGCGGCAGGCAACAGGGCAAGCCCGCAGACAAAGAAAAAGCCCCGTGAAGGCGACTCCACGGGGCCTTGTAGCCATTGCTGGCCAAACGGATCAGGCTGCAGCGAGTTGCGCGTGCAGCTCCTGCACCGAGTACACGTCCAGCTTGTCCATGTACTTCATGCCTTCCACGGCCGCCTCGGCGCCGAAGATGGTGGTGAAGGTGGTCACGCGGGCCAGCAGCGACGAGGTGCGGATGGCGCGCGAATCGGCGATCGCGTTGCGGCGCTCTTCCACGGTGTTGATGACCATCACGATCTCGTTGTTCTTGATCATGTCCACGATGTGCGGGCGGCCTTCAGTCACCTTGTTGACCACTTGCACCGGCACGCCGGCCGCATCGATGGCGGCGGCCGTGCCCTTGGTGGCCACGAGCTCGAAGCCCATGGCCACGAGCTGGCGCGCGATGTCCACGGCGCGCGGCTTGTCGGCGTTCTTCACCGTGAGGAAGACCTTGCCGGCCGTGGGCAGCTTGGTGCCGGCGCCCATCTGGCTCTTCACGAAGGCTTCGCCGAAGGTCTTGCCCACGCCCATGACTTCGCCGGTGGACTTCATCTCGGGGCCGAGGATGGTGTCCACGCCGGGGAACTTCACGAAGGGGAACACGGCCTCCTTCACGCTGAAGTACGGCGGCGTCACTTCCTTGGTGATGCCCTGCGAGGCCAGGGTCTGGCCGGCCATGCAGCGTGCCGCCACCTTGGCCAGCTGGATGCCCGTGGCCTTGCTCACGAAGGGCACCGTGCGCGAGGCGCGCGGGTTCACTTCGAGCACGTAGATCACGTCCTTGCCGTCCATTTCCTGGATGGCGAACTGCACGTTCATCAGGCCCACCACGTTCAGGCCCTGGGCCATGGCGGCGGTCTGGCGCTTGATCTCGTCGATGGTGGGCTGCGACAGGTAGTACGGGGGCAGCGAGCAGGCGGAGTCGCCGCTGTGCACGCCGGCCTGCTCGATGTGTTCCATCACGCCGCCGATGAAGGTCACGCCGGAAGAATCACGCACGCAGTCCACGTCGCACTCGATGGCGTTGCTCAGGAAGCGGTCCAGCAGCACGGGCGAGTCGTTGCTCACCTTGACGGCTTCGCGCATGTAGCGCTCCAGGTCGCGTTGCTCGTGCACGATTTCCATCGCACGGCCACCCAGCACGTAGCTGGGGCGCACCACCAGGGGGTAGCCCAGGGCGGCGGCCTTCTCCAGGGCCTCGGCTTCAGTGCGGGCCGTGGCGTTGGGCGGCTGGCGCAGGCCGAGGTCACCCAGCAGCTTCTGGAAGCGCTCGCGGTCTTCGGCCGCATCGATCATGTCGGGCGTGGTGCCGATGATCGGCACGCCTTCGGCTTCCAGGCCCAGCGCGAGCTTCAGAGGCGTCTGGCCGCCGTACTGCACGATCACGCCGACCGGCTTTTCCTTGTCCACGATCTCCAGCACGTCTTCGAGCGTCACGGGCTCGAAGTACAGGCGGTCGGAGGTGTCGTAGTCGGTGGACACGGTCTCGGGGTTGCAGTTGACCATGATGGTCTCGTAGCCGTCCTCGCGCATCGCCAGCGCCGCGTGCACGCAGCAGTAGTCGAACTCGATGCCCTGGCCGATGCGGTTGGGCCCACCGCCCAGCACCATGATCTTTTTGTTGTTCGTCGGCTCGGCCTCGCACTCCTCGTCGTAGGTGGAGTACAGGTAGGCGGTGTTGGTGGCGAACTCCGCGGCGCAAGTGTCCACACGCTTGTAGACGGGGCGCACGTTGAGCGCGCGGCGCGCCTCGCGCACGGCCTTCTCGGTGGTCTTGAGCAGCTTGGCCAGGCGGCGGTCGGAGAAGCCCTTTTGCTTGAGCGTGCGCAGCGTGGGTGCGTCCAGTGCGGCCAGCGCACCCTCGCCCTTCTCGGCGGTGAGCTGGTCGATGTCGAGCTCGATCTTCACGATCTGCTCGATCTGCACCAGGAACCATTTGTCGATCTTGGTCAGCTCGAACACCTCGTCGACCGACAGGCCCATGGCGAAGGCATCGCCCACGTACCAGATGCGCTCGGGGCCGGGCTCGCCCAGTTCCTTTTCGAGCACTTCGCGGTCCTGGGTCTTTTCGTTCATGCCGTCCACGCCCACTTCCAGGCCGCGCAGGGCCTTCTGGAAGGATTCCTGGAAGGTGCGGCCCATGGCCATGACCTCGCCCACGGACTTCATCTGCGTGGTCAGGCGGCTGTCGGCCGTGGGGAACTTCTCGAACGCGAAGCGCGGGATCTTGGTGACCACGTAGTCGATAGAGGGCTCGAACGAAGCGGGCGTGATGCCGCCCGTGATCTCGTTGCGCAGCTCGTCGAGCGTGTAGCCCACGGCCAGCTTGGCCGCGACCTTGGCGATGGGGAAGCCCGTGGCCTTGGAGGCCAGCGCCGAGGAGCGCGAGACGCGCGGGTTCATCTCGATCACGACCATGCGGCCGTCCTTGGGGTTGATCGAGAACTGCACGTTGGAGCCACCCGTGTCCACGCCGATCTCGCGCAGCACCGCCAGCGAGGCGTTGCGCATGATCTGGTATTCCTTGTCGGTCAGGGTCTGCGCCGGGGCCACGGTGATCGAGTCGCCGGTGTGCACGCCCATCGGGTCCAGGTTCTCGATGGAGCAGATGATGATGCAGTTGTCCGCCTTGTCGCGGACCACTTCCATCTCGTACTCCTTCCAGCCGAGCAGCGACTCTTCGATCAAGAGCTCGTTGGTGGGCGAGGCTTCCAGGCCGCGCTTGCAGATGGTCTCGAATTCTTCGGGGTTGTAGGCAATGCCGCCACCCGTGCCGCCCAGCGTGAAGCTGGGGCGGATCACGGTGGGGAAGCCCACCTGCTTTTGCACGCCCCAGGCCTCTTCCATGCTGTGGGCGATGCCCGAGCGCGCCGAGCCCAGGCCGATCTTGGTCATCGCGTCCTTGAACTTCAGGCGGTCTTCGGCCTTGTCGATGGCCTCGGGCGTGGCGCCGATCAGCTCGACCTTGTACTTGTCGAGCACGCCGTGGTGCCACAGGTCGAGCGCGCAGTTCAGCGCGGTCTGGCCGCCCATGGTGGGCAGGATGGCGTCGGGGCGCTCCTTGGCGATGATCTTCTCGACCGTCTGCCAGGTGATGGGCTCGATGTAGGTCACGTCGGCCGTGGCCGGATCGGTCATGATCGTCGCGGGGTTGCTGTTGATCAGGATGACCTTGTAGCCCTCTTCGCGCAGGGCCTTGCAGGCCTGCACGCCGGAGTAGTCGAACTCGCAGGCCTGGCCGATGATGATCGGGCCAGCACCGATGATGAGGATGCTTTTGATGTCTGTACGTTTTGGCATGTTGCGTCGATCAATCAGTCGATCGTGGGTTCGGCGGCCTGGGGGCTGGCGGGCGTGGCGACGGCTGCTGCAGCGTCTCGGCGCGTGTTGATCTTGGCGATCAGCGCCTGCGTGCGCTCGGGCGGCAGGTTCTTCTGCATCAACTGCAGCAGGCCATCGCCCTGCACCAGGGGCAGCAGCACTTCGGTTTCCGCGTCATAAAACGTCACGTCCCACTCGGCCATGGCTTCGGCAAAGGTCTCGTCGTCCCAGGTCTTGCCCTTGGCCACCAGGGTGACCAAAGGCATGGCCTTGTTCTCGATGAAGGACTTCTTGTAGGGCTTTTGCGCCCAGCGCTCGGTGAACCACTCACGGTGCGGCGACGGCAGGGTCAGCACACGCTTGTGGATGGCTTTCTCGAGCGAAGCCTGGGGGAAGCTGAAGAGTTTCATGGCGCAGTTCCTAAGGTGGGCTTATTGGGTGCGCGCAGTCCGCATCGCGTCGGTGAAGCGGTCGAACAGGTAGGCAATGTCGTGCGGGCCGGGCGATGCCTCGGGGTGGCCCTGGAAGCAGAACGCCGGCTTGTCCTTGTGCACCAGGCCTTGCAGCGTGCCATCGAACAGGCTCACGTGCGTGGCGCGCAGGTTGGCAGGCAGCGAATCCATCTCCACCGCGAAACCGTGGTTCTGGCTGGTGATGCTCACGCGGCCGGTGTCCAGGTCCTTCACCGGGTGGTTGGCACCGTGGTGGCTGTTGGCCATCTTGAAGGTCTTGGCGCCGGCGGCCAGGGCCATGATCTGGTGGCCCAGACAGATGCCGAAGGTGGGAATACCGGTCTCGACGATGGTGCGCGTGGCAGCGATCGCGTAGTCGCAGGGCTCTGGATCGCCAGGGCCGTTGGAGAGGAACACGCCATCGGGCTTCATGGCCAGCACGTCGGCCGCAGGCGTCTGCGCGGGCACCACGGTGACCTTGCAGCCGCGCTGCGCGAGCATGCGCAGGATGTTCTTCTTGACGCCGTAGTCGTAGGCCACCACGTGGAACTGCGGTGCATCGAGCTTGCCGTAGCCTTGGCCCAGGGCCCACTCGGTCTCGGTCCACTCATAGGTGGCCTTGGTGGAGACCACCTTGGCCAGGTCCAGCCCGGCCATGCTGGGCGCGGCCTTGGCAGCGGCCAGGGCCTCGTCGATCAGCGTCTGCGTCACGCTCTGGCCTTGCGCCAAGCCGATGATGGCGCCGTTCTGGGCACCCTTTTCGCGCAGCAGGCGGGTGAGCTTGCGGGTATCGATGTTGGCGATGGCCACGGTGCGCTCGCGCACCAGGTACTGCGACAGGGTCTCGGTGGAGCGGAAGTTGCTGGCCAGAAGCGGCAGATCCTTGATGATCAGGCCTGCGGCATGGACCTTGTCGGCTTCGATATCCTCGGAATTGACGCCGTAGTTGCCGATGTGCGGATACGTCAGGGTGACGATCTGCTGGCAGTAGCTCGGGTCGGTCAGGATTTCCTGGTAGCCGACGATGGAAGTGTTGAACACCACCTCGCCGACGGTGGTGCCGGTGGCACCGATCGAATTGCCGATAAAGACCGTGCCGTCTGCGAGCGCCAGGATGGCGGGCGGGAAGGATCCCTTGAGAGACAAAAGCACTGGGTTCTCCGAATGGTTACGGTCGCCCGGAGTCGCAGGAAGAGATCCTGGGACTGCTGTTTGTGGGAAGTTTGCTTTGGGTGCGGCCGGGCGACGTGTTTGCGGGAAAGCCTCCAATTGTAGCCTGAGCCCGCCCATCCCCGACACACAAGCGCAACATTCCCTGGCACCCGCATGCACCATTTGCACAACCGCCAATGGAAATCAGCCACAATTGCTACGTTTTTAATAGCAGACTCTTTATTGTAACAAGCAGAGACAGATTTGGCATCCCCGTGAGCGACAACCTTCGCACGAACTGCTCCCTGCACACCCCCTCGCCGCGGCAGCAGCTGTGAGAAGCATTTCACGAACCGACACAACTTCACCCTGCCCCACCAGGTGACTTGCGCAGCGTGTCGCTAGACTTTCCCGCATTGTTTGCAACTACCAAGAGAGACGGGATGACCAAGACTTCGATCGCGCTGGCGTGCGCACTGTTCTCCACCCTGGCCGCGGCGCAGGACCTTGCAGCCTACCCCCAGGTGTTCACCGGCCCGCAGGGCCTGGAGGTGGTGCTGGCACCGACCACCGATGGCAAGGCCGCGCTGATGCGCGTGAGCGGCGTCAACGGCCCCATCGACAAGGTGGTCTTCCTGGGCAGGCAGGAACAGCGCGGCAGCGGTACCGAAGCCTATGTGACCACGCTGGACGGCCGCGACTGGGGCCTGGTGCAGAAGCAGGCCAACCGCTACGGCGGCGGCGAGCGCTACGTGACCTACCTGCCGGGCCGCCAGGGCGCGGTGGACCTGGCCTTCGACGAGAAGAAGAGCAAGGCCCTGAACACGGCCGAGATCAAGACGGCCTACGCGCGCCAGCAGAAGGACGGCGTGCAGGAAAAGCTGGCCCGCTTCGACCGCGACAAGCACCTGGCCTCGGCGCAGGCCGACCTCTCCAGCACCGACACCTCGGCCAGCAACGCTTGCGGCAGCCCGGTGAAGACGGCGGTGGACTGGAAGTCCATCGACGACGACAAGCTCAAGAAGCTCAGCATCGCCAGCTTCTGCGGCGAGGTTGCCTCGCAGATGGGCAGCATGTGCGGGAGCAATGCCGGCTTCAAGGCCAAGGCGGCGTCGCTGGGCCAGATCCAGTGCCAGTTCGGTCCCGAGCTCAAGCTGCGCGTGGACGGCCAGAAACTGGTGTTCACCACCCACCAGGATGCGCCCAACCAGGGCGACTTCGTACAGCAGTTCCTGCGCAATCAGTAGCACGGCTTTGCCTTCAACCGCCTGGCGTCGTTGGTTCGCCTCGCCGTGCTGCAGCACTGTCTGCGGCTTACCGCCCAGCTATTCGGCTGAATGCAAATCCGTACAGAGGGTGTTCAGCGCCCCGCCGCCAGCGCGCGCTGCGCTGCGCTGGCGTGCAGGCAGATGGCGGCCGCCGCGCCCACGTTGAGTGACTCTTCGCCGCCCGGCTGGGCGATGCGGATGTGCTGCGTGGCGCGCTCCTGCAGCACGGCGCTGACACCCTGCCCTTCGTGCCCCATGACCCAGGCGCAGGGCCAGGGCAGCTCGGCGCGGTGCAGGTAGTCACCCTGGTGCGAGCTGGTCACCAGCGTGGGCAGATCGAGGCCGGCCAGGTCTTCTGGCGCCAGACCCTCGACCAGATCGAGCGCGAAGTGCGCGCCCATGCCCGCACGCAGCACCTTGGGCGACCACAGGGCGGCGCTGCCCTTGAGCGCCAGCACCTGCCGGAACCCGAAGGCCGAGGCGCTGCGCAGGATGGAGCCCACATTGCCCGCATCCTGCACCCGGTCGAGCACCACGGCGGCCACTCCGGCCTGGGGCATCCGGGCCTCGGGCAGGTCGAGCACGAACCCCATCTTCGCAGGCGACTCCAGGCCGCTGATGTCGGCAAACAGGGCATCGGCCAGCACGACCACCTTGGGCGCGGCCTTGCTCCACTCCACCTGGGCAGAGGGCCACAGCGACTCGGCGAACACCGCCACCGCAGGCGCCACGCCACGCTCCAGCGCCGCGCGGCACAGGTGGTCCCCCTCAAGCCAGACGCGGCCCTGCTTGCGGTAGGCGCCGTTGTCCTGCGCCAGGCGGCGCAGATCCTTGACCCAGGCGTTGTCGCGCGAATGGATGGCGGTGACGGAAGAAGAAGTCATGGAATACAGGGCCGCAAGAGGAAAGGAGCGGCCGGAGGCCGCAGCGCCCTAGGCGCCGATGCTTGGGGAGGCTGACGGTTGCTGCACCACCAGGGCCTGCACCGGGGCGAACGAGCGGCGGTGGTGGATGCAGGCGCCATGGGCACGCAAGGCCTCCATGTGCACCACGGTGCCATAGCCCTTGTGGGCCGAAAAGCCGTAGTGCGGGAAATGCGTGTGCACCTCCTCGCACCAGCGGTCGCGGTGCACCTTGGCCAGGATGGAGGCGGCGGAGATGGATTTGACGAGCGCATCGCCCTTGACGATGGCCTCGGAGGGCACATCCAGCCGGGGCAACTGGTTGCCGTCCACCAGCACGCGCACGGGCTTCAAGCGCAGGCCCATCACGGCACGGCGCATGGCCAGCAGCGTGGCCTGCAGGATGTTCAGCTGGTCGATCTCCTCCACGCTGGCCTCGGCGATGGCAAAGCACAGCGCCTTGGCGCGGATTTCGTCGAACAGGGCTTCGCGGCGCAGCGCGGTGAGCTTCTTGGAATCGTCCAGCCCGGCAATGGGGCGCAGGTCATCGAGGATGACGGCAGCAGCCACCACAGGCCCGGCCAGCGGGCCGCGGCCGGCCTCGTCCACGCCGGCCACCAGGCCGGGTGGATGCCAGTCCAGGCTTACCTGCTCAGACAGCAGGGGCGGTGGCAAGGATTTTCTCGATCGCATCGGCAGCCAGTTGGGAAGTGTCGCGCCGCAGGCTCGCGTGCAGCGCGGAAAAACGCTGTTCCAAAGCCGCAATGGTAGCGGGATGCTGCGCTTTTGCGTCAAACCATTGCAGTGTGGCGTCGCACAGCGCCTGCGGCGTGGCGGCGTCCTGGATCAGCTCGGGCACCACGAATTCGCCGCACAGGATGTTGGGCAGCCCGACCCAGGGCTGCAGCTGCTTGCGCTTCATGAGCCACCAGCTCAAGGGGTGCATGTGGTAGCCGATCACCATGGGGCGCTTGAACAGGGCGGCCTCCAGCGTGGCGGTGCCGCTGGCGATCAGCGTCGCGTCGCAGGCGGCCAGCACGGTGTGCGACTGGCCGGTGACGATCTGCAGCAGATCGGCCACGCCCTGCTCACGCGCGACCTGCTCGATGCTCGCCTGCAGCGCGGGTACGGCGGGCACGACCATGCGCAGCTTCGGGCGCGTCTGGCGCAGCAGCGCCGCGGCCTGAAAGAAGGCGGGCGCGATGTACTGCACCTCGGAAGAGCGGCTGCCCGGCAGGATGGCCAGCACATCGTCGGCATCCGACAGCCCCAGATGGGCACGCGCGCCGGCGCGGTCCGGCACCTCGGGGATCACGCTGGCCAGCGGGTGGCCGACGTAGGTGGCGGCGATGCCATGGCGCGCCAGCAGCTCGGGCTCGAACGGGAAGATGCACAGCACGTGGTCCGCGCTCTTGCGGATCTTCTCGACACGGTCGGCCCGCCAGGCCCAGATCGAGGGGCAGACGAAATGCACCGTGGGAATGCCGGCGGCACGCAGGTCGGCCTCCAGCCCCAGGTTGAAATCGGGCGCATCCACGCCGATGAAGACGTCGGGACGCTCGGCCAGCAGGCGCGTGCGCAGTTGCTTGCGGATGGCGAGCAGCTCACGCAAGCGGCGGAACACCTCGATGCTGTAGCCGTGCACGGCCAGCCTCTCACTGGGCCACCAGGCGGCAAAACCGCGCCGGGCCATCTGCGGCCCGCCGATGCCATGGGCGGTCGCCGCCGGCCAGCGCGCCTGCACGCCGTCGAGCAGCAGGCCGGCCAGCAGGTCGCCCGAGGCTTCGCCAGCGACCATCGCCACGCGGGGCGCCTTGTCCGTCATTCGCAATCCCTCAAAGGAAATCAGCGGGCAATGCCGGCGGCAGAGCTTGCCAGGAAGGCGTCCATCAAGGCCACATCGCCCGCCGCCTCAGGCATGTCGGCCGGCAGCGCCAGGATCAGCTTGCGCGCCTCGTCCAGGGTCAGGCCCTGGCGGTACAGCAGCTTGTGCATCTCGCGGATGGCGGCGATGCGTTCGGCCGAGAAGTCGCGCCGGCGCAGGCCCACCAGGTTCACGCCGCGCACGGCCAGCGGGCTGCCGTCCACCACCATGTAGGGCGGCACGTCCTTGTTGACGTGGCTGGAGAACCCGACCATGGTGTGCGCGCCGACGCGCATGCGCTGCAGCACGCCGGTGAGGCCGCCCACGGTGGCCCAGTCGCCCACCTCCACATGCCCGGCCAGCGTGGTGTTGTTGGCCATGGTGGTCTGGTGGCCGATCACGCAGTCGTGCGCGATGTGCACGTAGGCCATGATCCAGTTGTCGTCGCCCACCGTGGTCTGGCCGCGGTCCTGTACCGTGCCGGTGTTCAGCGTGCAGAACTCTCGGATGGTGTTGCGGTCGCCGATCACCAGGCGCGTGGGCTCACCCGCGTACTTCTTGTCCTGCGGGGCGGCGCCCAGCGACGAAAACTGGAAGATGCGGTTGTCCTGGCCGATGGTGGTGTGCCCCTCGATGACGCAGTGCGCCCCCACCGTGGTGCCGGCGCCGATCACCACGTCCGGGCCGATCACGGCATAGGGCCCGACCTGGACCGTAGGGTCCAGGCGAGCGCCTTCGGCAATGACCGCCGTGGGATGGATGTTGCTCACGTTCGACAGGCCGAAAAGGCTCAACCCACCTGGCGCATGGTGCACATGAGTTCGGCTTCGCAAGCCACTTCCTCGCCGACGCTGGCCACGCCCTTGAACTTCCAGATGCCACCGCGCACGCGGTCGATGGTGATGGTCATCACCAGCTGGTCGCCCGGCTCCACGGGGCGCTTGAAGCGCGCGCCGTCGATGCCGACGAAGTAGTAGATGTTGTTCTCGTCGGGCACCTTGCCCATGGCATCGAAGGCCAGCAGCCCGGCGGCCTGCGCAAGGGCTTCGAGGATCAGCACGCCAGGCATCACCGGGCGACCCGGAAAGTGCCCCATGAAGTACGGCTCGTTGAAGGTGACGTTCTTGATCGCCTTGATGTGCTTGTTGCTCTCCAGCTCCAGCACCTTGTCCACCAGCAGGAACGGGTAGCGGTGCGGCAGTTGCTTGAGAATCGCGTGAATATCCATCATCGAGTTGTTCTTCCGTTCATGCTGCCTTGAGAGCCTGCTCCAGCGCCTTGATGCGCTCGCGCAAGCTGTGCAGTTGTTTGAGTGTTGCAGCGTTTTTTTCCCAGCGCGCATTGTCGTCGATGGGGAACATGCCGGTGTACTGGCCGGGCTGGGTCAGCGAGCGGGTAACGACCGTGGCCGCCGAGATATGCACGTTGTCCGCCAGCGTGAGGTGGCCCAGCACGATGGCACCGCCCCCCACCGTGCAGTGCGCGCCGATGGTCGCGCTGCCGGCCACGCCGACGCAGCCGGCCATGGCCGCATGCTTGCCGATGCGCACGTTGTGCCCGATCTGGATCAGGTTGTCGAGCTTCACGCCGTCTTCGATGACGGTGTCGTCCAGGGCACCACGGTCGATGCAGGTGTTGGCCCCGATCTCCACGTCGTTGCCGATGCGTACCGCACCCAACTGCTCGATCTTGACCCACTGGCCCTTCTCGGGCGCGAAGCCGAAGCCATCGGCGCCGATCACCACGCCGGCGTGGACGATGCAGCGCTCGCCGATGGAGCAGTCCTCGCCCACCGTGACGCGCGACTTGAGCACCGTGCCCGCGCCGATGCGCGCACCCCGTTCGACCACGCACAGCGGGCCGATGGTGGCGCTGGGATGCACCTGCGCCGATGGATCGACCACGGCGCTGGCATGCACCCCGCCCTGCCCTGCGGGCGCGGCGTGCTGGCGCCACAGCTGCGTGGCACGGGCGAAATAGACGTAGGGGTTATCGGCCACGATGCAGGCGCCCCGTGCCAGGGCGGCCTCGCGCATCGCCGGGGCCACAATGACACAGGCCGCCCGGGAGGCGGCCAGTTGCTGCTGGTAGCGGGGGTTGCTCAGGAAGCTGAGGTCACCCGGGCCTGCCACCTCCAGCGGCGCGATGCGGGAGATGGCCGTTTCGGCCGACCCCCCTTCCAGCGTGCCACCGAGCGCATCGACGATGTGCCCCAGGAGCAAGCTCACGCGCCACCTGCCAGGCTGCGCTGCGCTGGCGCCTTCTGCTTACTTGGCGGCAGGAGTGGCATTGAGCGCCTTGATCACCTTGTCGGTGATGTCGTGCTTGGGGTTGATGTACGCCACTTCCTGCAGGATCACGTCGTACTTTTCGGTCTCGGCCACCTGCTTGACGACGCGGTTGGCGCGCTCTTGCAAGGCCGCGTACTCTTCATTGCGGCGGGCGTTCAGGTCTTCCTGGATCTCGCGGCGCTTGCGTTGGAAATCACGGTCCTGGTCCACCAGCTGGCGCTGGCGGATCGCGCGCTGGCTCTCGGCCAGCGTGGGGGCTTCACGCTCGAACTTCTCGGAGGCGGCCTTCAGGGCATTGCCCATTTCCACGAGATCCTTCTCGCGGCGCGTGAATTCCTGCTCGAGCTTGGCCGACGCCGCCTTGGCCGAATTGGCCTCGCGCAAGATGCGGTCGGTGTTGATGAAACCGGCCTTGAAGGATTCTTGCGCTTGCGCGGGAACCGCCATGGCAAAGCTGCCAAGCAACATGACCAGGGCGAAATGGCGGGAAAGGGAGTTCATTAGAAAGACGTTCCAATCTGGAATTGCAGTTTCTGGATTCTATCGCCAGCAAACTTGCGTACCGGTTGTGCAAAGGCCAGGCGCAGGGGGCCCAGCGGGGAAATCCAGCTCAGGCCCAGCCCCACGGAGGCTCGCATGTCGCTGGCGGTTACTTTTTCATGCTCTCCATACACATTGCCTACATCAAGGAAGGTGAAGACGCGCAGCGTACGGTCGTTGCCCGCACCCGGGAACGGGGCGATCAGCTCGGCATTGAGGGTGACCTTCTTCGGGCCGCCCAGGGAGGAACCCGTCACGTCGCGCGGGCCCAGGGTGCCCTGGTCGAAGCCGCGCACCGAGCCCAGGCCGCCCGAGTAGAAGTTCTTGAAGACCGGGAAGGGGCGGCCGTTGAGGCCCTTGCCAATGCCCAGTTCACCGTTGAAGGCCAGCGTGAAGCGCTTGTTCAGCGGTACATACTGCTGGTACTGGTAGTTGGCGCGCACATAGCGCGCATCCCCCGCCACCGACCACTCGGAGTTCAGGCGCTGGAAGCGGCCCGAATTGGGTGCCAGCGCGCTGTCGCGGTCGTCGCGCGACCAGCCGACGGTCAGCGGGATCGAGGTGCTCTTGTAGCCGAAGTTGTCGGCATAGGCCAGGTAGGTGGCCGGGATGTTGGTGCCGGCCTTGATGGTGGTCTGCTCCAGGCCGCCGCCAAAGAACACCGTGTCGGTCTCGCTGAACGGCACACCGAAGCGCATCGAGCCCCCGGTGGTCACCAGCTCGTAGTTGCCGCCCTGGTCTTCGTAAGGCTTGTCGGTGCGGTAGTACAGGTCCACCGTGCGCGAGATGCCTTCGTCGGTGAAGTACGGGTTGGTGGTGCTGAACACCAGCGTACGGCGGTACTTGCTGGTGTTGACGTCCACCCCGAGGTAGTTGCCGGAGCCGAAGAAGTTCTCCTGCTTGATGCCGAAGGACAGCGACACCTTCTCGGCGCTGGAGAAGCCCACGCCCATTTGCAGCGAGCCCGTGGGCTTTTCGGCCACGTTGATCACCAGGTCCACCTGGTCGGGCGAGCCCGGCACTTCCTGCGTCTCGACGTTGACTTCGGTGAAGAAGCCCAGGCGGTCCACGCGGTCGCGCGACAGGCGGATGCGCTCGCCGTCGTACCAGGAGGCCTCGTACTGGCGGAATTCGCGGCGGATCACTTCATCGCGCGTGCGGTTGTTGCCGCTCACGTTGATGCGGCGCACGTAGGCACGGCGCGAGGGCTCGGCCTGCAGCACCAGGGCCACGCGGTTGTTCTCGCGGTCGATCTCGGGCACGGCCTCCACGCGCGCGAAGGCAAAGCCGAAGCGGCCGAAATACTCGGAGAAACCCTTGGTGGTCTCGGTCACCTGGTCGGCGTTGTAGGGCTCGCCGGGGCGGATGGTGATCAGCGACTTGAATTCGTCCTCGCGCTCCAGGTAGTTGCCTTCGAGCTTGACGCCCGAGACCACGAAGCGCTCGCCCTCGAACACGTTCACGGTGATCGAGATGCCCTGCTTGTCCGGAGAGATCGCGACCTGGGTCGACTCCACGCGGAACTCCAGGTAGCCACGCTGCAGGTAATAGGTGCGCAGGGTTTCCAGGTCGGCATTGAGCTTGGCACGCGAGTAGCGGTCGGACTTGGTGTACCAGCTGAGCCAGCCGCCCGTGTCCTGGTCGAACAGGCCCGTGAGCGTGGATTCGCTGAAGGCCTTGTTGCCGACGATGCGCACCTCGTTGATGCGCGCGGGCTCGCCTTCGACCACCGAGAAGGTGAGGTTCACGCGGTTGCGCTCGATGGGGGTCACCGTGGTCACCACCTCGGCGCCGTACAGGCTCTTGTTGATGTACTGGCGCTTGAGCTCCTGCTCGGCGCGGTCGGTCAGGGCCTTGTCGTAGGGGCGGCCTTCGGTCAGGCCGACTTCGCGCATGCTCTTCTTGAGGGCGTCCTTGTCGAATTCGCGCGTGCCCACGAAGTCCACGTCGGCAATCGTGGGGCGCTCCTCGACCACCACCACCAGCACATTGCCGGACGCTTCCAGGCGCACGTCCTTGAACAGGCCCAGCCCGAACAGCGCACGGATGGCTGCGGCACCCTTTTCGTCGTTGTAGTCATCGCCCACGCGCAGAGGCATGGATGCAAAGATGGTGCCGGGCTCCACGCGCTGCAGGCCCTCGACACGGATGTCCTGCACCTTGAAGGGCTCCAGCGCCCACGCCGCGTTGGCGACAAAGACCATGGCTGCAATGGCCGATGCGGTACGCACGCCCAGGCGATTGATTGGATTTTTCATGAATGGAACTGGAGCCGCTCCTGCAGGGCAGGCGCGGCAAAATGGTTAGCCAAAAAGCCGGGTGATATCGTTGAACAGGGCAATGGACATCATGAGGAGCAGCACCGCGACACCGCCGCGCTGCAGCCGCTCCAGCCATGCATCCGAGACTTGCTTGCCCGTCACGCCCTCCCAAAGATAATACATCAGGTGCCCACCGTCCAAAACAGGCAGCGGCAGCAGGTTCAGCACCCCCAGGCTCACGCTGATCAGCGCCAGGAACACCAGGTACTGGGTGAGGCCCATGCTGGCAGAGCGGCCGGCATAGTCGGCAATCGTCAAGGGCCCGCTGAGGTTCTTGAGGGACGCCTCGCCGATCACCATGCGCCCCATCATCTTGAGGGTGAGCAGCGAGACATCCCAGGTCTTGACCACACCGGTCCAGAAACCTTCAATCACGCCGTATTCAACGGTTACAAATTCGGGCGGCGCGCCCACGTAGGCGCCGATGCGGCCCACCGTGGCACCGAGTTCGGGATGGGCGTCGGGCAGCACCTCCAGCGTGAGCGAGTGCCCCGCGCGGTCGATCAGCCAGGGCTGCGACAGCGGCTCTGTGCCCCGCATGGACTGGCGGATCAGCTCGCGCAGTTGCTGACCATCGACCACCTCGGTGTTGCCGATCTTGAGCACCACGTCGCCCTGCCGCAGGCCCGCGCGCTCCGCCGCGCCCTTGGCCATCACCTCGCCCAGCACAGGGCGCGTCCAGGGGCCCAGGATGCCGATCTTGCGGAACAGCTGGGCATCGGCCTCGCGCGCGTCGATCTTGGACATGTCCAGCACCATCTCGCGGTGTGCGCCGGTCTGCGGCTGCACGTCCAGGCGCACGGACTCACCCTCCAGCGCACCCCGGGTCAGCAGCCAGCGCAGGTCTTCGAACGAGCGCACGGGCTCAAGCTCGTCCGAACCCAGGGCCGCGCGCTGCACCAGTTCGCCCCCGCGCAGGCCGGCACTGTGGGCCACCGACCCAGCCACCGGGCTGGCCAGCACGGCCTTGGGCTCCTCCACACCGTTCCAGTTGACGATGGAGTACAGCAGCACCGCCAGCAGCAGGTTGGCCAGCGGACCGGCAACCACGATGGCCGCGCGCGAACGCAGCGGCTGGGTGTTGAAGGCCAGGTGGCGCTCCTCGGGCGCCACGGGCGCCTCGCGCTCGTCGAGCATGCGCACGTAGCCGCCCAGCGGAAAGGCACCCAGCACGAACTCGGTCGGCGAGCCCTTGGGCCGCCAGGTGAACAGCGGCTTGCCGAAACCCACCGAAAAGCGCAGCACCTTGACGCCGCAGGCCACGGCCACGCGGTAGTGCCCGTATTCATGCACGGCGATCAATAGGCCCAGGGCGACAATGAACGCGACAACGGTCAGCAGCATGGAAAACTCCGTGGGTTGGCAGTGGCAGCGGCGGCAGTCGTCAGGGAACGAAGCTGCACGCCTCAGGCGGCCAGCAGGCCGGCGGCCTGCTCTGCCGCCCTGCGCGACTGGGCGTCCAGATCGAGCAGCGCTGCCAGGGAATCCGGCTTGGAGGGCGAAACCGCATCCAAAGTTGCAAGGTTGACGGCATGAATCTGGTCAAACCGCAGCCGGCCCGACAGAAACTGCCCCACCGCCACCTCGTTGGCGGCATTGAGCACCGCCGTCGTGCCTTCGGCGGCCTTGAGCGCCTGCCAGGACAGGTGCAGGCCGGGGAAGCGGATGGCATCGGCATCCTCGAAGGCCAGCGCGCTCAGCGCCGAGAAATCGAGCCGGCTGGCGCCGCTGGCGATGCGCTCGGGCCAGGCCAGGCCCACGGCAATCGGCACGCGCATGTCGGGCGTGCCCAGCTGCGCGAGGATGGAGGCATCCTTGAACTGCACCATCGAGTGAATGATCTGCTGCGGGTGGATCACCACCTTGATCTGCTCGGGCGCCAGGTCGAACAGCCAGCGCGCCTCGATCACCTCGAGCGCCTTGTTCATCATGGTGGCCGAGTCGACCGAGATCTTGCGCCCCATCGAGAAATTGGGGTGCGCACAGGCCTGCTCGGGCGTGATCTGCGACAGCGTGGCCGGATCGCGCTGGCGGAACGGCCCGCCCGATGCCGTGAGCAGAATGCTGTCCACCCGGTCCGGCCAGGTGGCGGGATCCTCGGGCAGGCACTGGAAGATGGCCGAGTGCTCGCTGTCGATGGGCAACAGCGTGGCACCGCCTTCGCGCACCGTGTGCATGAACAGGCCGCCGCCGACCACCAGGGCTTCCTTGTTGGCCAGCAGCAGGCGCTTGCCCGTGCGCGCGGCCGCCAGGCAGGGCGCCAGGCCCGCGGCACCGACGATGGCCGCCATCACGGCATCCACATCGGGGTGGGAAGCGATGGTTTCCAGCGCGTCGGCCTCGTACAGAACGCGCGTGGCCAGGCCGTTCTGGCGCAGTTTTTCCTCAAGCTGGCGCGCGTGGGGCGCACTGGCCATCACCGCAAAGCGGGGGGTGAACTGCGCGCACTGTGCCAGCATCAGGTCCACCTGCGTGGCCGCACTCAGCGCAAAGATCTCGAAGCGTTCAGGGTGGCGCGCCACCACATCCAGGGTGCTGGTCCCGATGGAACCGGTCGATCCGAGAACGGTAAGCCGTTGTTTCATAGAGGGGTCGTCAGGCTCGTGAGCATCATCGCCAGGGGAAGGGTGGGCAGCAGGGCATCCACGCGGTCGAGCACACCGCCATGGCCTGGCAGCAGGTTGCTGCTGTCCTTGACGCCGGCGCTGCGCTTGATGAGCGACTCCACCAGGTCACCGGAAACACTCATCGCCGTCATGAACAGCGCCGCCACCACCAGCAGCCACCAGCCCTGGCGGGCCATGCGGCTATAGAAGCTGAGCACCTCGGCCTGCCAGTGGGCATCGGCCGCCACCCAGGCGAACGAGAGCACCAGCACGCCGGCCAAACCGCCCCACACACCCTCCCAGCTCTTGCCGGGGCTGATGGACGGGGCCAGCTTGCCTTTGGTGAAGCGCAGGCCGAAGGCGCGGCCGGCAAAATAGGCAAAGATGTCGGCGACCCAGACCAGGACCAGCACCGACAGCAGGAAGTTGATGCCCACATGGCGCGCCTGCACCACGGCCAGCCAGGCCAGCCACAGGGCCAGCACACCGGCCACCAGGCGCACGGCTGCCGGGATGCGCGGCCAGCCGGGCACCCCGGCGCGCAGCAGCCAGGCCGTGCCCAGCACCCACAGCGCGCCGCCCACAACCCACAGCACGGTCAGTGGCTGCGTGAGCCAGCCCAGGGCCCATGAGCCCAGGCACAGCGCCACGCAGGTCGCGCCTACCGCCAGCGATCCGGCCTGGCCGAAACCGCACAGCCGCCCCCACTCCCATGCGCCGCCGGCCATGAGCACCAGCACCACCACGGTGAAGGGCAGCGGGGAGCCATAGAACAGGGCTGGCAGCAGGATGGCCAGCAGGACAAGGGCAGTGATGACGCGCTGTTTGAGCATGGGGCCTTTCAGCCCGGCATCGGATCGGGATGCGCGGACGGGGAGATCTGTTCAGAGGTTTTACCGAAGCGGCGCTCCCGCGCACTGTAAGCCGCAATCGCCTCGTCCAGTGCGGATTCATCGAAATCCGGCCACAACCGGTCGCTGAAGACCAGTTCCGAATAAGCAATCTGCCAGAGCAGGAAGTTGCTGATGCGCATCTCGCCGCCCGTGCGGACCACCAGGTCCGGGTCGGGCACATGGGCCATGCCCATGGCCGCATTCAGGCTGGCTTCGGTGATGGGCTCGCCCTTCGCGGCGAGCGCCGCCGCGGCCTGGGCAATGTCCCAGCGGCCACCGTAGTTGAAGCAGACGTTGAGCACCAGACGCGTGTTGTGGGCCGTGGCGGCTTCGGCCTGGGCCAGGCCGTCACGCACCTTGGGCGACAGGCCGGCGCGTTCACCCACGAAGTACAGGCGCACGCCGTCCTTCGTGAGCTGGGGCACCTCGCGCGCCAGCGCCATGGCCAACAGCTCCATCAGGCCCGAAACCTCTTCGGCCGGCCGGTTCCAGTTCTCGGACGAGAAGGCGAAGACGGTGAGCACGCCCACGCCCCGCTCCACGCAGGCGCGTGCGCAGCGGCGCAGTGAATCAACCCCTTGCTTGTGACCAGCCAGGCGCGGCAGGAAGCGGCGCGTGGCCCAGCGGCCGTTGCCATCCATGACGATGGCGATGTGGTGCGGCACCACCGGAGATACAGACATGTGAACGATCAAGCCCCTGGGGCTCAAACCGCCATGATTTCCTGTTCCTTGGCCGCCACCAGCGCATCGACTTCGGCGATGTGCCGGTCGGTGACCTTCTGCACGTCGGTTTCGGCGCGCTTCTGGTCGTCTTCGGAGGCCAGCTTGTCCTTGACCAGCTTCTTCACGGATTCGTTGGCGTCGCGGCGCAGGTTGCGCACGGCGATCTTGGCGCTCTCGCCCTCGGAGCGGGCCAGCTTGGTCATTTCCTTGCGGCGCTCCTCGCTCATGGGCGGCATGGGCACGCGGATCAGGTCGCCCATGGAGGCCGGGTTCAGGCCCAGGTCGCTTTCGCGGATGGCCTTTTCGATCTTGGCGCCCATGCCCTTTTCCCAGGGCTGCACACTGATGGTGCGCGAGTCGATCAGCGCCACGTTGGCCACCTGGGAGAGGGGCACGAAGGAGCCGTAGTACTCGACCTGCACGGCATCGAGCAGCGCGGGGTTGGCGCGGCCGGTGCGGATCTTCTGCAGGTTGTTCTTGAAGGCCGCGATGGACTGGTCCATCTTGGTCTCTGCGTTCTTCTTGATGTCGGCAATCGTCATGTTTTTCTCCTCGGGGCGGAACCTGCAGCAAGCATGGCGCCCGCTGCTCTTCGTCAGGCGTAAACCAGCGTTCCCTCGTCCTCACCCATCACCACGCGCTTGAGCGCGCCGTGCTTGATGATGGAGAACACCCGCACCGGCAGCTTCTGGTCACGGCACAGGGCAAACGCGGTCGCATCCATGATGCCCAGGTTGCGGGACATGGCCTCGTCGAAGCTGAGCTTCGTGTAGCGCGTGGCCGTGGGGTCCTTCTGGGGGTCGGCAGTATAAACGCCGTCCACCTTGGTGGCCTTGAGCACCAGCTCGGCGCCGATTTCAGCGCCACGCAGGGCCGCAGCCGTGTCGGTGGTGAAGAAGGGGTTGCCGGTGCCGGCCGCGAAGACCACCACCTTGCCCTCTTCGAGGTACTGCAGCGCCTTGGGGCGCACGTAGGGCTCGACCACCTGCTCGATGGCGATGGCGGACATCACGCGGGCGATCAGGCCCTGCTTGTCCATCGCATCGGCCAGGGCCAGCGCGTTCATCACGGTGGCCAGCATGCCCATGTAGTCGGCAGTGGCCCGGTCCATGCCGACCGAGCCGCCCGCGACACCACGGAAGATGTTGCCCCCACCGATCACCACTGCCACCTGCACACCCAGGCGGGTGACTTCGGCAATCTCCTCGACCATGCGCACGATCGTGGCACGGTTGATGCCGAAGGCATCATCCCCCATCAGCGCCTCACCAGACAGCTTGAGCAGGATGCGCTTGTGGGCTGGTGCAGCGTTGGACATGGGAAATTTCTCCGGTAGGTGGTTCTGGGCTTTGGTGGGGTTGTTGCAGGGAACGATCAGGCGGCGGCCTTGGCGGCTGCCACCTGGGCGGCCACTTCGGCGGCGAAGTCGTCGACCTTCTTCTCGATGCCTTCGCCCACCACGTACAGGGTGAAGCCCTTGACGGTGGTGTTGGTGGCCTTGAGCATCTGCTCGACGGTCTGCTTGCCGTCCGCAGCCTTCACGAAGACCTGGTTGAACAGCGAGACTTCCTTGAGGTACTTCTGCACGCCGCCTTCGATGCGCTTGGCAACGATCTCGTCGGACTGCACGGGCTTGCCTTCGGCTTCGGCCTTGGCCTTGTCTTCAGCCGCCTTGGCAGCAGCGACCGAGCGCTCTTTTTCGATCAGGTCGGCTGGCACGTCGGCGCTGGTCAGGGCCACGGGCTTCATGGCAGCCACGTGCATGGCCACATCCTTGGCAGCCGTTTCGTCGCCTTCGAACTCGACGACCACGCCGATGCGCGTGCCGTGCAGGTACGAGGCCAGCTTGTTGCTGCCGCTGAACTGCTTGAAGCGGCGGAAGGACATGTTCTCGCCGATCTTGCCGATCAGGCCCTTGCGCACGTCTTCCAGCGTGGGGCCGAAGCTGTCCTGCTCATAGGCCAGGGCGCCCAGGGCCGCCACGTCGGCGGGGTTGTGCTTGGCGACCAGCTCGGCAGCGGCATTGGCCAGTGCGATGAAGCTGTCGTTCTTGCTCACGAAGTCGGTTTCGCTGTTCACTTCGACTAGGGCGCCGGTGTTGCCGCTGATGAAGCTGGCGACCACGCCTTCGGCGGTGATGCGCGAAGCGGCCTTGCCGGCCTTGGTGCCCAGCTTGACGCGCAGCAGCTCTTCGGCCTTGGCCATGTCGCCATCGGCTTCCGTCAGGGCCTTCTTGCATTCCATCATGGGGGCATCGGTCTTGCCACGCAGTTCGGCAACCATGCTTGCGGTAATTGCAGCCATCTTTATTCCTTCGGTGTTCAGTTCAGTGATTTCAGACTCGGGCTAAAAAAAAGGGGGCCAACAGAGCCCCGCTTTTGTTCGCGACGGATCGCGCAGCCGGGCTATCAGGCAGCGGCTTCTTGCACTTCCACGAATTCGTCGCTGCTCTCGGCGGAGGCGGCCTTGACGACTTCGTTCACTGCGTTGGCACGGCCTTCGATGATCGCGTCGGCGATACCGCGGGCGTACAGCGTCACGGCCTTGGCCGAGTCGTCGTTGCCGGGGATCACGTAGTCGATGCCTTCAGGCGAGTGGTTCGTGTCGACCACACCGATCAGCGGGATGCCGAGCTTCTTGGCTTCGGCCACGGCGATCTTGTGGAAGCCCACGTCGATGATGAAGATGGCGTCGGGCAGGGCAGCCATGTCCTGGATGCCGCCAATGTCCTTCTCGAGCTTCTCGATCTCACGGGTGAAGGTGAGCTGCTCCTTCTTGCTCAGGCTGTCCAGGCCGGTTTCCAGCTGGGCCTTCATGTCCTTCAGGCGCTTGATCGAGGTCTTCACGGTCTTGAAGTTCGTCAGCATGCCGCCCAGCCAGCGCTGGTCAACGAAAGGAACGCCGGCGCGCTGCGCTTCGGCGGACAGGATTTCGCGGGCCTGGCGCTTCGTGCCGACCATCAGGATCGTGCCGCGGTTGGCAGCCAGTTGCTTGGCGAACTTCTGTGCTTCCTGGAACAGTGGCAGCGACTTTTCCAGGTTGATGATGTGGATCTTGTTGCGATGGCCGAAGATGTAGGGGGCCATCTTGGGGTTCCAGAAGCGGGTTTGGTGACCGAAGTGGACACCGGCTTCCAGCATTTCGCGCATGGTAACGGACATGAAAATACTCCAAAGGTTAGGTCTAAAATCAGCCCCAATATTTGCAACGCCGTGTTTCCCACGAGCGCCGCAACACCTTGACAGGGCTGGTTTGCGATTGATTTGGCGAAAGCCGCAACGCAAAAGACGCTACTGCTCCCAGCAAAACCCAAGGATTCTAGCACACCCATGCTCCCCGACCTTCTGGAAACCCGCTCGGCCCTGCGGACAGGCGCCAGCACCCCGGCTGCCGAGCTCGAACGCTGCATCGCCGCCGCCCAGGCCCCGGCCAACGCCCACACCTTCCTGCAGACCCATTTCGACACGGCGCGCACCACCGCGGTGCAATCCGGCATCGGCCACCAGCCCCTGGCCGGGCTGGCGGTCTCGGTCAAGGACCTGTTCGACATCGCCGGCCAACCCACGGCAGCGGGCTCCACTGCGCTGGCCGGCAGCACCCCGGCACCACAGGACAGCCCGGCCGTGGCCCGCCTGCGCGCGGCGGGCGCGAGCCTCATCGGCCGCACGAACATGGTCGAGTTCGCCTTTTCCGGCGTGGGGGTGAACCCCCACTTCGGCACGCCGGCAGCGTTCGACGGGCGTTTCGGCGCCCTGCCCGGCGAGGCGCGCGTGCCCGGTGGATCCTCCAGCGGTGCCGCCGTCTCGGTGGCCACGGGCGCGGCCTTCGTGGGCCTGGGTTCGGACACGGGCGGCTCCATCCGCATCCCGGCTGCCCTGAACGGCATCGTGGGCTTCAAAAACACGCAGCGCCTGGTGCCCACCACGGGTGCCGTGCCCCTGTCCACCACGCTCGACACCGCCTGCGCCATGACGCGCAGCGTGCGCGACGCCATCCTGGTCCACGAGCTGCTGTCGGCCACGCGCGTCACGCGCAGCCCGGCCCCGCTGGCCGGCTACCGCCTGGCCGTGCCCACCACGCTGTTCCTGGACGGCATGGACGCCACGGTAGCCAAGGCCTTCGAGCGCACCCTGGGTATCCTGCGCCGTGCCGGCGCGCGCATCGACACCATCGCCCTGCCCGAGGCGGCCGAGCAGCCCGCCTACGGCTTCTCGCCACCCGAAGCCTATGCCTGGCACCGTGGGCTGCTGGCCACCAAGGGCGCCCAGTACGACCCGCGGGTGCGTGCCCGCATCGAAAAGGGCGCCACGCTGGCGGCCTGGGAGTACATCGCCCTCCTCGACCTGCGCCGCGCCTGGCAAGCGCGCATGCATGCCGCCATCTACCGCTACGACGCCCTGCTCTCGCCCACCGTGCCGATCACGGCACCCACGGCTGCCAGCGTGGCGCCCGGCGCCGAGCGCGACGAAGAGTTCTTCCGCGTCAACACCCTGCTGTTGCGCAACACCAGCCTGGTGAACCTGCTGGACGGCTGCGCCCTGTCGCTGCCCTGCCATGTGCAGGGGGAACTCCCGGTCGGCCTGATGGTCTGGCATGGGGCACTGCGCGACGATGGCGTATTGAACGCCGGCCTGCGCATCGAAGAAGCACTGCAAGAAATATAACAATTGCAGTTTGCTGCAAAGCAGCAAACGCAGCCCATACTCCCATTCATGAAGATTGCCATCGTGGGCGCCGGCATCATCGGCGTCACCACCGCATACGAGCTGGCCCGCGACGGCCATGAGGTCACCGTGTTCGAGCAGCGCAACGCCGCCGCCGAAGATGCCAGCTTTGCGACCGCCGGCCTGCTGGCCCCCGTGCTGCCCACCCCCTGGTCGCTGCCGGGCATGGCACCGGCCGCACGCCTCATGGGCGCCCAATCCACCGTGCGCCTGGCCCAGGGCTTCAGCCGGGCCGATGTGTCCTGGCTCTGGAACTGGAAGCGCCTGGCCAAACGAGGCCCCGGGCCCGCCACCGCGCTGGAGCGCCTGGCCCAGTACAGCCTGGAACGCACGCTCCAGATCGCCACCGAGCACGAGCTCGACTTCGAGGGCACGCCCGGCCGCCTGCTACTGCTGCGCACCGAGCAGGACCGTGCCAGCATCCAGCCCATGCTGCAGTGCCTGCGCGATGCGGGCGTGGCGGTGCAGGAGATCGACGCCGCGGCTGCGCAGAAGCTCGAGCCCGGCCTGCACCCCGAAACCACCCTGGCAGGCGCCATATCGCTGCCCGGCGCTGCAGCGGGCAACTGCCGCCTGTTTGCCCAGTTGCTGCGCCAGGGCACCCAGGCCGGGGGCGTGCACTTCGCCTTCGGCACACGCGTGGAGCGCCTGTCCACCAGCCCCACCGGCCTGGTGCTGCAGGGCGATGCCAGCACCCACCGCTTCGATGCCGTGGTGCTGTGCGCCGGCATGGCCTCGGCCGCATTGCTGCCCGCCATCGGCCTGCCGCTGCCCCTGACGGCGGTGTACGGCTATTCCATCAGCGCACCGCTGCGCGAGGACACGCATGCGCCGCAGGCCAGCGTGGTCGATGTACAGCAGCAGATCAGCATCACCCGCCTGGGCCTGCGCGTGCGCGTGGCCGGCGGGGCGGAACTGGGCAGCGCCGACGCCGAGCACCACGCCCCCACGCTGGCGCGCCTGTACCGCACGCTCAACGACTGGTTCCCGGGCGGTGCCCAGCTTTCTTCAGGCGTGCAGGCCTGGCGCGGCGCGCGCACCATGCTGCCCGATGGCGCCCCGGTGATCGGCGCCAGCGGCATTCCCGGCCTGTGGCTCAACACCGGCCACGGCACCAGCGGATTTGCGCTGGCCAGCGGCAGCGCACGCGCGATTGCCGACCTGGTGGCCCAACGCAGCCCCGAGATCAACCTCGACGGGCTGGGCTTGCGGCGGTTTTGAGCCTGCAGGGAGCAGGTCGGCGCACAATGCAGCGGCCACATTGCCCGCCTGCCATGCACCGCATCACCCCCCACCAGCCCCATGCCCTGCACAACACCGCCGCCACGCGCCGCATCGAGCGCGCGGCCGCTGACAGCCTGCCGGCCCACACGCTGATGCAGCGCGCCGGCCAGGCCGTGGCGCAGTTGGCGCAGGCCCTGGCGCCCCATGCGCGCACGGTGTGGATTGCCTGCGGCGCGGGCAACAACGGCGGCGATGGACTGGAGGCCGCCATGCACCTGCGGCGCAGCGGCCGCCGCGTGGTGGTGACCTGGCTGGGCACGCCCGAGACCGCCCCACCCGATGCGCGCCAATCGTGGGAGCGCGCCCTGGCCGCAGGCGTGGAGTGGGCCGACACCGCCCCGGACACCCTGACCGAGGCAGACCTGTGCATCGACGCCCTGCTCGGCATCGGCATCACCGCACCCGCGCACGGCAGCGCCCCACGCCCGCCCAACGAGCGACTGCAGGCCTGCCTGCGGCAGTTGCAGGCCAGCGCCGCCCCGGTGCTGTCGGTGGACTTGCCCTCGGGCCTCGATGCGGACACCGGCCAGTTCGGCGCAGGCCTGGCACCCGAAGCGCTCCTGCACCATGCCGCCTCTCCACGGCATACGCTGAGCCTGCTCACGCTCAAGCCTGGGCTGTTCACCGCCGCCGGGCGCGACGCGGCCGGCAGCGTCTGGCTCGACGACCTGGGTGTGGCACCGGGACACGAACCACCCAATGCCTGGCTGTGCGGCCCGCCACTGCCCGCGCCACGCCAGCACGCCAGCCACAAGGGCAGCCATGGCGACGTGGCCGTGATCGGTGGTGAAGGCCTGGCCCAGCGCGGCATGGGCATGGCCGGTGCAGCCCTGCTGGCAGCCTCGGCCGCACTGCACCAGGGCGCGGGCCGCGTGCTGGTGGCCCCGCTGGATGCCGGCCATCTGGAGGTGGACACGGGCCAGCCGGAGTTGATGCTGCGCCGCTTCGGCGCGCTGGACCTCGCGGAGCTCACGGTGGTGTGCGGCTGCGGCGGCGGCGAGGCCGTCGCCAGCGTGCTGCGCGAGGTGATCGCGCGCTCCGCACGCCTGGTGCTGGACGCCGACGCCCTGAACGCCATCTCCCTCGATGCCGCACTGCACGCCCTGGTGGTGGCGCGCGGCCAGCACGGCCAGCCCACCGTGCTCACGCCGCACCCCCTGGAGGCCGCGCGCCTGCTCGGCCTCACCACCGCCGAAGTACAGGCCGACCGGCTGAATGCCGCCCAGCAACTGGCCGCACAGTTCAACTGCGTGGCCGTGCTCAAGGGTTCGGGCACGGTGATCAGCGCGGCCGACCGCGTGCCCGCCATCAACCCCACGGGCAATGGCCTGCTGGCCACCGCCGGCACCGGCGACGTGCTGGCCGGCATGGTGGGCTCACGCCTGGCTGCGGGTGCCAGCGCGCTGCGCGCCGCGAGCGAGGCCGTCTACGCCCATGGCCTGGCTGCGGACCACTGGCCCGAAGGCCTGGCCCTGACGGCCAGCGCACTGGCACGGCGGATCGGCCGCTGACCACCACTACGGCACCAGCACCACCTCCTTCAGGGGCTTGAGCACGCTCGAAGGCGTCATGCCGAAGGTCTGGCGGAACATGCGGCTGAAATGCGCCGAGTCGGAAAACGCGCCATGCAGGGCCGCATCCGTCAGGCGCGGGCTGGTCGCCAGCCCCGCCATCGCCAGGCGCACCTGCGACCACACCCGGTAGCTGCGCAGGCTGACACCCATCTCGGCGCGGAACAGGTGGTTGAAGCGCGAGGCCGACAGCTGCACGCCCGCCGCCAGTCCGTCGCGCAAAAGTCGCTGATCCCCGGGGGTACGCAGGGCCTGCAGGCTGCGCAGCACGCGCGCGTCGAGCGGTGCCGCCGGCGCCCACTGCAGCCGCAACAGGGCATGCAGGTCGAAGTGGCGCAGGTACCCCTCCATGGCGCTGCGCGCACCCACAGGGATGGCCACATCCAGGACCACGGGCCCTCGCCGATCAAACTGGCGGCGCAGGCCACGCGCCTCGCGCGAGTCGGGCTCCAGGTACATCAGCGCCACCTGCTCGCCCCAGGGGTCCAGCAGGTGATGCACCCCCGCATCGACCAGCGCGCTGTGGCAGGTTTCGACTTCACCGGGCTTGAGGTGCAGGGCAAATCGGCCCGACAGTCCGATAAGCAGCACGGGAGCAGCATGGCAATGCCAGCCCGTCGCGGGCAGATCCCCCACATAGAGCGCGCGGTCAGACCCGAGGGTCAGGGTGCTGTGTGTCGGCATAGCCCAAACATGCAAGTTTTCAAACGGCACTCCCGGTAGCCTTCAACGGCAATCCATCCACAACGGAGACCTGTTCTTGAAGCGCATCCTCATTTCTACCGCCGCGGCACTGGCACTGGCCACCACCGCGCTCTACTACGGCACCCCCACCCTGTTCAAGCAGCCGCTGCTGGACCTCAATCGCCAGCTCTCGGGCCTTTCGGCCACAACCGTCCGCATCGCGGGGCACGAGGTGCACTACCTGGACAGCGGACCCACCCAGCCCGGCACTGCGCAAGGCCACGATGGCCTGCCCATCATCCTTCTGCATGGTATTTTTGCAGAGAAGGACCACTGGGCAGACTTTGCGCGCCCGATCACCGCCACGCACCGCGTGATCGCCCCCGACCTGCCAGGCTTTGGCGAAAGCACGCGCGACGAGGCCCAGCCCTATGACTACGCAGCCCACACCAGGCGCCTGCGCGAGCTGATGGATGCCTGGGGCATAGCCAAGGCCCACCTGGCGGGCAACTCGATGGGCGGCACCATTGCCGCACTGCTGGCGCAGGAACACCCGGATCGCGTGGCCAGCGTGGCCTTCATCGGCGCACCGCACGGCCTGCGTTCGCCGCAGGCGAGCCGCATGGACCGGCTCATCGACGCCGGCCAGCGCCCGCTGGTAGCGCACGACGCGGCAGCGTTCGAGGCCATGATGGCGCTGGTGTTCGAAAAGCGCCCCTTCCTGCCCTACCCCATCCTGCACGCCAGCGAGCAGGACGCGCTGCGCAACGCGGCATCCAACACACGGCTGTGGGACGCCCAGCTCAAGGACCGGTACCTGCTGGAGCAACGGCTGGCGACCCGCCTGCGGCAGCCCACGCTGGCCCTCTGGGGCGAGCAGGACCGGGTGTTCGACATCTCGGGCAGCGAGACACTGCGCGCCCTGCTGCCGGGCGCGCACATCGATCGCCTGGCCGGCATCGGCCACCTGCCCATGATGGAGGCCCCCGGCGACTCGGCGCAGCGCTATCTCACCTTCCTGCAACAAGCACAACAGCCGGGCCCCACGGACCAGCCCCAGGCCGCCGCCCGCCCATGAAAAATGGCGGCCCGCGCCTGCACAGGCCGCCATGGTCCGGTGCCTGGCTCAGCTGCGGCGCGGCTTGCGGCCCTTGCTGGTCTTGCCGCCGGGCTTGCCATTGCCGGCCGCCTTCTTCACCGACGCCTTGAGCTCCTGGATGGGCGAGCGCGCAGCGCGCTCGCGCGTGAGCGATGCCATCTCGGTGGCCGAGGGATCGGCGGCCTTCGCCTTGGGCCGGCCACCGCTACTGGAGCGACCACTGCTGCCGCCCTTGCGCGGGCCCTTGCCGGAGCCGCCATGGCCGTCCTGCGACACGCCCTTGTCCTTGAGCGCACGCCCCAACAGTTCCTCGCCCTCGCGCACCAGGCGGAAGTCGATCTTGCGGCCATCAAGGTCCACGCGGCTGACCTGCACGCGCACGCGCGCGCCGATGGCGTAGCGGATGCCGGTGCGCTCACCACGCAGTTCCTGGCGTGCCTCGTCGAACTTGTAGTACTCGCCACCGAGTTCGGTGATGTGCACCAGGCCTTCGACGTACATGGCATCGAGCGTGACGAAGATGCCGAAGCTCGTCGCCGCGCTGACCACGCCGCTGAACTCCTCGCCCAGGTGCTCGCGCATGTACTTGCACTTGAGCCAGGCCTCGACGTCGCGGCTGGCCTCGTCGGCCCGGCGCTCGTTGGCGCTGCAGTGCAGGCCCGCGGCCTCCCAGGCCTGGACCTCGCGGCTCGGCGGCTTCACGTCCTTGCGCGGCTTCATGCCGGGCGCGGCCACGCGCGAGGCCAGGCGCTTGGCCAGCTTGGCATGGGCTTCGCCCGGCGTGGGCAGCGAGGGCAGCTTGTACTGCGTCTTGCCCAGGATGGCCTTGATCACGCGGTGCACCAGCAGGTCCGGATAGCGCCGGATCGGGCTGGTGAAATGGGTATACGCCTCGAAAGCCAGGCCGAAGTGGCCGCTGTTGATGGGCGTGTAGATGGCCTGCTGCATGGAGCGCAGCAGCATGGTGTGGATCTGCTGCGCGTCGGGGCGGTCCTTGGTGGCTTCGGCGATGGCCTGGAACTCCGAAGGCTTGGGGTCGTCGCCGATGGTCATGCCCACGGCCATGGCCTTGAGGTAGTTGCGCAGGATCTCCTGCTTCTCGGGCGTGGGGCCTTCGTGCACGCGGAACAGGCCGGGCTGGCCGCCCTGGGCGATGAAGTCGGCGCTGCAGACGTTGGCGGCCAGCATGGCCTCCTCGATGAGCTTGTGCGCGTCGTTGCGGGTGCGCGGCACGATCTTCTCGATGCGGCCGTTCTCGTCGCAGATGATCTGCGTCTCGGTGGTCTCGAAGTCCACAGCGCCGCGCTGGCCGCGTGCCACCAGCAGCGCGCGGTACACGTCGTGCAGGTTGAGCAGGTCCTTGACCCGGTCCTTGCGCTTGCTGGCCTCGGGGCCGCGCGTGTTGGCCAGGATGGCGGCGACCTCGGTGTACGTGAAGCGCGCATGGCTGAACATCACGGCCGGGTAGAACTGGTAGGCATGCACCTCGCCCTTGGCCGTGACCAGCATGTCGCAGACCATGCACAGGCGTTCCACCTCGGGGTTGAGCGAGCAAAGGCCGTTGGACAGCTTCTCGGGCAGCATGGGGATCACGCGGCGCGGGAAGTACACGCTGGTCGCACGGTCATAGGCATCGATGTCGATGGCGCTGCCGGTCTCCACATAGTGGCTCACATCGGCGATGGCCACCAGCAGGCGCCAACCCTTGCCACGGCCCACGCGCGCGGGCTCGCAGTACACGGCATCGTCGAAGTCGCGCGCGTCCTCGCCGTCGATGGTGACCAGGGGCACATCGGTCAGGTCCACGCGGCGCTTCTTGTCCTGCGCGCGCACCTTGTCGGGCAGCTCCTTGGCCTGGGCCAGGCACTCGGCCGAGAACTCGTGCGGCACGCCGTACTTGCGCACGGCGATCTCGATCTCCATGCCGGGGTCGTCGACCTCGCCCAGAACTTCGGTGATGCGGCCCACGGGCTGGCCGAACAGGGCCGGCGGTTCGGTGAGCTCGACCACGACCACCTGGCCGGGCTTGGCCGCACCGGTGGCGCCCTTGGGGATCAGCACGTCCTGGCCGTAGCGCTTGTCCTCCGGTGCGACCAGCCAGACACCGCTTTCCTGCAGCAGGCGACCGATGATGGGCTGCGGCGGGCGCTCGATGATCTCGACCACGCGGCCTTCGGGACGGCCCCGGCGGTCCTGGCGCACGATGCGCACGCGCACACGGTCCTTGTGCAGCACGGCACGCATTTCGTTGGGGGGAATGTAGATGTCGCCTTCGCCGTCGTCACGCACGACGAAACCATGGCCATCACGGTGCCCCTGCACGCTTCCTTCAATTTCGTCCGACAAATGTGCAGCCGAAGCGCTGGGGGTGTTTTTTTTGATATACAATCTGAGTCTTTCCTGAAATGCCCAGGTG